>CAYWRN010000001.1:0-27018 GCA_964461095.1 uncultured Gammaproteobacteria bacterium
ACGACCAATTAATGATCAAATAATCAACTTGTACTTTAATATTTTTCAAGGGTCATAATTTTAATACTGTGTTTGTAATAATTTAATTATATTAGCTTATTTGTTGATCTTCAAATTTGTTACTAAACTTATACGTTTAATATAATAAATTACTTTTTATATATGATCAAGAAAATAAAAAAGATGGTTACTTGTGATATACTCCTTATTGGTCTAAAATGTTTTCAAACTTTGATTAATGGAGTACTTTACATATCTTAGAATCTCTTCATAACGTTTAAATTAGTGATATTTGGAAAGGTTATATTATGCAAAACTTGCCTTCTGTATATGATCCTGCTACTACGGAGAAAAAAATCTACGATTTCTGGGAAAAAAACGATTGCTTTAAAGCAGATGCTTTTAGTGAAAATGATTTTGTCAAAATATTTGGCAATTATATTAATTGGCCTAAATTAAATAAACTTCTAAAAAAAGATCCGTCATTTTCCAATTATCGTGGTAGATTATTTACCACGTCTGCTGTTATTATTCCACCAAAAACCCCGCCACGGCGGGGTTAAAAAATTAACTACTTAATTTTATTGTTTTGGTTGAAAGTCTCTTTTGGGCCTATCTTCCATTGGTCTGGCTTCATTGACATGAATCACTCTGCCATCCAATTCTTTACCTTCCCACATCTCCATGGCTTTTTTGGCTTCCTCTTCGGTCTCCATTTCCACAAATCCAAAACCTTTGGATCTTCCGGAAAATTTATCCTTGATGATGATTACAGAAATAACATTACCAGCCTGCATAAAAGCAGCTTTCAAAGAATCTTCGGTGGATGTAAACGACAATCCGCCGACAAAAAGTTTTTTGTTCATTACTTTACGAAAATATAACTTGTTCGGTTAATTATTAATTCCGAACTCATCAATTATACCAAAAAACTAAATAAGTTATACTAATACTTGTGTCCAATCACTTCGTTTATATTATTATCAGGCTAATTATTTTAGTCGTAGCTAAACCCTTTATCAGGTTAAGATCAAACAGTGTGACCCACGGCCACAGTGGCCCCAAGATTTATACTGCTAACCATCCTTCAACCCTTGACCCTCTTATGGTAACAGCCGTTCTAAAAGACCGTGTATCTATCTTGTTAACTTACTCAGTTTTTAATATCCCGATCATTGGCTATCTACTAAAAAAATCAGGTCATATTCCAGTTGTCGATAATCAGGGAAAGTATGCGTATCAACAAGCCTTGTTAAAGTTAAGATCGGGTCAAAGTATCTTAATTTTTCCTGAAGGTAAGTTATCTGATGGTCAACTAACATCTATCTTTTCCGGAGCAGTTAGATTAGCTATGGAAACGGGTGCTCCCATAGTTCCAATTGGAATTGGTCTTAACGGTAAGATTATTCAAAAGCAAATCACAATTAAATCAAAAACAGACATAGCCAAGTTTTTCGTTTTAGGTAAATATTATATTACCTTTGGTGATATTACCTATCTAAAAGGCAATACCACAGACAAATCAAATCTGGATTTGTCAAAAAAAGATTTAATAGAATCAATTAGTAAGCTTGCCAGTCTTAGCCGTTATAGTTTATACTCACCTAGTTATAGTTTTATAGAAACACACAAATGATTATCGTATTGATTATCCTAGCCTTTATCTTAATTACCGCTTTCATAAAAATTGTCCCAGAAGGCTATCAGGGTTTAGTTGTCAATCTTGGTAAATATTCTCGGACAATCTCACCGGGTCTAAATTTTCTATTCCCTTTTATTGAAACCATGACTCTGGTTGATATCAGAGAGCAGGTTATGGATATTCCCAGCCAGGAGGCTATTACCATAGACAATGTTTCTTGTATGATCGATGGTATTGTCCGTTTCAAGGTAGTTAATCCGTCCACTGCTATTTTTAAAGTTCAAAACTATAGCCGTCAAATTTCAGCTAAATCACAAACAGCTCTACGGGACGTAGTTGGTAGCGTTACTTTAGATGATCTTCTGTCCCAGAGAACCAGTATTGCTGACCAGATCAAGTTAATCGTCGATCAGGCTGCCGAAAATTGGGGAGTCGATATCCCCGCTATAGAAATACAGAATATTGAAATTCCATCAGATATGAAAAGAGCCATGGCTCAGCAGGCAGAGGCTGAAAGAGATAGAAAAGCCAGGGTTATCAAAGCCGAGGGTGAGAAAGAAGCTGCTAAAAAACTTGCAGAAGCCGCAACCATTTTGTCAAAATCAAGCGGTGCTCTGCCTTTAAGAACCCTCCAGACGCTTAAAGAAATTTCAGCCGACCCGTCTGAGAAAATTATTCTAACTTTGCCTTCTGATTTGTTTGGTTTAAAAAAGTAAAAAAGTGCCAAGAATCCGACATTTTCTCCAGTTGGCCTTTAATAATTCCTATCAGGATTTTGTCAGGTTGATAACCAGGATACCCAAAGACCCTGGTATTATTATTGAGGCTGGTACTCCACTTATTAAGAGGGAGGGTATATCCGTTATATCCCAAATCAAATCATATTGGCCTTATCAGGTTGTGGCTGACATAAAAATTGTTGATGGAGCCAAGGAAGAGGTTTTACTTTGTTCTCAGATGGGGGCAGATATTGTTACTGCTACCGGAAATTCCTCTGCAGAAACTCTAAAAATTTTTATTGATTCATGCCAACAGTTGGGTGTTAAATCAGCTGTTGATATGATTCATGTCAGTAATCCTCTTAGAGTATTGTGGAAAGCTAATGTCGTTCCGGATATGGTCTATGTTCACAGAGGTAGAGATGAAGAAAATTCTTTTGGTAAGGTTATCCAATATAAAGAAATCGCCAAGATTAAAGGTAAGTGGGATATCTTAGTCGGTGCCGCCGGAGGCATTGACCAAGTAGAAATGCGATCAGCTCTTTTCAACGGTGCCGATATAGTCGTTGTCAATATAGTCAATCCGGGTGATCCTTGGGTTGGAATAAAAAATGATAACAATTTTCAGCAAAACTTGGACAAATTTTTAAGATCAATTTCAAATTGATATCTTGTTGCCTGATTAGACACTGGTTATAATCTTTTAGAAAATGGTTGCGGCTGGATATGAATGTTTTGAAAAAATTAGTCAAATTAGACTCAAAAACTAAACAGGTTTCCTGTTTTGTGTCCGCACAAAAACCCCATCTGCTTATAAAGCTAAATTCAAAGAAATATTTTTTTAAATCTCTTGACGGTTTTGATTTTCAGCCTGTTAAACCAACCAAACTATTAGAAA
The DNA here is from genome assembly GCA_964461095.1 of uncultured Gammaproteobacteria bacterium. Lineage (GTDB taxonomy): Bacteria > Patescibacteriota > Microgenomatia > UBA12405 > UBA12405 > UBA1372. The sequence goes on from CAYWRN010000001.1 coordinate 3,260, forward strand.
CAGCCAGTCTCTCGACACCAGATCTAACCAACCTATCTCCGTTACTTGCACCCGGCAGTGAATATATTCCACCAAGTGCAATTATTCCCGAAGGTATTGTTTCTACCAAACAAGACAAATTACTCTTTTATCACTATCATCAAAACCAGGATATCATTGTCGGAGTAGCTGGACTAAATTCAGCCAATAAAATTATTTGGCGCCATCACCAGCCAGTTTGGCAAAGTCCTAGATCTTGGCAGGACTGGTCAATTCAATTTTTGGCTGTCACAAAAATTAAGTCCAAGATAGTTTCCTATTGGTACCTAAAAAACCATGCTATCTATACAGTCGTCTATCCATTTTATAAAATTAACCACCAAGTCGAACTAAGAAAGTCCAATTTTCTTAAAAAGCCTGTTACTAACCCTTTAATTTCACCCAATTCCCAAAACTCCTGGGAGGCGTTTACTACTTTCAATCCTGCCGCCATTTATGAAGCCGAGAAAGTCCACATACTATATAGAGCCCAAGGTTTTGATTATCAATCAGTATTAGGATACGCTACTAGCTTGGATGGATATACCGTTGATTTCAAACAAAATTATCCTTGCTACGTTCCGATGGAACCTTTTGAAAAAGGTCGCAAAGGAGTGGTTAATTTTAGTTTTACCTCAGCCGGAGGTTGTGAGGGTTGTGAAGATCCTCGTATTACCAAAATTGATAATCGTATTTATATGACTTATGTTGCTTTTAATGGCTGGGATCCTCCCCGTATTGCTATCACTTCAATCGCCCTTACTGACTTTCTAGCCCACCGTTGGCTTTGGGAAAGACCAGTTCTAATATCTCCTCCCAACATTGTCGATAAAAGTGCTTGTATTTTACCTGAAAAAATCGGTGGAAAATACGTAATATTTCACCGAATTTTTCCCAACATTTTAATAGATTTCGTAGACAGTCTTGATTTTCAACCAGGTCAATATTTAAAAGGTCTTTATAAGATCACTCCCAGATCTCCTTTGTGGTGGGATAGCCGAAAGATCGGCACGGCCTCACCACCTCTGAAGACCAAAGATGGCTGGCTTTTAATCTATCAGTCTGTTGATGATAAAGATGCCAGTCGCTATCTGGTTGGTGCCATGCTTCTAAAACTCAACGACCCAACTCAGGTTCTGTACCGTTGCGCCTATCCAATTATTGAGCCTGATATGTGGTATGACAATATTGGTTTTAAAGCTGGAGTTGTCTACCCGTGTGGGGCTGTTATTATTAAAGATACCTTATTTGTTTATTACGGTGGTGCCGACTCTCATGTCTGCTTAGCCACTGCTCCGCTTGATCAATTTATCGACCAGTTAAAAAACAACGGCAAAAGTGATCTTGAACCGGTTACCCTAAAGAAAATATGAGCAAAAAAATTATCTTATCCCCGGATCCAACCAATCCCTGGGAAACATCGGCTGTATTTAATCCATGCCCCATCGAACACGATGGTCGAGTTTATGTCCTTTACAGAAGTCAATCCGAAACCAAAAACTATCAGGGTCATGATATGAGTCTGTCTACCATCAGTATAGCCGAAAGCCCTGATGGTGTTAATAACTTTACTAATAGACATACCTTTATTTGGCCCGAATTTGATTGGGAACTTTTTGGTTGTGAAGATCCTAGGGTTACCAAAATAGGGGATACTTACTACATTTTCTATACTGCAATTTCTTCTTTTCCAGCCAATCCGGGTAGTATAAAAATTGCTCTGGCTACTACCAAAGATTTTAAGACTATCGATAGCAAACATCTAATTACTCCTTTTAATGCCAAAGCTGCCACACTTTTTCCCGAAAAAGTAAATGGAAAATATGTCATTGCCTTAACTGTTGATACAGACAATCCTCCATCCAGGATAGCCCTGGCCCAGACCTCAAATTTTAAAGATTTTTTTGACCAGGAATTTTGGCATCAATGGTATCAAAATCACTATCAATTTACTGTTGATTTATCCAGAATAAATACTGATCAAGTTGAAATCGGTGCCCCTCCTTTACTTACAGATAAAGGTTGGCTGCTTATTTATAGTCATATTCAGATGTATTCCACTCCTGATAGAACTTTATTCGGTATCGAAGCTGCCTTACTTGACAAAAATAATCCCCAGAAAATTCTCAAAAGAACTGCCTATCCTTTTGTTAAACCTGAGCCTGGTTTTGGTAAGGATGGTAAAGTACCCAAAGTCGTCTTCCCTTCGGGAGTCCTTCGTAGTGACAAAAAATTAATAGTTTATTTCGGTGCGGCTGACAACTATTGTGCCGTTTCCGAACTCGAATGCGGTTGTCTTGAGTCCAGCCTCAGTGATCGTCCCTCGTTTTTTCCTCCCAAATTGACTAAATCCCCTCAAAATCCGATCATTGAACCTAATCCGGATAGTTATTGGCAGGCCAAAGCAGTTTTTAATCCGGCTGCCATCTATGACCAAGGCAAATTTTATCTTGTTTACAGGGCTTTGTCCCGTGACAATACTTCCACCTTGGGCTTAGCTGAAAGCACCAATGGGGTTGATTTCAAAACCTTTGATGAACCTATTTATATCCCCAGGGCTGACTTTGAGCAAAAAAAACAGACCAATGGTCTGTCGGGTTGCGAAGACCCTAGGATTACCAGAATTGGGGATACTTATTACATGTTTTACACGGCTTATGATGGTATTAATCCACCACGGGTAGCTAAAACTTCAATTAAAGTTGCTGATTTTCTCAACAAATCCTGGCAATGGACCGAACCAAAGTTAATATCACCTCCGGGTGCTGATGACAAAAACACCTGTCTTCTGCCGGAAAAAACCTGTGATCAGTATGTAATATTCCATCGGGTCCACGGTCAGGATATTGCCATTGATTATGTTGATAGTCTGGATTTTTCCTCGGATCTTTGGTTAGAAAAAGAATCTTCCATTAACCCCAGGGAAAGGTTTTGGGATAGTTTAAAAATTGGCATTGCTGCTCCGCCCATTAAAACCGATATCGGCTGGTTCCTTCTTTATCACGGAGTTAGCTCCGTTGACAAACAATACAGAGTGGGTTTTATGATCCTAGAGGGTATCGAACCCAGGCAAGTAATTTATCGATCCCTCTTTCCTATCTTAGAACCCTCTGATCCGTGGGAAATTTTTGGTGACTATCCCAATGTTGTTTTTCCTTGCGGGGCGGTTGTAGTCGATGGTGTTTTGTACGTATATTACGGAGCTGCTGACAAGGTTATTTGCCAGGCAAGTATCAACATGAAAAAGCTTCTAGACAGCGCCAGGATCTTCTAATTCAACAACTTCCTCATTTTTTCTAATGCATTCCTGTTGTTTTTATTTTCAAAATGAAGTCTGGCTGGTTCCAGTTTTTCTATCAGCCAATCAGCCAATCCGTTCTTTAAGTCAAGTGGAAATAGTTTGCCACTTTTATAATCACTCTCTATTTGGCTCATTTTGTAATAACTTATGTTCCCTCCATACCTTTCCGGTCTTTTAATTTCAAAGCCAATTTCACTTTCCTTCTCTCCCCAGAAAATTAATGTTTCTACCCAGTTTAGTAGGGGATTAAATTCAACTATTTGAGGTGGTCCATAAGCTTTTTTTATTTTTGCTCTTATTTCATCCGGGTTGTCATGGACAAATATAGCGCTTCCGGGCTTCGACTTGCTCATCTTCATACTTTCCTCATCATTTTTACCAGTTTCCGGGCCTGTTAGACCGGCAATTAAGTTTTGGTGAACAGCTACCGGAATCTGGCCATCACTTCTTACTTTACCGACCACTTGTCTGGCTATTACATGGGCTTTCCTTTGGTCCATGCCAGCGTGAGCCAGGTTAATATCCATGGTTACAATATCAGCCACCTGTAGTGGTGGATAAAACAAGGTGGCCATATCTACATCGTTACCCATTTTTTTGCCCATAATCGAAATACTTCGTAAGTTTCTTGATAGGGTAATGTGTTTGCCAACCCTCATAAAATTTTCCCATTGTTTTGGATTTTCCCTATATAATTTCTCTCCGCTAATAAACTCAACTTGTTTCTCGTCTACTCCAAAACACAGTAAAGATGCCACTAAAGCTTGTTTAAAATAGTTTTCCGAAGCCCACCTAATATTTTCCCAGTCACCACCCAGTTTGTTATTTAGATAAGTGTGAAAGTCAGCCAAAAATACTTTACACTTCACTCCTGCTTTCAAAAAATCGGCAATCTTACCCATCGACAATAACCCCGTTCCCAAATGCACCAGTCCCGATATCTCAAAGCCAATATAGTGGTTAATTGTTTTTCCTGATTCAATTAATTTCTTTAAATCTTCTTCTGTCAGTACTTCCTGACAGTTTCGGGTTATTAGATTATATTTAATCCTGTTGTCCATAAGCCTAGTATATCGTATTTATTCACTTGATACATTGACAAATAGGTAAAATAAATCTTTAATTTTTTTAGATACAATATTTATTTTTATCCCAACCAACCAAATATTATAAGTTCTTTATTGTTTAGAATTTAATAATTAATTACAGAGGGGGTGATATCGATGCCAGTCAAAAAGAAACCTGTTAAAAGGAAGCCAGTCAAAAAGGCTGTCAAAAAAGTTACCCGCAAACCAGCTAAAAAAGCAGCTCCAAAAAAGAAAGTAGCTAAAAAAAGAAAGTAGTCAGGATTTACGGCAAAAAAGCAGGTTTCTAGCCTGCTTTTTTGTGGCCTAGGTTTGACAAAGCTAAAATAGTCGTTTATATTTGTGCTTAGGCTACTACAAAGTAGCTTTTATAAATTAAGAAAATCAATGAAATTCTATAGTGTCCAACTAAGAAAAAGTGTTGACGTCGACGACTCACAAGTCGAAGTTATTACCATGAAAAATGGCCGAAAAGCCGCTAGAGCCACCGTTAATATGGATGGCCAAGAGATTAAGCTCTTCAAAATTTTAAGTAAAGAAGACGCTGCCAGACTCGGCTAAAGTTATTTTGTATTTAACACTCCCCCGTACCCAATAGGGTGGGGGAGTTTTTTTGATAAAATAGGTCATGTTTATGGATGATAAAAATTTTTATCAGTCTCCACGTTTTTGGCAAAGGTTTTTAACAATTTTTGTCAAAGGAGACAGTCTGGTTATCTACCCTTTTTTGCTTATTGTAATTATCACAGCGTTTTATAATCTGAGTTTTTCTATAACTTTGCTCTTGATCTTCCTGTCACTTAGGTATTTTATTGAAATAATTTATTGGCTATTTCAACAGTTTAATGGTGGTCAATACCGCCCTTATGATTATGGTCTTAAGAGTTTATCGAATAACTCTATTTATATTGTTTATCAACTCACCTCAACTGTTACTTGTAGCTTATATCTAACTCTCTTAGTCTTTTATCTGACACATGTTAGTTAGATTAAATAAATATCTAGCTGGTCTTGGCATTGCCAGTCGCAGGCAGGTTGACAAGCTGATAGCCGAAGGCAGGATAGTTGTTAACCAAAAACAAGCCAGTTTAGGTCAAAAAATTAATTCGTCACGGGACAAAATCCTAGTTGACGGTAGACCCGTAGAAATAGCCAACCAGCAGTATCAATACATTATTTTAAACAAACCCTCTGGAGTCCTGACTACCACCAGAGATGATAGGGGACGCCGGACAGTCCTGGATATCGTCAAGTCAGACTTACGTCTCTATCCTGTTGGCAGACTCGACTACAACTCATCGGGACTAATTATATTGACTAATGATGGCAGTCTGGCCAACATAATCACTCACCCCAAATATCATCTGCCAAAAACTTATTTAGTCACCACCACTAGTCCTGTTACCCAAACACATATCCGCCAACTCAGATCAGGTTTAACCATAAATGGCCAAAAGTTAGCCAAGTCAGATGTCAGTATTGTCGATACTAGAAACAAAATTACCACTCTCAAAATTAGCCTGTATCAGGGTATCAAAAGACAGATTCGTCTGATGTTTGCTCAGCTCCATTTAAATTTATTAACTCTTCACCGAGTATCCATAGGCCCAATCGATATCGGTACTCTAAAAACTGGCTGTTATAGATCTTTAACTAAATCTGAAATCAATCAGTTAAAGTCCGCTTTGCTATATAATTCAATATGATTAAAACCAGTTGGGATTTTAAATCGACTTTAGGATACACAAGCTTAAATGATCCGGCTCTTAAGAAAGATACTAAACAGGCCAAATTTAAAGCCTACCAATTTATTACTCGTTACCAAAAAAATAAATCTTACTTAACTTCTGTCAAGTCTCTTTATAAAGCCTTAAAGGCTTATGATTTGTGGGTAAGTAATTTTTCTACTTCAGGTAATGTTGATTATTATCTATCCCTTCGCCAATCATTGGCCGAAAACAGCTCACTTATATCTGCCAAACTAAACAAACTAACTTTTGCTACCAGGGACATCGAAAATGATATTCAATTTTTTCTTCTGAATCTATCTAAAATTCCCAAAAAAGACCAAAATAAATTTTTAAAGTCCCCTCTGTTAAAGCCATACCAAAACTTTTTAAAAAATCTTTTTGCTCATGGCCAGCATCTTTTGACCGACGATCAGGAAAAAATTATTAATCTCAAATCTCAGGTCTCTTATGGCAATTGGGTCAAAATGACCTCAAGACTTTTAAGCCAATCTGAAAGAAAGGTTTTAGATACCAACAAAAAAACCAAAACCATGTCTTTTTCAAAAATATCCAGTTTAGTTGATTATCCCGAACTTCCTGTAGCCAGTTCAGCCGCAGCCGCTTTTACAGATATTGTCGACCAGTTAGCAGACGTAGCCGAATCAGAACTAAATTCAGTACTGGAAGATAAATATATCGAAGACAGGCTGAGACTTTTCGATCGTCCCGATTCAGCCAGATTATTGTCAGACGACATTCCTCCCGTGGTCGTCGACACCATGGTCAGTACGGTTACTAAAAACTTTCAGCTCTCCCGTGATTACTATAAATTCAAAGCCAAGTTACTCAAAAGGTCTACCATTCCCTATTTCTGGAAAACAGTTTCTTTATCAAAAAGTCTCCCCAAATATTCCATTAATAAGTCTATAGCCATTGTTGATCAGACTCTAAAAGACCTTGATCCAAATTATTCCAAAATTTTCCAGGAGTTTTTAGCCAAAGGCCAAATTGACTTTTTGCCTAAAATTGGGAAAACAGATGGTGCTTTCTGTTCATCAGGTATGTTGACTTCAAAAACCTTTATTCTTTTAAATCATACCGGTCGATTGCGTGACCTGACTACCTTAGCCCATGAAATGGGTCATGCTCTAAACAATGAATATAGCCGCACTTGTCAAAACGGTCTCAATTTTGGTACCAGTTTAGCCACTGCCGAAGTATCCAGTACCTTTTTTGAAAACTTTGTTTTAGAAAATATTAAAAAAGGTTTATCTTCAGAAGATCTTTTTAATCTGACTATGACCAGACTCGATGATGAAGTCAGTACCATTTTCCGTCAGGTTGCCTGTTACAACTTTCAAAAAGAACTACACCTTTTGTTTCGTCAAAAAGGCTATTTGTCAAAAAAGACAATCAGCCATCTTTTTATTAAACACATGCATTCATATCTAGGTGATTCTGTTGACCTTGGTGGTTTTTCTTCATGGTGGGTCTACTGGAGTCACTTGCGAGATCCATTTTACGTCTATTCATATGCCTCAGGCTTATTAATTTCAAAATATCTACAAGGGCTTACCAAAAAAGATCCAAAGTTTATAGACCAAGTCAATCGATTTTTGTCCTCTGGTACAAGCCAATCGCCACAAGCTATCTTCAAATCAATTGGTCTTGATATATCCAAGCCTGACTTTTGGCAATCCGGACTTAACGCTTTCAAAAAAGATCTTAATCAATCAATCAGAAATAATGCGGTGTAATCATGGTCTTAATGGTTGTTAGTCGGACCTTTTTCCTGTTATTCTTTAGACATGAAAAAGCTATTAAACATCTATACCAAAATTAACTTAGTATTATTCCCCCTATTTTTCCTACCTTTTGTTTCCGGAGCCTATACCTTTGGTAAAAACTGGTACCTGTTTGTCTCCGCTCTTGTCGGTCTTTTAATTTGGATTATTTCTCTATTAAAAGACAAACAGGCTAAGATTTATCTAGGCAGAGGCTTAGGCCTGTTTTTTGTTTTTCTCCTTTGGGTTTTTATAAGTTTCTTGCGTCTTTCTCCATCTGTCAAAGCTTATTCACTATCCGAACCCGGAGGTTTGGGTAGCTTCGTCTCATTGTTTATTTGGTATTTTCTCTATCTTCAAACAGACCAAAAAAATACCTGGCAGTCAAACATGGGCTATCTAAAAATTGTTGGTCTTCTGACTACCATATTTTCACTAATTACCTTTATAATGCCCGAATCAAAGTTACCCATAGTGTGGCCGTCCAAGTCACCACTTTTATCTATTGATAAAAACTGGTCCTTAACCGGTTCCCTAATGATCGAGCTGGGTCTTTTCATTTTCTTGGCGGTAGAGAGCGCCCGACTTCTATTTGTTAAATCGCAAAAAAAGGCCAAAAATATGCTTTTTGATATTTTCAAAACGGCTCTTATTTGTTTTGGTTTGTTTCTAACTATTTACAAAATTTCCAAAGTTGGTTGGGGTGGTCTTAATTTTGTTATTGGTTGGCAAATCACAGCCGACACTTTTAAATATTCACCCATCTTTGGTGTCGGTATTAGTAATTTTCTAAAGGCTTTTAACCTCTTCAGGCCTTATTCGTACAACCAAACACCTTTTTGGCAAGATAGATTTATTTATTCCTCGTCAGGTTTTTTCCACTACTGGACAGAGCTAGGTATTGTTTATCTGATCTTGGCTTTAGTAGCTTTAAAGAAAGTATTTGCTAATAGAAAGCCGGCTACACTAGTACCACTATTAGTCGTTTTTCTTATTAACCTAGTTTTTCCGCCCAACCTGTTGAGTTTATGGTTGATGGCTTTCGTCTTTTCCCATAAATTTGGTACCCTAAAATCGACCTCTTCTAAATTAGTACTTGGAGAAGCCAAATACAACACTCTCCCTCTAATCACCACAGTTGTTGTTTTATCCTTCTCTGCTTTTGGTTTTCTGGTATCCACCAAAAAGCTACTATCAAGATTTTATTTGAGAAAATCGATTTTAGCCACAGCCCAAAATGATGGTTTGTCTGTTTACAACAATCAGATCAAAGCCATCAGCTATGATCCAAATTACGCCGAACTCAGAAGACTTTATTCCCAGACCAATATTGCTCTAGCTCAGTCTTTATCGCAAAAAGAGGAACTGACAGAAGAAGACAAACAGCAAATATCTGTTCTTCTTCAACAAGCTGTTCGTGAAGCCAAGCAAGCTATCGACCTAGACGGTGCCTCAGCCATTTATTGGTCAAATCTGGCTACAATATACAAAAATTTAATTGGTAGTGTCGAGGGTGCTCCTGATTGGGCCGTTGAGGCTTATCAGCAAACAGCCGTTCTCGATCCATCTGACCCTTTAGTTAGAATGGAGCTGGGTAGTTTATACTATGCCGCCAATCAGTTCGAAAACGCCGACAGGCTTTTTGAAGAAGTATTACTTAGAAAAACTGATTTCGCCAACGGTTGGTATAACTGGGCTCATACAGCTAAAAATCTAAATAAGTTGGCTGATGCCATCAATAGATTGAATCAAGCTGTTTTACTGGTTCCTGTTGACAGCACCGATTACGAAAATGCGAACAAAGAATTAGCCTCCTGGAGAGAAGAGTACGATAAGCTGGTTAAACAAAATCAGCCACAGACTCAAGAGGAAGAGCCTACTCTCAAAACACCCGAGCCTCTACCCACAGTCAGTCAGGAAACTCAGGTAAATATTCCCGAGGAGGAACTTGAACCACCAGTTACTCAAACTGAGCCTTCACCTGTTCCAACAGAAGCTTCTGAAGCTACTCCTACGCCCGATGCTACTGTCGAACCATAGGTTAGTTCACAATCCACCACTTAAATTCAATATCTTCGTTGCAAGGCACATCAAGACCTACTCGAAATCCTGATTCAGTTTTTGACTTCACCCTTAGCGTCTGATTCTTGCCACCATTGGTAATGGTTACATAAACCAATGATTTTTCGCCAACATTGCTATTTTTTATCTCTATATCCACCTCGCCTTTGGTTAATTTGCCCACACCAGACAGGGCATTCGAATCAGTCATCCCGGCCACTTCTAAGTCGTTAGCTTCTGTACCTACGGCTATTACTACTCCGTCGGCAATACTAGCTTGTAGTTTTTTCCCATCAGCCAGACCTGCTGTTGGTGTGGTGGGTGTTAACAGTCTATTATTTTTCACATCCGGATTCTGAGCCAATATTTCTTCAAGGGTCTGCTTCTCTTTCTCGATCATATCTTTCTGATTACTGTCAGACACTAACCAGAGTAGTTGTTTGTATGTTTCCAGTGCTCCCACAATGTCGCCCCCTTGGCTCTGGATTTTAGCTAGATCATAAAAATTTTGAGCCTTAGTCGGTTCAATCCTAATTGCAGAGGATAGATAAAAAACTGTCGTTTTTGCATCACCAAGCCTGGCGTACAAGGTCGCCAAGTCGCGGCTAATTTCTGCCACTTCGGAATTTAGTTTATAAGCCGCCAAAAAATCAGCGATAGCTTGGCTGGTGTAGGTTTTATCCTGGTCGGTCAATGGGTCTGACGAAGATATTAAGGATTGATAAATTTTTCCTCTTTGTTGATAGCCTCTATAGTCCTGAGGAAAATTAGTGATGGCCAAATCAGTTTCTTTTAGCGACTTATTTAGTAGTTCCGTCGTTTCCTGATTATTACCATCTTCCTGTTTTAGAACTGCCTGAGATAAATATTGCTGCGAAGTAAGTAAGTATTTTTGAATTGAATCAGCCGGTGTCACTCGAGCCACTTTTTGGTTATCAGTATCCTGTAACACCATCTCAGTCTTAGTCGGGGCTGCAGATTTATTTTTTACCGCCACCATCAAAACCAAGCCTGCCATTCCGACCAAACCAGTACCCACTACTAACATCCAGCCATTATTTCTTCTGGAGGAAACCATCATGTTTTTATGAAAGTCATTACCTCCACCTATTTCAATCCCCAGGTTTTTTAATCTATCCAGCTGATTATTATTTAAATCGATAGGCATTACTACAGTATAAAATACTCTTACTCTCTTTTAAAGCCATCTAGTTGTTTTCAAGCAATCCGCCTCCGCTGGTTTCAATCCCATCATCTTGTTCGCCTTTGACAAACTGCATACTCCATAGCTTAAAATACAGTCCTTTGTTATTTAAAAGTTGTTGGTGTGACCCAACTTCGGCAATCTTACCTCTATCAAGCACCACGATCTTGTCAGCTCTTTTTATAGTTGAAAACCTGTGGGCAATAATCAGTGTTGTCCTGTTTTTGGCTGTTTTCCATAATGCGTCCTGTACTTTACCCTCAGATTCCGAATCCAGATTAGAAGTAGCCTCATCAAACACTAATATCTTTGGTTTTATCAGTAGAGCTCTGGCTATTGCTAGTCTCTGTTTTTGACCGCCGGATAGCTTTACTCCTCGCTCTCCTACTATAGTATTATATTTTTCAGGCAAACTCTGGATAAATTTCTCTAGATTAGCCATTTTGGCTGCTGCCTCAATTTCTTTTAGACTGCTTTTCTTACCGTAGCCGATATTAAAGCTAATTGTGTTGTTAAACAAAACTGGTTCCTGTGGCACCACCCCAATAAATGACCTTAAATGACTTTTAGAAAGAGTCGATATATCTACTCCATCTACTAGTATTTGACCCCCTGATAAATCATAAAATCTTAAAATTAATTTAACCAGCGTCGTTTTACCAGCCCCGCTTCTGCCCACAAAGGCTACTGATTCTCCTGGGTTTATTTGTAAGCTAATTCCATTTAAGACTGTTTTTTTATTTTTTGGATATATAAATCTAATTTTATTTAATTCAATTTTACCTGTTACTTTCTTTAGCTGCTTGTCATTATTGCCGTCTTTAACCACCACTTCCTGATCCAGGATAGAAAAATATTTTTCCATATCTGTATATTGTTTAGCAATTCTCCTAATACTCCATATCAACCCAAAAAACCGATAATAAAATCCACCCATAAAAGCTGTGATCATTGTAAAATCACCAATGGTTAAAAGTCCTTTTTGTAAATCAGATAGCATCAGCCACATTACTCCTGTCATGGCAAGCAAGGACATTGATCCAATTACGATATCAATCATCCGAAATACATTATCGTATGCATATAATTTTATTGTCCAAGGTATAAATCCCTTTTTTAATCTGTCCCCTTCTTGTTTCTCTTGGGCAAAAAATTTAACTGTTTCGTAGTTGATTAGATTGTCAGTGATTATATTAGCGATTTTATCTTCTTCGTCATTAAACTCAGCTCTTTTTTTTAGGTTTTTTTTGATTAATATTGCCGCTATCACACCGTTTATAGCCAGAAGTAGTGACAATACCCATACAAACTTCATCGACACTTCACCAAAAAAGAAAAACATCACCCCAATGCTGACCATTATGGGAATTATTTCCCTGTATATTGTCATATAGAGGTCAAAAAAGGCATTATCTCCCCGTTTAAAAGCACTAATTAATGAGCCTGTATTTTTATCAACATGATAGGCAAAATCCAAATCTTGTACTTTTCTAAACACTGTTCTTCTGGCATCAGCCGAAGCCGGTGTCACCATTCTAAAACCCAAAAAACTTGCCCAATTGGACAATAATTCCGCTATTATCCAACTCCCTCCGTATAACAATAATATTGTTAGTAATTGTTCATATTTACCCTTCGTGGCGTCGTTAATTAAAATTTTATAAAAATATGGCCTGATATTCTCTAAAATCACTGCCAAAGTAGACACTATTATCGATATTATATATAGCCCTTTATAGGCCAGCAAAAACCGATGAAATCTTTTGAGGATCTTAAACACAAGTAAATTATATCCAATAATGCCGTCGATTCAATCACCAAAATCGTTTGTTACAATAGACCTATGGATTACCTGTCGATAAAGATTGCCGGTCCGGCTGGCATGGGTATTAAATCGGGTGGTTTACTAATCTCGACCTATTTTCAGAAATTAGGTTATTTTTTTATTGATTATTCCGAATATCCTTCACTTGTCAGAGGAGGCCACAATACTTATCAGACTACCTATTCTGTTAAACCAATTTCATCCGTTAATAAATATGTAGATATCTTTTTTTCTTTTAGTCCAAATCACTGGCAGGTACACCAAAGTGAGTTTACCAGCAAAACTCTGGTGTTTAAAAATCTACCCAAATCCCAACACCCTAACATTTTCTGTTTCGGAGCTATTGTCTGTCTTTTAGGTAGTGACGCCAAGTTAGCCAAATCGCTTTTAAAAAAGACCTACCCCGATTACTATGCCGGTAATCTTGTAGATTTTAACAGTGGTTTTAATTTTGTCGCCAGTAATTATTCAGGCTTTATCGGTAAATTTCTTCCCAAACCTACTGGCAGTATTTCAAAAAACCAGATAATAGTCGATGGTAACCAAGCTTTTTCCCATGGCTTTTACCACGGAGGTGGTAAATTTTATGCTGCTTATCCCATGACTCCTAGTAGCGGTGCCTTACACGAATTGGCCAAAAATCAGACCAAGTGGGGTATTAAAGTTGTTCACCCGGAAGACGAAATAGCCGCCTCTTCAATGGCCATAGGTGCTTCTTATGCTGGCCTACCCTCAGCCGTTGGTACATCAGGTGGTGGCTTTGCTCTGATGACCGAAACTATTAGCCTATCAGCTATGGCCGAAGTCGGAGTTTTATTTTACCTGGTTTCCCGGCCTGGTCCTGCTACCGGTCTGCCTACCTGGACATCTCAAGCCGATTTACTTTTTGCCACCTTTTCCGGTCACGGTGATTTTCCCAAGGTTGTTATTGCACCGGCCGATCAACACCAAAGTTATCATCTGTCTCAAAAAGCTTTAGAGATTGCTTCCAAATTATCCATGCCGGTAATCTTTTTATCAGACAAACATATTGCCGAATCTTCAACTGGACTAATAGATCCATCCAAATTACCGGTTAATAAGTTGGACCATCCGACACCCAAAACAGCCAATAGCTATGAACATGACCCCGACGGTCTGTCTACTGAAGATAGCCAGATTATTACCAAAATGGCTAATGCTAGGCTAAAAAAATACATCCAGATTCAAAAACTAGCTCCCAAGCCGGTATTTATTAATAAATCTGGTAAAAGTTTACTGATATCCTGGGGTTCTCCTGTTGGTGCTATCAGACAAGCCTTTGATTTGGGTCTGCAAGGTTACGACCTCCTCCAGATCATCACCCTCTGGCCTCTGGATCAAAAAATTAGGGCTATTACCAAAAAATACAAAAATATAATTTGTCTTGAAAACAATCAATTTGGTCATCTAAATTTTCTATTAAAAACTATCGGAGTCAATACTAATAGGTTAATTACCAAATATGATGGTCGTCCTTTCTTTCCCGAAGAAATCATTAAAAGTTTGAAAATTGAAAATTGAAAATTCAAAATTACACCACCAAGGTGGTGCCTACCTGGTGCCCTGGCTGTGGCAACTTTTTAGTTATGGCCAATCTATTAAAGTTACTTAAGGACCAACATCTCGATCCAGATAGGGTTGTTTGTGTCTATGACATTGGTTGTATTGGTAATATGGCTGATTTTGTCGACACCAGATTTATTCATTCTCTTCATGGCCGCTGTATTCCTACCGCCGTTGGCATCAAACTAGCTAATCCCAAACTAACTGTTTTTGCTATAGGAGGGGATGGGGGAGTTTATGGTGAAGGAGTTGGTCATCTGGTGGCTGCTGCCAGGGCCGACTATCCACTAAAAGTTATCGTTTCTGACAATTCTCTCTATAGTTTGACTACCGGTCAAACTAGTCCTACTACCCCTCTTGGTGCCAAAACCAAATCCACCCCTCTAGGCTCTCTTAGCATTCCCCTTGATCCGGTTAAATTAATATATTCCCTAAATCCACAAGCTTTTGTTAAGTCGGTTGAGGTCAAAGATATCAAAAATTTAGCCAAACATTTTGCCGATTTCTTTTCTTCTCCCCATTTTGCTCTGCTTAACATCAAGTCTGATTGTGTGTCCTTTGGTAAACAGTTAAAAAACTAAAAACACCCAAATCCAATCATCTCATCTACAATTAATATATGGACGTCAAAAAGATTTTACTTATATTTATCTTAATTTTTATATCTGGATGTTTACCCACCAAACCGACACCAGCCACTACTCTCCCCGCCGGACAAGCAGGTCAGGTTAATATTTATCTCGTTGCCCCAGGCGATAATGGTCAAACTGGCCAGAAATTTGGTTGTGATGACAGCTTGGTACCCATCACACAGCCAGTTCCTTCTGGCTCTGATCAAGTTGAATTCTCTCTGTCATACCTATTGTCACTAAAAGATCAGTTTTATGGTGAGTCCGGACTTTATAATTCTTTATACCAATCAGATCTAAAACTTGAAAAATTAGATACAACAGATGGTGTTGCTAATGTTTACTTAATCGGCCAATTTGCTCTTGGTGGTAGTTGCGATAATCCCCGATTTGAAGCTCAAATTCGCCAAACCCTTATGCAATTTCCCCAAATACAAGAAGTCAATATCTATATTAATGGTGTCAATATTGATAAATCTCTTTCCGGTTCTGGTCTAGATTCTGCCGACGTTTTAGATTCTTGTGCCCAAAACTTTAAATGTCAGGAAGGTTATTTTTGTTACCACTCTAAACCTGGTGGCATGACCCCCAATGGTTACGGGGAGGGTGAAGAACAAGGTGATCTAATGTGTCACAAAATATGTCAGACTAATCAAGACTGTCAAAACACTAATTGCCAAACAACTCCAATTATTGGTGGAGACATTGCCATATCAGTAAAATTCTGTATGTAGTCTATTTAATGATATAATATACCTATTATTAGGCAATAGTATTAGGTAATGGAACAACAACGAAAGATCACATATATCAGCTATTTTCCGCATAACATGGTATACAACCACGATGTTAAAGACAGATCAGGTACTTCTTTCCGACAATATTGGTTAGATCAAAGAAAGCTATTATCAGTCCGTCCCTATCCTAAACCTATTAACTAGTTTATCTAATAGTAGACTTCATTTTCGGCCCTGTGCTTCTTGCGCTTCAACTAAAGCTTTTTGATATATACTTGCACATTTATGTCCAAATCGTATAGCAACACCAATCAACCCCGTTGCCTGAGTCAATATTTCTTCACCTTTAGCAATTTTTTGAGATCTTCTAGCAGCAACCATCGTATCATTTCTTTGTGTCCACCCTTCAGGACTACCAGAACCAAACAAAGCTAATCTTCCTCTATGAACTAGGTTAGGAACACCCATATCATTAATAGCTTGTATAGTTGCTATTCTTCCAACTGCCTCTGGCGTAACCACCTCTGATTGCCTTGGAAATGTTCCTAATTCACAAGCAGAAAATAAATTCGTAGGCTCAACTTCAACGCTGTTTCCCGGACCTCGTGGACCAGGGGAATGATTTATAACTATACTATATCCATCATTTATCGCATACATAGTGACTCAAAAACCGTTCTTTAATCCAAATTATATCATACCTATAGGTCGTTTTTTAAGCTATAATACCTTGTGATCATAATTAAAAAACCCCAGGAAATTGAAGGTATCAAAAGATCCTGTCAGTTAGCCAAACTCACTCTGGATTACGCCCAAACTTTAATTAAGCCCGGAGTTTCTACCTATTGGATAGACAGAAAGGTCGATAAGTTTATCCGAAAACATCACGCCATCCCGGCTCCCCTAAACTATAGAGGTTTTCCCAAAAGTATTTGTACTTCTCTAAACGATGTTATCTGTCATGGTATTCCTAGTAAAAAAGATATTTTAAAAGAAGGGGATATTATTAATATCGATATTACTACAATTTTAGACGGTTATTTTGGAGACACTAGCAAAACTTTTCCAGTCGGTCATATTAGTCCCAAAGCCCAAAAACTAATCGAAGTTACCCAAACTGCCTTAAATAAATCTATTGACCAGCTTGAACCCGGTCGCTTTTTAAATGATTGTGTTGGTAAGGTAATCGAGCCTTATGTCAACAAATTTGGTTTTTCTGTTGTTCGTGAATTAGGTGGTCATGGTGTTGGTATCCGCTTCCACGAGGATCCTTTTGTCTATCATTTTGATACTAATCGAAAAGATGTCTTGCTCGAGCCCGGTATGATTTTTACTATAGAACCCATGGTTAATGCTTCTTTAAGTTGGCGTCTTTCTGAAGATTCTGACGGTTGGACGACTCGCACTATCGATCATGCTTTATCTGCCCAATTCGAACACACTATTCTTATAACCAACAATAGTTATCAAGTTCTAACTAAATAAACTATCTCTTTCTAAAATCGTTTACCACTATTGATACGACAAAGATTGATACTGTCATCATTGCCCATTTAATTATAGGGTCAGCCACAAAATCAAACAGATGAATCTTATCTCCCCAGACCAAATTAACACCCGAAAAAGTTACTATGCCTCCCGCCACTACATCCCAAAATCTGATCTTTTTCATAAATAGATTGTATACTACCTCATGACCATTCTCGATGGTAAACAGGTGTCCAAACAAATCCTGGATCAGCTAAAAAATAATCTAGATCCCAACAACCCGCCTTCGTTTGATATTATCCTGGTTGGCAATGATCCTCTAAGCCTAAAATATACATCTCTAAAGCAAAAAATCGCCAAGAAAATTGGCATCAAATCAAATCTCCATCATTTTTCCCATAATTCTGATCAGGCTGAAATTATCTCTCTAATACAAAAGCTTAATCGATCCGATACTAGTGGCATTATGGTTCAATTACCCCTGCCTTCCAGTTTCGATAAATTTACTATTTTAAACGTCATCGACCCCAGACTTGATATTGATGGTTTAACCTCTACTAGTCTAGGTCTACTTTTTCAAAATGATCATAATTGCCTGGTTTCCGCCACGGCTCTGGCAATCTATCAGATATTAATTCATTACCAAATTGAGCTTAAAGGTCAGCATGTAGTTATTGTTAATAACACTCCCCTGGTCGGTTTACCTTTGGCTGCTCTTTTTAATAACAATTTTGCCACTGTTACCATTTGCCACAAATATACCCAAAATCTGGATAGTATCACCCAAACCGCTGACATTTTAATTTCCGCTGTTGGCATCCCCAGCTTTATTAAGCCAGATATGGTCAAAGATGGTGCTGTTATTATTGGTGCTGGCTTTAGTAAAAATTTACAAACCGGCCAGGTCGAAGGTGATTTAGACTTTGACCATTTAGCTCAAAAAGCTAGTTATATTACTCCCAACACTGGCGGAGTCGGCCCGGTTACAGTTGCCTGTCTATTAAAAAATGTGTTAAAAGTTAGTAAGTATGCCTTATCTAAAAATCCAACTATTTGATCGAGGTACTCCTAGGGGCAAAAAACTATTTGCCGATCTAGAAGAAGTTTGTTCAAGACTTCAACTAGATACCAGCCCGGATTATGTGACCGATATGTACAAAGTCATAGAAGCTGGTTTAGAAGCCAAAACTGTCCTGATGATTAACCACCAGCCTGTCTTAATCGATAAATTTCCAAATCAAACAGAACTAGAAGCTATTTTAGGAGATTTTATCTAAAAACAGTTTTTTGGCGTTTTTATCAACCAAACCCTGGGCCTCTTCAAAACTCACCTGCCAAATTTCTGCTATTTTTTTATAGACAAACTCCACGTATTCAGGTTTATTTACCTCTCCTCGGTATGGAACAGGTGTCAAAAACGGCGAATCTGTTTCAGCCAAGAGTCTATCCTTGGCAATATTTTTTACCACTTCTACCAACCCATCTTCATAGGTCAGATTACCGTCCATGCCAAAATACCAATCGTCACCCAACCCCAGTACCTTATTGATTCTCTTTTTCCCGCCACTATAGCAATGAAACACACCTCTGGCTTTTGGATATTTTGATAATATTCCAATTACTTCATCCACTGCTTTTCTGGCATGAATTATTAAAGGTAGGTTGTATTTTATAGATAGCTCAATCTGGCTTTTAAATACTTTTTCCTGGTCGCTTTTGGATCTATCTGCCTCACCAGGTGGAGCAGGGGAATAGTCTAATCCACATTCACCTATAGCTACTACTAAATTCCTATTCTCGCAAACTAACTCATCCAATTTCTTTATCTGTTCTTCAACCGATTCACTATTATCAGGGTCAGTTTGTTGTGGGTGTATGCCCACACTGGCATATAAATTCGCATATTTTTTAGCCAAATTAATATTAGTTTCTGATTCTTCTACACTACTGGCCGCCAACACTACAGGTATTGTTGGAATCTCCACCTTGCCAAACCTATCGTTTATATGAGCATGGGTATCAATCATTTGCAAATTTTACCATTAAATCCTAAAATACCTCTATGCCACACTTTATACCATACAACCCAAACAAAGCTCTTGAAAGAGCTGGAGCCGCTAACCAATTAAGAAAATGGCAGATGGATATTGGACTTGTCAGACCAATAACACAGCCAGATACACAAGCCAGTTTGTTTAGAGCTCTTGAACAACGAACACTTGCAACTACTCCACTCTACCAAAGAGACCCTTCTCCAAAGCCTTAATTTGACCGTCGAATAGATCTAGTATTTTTTGGCTAGTATCCGGCATAAAAGGTAGTAGGTGGTAAGCAGCTAGTTGTATTTGTTGACCACACCACCCTAATAGGTCTATTCTGGTCTTATCCTCTTTATCTTTTTTCCACGGTTCCTCTTGGTTGAGTCTGGTATTGACCGGATTTATCCATCTATCAAATACAGAGGCTACGGCTTCGCTAAATCGCAAATCATCTATTAGATTACCTATTTCTGTGTCATATTTTAAGTCCTGCTTATCTATTTCTAGTCCTTGTCCCATTTTAGATACTCTGGATACTAAGTTACCCAAATTGTTAGCCAGATCGGCATTGTATTTTTCTTTAAACCTACCAATGCCCACATCGGCATCGTTATCTCTTGGAAAAGATGTTGCCACCAAAAATCTGGCTCCGTCCACCCCAAACAGTTTTAC
Organism: uncultured Gammaproteobacteria bacterium; assembly: GCA_964461095.1. Taxonomy (GTDB): domain Bacteria; phylum Patescibacteriota; class Microgenomatia; order UBA12405; family UBA12405; genus UBA1372. The sequence continues at coordinate 23,417 of CAYWRN010000001.1, forward strand.
TAATTGACCTGGGGAAATCACATTGCCAAGTGACTTACTCATCTTAGCCCCATCAATCATATAGAAGCTATGGGTAAAAGTTTTTTGTGGTATGTCTATCCCGGCCGACATCAACATGGCTTGCCAAATAACTGTATGAAACCACAAAATTTCCTTTCCCAATACGTGTAAAGTAGCTGGCCAAAAATCACTTTTGTTTTCCAGAAACTGAGTGGCACTATAATAGTTGATCAAGGCATCAAACCATACATATATACTTTGGCTTTGGTCCCAAGGGACAGGTATTCCCCATGGTACATTAGCTCTGGATATAGAAATATCCCTAACACCGGCTTCTAGTTTTGCCAAGACTTCAGATCTTTTACCTTCTGGAAATATATAGTTATTATTATCGTCTTTAATAAGTTCAATAATTTTTGGCACATATTTTGATAGTCTAAAAAACCAATTCTCTTCAGACTGTTGAACTGTTTTTTCCACTGGATGGATCGGGCAATGGCCGTCAACTAAATCACTTTCGGTCAAAAATTTTTCACACCCTACACAATACAGGCCCTCATATTTGTCCTTATATATATCACCATTCTCAAAACATTTATTGATCAAATCCGCTACTATCCCTTCGTGTCTTGGATCAGTTGTTCGGATAAAAAAATCACAACTAATATTCAAGCTTGTCCAGGCTTCTTCAAATCTGGGAGCAATACTATCACAATATTTTTTAACATCGTCAAAGCCCGCCTCTTGCGAAGCTTCAGCTACTTTCTGGCCGTGTTCATCTGTCCCTGTTAAAAAAAATACATTTTCCCCTATAAGTCTATGGAACCTAGCTAATACATCAGCCGCTACAGTCGTACAGGTATGACCAATATGGGGGACATCGTTTATATAATAAATCGGAGTTGTAACGTAAAATTTTCTTTTCATCTTCAAATCTAAATAATAAATTATTACTTAGATTTAGGCATTTTACTACCACTCTTTTTTTCTGTCGGTTTTTTGGTTTCTTTTTTGACGATCCTTTTAGCCATGGCTGCTTTTAATCTGGCCGTTTTGTTTTTATGATAAATACCCTCTTTTTTGGCTTTATCCAAAACTGAATACACTTTCTTTAGACCACCTTCATCTGGTTTACCCAAAAAATCTTTTAGTATTCTTTTAACCCGGTCTTTTAAAGACCTGTTCTTTTTTTGTTTTTTAAGCGATTGTCTTAAAGCTTTCTTAACTGATTTTGTGACTGGCATGGCCTTATTTTACACAAGGCCCATCTGACTTTCAACAACATGTAGTTAATTTAGATAGTTTTTGTTATCTTTTAACTAGTTTACCCCCTATTTTTTATGTCTTTAAGAAATTTATTAAAAAGTTTAAGTTTAAAAAAACAAAAGAGCATTTGGTTGGCTTCTTTAGTTTTGTCGTTTTCTTTTGCTGTTTCTGCTGCACTTGGTTTAATCAGAGAGAGAGTTGTTTATCCTAGGTTTTTGTCTTGTTGTCCCGAGGAACTCGATGTTTACAAAGCAGCTTTTAAACTTCCGGATATTGTCTTTAAGTTGTTGGTTACCGGCGCTCTCTCTGCTTCGTTTATGCCGGTCTTTCTCTCATATTTAGAAAAAGACAAAAAACACGCCCATCTTTTGGCTAGTTCTGTCATTAATGTTCTCTCCATTGCTCTCTTTATCTGTCTTGTGATTATCTATATTTTTGCCTGGCCCTTAAGTCGGATTTTAGCTCCGGGTTTCGATCAATACCAACTTCTTTTGATGGTCAGGTTAACCAGAATCCTTTTGGTTGCTCAGGTCTTTTTCTTAATCAGTAATTTTTTTACCAGTATTATCCAGTCAAATCAAATTTTTTTAGTCCCCTCACTTTCGCCAATTCTATATAATTTATCAATTATCTTAGCCACTCTGTTTCTGGCACCTAGTTTAGGTATCTATGGTGTCTGTATTGGTGCCGTTATCGGCTCTTTTCTTCACTTTCTTATTCAATTACCTCTGGTCCTAAAGCTTGGATTTAAATATAGTTTAAATTTTGATACCAAGCTTGATGGTTTTAGTAAAATCGTTAAATTAATGATCCCCAGAAGTATTAGTACAGGTCTGACCGAGATTGAAAGTTTCTTTTCTCTAAGGTGGGCCAGTCTTTTGCCTGCTGGCAGCTACGCCCTGTACGCCCTGGCTCTTCAATTAGTCTTTTTACCAAGTCGGATATTTAGCACTACCATTAGCCAAGCCTCTTTGCCTATACTATCCAAAAGAGTAGCTCAAAACAAAATCAAAAAATTTAAATCCTTAGTTATTTCTACCCTTTTACAGGCATTATTTTTGTCGCTTCCCATTACCGCTATCTTTTTAGTTTATCGTCTGCCAATTACCCGTCTTATTTTTGGATCACGTCAATTTCCCTGGTCCGCTACTGTCAGGATTGCTCAAATAATGGTCTACCTATCTCCGTCAATTTTTCTTCAATCTGTTATCCAAATCCTAAACCGGGCCTTTTACGCTGCCCACAATACCAAAACACCTCTAAATATTTCTGTCAAAGCTCTAGTTATTAGCCTACTAATTACCTTTGTCTTAGTTAAATATTTTGATTTGGGCGTAATCGGTCTGGCAGTTGGAGTTTCTGTTTCCAACCTAATCCAGTCTGTTGGTCTAATAGTTGAGTTTTCCCGACAAATCTATAAGTTAAATTTCAAAAAATTATCTCGTTCATTCCTAAAAATCATTGTTTCGTCTTTTCTTATGTCCTTACTTGCCTGGATTTTTATCAGGGCCTTCGACATGACCTTGTTTGATACCAGCCGGACTCTAAACCTACTACTTTTGGTTAGCTTTGGTTCAATATCAAGTTTTTCAGCATACCTATTTACATCAACTCTTCTCAAAATAGATCAGATGTCCATTTTTCTAAAACTTCTAACCCCGGCCAGACTATTTAAACACTCTTAGTTATTAGATATACTGATTTATGAACCCTGCCAATAAAAAGCAGATATCTTTGTTACCTTCCGAAAATGATCCTAATAATATTGTCAACCGGACCATTAACTGGCTAACATCGGTTGGTCGGGTAATAATAATTTTTACTGAATTAATTGTCGTTGGTGCTTTTGTTTCCCGTTTCTGGTTAGATCGCACCAATGCCGACTTATCCGAAACCCTCCGTCAACAAAAGGCTATCATTGACAGTACCAAAGAATTTCAGCAGGATTTTAGTCTAGTAAAAGCTAGGCTGGACAAAATCGACAAGTTGTTAACCTCACCAAACTTGTCCGTTAGCCTTAATAGCATTTTTAAAAGTACCCCTAGCCAAATATTTTTCCAAAAAATCCAACTAAGTCCAAACACGGATAACCTCGATACTCAGCTTGATATCATCGCCTTTGATAACAACATGGCTGTCAGTTTTATCAGTAACCTTATCGCCAATCCTGACATAGAATCAGTCAGTATCAGAAAAATCGAAAAAGCGCCTAAAACCAGTTTCTTAACCCTTGCATTACAAGTTAAATTTAATCAGTCCTTTATCAAAGACAATGAAATTTGATAAATCAGTTACCACTAGTCAATCTTCTCTGGTTTCATATATCCTTGAAAAAA
>CAYWRN010000001.1:27028-28005 GCA_964461095.1 uncultured Gammaproteobacteria bacterium
ACCGTGCTTATTGGAGAAATTAAGGCCAAAAAAGAAGTTTCACTCGACCTAAAAAAACAAATCAATACTATCATCGAGGCCCAAAATGTTTACAGCCAAATTCAATCTAAATACTATCTTATAGACAGTAGTCTTCCCCAACGGCACTCCTTTTATCAGGCTAGTAATCAAATATTGGGTATCAGCAATCAATCTGGATTAGTTCTTGAAGATCTAAGTTTCAATTTTACCGAAGACAAAGATGACAAAACTCCCCATTACACCTACGCTTTAAATGCCCCTGTCGACTTTACCAGTTTAACAACTCTTCTGGATGGTATCTATCAAAACAGAAGATTGATGAAAATCCAATCACTTATCATTGATCCTGTTATTGCCGAAGATCAGACACTACCTACTTCAGGTTCCTCAAACCAAGTATCGTTTAAAGTTAGTGCAAAAGTTTATTATCTTCCCAAATGACACCAAAAATAAAACTATCAAAATATTTCTTATTTATCTCAATTTTAAGTCTTGTAGCCATGTTGGTTTTTATTGTCCAGTCAGGCTATTCAAAGATTATGACTAGTAGTGTCAGAGATGATGCCCAAAGTTACAAAAGCCAGATCATTGATACGACAATCAATAGCGAGGTTTTAGAAAAAATCGAAAAAAGACAAGAATTTGGTTATCAATCATTTGGCCATTCTCAGCCTACTATCACTGTCGATGAAAATTCCCCACCTCAAAATTAAAACAATCCCTTCGTTGCTGGGCTTAGTTCTTCTGCTTTTTGTTATGGCCGCTGGTGTATTTGTTACCAGTCAGCCAATAAATCTGTTAACCAGGGCTAGCCAAAGCTGCCAACCGGTTAATATCCAAATAACCAACCTAACTTATGATTCCTTTGATATCTCTTTTATTACCTCAAAGGAATGTCAAGTTACTTGTGTCGTTAACGACCAGGTATATCAGGATGCCAGAAATATTTTGGGAAA
>CAYWRN010000001.1:28031-31072 GCA_964461095.1 uncultured Gammaproteobacteria bacterium
TCAAACACAGATTATCAATATAAATTCCTTGCCGAAGGCAACCAGTATGATCATCAAGCATACAAAGTCACTACTTTTTCCAAACCTTCCTCTACTCAAGTCAATGCTTCTTTATCTTGGGGTAGGGTATATTTTAAACAGAACCAACCGGCCCAAAACTCCATTATTTATATTAATATACCCAGTCTCTATCCCTTATCAGCTTTTGTTACCGACCAGGCTTATTGGAATATTCCGCTAACCTATAGTTATGGTGTCGATACCAATACTTGGCTTCAACCCCCCGTTGACAGTCTGGATGAAATTGCCATTATGTCACCCGATGGCCAAATTGTAGTCCTAACTAATGATAGTCTTCAAAAGAACCCGGTGCCAGATATATATTTAGACAATCAGAGTTTTTCCCAGTCTGGTCAAATCGAATTTGATAGCCTAGACCAGCCTTCAAATAATTTGGATCAATCTCTTACTATTACTAACCCTTCCGATGGTGAATCTATTAACAATCAAATGCCGTCTTTTTTTGGTCAGGGACCAGCCGGAGCATCAGTCCAAATTGAAGTCAATTCGCCCAATACTATTACTGACTCTTTTATTGTTGACTCCAATGGTACATGGCAGTGGGCAGCTCCTACCAATCTAGAGCCCGGACAGCACACAGTCACCTTAAAATATACAGACCCGGTTACCAATGTTCTTAAAACTGTTACCAGATCATTTACTGTTTTAGCCCAGTCCGATTCAGATTTACCTGCTTTTTCTGCTTCACAGTCAGCTAACCTAACCAGTCCCTCTCCTACCTTTATACCTACTTTAGCACCCACTAATATACCTATACCCACCTCAACTATTCAGCCTACCCTAGCTCCTAGCTCTACCCCAATACCTACTACTGCCCCAGCTTCTCCTACACCCACACTAGTTGTTTCAGGCGGAGTACTACCCACAATTAGCTTAGTAATAGTTGCTATATTTTTAGTTGCTAGTTCGGTTATCTTTTTATCCTATTGAAACAAAAAAATTAATATCTTAAACTGAAATAGATGCCAAAAACAAGTAAATACGGCTTAGCTCAAATATATCCTATTTTAACAGTAGTTTTTTTGCTATTATCACTTTTAGCCGGCATCGCTTTAGTTCAAACAAATCAAGATTTAAGAGAGCGAGCAGCTGAATGTACTGCTCCAAGTTGTGAATCAGGAGGTACTTGTTTTGATCCTGGTCAAACGTCGTGCAATACCCAGCAATGCAAAAGATATACCTGCGACAATGGCAGCTGGGTAAACGGTGTTGATGACCCTAGTTGTGGCGATTGTACCCAACCTGCTGTTTGCGGTAATGGCAGATGTGAAGCAGGGGAAACGTGCGTTAACTGTACCCAGGATTGTCTTGCTTGTCCTACTGATTGGTGTGAAGGTAGCTGTAATCAAAATGGTTGTTCTAATTCAGGCGATAATTGTCCAGCCACCAGTACCTTTGTTTGTCGTGGCTTCGTTTGGGGTTGTAGTGGTGATAAACCAACCTATTTTTCCAGTAGTTATACTTTCAGTCAGGATTATTGGTGTACTAGCATCCAAAACGATAGTAACGCCAGTAATGGTGCCTACTCTATAGTATTTATTGGTGACAGGGGTGAGTGGTGTTACACCTACTGTAATGGTAATGGTAGGCCGGATTGTATGGATATAAGTACCTACCAATGTTCCAATGGCTACACCAACCCGGAACAGTTAGACTGGGATTGTACACCGCCCACACCTACTCCTACCCGTGTTACTTTTAGTAGTCCGACACCCACCAGGCTTCTAACTAACACCCCTACTCCAACCAGAGTCCTTACCAACACACCCACTCCAACTGGTACCTTATCTCCCACCCCAACTCCTACCCGAACACCAACTCCTACCAGAACCCCTACTCCAACCCGTACTCCTACCCCTACTTATACACCCACTCCTACCAAAACTCCCACCCCAACCCCAACTCCTCAACCAAATAGTTGCGGCTACCATCCCTGCGACAGTAGTCATCCCTGTAATAGTGGTCTAGTGTGTATAGCCACCTCAACCGGAGACAGTTACTGTGCCTTGTCTCAATACCAAGACGCCTGTTACGATAATCCGTCCTCCTCAACTTGTTGTTCGGCTCCCACACCTACACCAACAGCTACCAAAACACCCACACCTATTCCAACATCTGTCATTGCCGAAGGTCCCACCCCAACTAGGATTACCTTGCCAGATGCCGGTATCGATTTCCCAGTTAAAGGTCTTTTCCTGGGTGGAACCATTGTCGCTCTTCTGGGTCTTTTGGTATTATTGTAGTAGATGAAATTATCTTACGTCTCTAAAACAAAAGCCTTAGTTATGGCTATGCGCCCATTCCAGTGGACCAAAAATTTAGCTATCTTTGCTTCAGTTATTATTAATGGTCAACTTTTAAATCCCAACCTTGTATCCAATACTATTTTGGCTTTCTTCTCTTTCTGTCTTCTCTCATCCTCTTCTTATTTAATTAATGATTTAATTGATTGTGACAAAGACAAACTTCACCCGGTTAAAAAAAATCGACCCATCGCCAACGGTAGTATCTCCAAAACCGAAGCTATTGTCACGGCCGTTATACTTGTGTCTATCGGTTTATATTTAGCTCACTTTTTAGGTGGCTTCTTTTTTAATATTTGTTTATTTTTTGCCATTCTCCAATACTCTTACTCCTTTATTTTTAAAAAGAAAGCCCTTTTAGATATTTTAGGTATTTCTATATTTTTTATTATTCGAGCCTATGCCGGAGAAATTGCCACCGGCTATCATTTACCTATCTGGTTAATGCTGTCTGTAATTTTTCTATCCCTTTTTATTGCTAGTGGTAAGAGAAGAAGCGAATTGGTTAATACCGGTAAGGTAACCAGGCAGGCCCTTCAGGGCTATAGCAAAGCCCTTCTAAATTTCTACACCTCAATTTTTGCTGTTGCCACTCTGCTTACCTATGCTATGTTTACTTTTTTTGAAGAACCGATACTGTTTAATGGTTTAATCCAT
>CAYWRN010000001.1:31082-33600 GCA_964461095.1 uncultured Gammaproteobacteria bacterium
GGGCTTTAAATAGAAAGTGGTACATGGTTACCATTTTTCCGGTCATATTTGGCATTATGCGCTATGGTCAGATTATTTTTGAAATGCAGGAAGGGGAGAGACCAGAAAAAATTATTGCTACCGATATTCCTCTTTTGTTTTCTGTATTTGTCTGGGGTATTTTCATGATCGCCATAATTTATGTCATTTAATAGAAAATATTCCCTACCTTTAGTCTTAATCTTTCTAGCACTCCTTACCCGTTTTGTTGGTCTTAGTTGGGGCAACGGTTTTTTCTTCCATCCTGATGAAAGTAATATGGCCAGGTCGGTTTCTGGTATGACCAATGATCTAAATCCTCACTTTTTTGCTTACGGTCAATTCCCTCTATATTTGGCCTATTTTAGCCAAGTATTTTTAAATATAGACCACTCTTTTTCAACTTCCATCTATACTTTAAGATTTTACTCGGCCTTATTTTCTTGCTTGTCTATATTAGTCATATATCATATCTCTTCCTATTTTTTTACCAAAAAAAATGGCTTTCTTTTTTGTTTTCTTTTACTTTTTACTCCTGGTTTAATTCAGATTTCAAAATTCGGCACCACCGAATCTTTACTAGTTCTGGTATTTTCCGCTATTATCCTTTTTTCTATAAAATATTTTCAAACCGGTAAATTTAAATATTTTCTACTAAATTCTTTATTATTAGGTATTGGTCTAGCCACCAAGATTAGCTCCTTAATTTTTGCCTCGGCTTTTATTTTAGCCATAATATACAGCCAAAAATCATTGTTAAAATCCATACCAAAGGTATTTTTGTACCTTACGGCATCCCTCATGTTTGCCGTCGTTTTTTCACCATATCACCTAATTAAATGGTCAGATTTTGTTTCTGCCTCCATATACGAAACCAGTGTGGCTACAGGCGATCTAAAGGTATTTTATACCCGTCAATTCGAAAACACTCTGCCCTATATCTTTCAATTTATTAATATATTCCCTTATGTTTTTGGCATGCCAATTTTGGTAACGTCAATCCTGGCTCTTTTTATCAAAACACCCAAAATTTTTTATCAAAAAAAAATTGAATTTCTTATCATATTTTTACCTAGTCTTTTATACTTTGCTTATTTTGGTTCTCTATACACCAAGTGGACTAGATTTATGTCACCTATCTTTTTTTGTATTCCTTTTTTAAGCACTTTCTATATCTCAAGTCTAAAATACAAAAAAATTAAACTATTTATTACCTTAATCGCTATAGTACCAGGCATTCTGTTTATGTCTATCTACATTAGACCCGATATTCGGCTCCAGGCTTCAAGATGGATAAATACTAACCTTTCTCCTCAAGCTGTTATTTTTTCTGAAGCCGGTAATGTTGTTGATATCCCCATAAGCGCTAGTAATCCAGTTTACAACTTTGATTTTTATAACCTCGACCAAAATCCCGATCTTCAGCAATCTCTATCTGGTTATCTTAATCAAGCAGACTATATAATTATTCCCAGCCGTCGAATATTTAAAAATCAAAACAATAACAATTTCCCTTACTCCCAAAGGTATTACCAGGCTTTGTTTTCTGGCCAATTGGGATTTTCAAAGGTAAAGACATTTAGCCCCTGGCTTCTAACCAACCAAGAAAATGCCGAAGAAACCTTTACTGTTTTCGACCATCCCATTATTAGAATCTATCAAAAGCAAATTCCTTTTGATCAAAACTACTATCAACAAATTCTTTTAAACTATGACCAAAATTAAACCATTTATACCACTACTGGTTATCTTTGCCTTAAGTCTTCTAGTTAGGCTCTATGGTCTTAATTGGGACCAAGGTCAGCACCTCCATCCGGACGAAAGGTTTCTGACTATGTATATAAACGATCTACCTCTACCTACAGGTATCTTAAATTATTTATCGTCAAATTCTCCACTTAATCCTTATAACCATAATCAATATCGCTTTTTTGTTTATGGTACCTTCCCCACCACTTTAATTTCACTTACATCTTACATCTTAAATCTTAAATCTTACATCAATATCAATTTGGTAGGCCGGGTTATTTCAGCTTTTTTTGATAGCCTAAACATTTTTACTATTTATTATTTTTATCTTTTAATTAAAAACCGACCCAAGCAAGCTTTATTTGCTTCCTTTGTATACGGACTGACTGTTCTGCCTGTTCAGCTTTCCCACTTTTTTGCCGTTGATACATTTTTAAACTTTTTTCTTTTTGCCACTTTCACCTATCTTCTTTATTGGCAATATCAAAAAAAATATATTTATTTATTTCTAGCTAGTTTGTCTTATGGCTTGGCTATATCCTCAAAAATTTCTGCTCTCTACCCTGCCCCTATCATTTTTCTAATTTATTTTTTTCACCTTTGGAAATATAAAAAGTTAATATATACCCTCATTTCTGGTTTAGTCTTTTTACTAGTTACTTTTCTTTCAATTAGGTTTTTTTCACCTTATTACTTTTCGTCAATTTTCACACCCAATCACGCCTTTGTTGACTCTTTAAAAAGTTTGGCT
>CAYWRN010000001.1:33610-33944 GCA_964461095.1 uncultured Gammaproteobacteria bacterium
AATACTCAGTATTTTCCTCCGGCTGTTCAGTGGCTATCAAAAACCAAAATTATTTTTCCCCTTCAAAATCTAATTATCTGGAGCTTAGGTCTTCCTATATGTTTTGGTCTGGTGATTTCTTTAGTCAAAAAACCAAAGATTTTAAATATCCCAACTTTTTTATCACTGGTTTGGATTTTCTATTTATTTATTTTTCAATCCTCTCAGTTTAGTTATACCCAAAGATACTTTCTGGTTATAGTTCCCTCTATTGTCATTATCTTTTCAGTTTTTATCCAAAACTTACCCACTTGGTTTAGGTTTGTACTTCTGGGAACTCATCTAGTCTATCTAC
>CAYWRN010000001.1:33954-47625 GCA_964461095.1 uncultured Gammaproteobacteria bacterium
ACTTGATCATTCACGTATTCAGGCATCTGATGGGATTTATCAAAATATTTCTACAAGTTCAACCATATCATGTGAACATTGGGACGATTGTTTACCTCTGCCTCTACCCAACCAGTTTTCCAAATACTCTACAGTTACCCTAAACCTCTATGATCCAGACTCACCTCAGAAACAAACTATTCTTTTGTCTCAGCTCCAAAGTATTGATTACATTATTTTATCCTCAAACCGACTTTGGGCTTCCATTCCCAAAGTCCCCGATCTTTATCCTCAAACCAGTTTATTTTATCAGCAATTGTTTTCTAACCAACCAATTTTCGGTTCCAATATCAAGTTTACTAAAGTGGCTCAATTTACCAATTATCCAGGAATATATTTGCCATTTATTAACCAGTGTATTTATTTTGGCCCTTCCAATTACCCCGGAGTTAAAAATAACTGGATTGATATTGAAAGTGGTTGTCAAAATCCTGGAGTTTATCTTCGTGACAACACAGTAGAGGAAGCCTTTTCTGTTTACGACCACCCCCAAGTTGTTGTTTTCCAAAAAAATGTCAATTAAACCATATCATCTTAAAACTCTATTATCGCTTTTTCTAAACCTTTCTAATCCAATTACTTTTATTAGTAAAAAGCCAATTAAACTGATTAGGTTTAAAAATAATACCAGTTTTTATGTTAGAAATTTTATGGATCTATGGGTGTTAACAGAAAGTTATCTTTTAAAAGATTATTTTAAATATGGTTTAACTCCTCAACCAGGCTGGACTATCCTTGACATAGGTGCAGGCATTGGCGATTTTTCTATTTTAGTAGCCCAACTATCACCCAAAAACAAAATATATGCTATCGAACCCTTTAAAAAAAGTTTTAATTTACTTAAAAAAAATATAAAAATAAATAATCTAAATAATATAAAGACCTATAAATTGGCCATTTCATCTTCAGATAAGAATCTAGAAATTAATATTAACCCCAAAAATTTTGGCAACAACAGTACTATTAATACCAACAAAACTAAAAACATAGCCAAATCAACATCTCTCCACAAATTTATTACTGATAACCATATCAAACATATAAACTTACTTAAGTGTGATTGTGAAGGCGCAGAATACGACATTTTTTCAAAATTTAATATATCTTTGTTCAAAAAAATCGATAATATCATCATGGAATACCACTTATTTAGCCATAACCAATTAGAATTAGATAGTTTAATAAAGAATTTTATAAATCTTGGTTACAAGGTCTACACTTATCCAAATCCAGTCCACTCAAGTATCGGTTTTATTTCTGCTCAAAAGATTAGTCCAATAGTTTTAAATAGGCATCAATAAAGTAACTAAAACCAAATATTTTTTTTGCTTTATCAAAACGTGTCTGACTATATTTTACTGATAACACTTTTTTGATTTTATTAGCTAGATCCTGACTATCACCAACTTTAGAAATTTCTCCCAAACCAGTCATCTTTACCGGCATTCTTACTCCCGGTAAGTCAGAAGCAACCACCGGACAACCACATACCATAGCCTCTGGTTGGACTATGCCAAAAGTCTCTAAGTTATTTGTTGAAGGTAGTACTAAACAATCGCAGATTTTATAAAAATCTACTAACCTGTCATGTTCAATTGGTCCAATCCTGCCCACAAATCCTACTACCTTGTCATTTTTCAAATTAATTTTATTTCTGATTTCTTTCTGATTTTCTTTATTTTCTTTACCGACTACTACCGGTGGCAAAATATATTTAATTTTTTTCAGAAAATATTTCAAAAATATTGAAGTTTTAGCATAATCTTGCGTATATGAAATAATTTCATCTGCCAATACATAACTAACCAAATGAATAGGGTAAGTGATAACACTTATTATTTTATTTGCTAGGCTCCCTGTAAAGTTAAACTCACAGTGGTGGATTACGACAAATCTTTTTTTAAGTATTTTGCTCCATACTGCCAGCCAGATTGATTCCACTTGCGGTAAATTTGCAAATATTACATCCGCCTGTCTTACTTGTTTATAGGCATCCCACCAAAACCAAGGCATCAATATTCCCTTATTAATAGATATTAGTTTTCTAGATCTATAAATATTAATTCCCTTTACTTTTTCCCGACTCTTTAAGTTAGCTCTGTGTTGAGAGGTCAAGACACTTACCCCACAGCCCTTTTTAATAAACTGCCTGGCCAAAATATCAACATAGACAGTCACCCCCGAGATATTTGGTAGATAATAGGTACAGCTTAATAAAATCTTTGTCATGAATTGATCGCTATTTTACTTATTTTTTCAAATCTATCTCTCATTTTACCTATCTCATTTTCCTCAATCGTATAGCCAATTAGGTCCTGCCAAACTGATCTGCCTGCCAAAAAACCAGAGCAGCCGTTTTTACAGGCAACAGTAAGTCGTCTGCAAAATTCATCGTAATCTATTCCGGCAGTTAACATAATCCACTCAGTTTTACCCAGCATTTTAGTTACTTTCTGACACTCTTTTTCACTTCCCGGATATTCTATCTTAAAAATATCGGCCCTAAATTTTCTGTCCAAAAAATATTTTACCGATTGTCTAACTAGATTTTCTCCTTGTCCGTAAGTTACAATCTCAAAAAAATAGGGTAAATTTTCTTGTTGACACTCTATAGAAATTTGGTTGGCAGTTCTATATTGTTCTTCTGCTGTTGCTCCAAAAGGGTTAAAGAACAACAATATTTTTATACCCTTAGCCCCCATTCCTTTTAATTCTTTTACTCTATGTTCAATTTCTGTCTTTCTGTCCATGCCAATTTCCTCATAACCGGTTTTCTCGGTACATAGTAAAAGTGGTTTGTTACTGCCATATTCATTGTAAGCCGGTAAACCTATTCTAGGGTCTACTAATACACCACTATACAGATCATCCAGGGCACCGATAATTTGCTTCTTTTTACTAATTAATATATTTGTGTCCTTACTGCCCGCCAATTTAGAAAAACTACCCCGTTGATCAAGCGCCAGCATCAGGTACTTTCCCTCTCTTTTAAACATATCCAAATTCATGACTTACTCTACCACAATTCGCAATGTTACACTAACCTATGACCGATGATAAGTACAGTGCTCTATGGCTGTCTCATAGCTCCATTTCCGATTTTCTAAACTGTCCCAGATCCTATTATCTAAAAAACGTCTACAAAGATCCCAAGACTGGCCGAAAAGTCCAAATAGTTAATCCCGCCTTATCTCTTGGCTCGGCTGTTCATCAGATCATTGAATCCTTATCTATCTTACCTGTAACCCAAAGATTCAAAATTCCCCTAACCGAAAAATTTAAACAAATCTGGTACAAGTATGAAGGTCTAAAAGGTGGTTTTACCGACCCCCTAGTCGAGTCTGACCATTTTCAAAAAGGTCTAAAAATGCTTGACATGGTTGAAAGACACCCGGGACCTTTGGAGAAATTAGCTGTCAAAATCAAAGCGGATAATGATTTACCCTGGTTTTATCTATCAAAAACCGACAATATAATTTTGTGTGGCAAAATCGATTGGTTAGAATACCTAAAGACTAACAATAGTGTTCATATCATTGACTTCAAAACCAGTCGTAAAGAAGAAAAACCGGACTCTCTTCAGTTACCAATTTATCAACTTCTAGCTCTAAACTGTCAAGACAGACCAGTTTTTAAAGCCAGCTATTGGTATCTGGACAAAGGTCCCAAACTATCTGTCCAAAAGCTAGCCGATCCTGATGATAGTCAAAAAAATATTCTAAAAATCGCCAAAAAAATCAAACTAACCCGCCAACTAAACCATTTCAAGTGTCCAAAAGGGGAGGGTGGATGTTTCTATTGCCGTCCGTTTGAAGATATTATAAATAACATAGCTAAGTTTGTCGGAACCGGTGATTTTAGAGACAACTATATCACAGAATTATCCACCACAACTGATGTTTTAAGACAATCAATCGTCCTGTAGTTTGGTAATTTAGTGTATAATAAACCATGTCAGATTTTTCCAAGGGAGACTTTTTGATCGATTTTGGTCAAGTTTTTATTATCACCGATATTAAAAAAATTGATACTTCTATAGGTCCTGATAAACTCCTAATTTTTAAACCATATTTTTCTAATGGCCAAGAATCTGATATTGTCTCCTCAATTCCGCAAAGCAATATTAGTAAAACTACCATTAGAACTCCTCTAAGTAAGACTCAGCTTTCTAAAGTCCTAGACACTTTGTGTGATAAAAAAATCAAAAAAGACAAGGAAGTAGTTGATGTTCTAACTGCCAAAGCAGTTCTTAATCAAAATGAGCCTACCAAAATCGCAGAAACTATTAGAAAAATATATCTAGAAAAAATCGGTCCCGATATCAAATTTACCGGTAGCAAAAATTACATCTACCAACTTTTAATCCAACGACTTGCCGAAGAAATGGCTTTAGTTTTCAAAATTAGCCCCGAAAAAGCTCAACTAAAAATTGAGAACTGTCTTAAGAAAAAATAACTAAAAGTTAAGTATTCCTAGGCCAATTAGTCCTATTACAATCAAATATATTCCTACCAAAGTTGATAGTAATTTTGGGTTTGTCAGCACCAGTATCCCAAATACTAATGACAAAAGTGGGCTTATGTTTTTTAGTATCATATAGTATTCTACTATGTTTGACGAAATTATTTTTGATATAGAAACCCAAAAACTATTTGAGGATATTAACTTTGGCAACATTGCCAAGTTGGGTGTATCGGTAGTCTGCCTTTATAAAAGAACTCTTGATAAAGACTATCATGAGATCAGCGGACATATGCACACTTTTTGGCAAAACGATTTGTCTTCCATGTGGTCTCTTTTTGCCAATGTCAACAGGGTCATTGGTTTCAATTCCATTGACTTTGACAATCTGGTTTTAAGACCCCTTTGCTCAACATATGATTTTAGTAAACTAAATCACTTTGATATCTTAAAAGAAATCCAAAAAATACTCGGTCATCGTCTATCACTAAACACTATCGCCAGGTCAACCCTAAACGAAACTAAAATAGATAGCGGTATAAATGCGGTAAAATATTGGCAAAAAGGGGATAGCACAAGTCTTGCCAAGTTATCTAAATACTGTCAGGCTGACGTCCTAATCACCAAAAAAATATACGACTTTGCCCTAAAAAATAAATATCTAAAATACATTGATAAGTGGAATACTTTAAAGTCAGTCGAGCTGGATTTTTCATATCACCAAGATCAATATTTTCTAATCTAGTCTGATATTATTAACTCATGTTCCAAGCTATCCTATTTTGGCAGCCCAAGTTTGATTTATTAAAAAGCCTTCTAAAAACAAACTTTGGATCTATCTTGGTCGTTATTTTAAACTATCTTATCTGGGTAATTTTGGCTATTATGTCTTTCATCCTAATCAGTCATGACCCAAATATTTTTTGGCAATTACTTTTAGCGACCACTTTAGCCGAGATCATCGAAAGATTATCAAAAGCATATTTTTTTTGGTCAAGGCCAATTGGTAAACATAAAAACACTTTACCAAAAGGCTTAGTTAAATGTTGGTATGATACCGGTAGTTTTCCTTCAGGCCATACCAGTAAAGCATTTTTCTTTTTTTTGTTCCTAACCCAATACCAGGTCTTTCCCGCCAGCTTATTTCTGGTCATTACCATACCGCTGATTCTTTTTAGAATATTAATTGGTTTTCATTATCCTGTGGATATCTTAGGTGGTCTGGTAGTAGGTTTTTTCACTTGGGCCGTATCACATCAGATTACCTTTCCACAACCTTTGATACAATTGGTTAAAAATCTTTTAACTATTTTTATTCCTTAATGACTTCTTTGGATATTAGTTACATTTTCACTTGGTATCTAAGCTTATTCTTTTTAGGTTTAATCAGCTTACCTTCGACTGTTTTGTTTTTTAATAAGTTTAGGGATAAAGGTTATGCTCTGTCAAAAACAATCTCCTTGACATTGGTCACCTTTACGGTTTTTGTTTTAAGTTCTTTTAGATTTATCAGTTTTAGCCAGGCCAGTCTGTTCTGGATAATGGTTACAATTTTTGGACTAAACTATTTCGTTTTGCTCAAAAAATATTCCTCCCCAAAAGCTTTCATAAAAATTGTCAAACAGCACCTGCCAATATTTATTACAGAAGAAATTGTTTTCCTGGCAGTGTTGTTTTTCTGGAGTTACATTCGGGCATTTAGACCTGATATTGATAATTTGGAAAAACCTATGGATTGGGGTTTTGTTAACTCGGCTCTTAAAAGCCAATACCTGCCACCAGTAGATATGTGGTTTTCTGGTAAGTTTATTAACTATTATTATTTCGGTCATTTAATCCACGCAGTTATTACCAAAATTAGCCAGATCCCATCCTATATTACCTACAACCTAAGCATGGCTACAGTCCTAGCCCTGACTTTTAGTCAAAGTTTATCTTTGGCATTTAATTTAATCAATGCCATCAAGCCCAAAATATCGCTGATAAAAATATTTCTGTTTGCTCTAACCTCTGCTTTTTTAGTTACATTTGGTGGCAACCTTCACCACGTCTACAAAATTGCCAAACTAGACATTCAAGCCAATAATGGCCTGTCTTTAAAATGGCCAGATATCAAAAAAGCCGCTCAAAGCTATTGGTACCCGGATGCTACCAGGTTTATCGGTTATGATCCTGATATTGATGACAAAACCATTCATGAATTCCCTATGTACAGTTTTGTCGTAGCCGACCTTCATGGTCACATGAACAACATTCCTCAGTTTATTTTGTTTCTTAGTTTTATTTTTGCCATTTCTTTAAATCCTTCCCTTTCACTAATTAATTGGCCCCAAGTTTTGGGTAGTGGCTTTTTATTGTCAATATCCTATATGACTAATGCCTGGGATTTTGCCATTTTTACTTTTTTAGTCAATGTTACAAGGCATAAAAATATTTTCTATGCCATCCTAAAAACTTTTGTAAATGGCATCCTTACCATTGCCGCCTGGTTTATTTTCACTCTGCCTTTTTCCCAAAATTTTGAACCAATGATGGAAGGTTTAAAAATTTCAGACAGCCACTCTCCTTTTTGGCAGCTTTTAATTTTATACGGTGGTTTTTGGCTTATATCCTTTCCTTTTGTCTATTTTCTCAAGTTTAAAAAATCCAAATTATCAGATATCCCTCTTTGTCACTTATTTGTTCTAAGTCTTATTATCACTGCTACTATTTTAATAATCTGCCCGGAAATCTTTTACATCAAAGACATTTATATCTACTCCCATCGCCGGGCCAATACTATGTTCAAGCTGGTTTATGCCGCTTTTATGATGTATGGCTTGTCTGCATCCTATATCCTGTTTAATTTTAGCCAGGTCAGTAATAAGTTAATTAAAAACCTTTACAAAGTAATATTTTTTCTTGTGTTTGTTATTCACGTCTCCTACAGCTATTTTGCCATAAAATCAAACTATGGCAATCTAAAATCATACCAGGGTTTAGACGGTATGCTTTGGTATCAGTTAAGATATCCGGATAATTTTAAAGCTATTACCTGGCTAAATAATAATATCAACGGCCAACCTACCGTTTTAGAAGCTGCTGGTGACAGCTATACTGACTTTAATATGGTTTCAGCCGCCACTGGTTTTCCTACTATCGAAGGCTGGATCGTTCACGAATGGCTCTGGCGGGGTGGCTACGATCAACCAGCCAAGCGCCAACAGGACGTTGACGCCATCTATTCTTCTACCGATCAGAAAACCATCAGATCTCTGGTACAGGATTACGGCGTTGATTATATTTTTATTGGCGACAAAGAAGTCGAGAAATATCCTAGTTTAAACGAAGACAACATTGCTGCTATTGCCGATCTGGTTTTCCAATCTGGCGCTACCAAAATTTATAAGATAAAAAAGTAACCGTGGCCGGACTAAAGCTTTACAACAAAATACACCAAGACAATATAGCTAAAATTTCTAGTGGAGAAATCCAAATCGATGACATTCTAAACAACCGACAACCCGACCAAAGAATTGGTGTTGGTCTCATCATTCCTGTAAACAATATCGAGGATAACTACTGCCAACTGGTAAGCCAGTTAGAAACCCTGGAACCAAATCAATATTATTATCCGTTCACCGACCTTCATATAACTGTTTTTGAATACTTAGTTGGTGATACAGGTTATCAACCAAATCCTACCCTGGAAAAAATCTTAATCGAATTATCTGCCCAAGTTTTAAACATAAAAGCTTTTGAAATAAATTATTCAGGTATCTGCTTTAGTAATGGTGCCGGCCTGATCCAAGGTTTTGATAGAGGTAAGTTGATTACATTAAGAAATCGTATTAGGCCTTTGTTAAAAAAATATCACATTCCCAATCAGGAGAGGTATCAATCTAAATCAGCTCATGCTACCTTTTGCCGTTTTACAAATAATTTAACCAACCCAAGCGAATTTTCCAAACTAATCAGTCAAAGCCGACACTACCAGTTCGGCTCCCAAAAAGTCACCCAGATTCAACTAGTCGAACATGACTGGTACAACAGTTCTCGTAGCAAAAGAATCATTACAAGTTTTAATCTTAATTAAATGTTTAGCTTTCTAAAAAAGAAACCGAGAACTTGTAGTGTTTGCCAAACCACTGATCAGACATCAATTATAGTTGGATTTGACCCCAGTAATCGCGGTGAATTCAAACAGTTCTCTCCCCGTCAAGAATTATGTCTAGATCACCTTAAGGAACAATGGAAGGTATTAATACAAAATTTTTCAGGAATTGCCTTTTGTTATTACCCCAGTAAGGGTTGGAATTCTTATTCTTATACCACATTAGATAAAGTTTCCACTTGGGGTATTCCTAAAAACGAGATTAGTTTAATTAAGGATTTTTTAGAAATTCCTTCTTACCAGCATAACCGTTGCCCCCATCAAAATCACCACTTTTTACTTGTTGATGTCAACATCACACAGGAGAAGTCAATCAGCCAATATAATTCTACTGATCTAAATCCTAGATTCTTATGTCCAAACTGTTTCGTTGATGTCATCATTAATGAAATCCAATCTCAAAATTTAAAAATAGATGAAATTAATACCCCTTTCGAAACCCAAGGTGTTTATATGAACGGTGAATATTAGTCTTTAGAAATTTGTAACTTTGTTTTATAGTTGTTAATGGACTTCTTAACTGGTTTAAATCAAGACCAAAAAAAGGCTGTTACCCATACCGGTACTCCTTTATTGGTTCTGGCCGGTGCCGGCTCCGGCAAAACCAGAGTCTTAACTCATCGGGCTGCTTGGCTAATAGGGGATCAGAAAATAAATCCTAGTAACATTCTTTTACTCACTTTTACCAATAAAGCTGCCGGAGAAATGAAGGATAGAATGTCCAAACTTTTATCCAATGTCTCCAGCCAAACACCCTTTGCTGGCACATTTCATTCTTTTTGTTGTCGTTTACTTAGAATCGAAGGCCACCATATTGGTATCGATAAAAATTTTGTTATTTACGATGAATCCGACTCCCAAGACCTAATCAAACAAATCGTCTTAGATTTTGGTTACAACCCCAGAGAAGTTCCTCCGCCCAAAATTAGTTATTTAATCGACAAGGCCAAAAACTATTATCAAAAACCTCAAGATATCGCCGAGTTTTCTAAAGGTTTTTTTGCCAAAATTGCCTCCCGGATATACGCTGAATATCAAACTAGAGCCAAACTTTACAATGCCCTAGACTTTTCCGATCTTCTTTATAAAACAGTTGAACTGTTTATCGAAAAACCCAGTGTCTTAGACAAATATCAACAATTATACCGCCACATACTAGTTGATGAATATCAGGATACCAACGGTATTCAATACACTCTCACCAAACTTTTGTCAAAAACCCATCACCAAATCACCGTTGTTGGCGATGCCTCACAGGCTATTTATGGCTGGCGAGGAGCCGATTACAAAAATTTACAAAACTTTACTCAGGATTTTCCCAATACCACTACTATTAATTTAGATAGAAATTACCGTTCTACTCAAACTATCTTAGACGCTGCCAACTCGGTTATAAGCAAAAACACTAACCATCCTATTCTAAAACTCTATACTACCAAAAATACTACTGACAAAATTAAGCTTTATATGGCTGCTTCCGAAATTGATGAAGCCGATTATGTTGCCCAAAAAATTCGATTTGCCAATACCATTATGGAGATTCCTTATCAAAATATCGCCGTACTTTACCGTATGAATGCCCAATCCAGAGTCATCGAAGAAGCATTTTTAAAATATGGCATCCCTTATGTGCTTATAGGTGGTACTAAGTTTTACGACAGAAAGGAAATTAAAGATATTCTGGCCATGGTCCGATATGCCATCGATCCTCAGGATAAGGTTTCTCAGGATAGGCTAGAAAAAGCTATTGGCAAACGTCGTTTTGCTGTTTTCAAAGATTTTTTATCTGGTTTTGCTTTAGAGACTTTAACCTCAACTCAAATCCTAGAATCCTTAGTCAAAAAATCTGGCTATCTAGATAAGTTTGATCCCAAGGACGAAGAAGATAGAAAAAGGATAGAAAATATCAAAGAGTTAAAGTCAGTATCTGTTCAGCACGACAATATTTTAGACTTTTTAGAAAATGTTGCCCTAGTTCAGCAGGAATACTCTCTGCAGGAAAAAAACAAAAAAGATGAAAAACGCCAGGGGGTAAGGTTAATGACCCTCCACTCCAGCAAAGGTCTAGAGTTTGAAATGGTTTTTTTGGTTGGTTTTGAAGAGGGTATTTTACCTCATTCCAGAAGCATTTTAGAAGGGGACAGTGTTGAAGAAGAACGACGGCTTTGTTATGTCGGTCTAACCAGAGCCAAAGATTATTTATATATAACTTTAGCCCAAAAAAGACTATTTTTTGGCAAATCATCTCTGTCAGAGCCAAGCCAATTTTTATCTGACATTCCAGGTAGTCTCTTAGAGCAAGACGAGCCTACTGAAATCACCCGTGATTATCGTACTCCTAAAAATACCGATGATGACGACCTGATCTATGACCCTGATTTTTGATACATTATATTCTATACTAAACCTATGATTACCCGCTTAATGTATGAAGAGGAGAGAGATTTGTATGATTCTGTTATTATTCATCCCATCCAAACTTGGGCTTGGGGTGACTTTCTCATAAGCCAAGGCCATACAGTTAATAGACTTGGGGTCTTTGATCAAAACAAACTAGTTTCCGCTTATTCAGTCAATTTTCATCGTATCCCTAAGTTCAACTATTCTGTTGGCGTTCTTCAACGCGCTCCTCATATCAACCAGGACATGTTAACCAATATTGGTAAACTAGCCCAAAAAGAAAATGCTATCTTTGTGAAGTTTGAACCGAATGTTATTCATAAGCTTTTTTCAAAAAATAGTGATTACAAAACAATTAATCCTCTTCCGGATTTTCCAAATTTGGTGGTTTCTCCAAAATCTGCTTTCTTCCCACACAGCCACCTTATAGACTTAAGTAAATCTATCGATGAACTTCAGGCTCAGATGCACCCCAAGACTCGCTATAATATCAAAGTTGCCAACAGGTATCAGGTCGATGTTAAGGAAGATAACAGTCAAGTTGGTTTTAATCAATACCTTGATTTGCTCTTTGAGACTACTAAACGGCAGGGTTTTTATTTACACTCCAGGTCCTATCACCAGGATTTATACAGACATCTTAAGGATACTGGCATGATTCATATCTTATTAGCCAAGTTCCAAGGAGAATTGTTAACCGCCATGATGTTTTTAAAAATTGGTAAATATTTTTATTATCCCTATGGAGCAAGTCTTGACAAAAATCGTCAGGTTATGGCTAGCACTCTTACCATGTGGGAAGCTATCAAATTAGGTAAATCATTAGGTTGTACTACTTTTGATATGTGGGGTAGTTTGCCGCCCGATGCCAAGCCAACCGACAGAGGCTTTGGTTTCCATCGTTTCAAAGAAGGTTACGGTGGAGATCTGGTCCAATTTGTCGGTACCTATGATTATATTATCAATTCTCAACTCTATAAGATTTACACTCTTATAGACAAATATCGTTGGAAATTATTAAGATTTAAAGCTAATTTATTTAGATTTTAATTGCTATACTAGCAAAATGGACAAATCAACCCTTTTACATTTATCTAAACTTGCCAGAATCGATCTCACTCCAAAAGAAATTTCTGCCTTTCAAAAACAACTTCAGGACATTCTGGATCATATTAATCGCTTAAATAAAGTAAATACAGATCATGTTAGCCCAACTTTTCAAACCACCAGTACCAAACACACTTTTTATAAACGAATCAAGTCAACTTTAAGTAGTACAAAAGCCATCTCAACTAGTCGAAAAAACTATCAAAATTTTATTGTTGTACCTCCATCTATAGATAAATGACCGACTATTCCAAATTGCCTATCACCGATCTTGTTAATGGCCTAAAACGTTCTAAGTTTAAAGCCAGAGACGTTGTCAATTTTTATCTTGATAAAATAGATAAAATTGATCCTAAGATCAAGGCGTTTATTACTATTAGTAAAGATTTTGCCCTAAAACAAGCTGATAAAATCGATCAAAAAATTAAAAATGGCCAATCTCTGGGTAAACTGGCCGGATCAATCATGGCTGTTAAGGATATATATCTTACCAAGGGTATCCAGACCACCTCAGGCTCTCAAGTCCTAAAAGGTTACGTACCCCAATATTCTTCAACGGTTTACAAAAAATTACTTCAAGAAGATGCCATTGTTATTGGCAAAACTAATACTGATACCTTTGCTTTTGGGGCCAGTACCGAAAATTCCGGTTTTTTTACCACCAAAAATCCTTGGAATACTTCTTTGGTTCCCGGAGGTTCATCTGGTGGATCAGCTGCCGCCCAAGCCAGTGGTCTGTGTACTTTTGCCCTGGGTACCGACACAGGTGGATCCATTAGACAGCCGTCTTCTTTGTGTGGTATCACTGGTATTAAACCAACTTATGGTCTAAGCAGCCGGTATGGTATTACCTCAATGGCTTCCTCTTTTGATTGCCCTGGTGCCTTTGCCAAAAACGTTCAGGACTTATCTCTAGTTATTCAATCCATGGCGGGGTTTGACCCTCACGATGCTACCACTGTTAACAAACCAACTCCCAACTATCCAAATCTTTTAGACCAAGTCTCTCTAAAAGGACTAAAAATTGGCTTACCAAAAGAATTTTTTACTAAAGAGGTTAGTCAGGAGGTTACCAAACAAGTTGAGCAGTCAGTGGCTATCTTTGAAAAACATGGAGCAATTATAAAACAGATTTCCTTACCTAGTACTAGTTTAGCTATAGATGTCTATTATGTTTTGGTTCCTTGTGAAATTTCTGCCAATATGAGCCGTTACGATGGTATCCGCTTTGGACAGAGAGTAGATACTGATAACTTAATTGATTTTTACTTTAAAACCAGAGGGAAATTCATGGAACCGGAACTCAAGCGTCGGATTATTATTGGTACTTATTGCCTAAGTAGTGGTTATTACGATGCCTACTATCTAAAGGCTGCCAAGGTCAGAACCTTGATCAAAGATGAGTATGCAAAAGCTTTTTCGAAAGTCGATGTTATCTTAACCCCTGTTTCTCCCACCACTGCCTGGCCCATAGGTCAAAAAGCTAACGATCCTCTTCAAATGTATCTGGC
>CAYWRN010000001.1:47652-54717 GCA_964461095.1 uncultured Gammaproteobacteria bacterium
TTTCTGTTAATGTGGCCGGCATACCGGCCTTATCTCTGCCGTGCGGATTTGACAGTCAAGGCTTACCGGTTGGTCTTCAGCTAATTGGTAATTATTTTGAAGAAAGTAAATTATTTAGTATCGGCCACCAATTCCAACAACTTACTGATTTCCACCTCAAAACCCCAAAACTCTAATGGCATACTCCATTTGGCATTTATCAGTCGCCCATCAGGATCTTGATACTTTCGATCACACTGACATTGATAATCACCTTGGTTATTATTACCATGGAGCTACCTTTGCCGATTCTTACGCGATGGTCAAACCTCGTATCGGTTCGATTCCGATCATTCCCACCAAAAGAAACAATCTTTAAAAACTTATTTAAAAGTAGACCTTGGGATTTTACCAAGCCTTACAGTAAAGCTTTTTATTTAGGTTACCTATGTCATGTTTTAGTAGATGCCGCCTATGCGCTGACTTTGTCTAGAAAGTATTTTGCCAAACAGGGATTATTTTCTGGTTCAATAGTTCATCATGATGTATTTAGATTTTGGCTGGACTGCAAATGTACTGATATTATAAAAAATAAAACAATTGCTGACCAAATCTCAAATATCGATACTAAATTATTAGCTAAGTTTTTTCCTGAGTACATTC
Source organism: uncultured Gammaproteobacteria bacterium (assembly GCA_964461095.1). GTDB lineage: Bacteria > Patescibacteriota > Microgenomatia > UBA12405 > UBA12405 > UBA1372. Next base: position 48,295 of record CAYWRN010000001.1, read on the forward strand.
ACCAAATCTGGAAAGGTGTCATTTCCAGACAAATCATGCTAATGCCTGACAAAGATATCTCATTTAACAATTTCGTTGGCGACAAAAAAAGATTTCAGGCTGTTCTAGATAATTTTGACACAGCTCTCAAGGATATTCAGGAAAAAATAGATCCATTAGATATTAAAAAATTTCAAGATACTACCCAAAAACTGCTAAAATTAGCCAAGGCAGAACTTTTTAAACCTCACTCAACTTATACCATTGAAGATTTAGATAATATAAAACTATGACCATTACACCTATCATTGGACTAGAGGTCCATGTTGAACTAAAAACTAAGTCAAAAATGTTTTGTGGTTGCCCAGCCGACCACTTTCATGTTGACCCCAATACCCACACTTGTCCAGTTTGTTTAGGCCTTCCTGGAGCTTTACCTGTTCCTAACAAAACTGCTTGTTTGTGGTGTATAAAAATTGGCTTGGCCTTAAATTGTTCTATTAATTTGGAATCTTTTTTTGAGCGCAAAAATTACTTTTACCCCGATCTACCCAAAGGTTACCAGATTACTCAGCTTCAAAAACCATTTTCTGTTAGTGGGTTTTTAGATCTCGATGGTCACAAAGTCCGTATCAATAGAGCTCACATGGAAGAAGACACTGCCAAATCCCAGCATCAATTGGTTGATGGTCAGGAAGCTACTTTGTTAGATTTTAATCGAAGCGGTGTCCCCCTGGTGGAAATTGTTTCCGAGCCGGATTTAGTTAGTGCCGCCGAAGCCAAACTATATCTTACTAAAATCCAGCAAATTGTTAGATACCTAGGTGTATCGGACGCCGATATCGAAAAAGGCTCCATGCGTTGTGAACCAACTATTAATCTAAAAATAGAAGAAGATGGCCAGCTGTTTTATACACCTTTGGTAGAAGTCAAAAATGTAGCTTCTCTTACCGGTGTTCAAATGGCCATAGATTATGAGATCAAAAGACAAACCGAAGAATTTAATAAGACCAACCAAACTAAATCATCTACCAATAAAACCACTAGAGGTTGGGATGCCGACAAAGGTAAAACCTTTTTACAGCGTCAAAAAGAGGGTAGTGCTGACTATCGATATTTCCCCGAACCAGATATTCCGCCCGTTGTCTTTACTAGTAAAGACATAGATGATCTAAAAACCAGCCTGCCAGAGTTACCCGACCAAAAAATCGCCCGCTACCAAAAACAATATGGTTTGTCTCTAAAAGATACTGATCAGATATGCGCCGATTGTAGTTTAGTGTCTGTTTTTGAGAAAGTTGTAGGAAATTCTACAGACAAAGAATATGCCAAATTTATAGCCAACATGCTTTTGGGGCCACTTAAAGAATATCTAAACCAGCAGCAAATTGAGATTGATATTAACAAAATTAATTCCGTCTATTTTGAGGCTACTTACAAAGCTATCAGCGACAATCAAATTTCTTCTACTGTTGCCAAACAGGTTGTTGTTGAAAGTTACACTAGCGGTCAAGATCCTCTTAAAATCGCCAAAGATAGGGGATTACTGCAAGTTTCTGATACACAAGAGCTAGAAAAAATTGTCGATAAGGTCTTAAAAGATAACCCTAGTGTAGTTGCCAACTACAAAAAAAATCCCAATGTCATCGGATTTTTGATCGGAGCTGTTATGAAGCAAAGTGGCGGTTCCGCCAATCCTCAATTAGTAAAAGGTATTATAGAAAAAAAATTAAAGTAAATGTCTAGTGATCCAAGATAAACCTAACAAGACCATCGACAGCTCTGTTTTGGTCACCAGTTAAAAAGGTATTACCATACCTTCGTTCAGGGATATCAGCAGAATGTCTTTCTATAATCGCTGAAGATAACACGCCTGCCTGAAAAGATATCGTACCTGCCATGTCTTCCTCCTGATGACCCGTCAGCCCAAACAAAGTGCTTCTTACTAAGTTTAAGACATGTGGTGTACCATCAAAAAGTACCCGCCTTCTGTCTATTCCAGTTACACCTTGATCCAACAATGTCACCACTCTTTGTTCAACATCCCTATAATCATCTCTTTGTCCATGCCATATCTCATAGAGCTCTCTCAAGCCTCCTCCATTGGGCCCAATTATTTTTTCTTTTACTACTTGAAGTAGCCTTGAAGTATCATTAAGCACACCATCAAATTATATCAAAATAAATATATTAGGCCTAACCAAGTGGTCTATACACCATCACTCCAATATCCATTGACTGTTCACCTTGTCTAGACACACGATAATAAGTTTCAGATACACTTCTCATAACAGGACCTCCTAACTTCTCAGTAGCAACCTCAAGTAACCTAGGATGTACAGTTCCGTCATCTCCAAGTGCAAAATCATCCCACACACGCCCGCCTTGACCTCCCGTAAACGATGCGGGTAAACGTCTGATGACAGCACGTGCTACGAGATAATAACCCGACTTATCTTGTCCATAGGGATTTAGTTTCTCAGACGTAACGATACCACTTGTCACCTGTACACAATATTCTCCTAAACCTCCAAAGTCAACCAGTTTCACAGCGTATTATACCAAACCTAATTCTTGTTACAATTCAGAAATGATTGATTTTCAAAAGAATTTTTTAAAGGAATATCAAAAGCTTAATCCTGAACAGAAAAAGGCTGTCGACACTATCGACGGTCCGGTCATGGTCTTAGCTGGACCAGGCACGGGCAAAACCCAAACCATAGCTCTTAGAATTGCCAATATTTTACAAAAAACCGATACTCCTACCTCATCTATTCTCTGCCTAACCTTTACTGACAATGCCAGCCTTAATATGCGCCAAAGATTGGAAACTCTTATCGGACCACTTATTCCATTCAGATCGACACTTTCCATTCTTTTTGTAACAAAATTATCAAATCTAATCCGGATAGATTTTCACTCACTGATCTAAAGAGCATTGAAGATATTGACAAAATCCCTATTCTAAAATCACTGGTTAAAAAGTTACCTATCGATTCACCCCTACATCCTCGTCACGATCAGGATGCCTTTATCAAAGATATAATTTCGGCCATTAGTAGCCTCAAACGGGAAAGTATAAGTTCCAAAAAATTTACCAAAATAATTACTCAAAACCAAATATTTTTAAAATCTATAAAAACCGATTATCAATCTCTTAAAGCCTTAAGGTTTAGTAAAACTCTTGAAGATGATCTATTACCGATTTTCAAAAATATTTTATCTTCATCATCAATCCCCGCTTATTACAAACGCCTTTTATCTCAAAAATATCAGCATTATCGGTCTGGCCTCTACACCACTGGCCCAGCCAAAAACCCAATTGTCAATTTTAAAAATGACATTATCAGTTGTCTGGACAATTTAACCAGTAATTTTGATAAATATTTTCAACTAAGTTTTATTTATCAAAAATACCAGCGCCAACTAAAAAAATCTAATCTATATGATTTTGACGATATGATTAATTTTATTATTACAGCTTTCAAATCGGATTCAGACTTTCTAGTTTCATATCAAGAGCAGATTCAATATATCTTAGTTGATGAATTTCAGGACAGTAACAATTCTCAGGTTCAGCTTTTAAGTCTACTCTCTTCTTACTTTGATCGTCCCAATTTATTTGTGGTCGGTGATGATGATCAATCTATCTTTAGGTTTCAGGGAGCATCAGTTCAGAATTTATATGATTTTTATCAAAAGTATCAAGTCAAACCGATTATTTTGACTCAAAATTATCGAAGTCATCAGTTAGTGTTAGATGCTAGCAAAAGTCTGATCGACAAAAGTAGTCAATCCTTGTCGAAGCTTATCAGTAATATCGACAAAAATCTAACTGCTCAGCCCGATTTGGCCACTAGTCCCATCAAATTATTTAAATGCCCCAACCCCATTTCTGAGGCCCAGTATATCTCCTCTCAAATCAAAGCATTGATGGATAGGGGAGTATCCGCCAACAGTATTGCTGTCTTGTATCGTCACCACAAAGATACCCAATATCTAACCAAATTTCTAAATGTCCAAAAAATCAAATTCAACCAATCCAAGACTAATTGTCTTTTAGAAGATCATCTTAATTTTTTCATCCGCCTTCTTAAGGCTATCTCAGATCCTTTTAATAATACTAATCTATATTCAGCTTTGTCTCTGCCCATATCCGGTATTTCATCCCAGAGATTAATCAGACTTATTTTCAAACTAAGGCGTGATAACGCTGATTTATCCACCTATCTTTTTTCCCAAAAAATCAAATCAAAAACTATCAGCTCTTTTGTCAAAAAAATCTCTGATTGTCGTGTCGGCCAAGAAAATATAAACCTAGATAGCTTATTTATTTATATTATCAATACTTTTTCTTATCTTGATTATCTGTCAGGTCTTAGCAACAATTTCACCGCTATCTCTGATCTAAATGCACTTTTTTCCTACCTAAAGACTTTTATTGATAATAATCCTCAAGCTCAACTAAAAGATTTTGTAGCCCGTCTTGATCTTTTGCTTCAATACAACCTGTCTATCCCCCAAATCGAGTTGACCCCACCTCAAGATTGTCTCAATCTCCTTACTATTCATGGCGCCAAGGGTCTAGAATTTGACCATGTTTTTGTTCTAAATTGCCTTGCCAAAAATTGGGAAAATTATCGGTTTCCTCAAAAATTGAGCTTGCCAGATGGTATTGTTAATAAGATCAGTCAATCTGATCAGATTGAAGAAGAGCGCCGTCTGTTTTTTGTCGCTCTAACTCGGGCCAAAAAACAAATTTACCTGTCTTATTCAAATTCTGATTTGAATCAAAAATCTCAGACTCCCAGTCAATTTATTTTAGATATCGATCAAAAATATATTAACGCCCAAACTATATCAACTCAATTATCTATATCTGATTTGGCTATTAATTTATCTCCAGACAGGATTGATCTACCCGATCAAAACCGCCACTATTTAACTACTTATCTAAAAAATCACTACAAATTCAATATTAGCCACCTTAATTCATATTTAAGATGTCCTCATTGTTTTTACTTCAAAAACATTCTCAAAATCCCTTTGGTCAAAAATGATTCACTTGTTTTTGGTACCGCTGTTCACGCAAGTCTGGCCCATCTTCATAAAAATCATCAGGCTGATTTGAACAAGGCAATTGATATTTTTCAAAATAGTCTCAAAAATCATAAATTTGACAACAATAAATATGATTATTACCTTGAAAAAGGTCAAAAAGCCATCAAAAATTATTTTGATCATGGTTTTGATCCCAAAGCCGAATACAAAAGTGAAGTTGATTTTGGTATGGAAAATATCCATATTGACGCTGTTCCCGTAACCGGCAAAATTGACAAAATCCAAATTTTAACCACCTCCACCAACACCAAAACAAATATTCTAATCTCTGATTTTAAGACCGGTAAGCCGGACAATATATCTGCTAAGTTAAAACCGGGATTCGATAGTTATCATGGTAATTACTTTCGCCAAATTCTTTTTTATCAACTTTTACTGGATTTATCACCAAGATACAAAAATTACCATCTAAAAACTGCTCAATTGGAATTTTTAGAACCAAAAAAAAATGGTCAATATTTACCTCCTCAGATTATTTCCTATACCAAGCCTGATCTAGAAAAGTTAAAGCAATTAATTAGCCAAGTTTATCAAAACATTTTAGAATTAAAATTCCCTATTAATTACACCTGTCGTGATCCAGATCACCTCCACCACCTTACATGACCCAGCTAACCCCCAAAATTACCACAATTCTAAGCTTTTATCAAAGAAAGCTATTTCCGCTAAACACTATTTTTATAGATCAACAATCTATTATAAATAACTTTAAGCTGGTCAAAAAACTTAATCCCGACAAATCCATAATTCCCGTTCTCAAATCAAACGCCTATGGTCATGGTATTGATCAGATAGTTTGTATTTTAAAACATCATGTTGATACCTATATTGCTGATTCTTATTACGAAGCCTTAAAAATTTTAGCTATCCAGCCTCAAGCTAAAGTCATATTAATTGGCTCTATTCACCCTCAAAATTTACCTCTTTTAGACTATCGCCATATTAGCCTTACAGTTCAAGACAGTCTGACTCTTAAATCTTTAATTGATCTAAATAGGCCAATATCTATTCACCTAAAGATCAACACTGGTATGAACCGACAGGGGATAGATCCGGCACAATTACCCCAATACTTAAGGAAAATATCAAATAGCCGTCTTGGCTTAGAAGGTGTTTATTCCCACTTATCGGATGCCGACAATCCTGGTGATGCGTCCTATACCCAATACCAGTATCAGATATTTAATAAGTGTTTGGCTACTATCAAGAAACACGGTTTACAGCCAAAATATATCCATCTATCCGCTACTGCCGGTATGTTTCTGGTCAACGACGAAAATATAAACACCATCAGGCTTGGTATCGGCCTTTATGGTTATCACC
>CAYWRN010000001.1:54727-57672 GCA_964461095.1 uncultured Gammaproteobacteria bacterium
ATTAAAAAATATATCATATAATGTATTCGAGCGATGATTGGTCATGAATTCGTTCCTCGTTGGAAGTTCTTAAAAATCAAAAAAGGGGATCAGGTTAGCTATAACCGTACATTTACCGCCAAATCCGACATGACCATTGGTGTTATTTCTGCCGGCTACTTTGAAGGTATCGATAGACGTTTAAGTAACCAGGGTTTTGTAAAATATCAGGAAAAATTTTTACCTATTATTGGCCGTGTTTGTATGAACCTAACTGTTGTAGATCTAACCAATACTCATACCAAACTCTTTGATCAGGTTGAAGTCATTAGTTCTAGTCATACTTTCAAAAACTCAGTGGCAAGTATCGCCAACGCCTGTCAAACCATTCCCTACGAAATTTTAATCCACCTCCACTCATCTGTAAAAAGAACCCTTGTCTAAATAATATTCATTTCTGCTTCGAATAATCTCCCAGTACAATACATAGCTGTGTTATCAAAAGCATTAAACCATGTGGTCTCTCTTCTGGCTACCCCCATTAACGGACTGCCACTAGCATCTCCTTCGTGTTGAAGACCCGATAACCAAGCTCTTTTTTTATTTTGTTGTTTTCGTCCGTAAAGTACTTGTCCAGTATCATTAATTTGTCTATCAACTCCACCTCCATTAGCCACTATATGTTCCTTTACGGTCCTTACTGTAGCCATATTTAATTATATCCTAACAATGCTACTATTAAATTATGGACACCCAAAATCTTCTTCCATCTAAAAACATTGACAAGAAAAATATTTTAATCCTACTCCTTGTGGTTACTAATCTATTTACTCTTTCTTATGTACTTCTTAATAAACCCCAATCTATTCAAAATACCCAAGATAAAATTTTAACTGTTCCTACCGACATACCCACCTCTCAACTCACCACTGACCCTACTCAAGACTGGCTGACATATACAAATGAAAAATACGATTTTGAATTCAAATATCCAGCCGAGCTAATCTTTGAATCCTATTCCGGCAACGTACATAGTGGAGAGGGAGATAATATCCAATCCACTAATTTTAAATATAGACAACTTGAGTTGGGAAGAGAAATTATTAGTGGTATAAACTACCTTATCACGACATCCGATTACGGATGTGAACTGTTTGACGAGACGAAAACAACAATCGACCCAGCAATTAGTAATATTCAAAATATCACAGCAGACTCATTACCAGCCAAACTCTATCATTTTTCATGGGACGGAACTGAGGGTGAAGTTACCCAAATTCCTTACAACAATAATAATGGTTGTATATACATTGGCATTACATATGGACCCGACTATCAATCTCTCTGGAGAAACCAGTTTAATCAAATTCTATCTACCTTTAAATTCGTCAACTAACACCCCTTATTCTTATTTAGTCACCATACAAAGGTCGGACTACAACCATTCCAATTCTTTCTCCAAGTTGTCTTATATGAAAGCACAGAGCACTTAAAACATCACTCCCTTCTCGTGGTCTAGACAGCGTCAAATTCACTCTTTCATCTCTGGTAGATGCCAAACTATGATCAACACCAAACTTAGGGGGTCCAAACCTTCTACCGTCAAAAATTGTATTGTCCGGTCCAACAGTATATACACAATCTGGGTAACCTTTTGTTGTGAAATGAATACCAACCCAATCTACCCCACACCCCATAATTTCAGAAGCAGGTCTTGCCAGTCTAATATTCATATTGTCCAGACTCAATCCAGCCTCAATTTGACGGACACCTAAATCTTTTAATAACGGTAATACACGGCCAAAATTTTCAACACATCCTTGATACCCATCGTCATCTAATACTTCTACACAATATCCCCGAAGAGCTATAGACATAAAATTATTTAAGCAATAATATTTATTATACACCACTTACATACCTTATCTTCAAAAATTTTTATAACAGCGATCTGAATTCCTGTTACAATTTACTATGAATCCGATTTACCTTTTACTTGCCTTAGCCCTTGGCTTTGCTTTTGCCTACCTGGTTCTAAAAAAGAAAACAGATACTAAAGATCTTTCTGAAGAGATCTTTAATAAATTAAACCAAAAATTCCCCGAGATTTTAAACCAGGCCAACCAAAATTTAGTTACCTTAGCCAACCAAAATTTAGATAGCAAAAAAGCCGAAATCACCACTGATTTGGCCAACAAAACTCAGTCTTTTGAAAAGTTGGTAGATAGGGTATTAAAGGAATTGGACAAAAACCAAAAACAGCTTCAGCTGTCTGATCAGGATAGAGTTGGTTCTTTCAACCGTCTAAGCCAACAGATGGCCGAAAACCAAAAGTTATACGAAAAATTACAAATCACCACCGAGGGTCTAAAGAAAGTCTTAAGCAACAATCAAATGCGTGGCGCCTTTGGTGAAAAAGTGGCCGAAGATCTTCTTAAGATGGCTGGTTTTGTTAGGGGAATCGATTATGATTTTAACAAGGAACAAACCAGCACCGAAACCAGACCGGATTTTTCTGTCTTTTTACCTGACGGTGCTGTCATTAATGTTGATTCTAAGTTCCCCTATAGTAATCTTTCCAAAATGGCCGAAGCTGAAACCAAGCAAGATAAAGATCTGTTTCAAAAAGCCTTTGAAAAAGACGTTAGGGATAAAATTAAAGAGGTTAGCACCAGAGGCTATATAGATTCTGATTCAAATACCGTCGACTTTGTTATCGTTTTTATTCCCAATGAAATGATCTTTAGTTTTATTTACGACAAAATGCCTGGCGTTTGGCAGGAAGCCCTGGAGAAAAAAGTAGTTTTAGCCGGACCGTTTTCTTTTACTGCTATTTTACGCATGGTCCGCCAGGCTTACGACAATTTCAAAATTCAAAAAAACACCCAGCAAATTATTAAATACATCAAAAAGTTTTCCGAAGAATTTGACAAGTATAATTCTGAGTTTGAAAAAATCGGCACCAA
>CAYWRN010000001.1:57682-77081 GCA_964461095.1 uncultured Gammaproteobacteria bacterium
TTGAAGCTCTGGCTGGTCAGTATGACAGAGTTAATACTACCCGTACTCGCCAGTTGTTAAAAGTGGTTGACAAAATATCAATTGAATCTTCGTCAGATGACCAAAAACCGCAACTCATCGCCTAAAATTATTACTGTCAATTGGCTGTTTTTTATTCCTCTAGCTTCGATTATTCTTCTTATTACTTTGACCTCTCCCTCAAGTTCGACTATAGCCGTATTTATGGTTTTATTTTTCTTATTAGTTTTTTTAATACTTTTTTTATTTAAACTATCAGCCAAAAACAGGCTAATAATATCCTTATTTCTTAGTATTTTATTAATTATCAAAATATTTAATTTACTAAGTTTCCCCTCAGTATTCTTTTTGTTTTTACTAACCGCAATAACTCTTGACAAGCGTTAGCAATAACTCTATTATATTGCTAATGACTGATTTAACTCAAAGACAAATCAAAATATTAAAGCACATAGTTGAGGAGTTTATTGACACTGCCTCCCCGGTCGGTTCCGAGAACCTGGAAAAGAAATTCAACCTAGGTATTTCTCCGGCTACTATTCGAAACGAAATGTCCGCTCTAATCCAGTTAGGCTATCTTAGAAAAGAGCATAGTTCCTCTGGTCGTACCCCTACCTCCATGGGTCTAAAATACTACGTCAGAAACCTCATGCCCCAGGCCAACTTGCCTATTACAGAAGAAGTCAAAGCCAAACAAAAAGTCTGGGATTATCGAACAGAATTCGACAAACTTTTAAAAGAAACTACCAGGATGCTGGCTCAAAAAACCCGAACCATGGCCATCTCTACTACCGATCAAGGTGGTATATATAGTAGCGGTGCCAGCAACTTATTAGAAGAGCCGGAATTCTTTGATATTGATGTTACCAAAACCATGCTGTCTCTAATGGACAATGCCGAGTTTTGGTTTGATATTGTTAAGAAAGCCGATGATGTCGAACACGACCAAAATATTTGGTTGTTAATCGGTGAAGATTTGGGCACCGAACACTTGGAAAGCTGCGGCTTTATCTATCAAAAATACGAAGCCGGGCCTCATCGGGGAATTTTAGGCATAGTCGGGCCAGCTAGGTTCAAATACAGAGAAGTTGTTCCCCTGGTTGATTATCTGGCTAGATTAATATCTGGAATAACAGGATAATCTATATGAAAAAATCTACTAATAAAACTCCCAAAATAGATCCTTTAGAGCTGAAATTAAATCAGACCGAGGAAAAGCTAAAAAGAACTCTGGCAGATTATCAAAATCTGGAGAAAAGAATTGAAACCCAAAAACAGGTCTTTTTAACTTTTAGTTTACTGTCAATCTTTGACAAACTTCTAGCCTCTTTAGACGATTTCTACCTGGTTCAAAACCACCTCAAAGACAAAGGTCTTCAAATGGCTCTGGATAAGCTCAGCTCGCTTTTAAAAAGCGAAGGATTGGAAGAGATCGAGGCTCTTAATAAAGACTTTGACCCCCAAACCATGGACTGTGTCGAAACCACAGATAAAGTCAAAAAAAATATCGTTTCTGAAGTTAAAAAAATTGGTTATAAATTCAATGGTCAGGTAGTCCGACCCGCACAGGTAGTGGTCGGCACCAAGACTAATTAATTACAAGTTATTTAAAAATTTTATAAAAAAAATGGCAAAAACATCAACAAAAATCATCGGTATAGATTTAGGTACCACTAATTCCTGTGTAGCAGTTATGGAAGCTGGTGCTCCCAAAGTTATTCCAACCTCAGAAGGTAGAAATTTAATTCCTTCAATCGTCGAACTGACAAAGGGTTTGGTGGGCGATCTGGCTAAAAGACAGATGATTCTAAATCCTCAAAATACTATTTATTCAATTAAAAGGTTGATGGGTCGACGTATGTCCGATCCGGCTGTTGCCAAAACCCAAAAAATGGTTCCTTACAAGATTGTTGCCGGCAAGGACAATATGGCTGCCGTTGAAATTGATGGTAAAACATATACACCCCAAGAGATATCTGCCAAAATCCTGCAAAAAGCTAAGGCCGATGCCGAAAAATATTTAGGTGAAACTATCACAGATGCCGTTATTACCGTTCCTGCCTATTTCGACGATTCTCAACGCCAGGCCACCAAACAGGCTGGAGAAATATCTGGTCTTAAAGTCAAACGTATTGTTAATGAACCTACAGCCGCCGCCTTGGCCTATGGATTAGACAAAAAGAAATCCGGTACAGTGGCTGTTTATGACTTAGGCGGTGGCACTTTTGATATTTCTATTTTGGAAATTGGTGATGGAATTTTTGAAGTCAAAGCCACCAATGGCGATACCTTATTAGGTGGTGATGACTTTGACCAAAAAATCATCGAATGGATCTTGTCTGAATTCAAATCGGCCAATGATGTTGATCTAACATCCGACCCTCAAGCTCTACAAAGAGTTAAGGAAGCTGCCGAAAAAGCCAAAATCGAGTTAAGTTCTTCTCAGGAAGCTGATATTAACTTGCCTTTTATAACTCAAAAAGACGGTCAACCTCTTCATTTGGAAACCAAGCTAACCAGGTCTAAATTAGAACAACTAACTGACGATCTAATTCAAAGAACTATTGGCCCGGTGGAAAAATGTCTAAAAGACGCCAAACTAAAAAAAGAAGACATTACCGACGTCTTGATGGTAGGGGGCCAAACCCGTATGCCCAAAGTTCAGCAAGTAGTCAAAGAATTTTTTGGTAAAGAACTAAACAATTCCGTCAACCCGGACGAGGTAGTTGCCGTCGGTGCCGCTGTCCAGGGAGCCGTTTTGACCGGAGAAGTAAAAGATGTAGTCTTACTGGATGTCACTCCTTTGACCTTGGGTATCGAAACGGCCGGTGGCGTTATGACACCACTAATTGATAGGAATACTACTGTTCCTACCAAAAAATCACAGGTATTTTCCACCTATAGCGACAATCAGACTCAGGTAGAGATCAACGTTCTTCAAGGTGAGCGCCCCATGGCCGCTGACAATAAGTCTCTTGGACGCTTCATTTTAGATGGCATACCTCCGGCCCCTCGTGGTATTCCTCAGGTAGAAGTTACCTTTGATATCGACAGTAACGGTATTTTGTCAGTTTCTGCCAAAGACAAGGCAACTTCTAAAGAGCAAAAAATTACCATTCAAAACGCCACCAATCTTACTGAAGAAGAAGTGGAAAAAATGAAAGCTGATGCCGACAAATATGCCGATGAAGACAAGCGTAAAAAAGAATTGGTCGAAGCCAGAAATCTTTTGGACAATACTGTTTTTGCAGCCGAAAAGACCTTAAAAGATCTGGAAGGTAAAATAAAAGACGATGACAAAAAGAAACTGGAAGAAGAAGTCAAAAAGTCCAAAGATATTTTAGCCAAAACTGACGCCAGTAAGGATGATTTGGACAAAACCAGAGAATCTTTGTCACAAATCCTTCAAACTATCGGTGCTGCCATGTACCAACAGCAACCCGGATCTGATCAATCAGATCCAAAAAAGACACAAAGTTCATCATCAGATGATGTTAAAAATAAAAAAGATGATGATTCAAAAACCGCCGAGGAGGGCGAGGTAGTCAATGATTAAATCTATTAAAGCACACAATCTAAGGCTAGACAAAATTATTTATGCCACTGAGGCCAGTGCCATAGCCACTACCTGTTTGTTGGTCTATCTTTTTGTATCAGATTATTTTTATAGTGCCAAAGTCAAACCTGCTTTTCAGGTTATTAGTGTCCTGGTTTGTGTTATTTATTCCCTTTATATGGGTTTAGGTAATTACAAAAGACTCAAGCACATAAATAAACTGGAGAAGTAACCAAAAATATATGGCAGACGAATTTGGTGAAAACATGGAAATTCAAATCAGAGGATCAAAAAAATCTTCTAAAAAGTCATCCAGAACTATCACCTTCGATGAAGCTGTCGAAATGGGAGAGTACAAACCGGAATTTTTATCCACCTTTCCCAAGTGGCATAATCTTACCAAAAACCTTAAATGGCACTACATCAGACAAGCCATAAAAAACAGAAGAAGGTTTTTAGAAGTAAATTATGCCGAAACATTCAATGTTATTGATTTTAGTAAAAAACCTCAACTTCAAAAGGTCCTCGATAACATCCAGGTCCAATTAAAACAGTTGCAAACAGAGGAAGAAGAGTTAAGGTTAGAATATTGCTAATATGAAACGGGATTTTTATGAAGTTTTAGGAGTAAAAAAAGGGGCCAGTCAGGCCGATATCAAATCAGCTTATCGGAAAATGGCCCTAGAGTTTCATCCCGACCGAAACAAGGCCGCGGACGCTGAAGAAAAGTTTAAAGAAATCAATGAAGCTTATGAAGTCTTAAGCGACTCTCAAAAGCGCCAAGCTTACGACCAATTTGGTCACGCTGCCTTCGAAGGTGGCCGATCCGGTCCCTTTGCTGGTAACACTTATACCCGTCAACAAGGGCCTTTTACCTATACATATACCAGTTCTGGTGGTGCCAATCCTTTTGGCGCCGATTTTGATTTTGGTGGCTTTAGTAATCCTTTTGATATTTTTGAACAATTTTTTGGTGGGGCTTTTTCTCAGGGTGCCAGACTACCAACTTACAAAATCCGTCTAACTTTCGAAGAAGCCTTCAATGGGTGTCAAAAACAAGTGGACATTAACGGAACCAAGAAAGATATTAAGATTCCGGCCGGTGTAGATAATGGTCAAAAAATTAGATTTAAGGATTTTATCCTTTACATAGATATCATCGAAAGTAACTTATATAGCCGTGATGGTTACGATCTATATATCACCAAAACCATTAGCTTTACTCAGGCGGCCTTAGGAGACCAGGTTTCCATAGCCACGCCAGAAGGCCAAGATATCAAGCTAAAAATCAAGCCAGGTACCCAACCTGAGACTTTAATTAGAGTCAGAGGTAGGGGAGTCCCGGTTATCAATAGCCGGGCCCGAGGTGACCTTTATATCAAAATTTCTGTCCAGGTTCCCACCCGCCTCAACTTGCGTCAAAAGAAACTAATCAAAGACCTAGAACTATAGAAATACCAAAATAACCAATAACCGGACAGACTTAACTATTACTTTGTGTTATACTTTCACCAGTAATATTTAATTTAGATATTTGATTTGGGGGACGGTGAGTCCCCTTTTTAAATAAAATGGATATAAAAAAACTACCAAAAACCGAATTTGCCGCCGCTGTGGCTCAAATTGCCGGTGAAAGAAACATCGACGTTCAGTCAATTTTAGACTCTATTGAAGCTGGTTTAATTTCAGCCTACAAAAGAGACCAAAAAGAAAAAGGTGTTGAAATTAGCGAAGAAATCAATTTTGAAGTCGAACTCTCCCCTGAAAACGGCTCGTTCAAAGTTTATGAACTAAAGGATGATGGCAAAAGGGTCGATGTTACCCCTCCCGGTTTTGGCCGAATTGCCGCCCAAACCGCCAAACAGGTAATTGACCAGCGGATCAAACAAGCCGAAAAAGATATTGTTATTGCCTCATTTATGGACAAAGTTGGCACTCTGGTTCACGGGAATGTAGTCAAAATCGAACCAACTAAGATTTTAATTAATGTCGGCAAGACCGAAGCTATATTACCCAAGGAAGAACAAGTTAAAAACGAAAGGTTTGACCTTGGTGACATGAAACTTTTTCTTGTTAAGTCCATAGTTGAAGATGATGAAACCGGCAAGCGGGATATTATTTTAAGCCGATCTGACTCCGAATTTATTAGCCGTCTACTGGATAGAGAAGTACCCGAAATCAGTAGTGGGGCTGTGGTTATTGAAAAAATTGCCAGATCTCCTGGGATTAGATCAAAAATTGCCGTTTCCAGTAAACAGCCAGGTGTTGACCCCGTCGGTTCTTGTATCGGCCAAAAAGGTAGTCGTATCCAATCGGTTCTAAACGAAGTACCAACTATGGAAAAAGTTGATATAGTTCTCTATTCTGATGATCTAAAAAGATTTCTGGCTGAAAGTTTATCCCCAGCCTCTGATGTAGAAGTCGTTTCTGTTAAAGCTGATAACGCTCAGGTTACTGTTCCGGAGGATCAATTGGCTTTAGCTATCGGTTCTGGCGGAGAAAATATTAGGTTGGCAGGCGTTTTAGTTGGATTGGAAATTAATGTTACTGCCTCTGCTCCAAAAGAAGCTAAAAAAACGTCAAAATAATTTAAAAAAATGATTAGTAGACCACCCATCGTTACCATGATGGGACACATTGACCATGGCAAAACCAGCTTGCTTGACAAAATCAGGCAGGTGAATACTTGGCAGAAAGAAATTGGCGGCATTACCCAGCATATATCAGCCTATCAAATTAACATTGGTAAGACACCTAAAAAAATAACCTTTATTGATACACCTGGCCACGCTGCTTTTACCAAGATGAGGGCCAGAGGTGGGGCTGTCACCGATATTGTTGTTTTGGTTGTGTCTGCATCTGATGGCGTTATGGCTCAAACCAAGGAGTGTATCAAGCTAATTAAGCAATTTGACTTACCTATCATTGTTGCCCTTAACAAAATTGATCTGACATCCGCTTCTCCTGATATGGTCAAAGGTCAGTTAGCCGAATGTGATCTTCTGCCGGAAGAATATGGTGGTCAAATCAGCTGTATTCCGGTTTCCGCCAAGACTGGCCAGGGTATTGATAAATTACTGGATATGATTTTACTGACCTCTGATGTTTTGGAACTTAAATCTGAACCTGATAATAACCTTGAAGCTTTTATTATCGAATCCAAAACCGACAGTGGCCGTGGGGTAGTCGCCACCGCCATTATCAAACAAGGCACACTTAATACCGGTGACATTTTTTATGTCGGTCGGCAAGAGTCTAAGGTAAAATTGCTTTTAGATTTCCAGGGCCACACTATCAAATCAGCCGGACCATCTACTCCTATTCAGATTATTGGTTTTAGTCAAGAACCTTCAGTTGGAGACTTAGTTACCAAAACACCAACAGATAGGCAAGATAAACCTATAACATCACAAGGTAATCAAGATGAACTAAGCCAAAAATTACCCGTAGTGGTCAAAGCTGATACTCAGGGTACTCTGGAAGCTTTGTTGGGTAGCTTTTCTGATGATGTCTTGATACTTAGCAGTGGTGTTGGACCGGTTACCGACAATGATATTTTCTTAGCCAGTAGTGCCAATGCCCAAATTTTAGCCTACAATATAAAAAATAATCCTACTGTCGAAAATCTAGCCAAAGCGGAAGGTGTTAGTATTGTCTCCTCGTCGATTATCTACGAACTTATCGAAATGGTCGAAAAACAGGTATTAAAATTACTTGAGCCTACCATTGACGAAACCGTAGTTGGTCAAGGTTCTATTATTGCCGAGTTTAAAATAGATAAGGTCAGAATTGCCGGCATCAAGTGTACCAAAGGTGTTATTAAAAAAGGTGATCAAATCCATCTAAAAAGAATGGATAAAATCATTAAAGATACTAAAGTAGATAATATCCGCCAGGCTAAAATGGACATCGATCAAATAAAGGCCGGTAACGATTGTGGCATGACTTTTAAGCCATATGTTGATTTTAAGGTAGGAGATGTTATAATATCCTATATAAAGGAAAGCATGAAAAACTATCAGGCAGGTGATATCAAAAACATGCTGGACAACGCCAAATCTGTCCAAATTGTTATTCCCCAAACTTCTATCGACTCCGTTGGAGCCGGTTTAGCTATGGCTTGGGGATTAAAAAAGAAGGGTGTGGCAGTTTCTGTTTTTACTACCCAAAATACTGATAATAACTACAGTAAATTAAGTGGCCTTGATATGCTCACCACCGAGTTAAAGAAAAATGATCTGGTTATTAGTATCGAACATCCGGTTGATCAGATTGAACGTGTTTCTTACAACGATGATGGTGGTAAATTAAACCTAGTGGTTCAAACCAAAACCACATCCCCCCAAATCCAAAATGAAAAAATATTTATCAACAACGGTGGTGCTACCGCCGACGTCAGCATTCTTTTAGGTGATGAAACTACCTTAGGTGTCAATTCTGATATTGTCAACCGTGGCAACTGGGTAGTTATCTCAGACAAACAAGTCAATCCGGCCTGGGCCAAAGCAGTTATAATTGACCCCAGCGCTCCCTTTTCTGAAATATTGACCTTTTTATTACCTATGGTAGGCTTAGAACTTGATATGGATATGGGCAAAAATCTTTTAATTGGTTTAAGGGTAGCTACTCAATCTTTTTCAGTCAATGTCTCTCCAGAAAGTTTTGAAGCTGGCGCTCTTTGTCTCAAAGCTACTCAACCAGCCCCAGGTCAGCCGGATCCTTTGGCCACTACTCCTATTCAAAACGTCGAAGCCAAAGTTAATCCTCCCGGCACCACCCTCCCCAACCCAGTAGCTAGTGTTTAAAAATTAATTTAAAAATAAATGAATCTTTTCAGAGGAATAAGCGCAGAAAACTCCGCTAGGTGTCCAGTTGTTAATTGCGAGCACGTAGTCTCAGGAACAAGAAGATATATTGGAAAAACACTAGGTTTACATCTTGAATCTGCTCATAATATTAAACAAGGATCAGACTTTAAAAACCATGTTTTAGCCTTTTGTGTTTCCGTTCGTCCCGCAGCTCAATCCTAATATTGTTAAATTTTGTTACTAGTCGTTAAAACACTTAAAAAAATGACATGAGAACTAGAGAAACAACAGCAGTGTGTAGGGCCAATACCCACCTGTTCCTTCAACAAACAGGGAACGGACCATGGTCTATTGCACGAGTAAGTGATCGAAGTTATGATGTCCAAGATAAATCCTTTCCAACAGGTGCTCAGCTCCAGCAAGTTTTTTTTAGGGTTCAACAATGTACTAGGTGTTTCGTTGATTCAACCAGACCTTGTGATGTAACCAGTCCGTTAATTGGTATTTAAAACTTCTAAACAATGGAAACACTAATACTTATACCAGCACAAGTAGGACCGACTTTTAGATTACCAATAGCTAACGGAGGTCGTAGAGGCCCCCCTACTCTTGATGAGATCAACGCTAGACGACAGCAAATGAATCTTCAGGCAGTTCAGTTTTTACCAGTCCAGGAAGTACCTCATGTAATCCCTACCCATGTTGGGAAAGAAGGTCTTGGGGCACTTCATCGTGTTTTTGGAGGGCCTAAAAAATTAGCGAGAGTTCTAGACCAGCTTGCTAGTTTCACTGGGTGTAAAAGAATTTTGCCTTTCTAGATATCTCTTGATCAGAGAAGTTTAATAAAAAAATAACAGAAATAAAACCACTTAGCCCATCTGAATGTACTGGATGTACACTAATTGGCTAGCCACTTAATAGAATAGATTGTAATACTCTTTGGAGTTTAGGTGACGGTTTGGAAACACCATGTATGCAGACTCTACCACTAGGCCCTGGACATGGTGGTGGTCCTGAAGGTGATGCTTGGGCCAGAAGCCTTAACCCTGTTCGTCGACCTGAACTTGGCCTCGATCCAGCTCCTGGACCTACGAGTCAGCCAGGTAAAATTAGATACAGAGGGAGTAGTACTAATCGCGGTTAGTTAAATTTACCCATGTTATAATTATCTTGCATGGCCATGGATACATTACAAATATCTTTAGTATGTCATGAATGTGTAAAATATATTGGATCAGGTCCTGTTCAGGTTAACGCAGACGATGGGTTTTTATATATAGGGGGTAGTTTAGTTGAAAGAGCTCGCTTGCACCATAGAAGAGGGACCTGTACTTCGGGTGATTTTAATTTTAGACACGTGACTTCAGACGGTCATTTTACCCAGGTACAAGGCAGGGCTGTTATTCCTTCAAGTGTAAACGGTGCCAGACCTATGTTAATTCCCAAACCCGATGCTACATGGTAGATTGTTCTTGGTTTGTGTTATAATCCCTCTATACTTTTAACCGGTGTCGAGTTGGCCACAACAAGGCAGTTAAAATTTACTGGTTTAAAGTTGTAGTTTATGGCAATCAGTAAAACTGACAAAAAGAAAGTTATTGAAAAGTTTGCAACCGAAAAAAACGATACCGGTTCTCCTGAAGTCCAAATCGGACTTCTTAGTTTTGAAGTAGACAACCTCCAAAAGCATATTACCGACAACAAACACGATCACCCCAGTAAGCGTGCTCTAGTTAACAAAGTTGCCAAGCGTCGACGTCTCTTAAGATACCTCAATAATATGGATAGCAAAAGATACGCTGAGCTTCTTAAGAAAATCGGCCTCAAAAAATGACGTAGTCATCCTGAGTAAAACGAAGGATCTCATTTGTGTTATACTTATCTGTTTACAGATCTTCTACTGCTCTGAATTTAATTAAGTATTTCCTAAATATTTAATCAAGTTTAGAGTAGGAAGGGTAGGGTAAACGGCTTATTACTTAATTTTTTATGAATAATTCAAAAAAAACATTAGAACTTACCATATCTTCTGGTAAAGTATTAAAAATTAACTCTGGTTTATTTGCTCCTCAAGCTAATGGTGCCGTTATGGCTACTTTAGGCGGTACTACTGTATTAGCTACTGTGGTCATGGGTAATGTCGACGAAACCAAAGACTATTTTCCACTGTCAGTTGAGTTTCAGGACAAATTGTATGCCAGTGGCACCATTAGAGACAGTAAGTGGATCAAGCGGGAAGGTGGCCTCGATGACGAATCAATTTTAATGGGTCGTCTGATTGATCGATCCATCCGACCTTTGTTTCCAAAAGCTTTCAAAAACGAAGTTCAGGTTATCGTATCTTTACTAAGTAACGATAAGTTAAGCAATGTCTCTGTTTTAGCCTTTAATGCAGTTTCTATCGCTCTAGCCTTATCAGACATTCCTTTTAATGGTCCCGTTTCCGCTTCTCAGGTCGGTCTGGTTGATAACCAAATTGTTATTAACCCCACTA
The DNA here is from genome assembly GCA_964461095.1 of uncultured Gammaproteobacteria bacterium. Lineage (GTDB taxonomy): Bacteria > Patescibacteriota > Microgenomatia > UBA12405 > UBA12405 > UBA1372. The sequence goes on from CAYWRN010000001.1 coordinate 68,559, forward strand.
TTGAAGAGTTGTCCAGATCTAGTATGGATTTGGTAGTTTGTACCGGTCCTTTTGGTGTCAATATGATTGAAGCCGGTGCCGATATTGTTGAGGATAGTATTGTTCTTGGCGCCATCGACACTGCCAATCAAAACAATCTCGAGGTAAACAAACAAATTACCGCTATTTCCAAGGATGCTGTCAAAAGAGATTACAAATCATATGGCATCGATCCCAAGTTATTAGCTGAGGTTGAGACTAAAATTAGTCAGGATCTGGAAAGTTTTTACACTTCCGGTCAGGATGATGGTAAGCACGTAGAATCCGAATCCGTTATTTTTGATAAGCTTTTGGTTGATTACCAGGCTCAAATCGAAAGCAAAACTTTGGAAGAAGTTAATCTAAAAGTAGCCTTTGAAGAGGTAGTTAAAAACTTTATTAGATCCCGTACATTAAAAGGTACCAGATTCGACCGAAGAGGTTTCGACGATATTAGGCCTGTCAGTTGTACTACTTCCGTTTTGTCTCATGTCCATGGTTCAGCCCTTTTCCAAAGAGGTCTTACTCAGGCCCTAACTATTACTGCTCTAGGCCCTCTGTCTGACGAACAATCTTTAAATAGCTCTTTTGGTGACAAAACCAAAAGATATATGCATTTTTACAACGCCCTGCCTTTTTCCACTGGTCAGACTGGTCGTTTAGGCCGCCCCGGTAGACGCGAAGTTGGTCATGGAGCTCTAGCTGAAAAAGCTCTGTTGCCCGTCATTCCATCTAAAGAAAAATTTCCTTATACTATTCTGGTAAATTCTGAAGTTTTATCTCAAAACGGTTCTTCTTCTATGGCCAGTACTTGTGGTTCCACTCTCAGTCTTATGGATGCCGGAGTTCCCATCAAAGACATGGTTGGCGGTGTTAGTATCGGCATGATGTCCGAAGGCGATAAATACACTCTGTTAACCGATATTGCCGGCATAGAAGATCACAACGGTGATATGGATTTTAAAATTACCGGTACCAAAACCGGCATCACGGCTATTCAGTTGGATGTCAAAAGACCGGGATTAACTATGGACATGATAAAAGACACTTTTACCAAAAGCCGTCAAGCCAGATTAAAGATCTTGGAAACCATGAGCCAAGCCATAAGCACACCCAGACCTCAGTTATCTGATCTTGCTCCCAAGATTATCATCATCAGGCTTCCAGAAGATAAAATCGGAGAAGTCATTGGACCCGGTGGCAAAATGATTAAGGGCCTAATGAAAAAATATCAGGTTCAAATCGATATCGACGATGAAGGTATGGCTTCCATAAGTAGTTCCAGCCTAACTGATACCCAAAACTGTGCCACAGAAATTGAAAACATGGTTAGAGAGTTTCAAATTGGCGAAGAATTTGATGGAACCGTTACCAGAGTTGAACCATACGGAGCCTTTGTTGAAATGGTTACCGGCAGAGAAGCTCTTCTTCATGTCTCCGAAATGGCCACAGGCTTTATCAATAATCCTGGTGACCTCATTAAAGTCGGCGATAAGATCCATGTCGAGATAGCCGGTAGAAATCAGGAAAACCAGATTAAGCTATCCGCCAAGAAATTTAAATCCGAACATGTTGGTCAAGCCAACCCCGCTACTAGACAACCAACTCCCAGATTTTCAAAACCGGTTGGTCGTTTCAACCCGGCCATTGGTGGTAACCGAGTCACTAGAACTCCCAAATCCAACTAAAACTGGCAATTATCCTTATTTTTTTCTATAGTTAAATAGTGACTCAAACTCTTGATATTGATCAGGCCCTAAAAAAGCTAACAGACCAAACCATATCTGCTAATCTACCTCAAGGCCTTTTAAGTAAAATTCAGGACCTGATAGAGGAGCTTGATATTAGCCGTGCTTCAGATCTTTTTTGGACCAAATACCAGCAGACCCAAAAATATATTGAGTGGGTCAATAGCTTACCTTGGCATGACCAAACTCAGGATATTTTAGACATTAAATATGCCAGTCAGAAACTGAATGCCAATCATTATGGTCTTGATGATGTAAAAGAAAGACTTTTAGAATATATCTCTGTTTTGGCCTTGCAAAAAAACCGAAACCCCGATCACAAAATGCGGGCCCCTGTTCTCCTCTTTGTTGGTTTGGTAGGTACAGGCAAAACTACCATGGCCAAAAGTATCGCCGAAATGTTAGGTAGAAAACTTATTAGAATTCCTTTCGGTGGTCTTGGTGACCCGCTTTATCTAAGAGGTCAGTCCAGATCTTACCAACAGGCCGAACCAGGCCAGATAGTCAAAGGATTGTGCCAGGTTAAAGCCAATAATCCGGTCATTCTCCTAGATGAAATTGACCGGGTAGCTGACGATGCTCTAAATACCATTATGGGTGTCTTGGTTGAGTTATTAGATCCCGAACAAAATAGTTCTTTTACCGACCATTACATTGATTATCCATTTGACTTATCTCAGGCCATATTTTGTGCCACCTGTAACAATACCAAAAGGATTGCCACTGCAGTTTTAGATAGGTTAGAAGTTATCGAAATGCCTTCCTATACCGACAACGAAAAACAAGTTATTGGCCGAGACTATCTTCTCCCCAAAGCTTTGGTTGAGGCCGGTATTGGTAAAGATGAAGTAGTTATTCAGGATCAGGTTTGGCCAAGTATTATAAGACCTCTGGGTTTTGATGCCGGCGTTAGAACCCTCAAAAGAAATATCGAAATGTTAGTTAGAAAATCAGCAAAATTAATTTTTGAAGGTAAAGCTCAGAAAATAATTGTTGATGATAGTAATGTTAAGAGTTTTATTCCCCAATGGTAAACAATCAATCCAATGATGCCCTAAAAATAGTTTCTCTTGGCTCTTTTGGCCAGGTGACTCAAAATATGTTCGTTTATGAGTTTGCCCCGGGTGGTAATTTTGCTCAAAGCCAGATTATTATCGTCGACTGTGGCGTTGGTTTTCCCGAGGAGGATGAATTTGGTGTCGATCTTCAGATCCCTGATACCACCTATTTGGAGGACAAAAAGGACAGAATCAAAGCCATTTTAATTACTCACGGCCACGAAGATCATATTGGTGCTATTCGTTTCGTTTTACCGATTTTGGGCCAGAATATACCCATTTACGCTCCCAAGCTAGCTACTGCCTTTATTCAGGACAGACTTCTTGAAGTTGGTCTAAAAGCCAAAATCAACACTTACGACAGAAACTCCATCATTAGACTTGATAGTTTTTTCATTAAGCCTGTTGCTGTTAATCATTCTATTCCCGACACTTTCCATTTATCCATCAAAACCCCTCTGGGTGTTTTCTACCATGGTTCAGATTTTAAGTTTGACTTCTTTCCTATCGATGGTAAACACGCCGACTACGAGGCCATCAGCAGGGTTGGTAATGACGAAAACGTCGTCTGTCTGTTATCTGATTGCTTAGGTGCTGATCACCAGGGTTTTTCTCCTTCAGAGCGGACTATTGCTGATAATTTTGAACACGAAATAAAAACAGCTAAGGGTAGGGTATTTGTTACTTCGATAAGCAGTAATATTTTAAGGTGGAAGCAAGCCATTGAATACGGCAAAAGAAACGGCCGAAAAATCGTTATTGCCGGTTTTTCTGTTGACAAGGCCATTAAAATCGCCCAGGAACTAGGTTACATCAAGCTTGACAAGCAGGATATCGTCCCCATGGATAGCATCAAAAACTTTAGAAACAACCAGCTTATCTTTTTAGTAGCTGGTTTTGCCGGTCAGCCTACTTCTGCCTTAAGTAAAATCATCATGGGTAAACACAAGATTAAAATTAGCAAAGGAGACAAGGTCATCTTTTCTTCCCCCGACTATATCCCGGGTACCACTGCCGCTATCTACACCATGATTGATAATCTATCAAAAACCGGTGCTGAGGTTGCTTATGGCAAAGATGAAGAACTCCATGTTTCTGGCCATGGTTACCAGAAAGATCATGCTCTACTAATTAGTCTTTTAAGGCCAAAGTATATTTTACCTATAGGCGGCAACTACAGACACATTAGAGCTTACCAGTCTATGTGTCAAAATCTGGGTCGGACAGATGACCAGTTTATCTTGCCCCAGCCTGACGAAACTGTCATTTTTCAGCACGGACACTTTAATACCAGTCAAAAAATAAATCTAAAAAAGGTTTTAATCGATGGTTTTGGTGTTGGTGATGTCGGCACTTCAGTTTTACGGGATCGCCGGACTCTGGCTGAAGATGGCATGTTTTCAGTTGTCTTATTAGTTGATACTAAACATGGTAAGTTAGTTAAGGATCCTGTTATTCTCAGTCGCGGTTTTGTTTTTGCCAAAGAAAATCAAAAGCTTTTAGACATGCTAAAAGCTATAGTGACTGAAAAATTTAAAGAATATGCCGGTAATCCAATTAATGTTGAATTTGTCAGGCAAAAAATTCAAGGTCACCTGGAAGAATCTATCTACAAACAAACCGGCCGCCAACCCATGATCCTACCTCTATTAATTGAAGTCTAGTATAATTATAAAATTTAAATATTTGGTAAAAAAACCATGACAGAAAAAGCAACAAACGCCAAAGTTGGATTATTATTCAATGAATCATTTGTTAACGAAGCAAGACTAGCATCTCCAGATGTTTTATATTCAATGGCAGATGCCTTATGGCCGGACACCCAAGCAGAAGTATCAGAAGATGGAATTCCTTTTGTTGATCCCAGAACGGCATGGACATATGCCTATGCACTGACACTAGCAGGCCATAAAAATGCCGAAGCTAGGCCACACGATCCTGCCTTGCTTCCATTAAGAGGAGCCCATGCAAGTATTCAGTCAGGTGACTATTGGGCCCTAGTAGACTGGTATATAAATCAATCTAGATTATTTGACGAAGGAGTGGGCGGTTTAAAAGATCCCGAACAAGCCAGAAATTACAAAAATATTGCCATAGCACTGGCTAGTACTGATTCTAGAGAAGTGGTTAAGGCACCCGAACGACCTTTTAGATCTTAATCCCTTCTAAAAAATTTCTTTCCTATTACCATTAATCCGCTTCCACCTCCCATAAGTGCCAATGTTGGCAAGAAAAAGCCAACGGTTGGTAATGTTTCTGTCGCCCCGCTACTAACCATATTCCAGTCCACATTATCGGTTCCAAGTGTTAGTGTAAAGCTAACCGTCGACCCACTACTGGCAAAACTAACTTGGTGATCACCAGCTGTCAGATCATTTTCCGGTTGATATTGCCAATCACCACTAGAATCTGCATAAATAACCACACTCGCACTGTCAATAGTTACTGTAATTTCAGCTCCTGGCGTAGCTTCTCCCTCAAACACCGGCCGAAGTCGACTGATCCACCAATGAGATAGTTGCTGTCCACCGGTACTCACTCCACCAATCGAGCTGATATGAAATCCCGATGCCATAGCTGCTTTAGTAGTTAACAACATTAATATCAACCAAACCACAACAATTCTTTTCATCTAATTAACTATACACTTTTTGCTAAACTAATGCATGTCTAAACCAATCAAGTTCATCTATTTCGATGTTGGTGGGGTAGTAGTTTTGGATTTTCATGGCACCAATAAATGGCAGCAAATGCTTGATGACTTAAAAATTCCAACAAGTCTTCAGGATCCCTTTAATGACTTGTTTGACCAATATGAACTACTGTTTAATGTTGGTAAAGCTGATTATCATGATTTCAATAAAGCGATTAAAAATAAATTCGATATTGATTTTAGCAACAATTATTCCATCATAGAAGATATTTCTAATAGATTTACCAAAAACACTAGTCTTTGGCCAATTTTAGAAGATTTATCCACAAAATATCCTCTAGGACTTTTAACCAATATGTATCCGGGTATGCTTGATATTCTAAAAACTAAATATTTTCCGCCCACCAAGTGGACAGTCGAGATAGATTCAAGTGTTGTTGGTTTCGCCAAGCCAGATCCGCAGATTTATAAAATTGCCCAAACCAAAGCCAATACAGATCCAGACAATATCTTATTTATCGATAATCTTTCTAGAAATCTTGATGCCACCTCACATCTTGGCTTCCAAACCCTTCTCTATGACCCGCTAGATTTATCTAAATCAAACTCAGAAATTGTCAATATACTAGGTTAGTTTGTGTTATAATTTCTAAAAGCGCTTGAGGCTATCCCAATAGCCAAGCTGTCTGGGTAGAAAGTTTTATACACAACCAGACCGGAACTAAACCGTTAAATATAAATTAAGAAGTAACCAAGGTGGTACCACGATAAACTCGTCCTTGACGAGTTTTTTTATTGGAAATTTTATAGAATAAAACTATGGAAACTAAAAAACTTCTTAAATCTAAATCAAAAAATGTCTCTGATTGGTACAACGATGTTGTCTTAAAGGCCGAACTAGCTGATTACGCTCCTGTCAAGGGTTGTATGGTCATAAGGCCTTATGGTTATGCTCTTTGGGAACAAGTTCAACAGTACATGGATAAATTAATTAAGGATAGGGGGGTCGAAAACAGCTACTTCCCTATGTTCATCCCCATGTCATATTTAGAAAAGGAAAAAGATCATGTTGAAGGCTTCTCACCTCAGTTAGCCGTTGTTACTCATGGTGGTGGCAAAAAATTAGCTGAAAATCTAGCTGTCAGACCCACCTCGGAAACTATCATGTATGAAATGTTTAAGCGCTGGACTGGATCTTGGAAACAGCTACCTATTCTTCTGAATCAGTGGTGCAATATTGTTAGGTGGGAGAAGCGGACTTACATGTTTTTAAGAACTACCGAATTTTTGTGGCAGGAAGGTCACTGTGCTCACCTGACTCATCAAGACAGCATGGATCAGGTCCTTTGGGCTATCAACATGTACAAGAAAACTTACAATGAATTAATGGCTGTTTTTGGCTTTATTGGCACAAAAAGCGAATCAGAAAAATTTGCCGGTGGCCAGCAAACCTACACCTTCGAAAGTCTTATGCCTGGTGGTAAATCTCTTCAAGCTTGTACCTCTCATGACCTTGGCCAAAATTTTTCCAAATCCTGGGACTGGACCGTCCAGGACGAAAAAGGCAAAAGTGTTTATCCCTGGCAAAATAGCTGGGGTTTTAGTACCAGGAGTATTGGCGGTATGATTCTAGCTCATGGAGATGACGATGGTCTTATTATGCCCCCAAACATTGCTCCTGTTCAGCTGGTTGTTGTTCCGATTCCAGGTCAAGAGTTAAACGAATATTTGACCAAAATTACTAGTCAGTTATCAGGTTACCGGATAAAAGTTGACCAAATAGAGGGAGAAACTGCTGGGTTTAAATTTAATAAATGGGAATTAAAAGGTGTACCTATCCGTATTGAGGTTGGTCAAAAGGAAGCTAAAAATAACCAAGTAACTGTTTTTAGACGTGATACAAAACAAAAACAAACCATTAGTCTCAACGACTTGTCAAAATATATCCAAAAACTAGTTATTGACATTCAGCACAAACTTTTAGAAAAACACCAAAAGTTTACCCAGGACAACACTCATTCAGTTGACAGTTTTGACGAATTCAAAAAAATTATGGCTGGTCCTAAGGGCTATATTAAAGCTTTTTGGTGTGGCAATAGGGAATGTGAAAATGAAATTAAGTACCAAACTAAAGCCAGCACCAGATGTTTACCAATAAATAGCCCAAAAGAATCAGGCAAGTGTATTTTCTGTGGCAAGCAAGCAGTCAACCGCTGGTTGTTTGCTCAATCTTACTAGCTCTACCAATTTCAAAAAATAGCCTCTATACTTAAATATGGCCCGACGTCGCCGAAAAAAATCATCTAGAAAGTCTAAATCAGGTTTTTCTTTTAAACTAAAAAAAGATACCTTGCAATCAATTGCTTTTATCTTTTTTTTGGTCCTGACTATTCTAATGTTTTTTTCTTTCCTAAAACAAGGAGCCATTCCTATTAGCATTAATCAATTTTTAGTCAACTATCTTGGTTTTGGAGCTATTCTTGCTCCTTTCTTGAGTCTGATTCTGGCCTTTAATTTTTTTAAAACTCAGACCTACTTTAAACAGCCTACTATTGTCCTGGGATTTTTTATCATGTTCGTATCTTCTATAAGCATGTTTCGGCAAGGTAACTTGGGTCTTTTCTTTTGGCAGCAAATGGACTTTCTTTTCACCCAAATTCCTTCGTTTTTGATCTTTTTTTGTCTCTTTTTGGTTGGTTTTATTGTTTTTTTTGATACCAGTATTTCCGAAGTCGTTAAGGCCATTATTAGTGTTGTCGGTATTATCAAAAAATACACCATCGGCAATACCGGCAAAAAGAAAAAAAGCAAATCAGATCAACCTATTTTTGTTAATCAGGACTCTCCGGCCACCACCTCTCCATCTGTCAAATCTCAACCTAGTAGTCAACCAGTTACCCTCCCCTCCAAACCTCTTACTTCTTCCATGCACCAAAACTGGCAATATCCGCCGGACACCATATTTAATCGTGCCTCAGGTACCAAGGCAGACAGGGGAGATGTCCGGAAAAATGCTCAAATCATTGAAGACACCCTTGAGTCGTTT
>CAYWRN010000001.1:77091-85097 GCA_964461095.1 uncultured Gammaproteobacteria bacterium
CCCATCAGTTACACAATATGCCTTAGAAGTTGCTCTTGGTACTAAGCTGAGCAAAATTCAAAACTTAAGTAATGACTTAGCTATGGCTTTAGCCGCCCCTGGTGGCCAGATCAGAGTTGAAGCTCCTATCCCGGGTCGCTCCCTGGTTGGTATTGAAGTGCCAAACCGTTCTCTTGAAGTCGTCAATATTGCCCAGGTTATCGATAGTCCCGAAATGAAGAAAATCAAATCAAAAACAGCGGTTCCTTTAGGTCTGGGCGTAGCTGGTCAACCCGCCATTGCTGATATTCAAAAAATGCCCCATGTTTTAATTGCCGGTCAAACAGGATCCGGGAAATCTGTCTGTTTGAATTCCTGGATCTTTACTCTTTTATTTAGAGCCTCTCCCGACGAAGTCCGTATGATTATGGTCGACCCCAAAAGAGTTGAGTTAACACCTTTTAACGGCATTCCTCATCTTCTGTGCCCAGTAATTGTTGACCTGGACAAAGTCGTTTCATCATTAAAATGGGCTGTTTCAGAAATGGAGAGAAGATATAAACTTTTTTCAGAAGTTGGTGCCAAAAATATCGAAGGCTACAACAATATGGCCGCTTTTCAAAGCTTACCCTACATTATCATTGTTATTGACGAATTGGCAGATATCATGCTTTTTTCACCTGGTGAGGTTGAAGAATCAATCTGCCGTATCGCCCAAATGGCCAGAGCTGTTGGTATACATCTGGTTTTAGCTACCCAAAGACCATCCGTGGACGTTATCACTGGCCTTATTAAAGCCAATATCCCGGCCAGAATCGCTTTTGCCGTCTCCTCAGCTATGGATTCCAGAGTAATTCTCGATTCGGTTGGTGCCGAAAAACTTTTAGGTAGGGGAGATATGCTCTACATCCCGCCAGAACTCGCCAAGCCTGTTAGAATCCAGGGCTGTTATGTATCTGATCAGGAAATCGAAAAACTGATTAGTTTCTTAAAATCTCAAAAGACTGTTGAATATGATCAGGAGGTTACCAGTCAACCCGTCAAAGGCGGATCATCGAGTCAAAACTTAGTATCGGTAGAAGGTGAAGAAAGAGATGTTATGTTTGAAGAGGCAGTTGCCTTAATTAGACAAGAAAATAAAGCTTCCGCTTCTCTTCTACAACGAAGATTAAAACTGGGCTATGCCAGAGCCGCCCGGGTTTTAGATCAGTTGGAGAAAGCCAATATCATTGGGCCTAGTAACGGATCAAAACCAAGGGAAATCTTACCACCGTCTGCCTCTATCTAAAATGAACATCAGTAAAGCTGCCCATATTCTTAAAAATACTAGATTAGAAAAAACATACAACCTGGCTGAAATATCCCAAAAAACAAAAATTCCTCTAAAATATTTAGAGGCTATTGAAGCAGAAGATTGCCAACACTATCCAGCTGAGCCATACTGTTCATTGTTTGTCGGCAAATATGCCGATTTTTTAGGTTTAGACCGTACCAAAATTGTGTCACTTTTTCGTCGAGATTTGGGCAATTTACCTCAATCAAATACTTTCAAAAAGCCGCCTGTATATTTAACTCCTCAATTCCTTTTTACTAGTCTAATTGTCGGCCTTCTTTTGGTTATGTTTTCTTTCTTACTAGGTAGATATATGTCATTTAATAAACCACCTAGTCTGACCGTAAACTGGCCGACAGATATCGGTACTGGTCAGGTCAAAATTTCTGGTACCACTGACCCAAATAGTACTCTAAGAATCAATGAGGACTTAATTATTATTGATCAGGACGGTAACTTCTCTAAACTGATTGATATCTCCCAGGAACCTCTGGTTAAGGTTGAAGCTACTTCCCCCTATGGCCAAAAAAACTCACAGGAACATAACTTTAATTTATAGTTTATACTAAAATATGAACCTAACTCAACTAGTCACCGTCTTTAGCGTTTCGGTTATTACTATCTGTTTGGTTATCCTTACATATTGGATTGTTTCTATCCTAAAAACATTTAAAGATACTGTCAGCAAAACTAACCAGATTTTAGACAATGCCAAACTGATCACTGACGATATTAGTGCTCCCGTCAGTCAATTAAAGGAATTTTTTGGTGGAATCAAAGAAGGTATAAATTTTGTATCAAAATTTTTTAATAAGGATGACATCTAAAAAAAACAGCTCCTCATTTTGGTTAGGTTTTATTATCGCTATTATCTTAGTAGTGGCAATTTCTATCTATTTTTACCAAGGTAACAAAGACAAAAAACTAAAAGACATCAAAAAAGAGATTGAAAATTATTTCAAAAAGCATCTTAATTTATGTACTTCCAAAAAAGCTACCAAAATCAAGAAAGTTACCAAAAAGGCCAAACCAGCCCCAAAAAAGTTCATCTCAAAAAAGTAGCCTCGTGATACAATTGACCTATGAAAGCCAGTCAGCTAAAAGATCTGTTTGTCTCCTTTTTTGAAAGTCAGAGTCACAAACAAATCCCAAACTCCAGCCTTATTCCCGAAAATGATCCGACCACCCTTTTTATTTCTGCTGGCATGCATCCTTTAGTACCCTATCTTCTTGGCCAATCCCATCCTTTGGGCCGTAGATTGGTCAACGTTCAACAATGCCTTCGAACTGGTGACATTGATGAAGTCGGTGACACCTATCATCATACATTTTTTGAAATGTTAGGTAATTGGTCCCTAGGTGATTACTTTAAAAAAGACATTATTCCCTGGTCTTATCAATTTTTAACCCAAAAGCTAAAAATAGACCCCAAAAATCTTCATGTCACCTGTTTTTTGGGTAATCAAGATATCAACAAAGATGAGGAATCAGCTAATTTGTGGCAAAAACAGGGTATATCTAAAGATAGAATTCATTTTCTAACCGATAACTGGTGGGGGCCGGCTGGTGTTACTGGCCCGTGTGGTCCTGATACCGAAATGTTTGTTGATGTCATGTCTGATCAGCCTGCTGTTGATTTTGTCAAAGGTTGTCAGCAGGGTCGGTTTATCGAGATTTGGAATGACGTCTTTATGCAGTTTAATAAGATGCCAAAAGGTAGTTTTGAAGCTCTGCAAAATCCCAACATCGACACCGGCATGGGGGTCGAAAGAACCCTGGCCGTTTTAAACGGTTTTGATGATAATTACTTGACTGATATTTGGCAACCGATCATAAAAGCAATTGAAGGTTTAAGCCAAATATCATATCAGGACAACCCTGTTCCTTTTAGGATAATAGCCGATCATCTTAGAGCTGCAGTTTTTATTAGTAATTGTGGTATTGAACCTAGTAATAAGGAAGCTGGTTATGTTCTAAGACGACTATTAAGAAAAGCCATTAGACAAGCAAAATATTTAAAGATAGATACAAACTTTACCAAAACTATTGCTAATGTCGTTATTGACAATCAATCTAACTATGCCGGTACTTACCCGGAGCTTAATATAAACAAGGATAGAATATTAGAAGTTATTGAAACTGAAGAATTAAAGTTTCGAAAAACCCTAGATAGGGGACTTAAGGAAATATATAAACTAATAAACAACCCGGAAAGTATTACCGGAAAAGCAATTTTCAGATTATATGAGAGTTTAGGTGTACCTGTGGAGATGACAGTCGAAGAGCTTAAAAAAAATAAAATTATTTTAGGAAAAAGAGATCTTCTTGAATTAGATCTTGCCAAAAAGGGTCATATACTTCAATCTCAAACCCTCTCTGCTGGTAAGTTTAAAAGTGGCTTAGCAGATCACTCGGCTGTTATCACCAAATATCATACTGCTACTCATATACTTCATGCTGCCTTAAGGCAAGTTTTAGGTGATCATGTTCACCAGGTTGGATCAAATATTACTCAAGATAGGTTAAGATTTGATTTTACCCACCCCAAGCCCTTAACCGACCAACAACTTAGCCAGGTATCAGAATTAACCAATCAGGTGATTATGGACAATCTACCCGTCATTTCTGAAAATCTTCCCTTAAAAAAAGCTATTGCTAGTGGTGCTCAGGCTTTATTCAACGCCAAATATCCTGACATAGTTTCTGTCTATTCTATTGATAAATTTTCAAAAGAAGTATGTACCGGTCCCCATGTTGAAAATACTGGTCAAATTGGTCAGCTTGAAATTTTTAAACAGGAATCAATTGGTTCTGGTAAAAGAAGAATATACGCTAAAATTGCCCAAGTAGCCTAAATTGTTGTATTCTTAATAAATGTCCGACACAATTCTAATCGCTGTTTTTACCGACTTTTCTATTCAACTTTTTCCCTTACTAAACACCCAGAACACCACAGCCGATCAAACCTCTAATATTAGAGAATATTCCAGCAAAGAAGAATTAATTATGGTATTTGGTGAATATCTGAAAAAAAATTCGGCTGGTAATTTCAAACAATTGGCCCTAATTTTACCCCATACATGGATAGATACAGACGGAAAAATTACTTCTTCCCAAAATAGCCTGATTTCTCAAATATGTCAGACTTACAGTTTAGTCCCGGTTGGATTTATGGCCTCAGATGATGCTCTGTTAGATTATTATTGCCAAATTCAAGGAGTTCCTTCCAGTCCGGTACTGATCAATATTGGCCCCCAAAACATATCAGTCTCTATTTCTGATATGGGTAATATCAAAAAGAGAATCCAGGAACCTATCGAAGACCCCCAAAATCTAATCAGCCAAGCACACACACTAATTAGTAGTTTAGCCAAAGATACTATAGTTAGTCCCAAAATACTTGTCTGGGGTGACTTTGATAGTCAATCCGTCATTGATTTTACAAATTTTTCCTGGATAGATAAAGATAACCAGAACGTATTTTTACACTTTCCTGATATTGAATTTTTCGATCTTCAAAAGATAGAAACGGTTTACCAGCAATCTATTAACTCTCAGTTGGGTCAAGTCACTATTGGCTCTTCTTCTAAAAACCTGTCGCAACCCGATACCGATTTCGAAACTAGTATCGATAGCAAACTAGACCCAGATGATACCCAAAACGAAATTGAAAAACCTCAGGACGAACAGGGTATCACTGATCACCTGGATTCAACCGTAACCAAAGTCGATCAAGATCTGTTTGGTTTTTCAAAGACTACTCCCATTAGTATTGATAGCACCCCACCGGCAAATAATCCCGAGCCTAGTATGCCCATGCCCCAACTCGAACAACCCGTTAAACCAGCCAAAAAACTTCACTTAAAATTTCCCAAACTCAATAAGCTATACCTGATTACTATTCCGGTTCTTTTTCTCTTTGTTCCGATTATTTTTTATTTTTTCTTCTACAAAGTACAGGTAGATGTCTTTATCAATCCGGTTGATGTTGGTATTGAAAAATCTGTTACGATTGACAATCAAATTGATAGATCTGATTTAGACAAAAATCTGGTCGCTGTCAAAAAAAATCAATCATCCCTTACTGTCCAGTCAGATATAAAGACCACCGGTACAATTACAATCGGTGATAAAGCCCAAGGTAAGATCGCTATTTTTAACAAAACAGATAATCCTATTACTTTAAACAAAGGTCAAATTTTTTCCACCGATAATGACCTAAATTTTGTTCTTCTAAACGACACACAAATAGAAGCCAGTTCGTTAAACTTAGAAGAAGGTCTTATTTCCATGGGAAAGACTATTGCTGTTGCTTCAGCCAGTAATATCGGCACGGAAGGAAATATTCCCCAATCCACCAATTTATCCATTGACGGATTTTCAGCTGATCAACTAATAGCCAGAGTTGAGGAATCTTTTTCTGGAGGCACTAGCCAAACAGTAGCCAGCGTAGCCGAAAAAGACAAACAAAACCTAAAGGAACAGTTAACCGAAAAACTAACTGACAGTATTAAAGACAACAATCAGACCAATTTAGTTGATCCAACCATCTTAAAATCAACCATTGTTACTAATCAGCCCAATATTGAATATAACCGTGAAGTTGGCGAAGCTAGCGATAGTTTGTCTGCCACTATGGAATCAGTTGTCAGTTATTATTCTATCTACCCTGATGATATAAGCAATCTTATATCCTATTTATCTAAAGATAATCTAAATTGGCAAATTGACACCAACAATTCTCAGATCACTTTTGACTTCGTTGAAGAAAAAAGCATGAAAGGAAACCTGAGTCTTTCCGGTAGGGCAGTCCCGGTTTTAAGTTTAGATACTCTTTCCAATCAGATGAAATTCAAAAACACCAGTCAGATTTTTAACAACCTTCAAAATGTCTTTAATCGTATTTATGATTACAATATTAGATCAAATTGCCCTCTTAAAAATTTTCCCCTAATGCCACCTAGGTCATCAAATATCCAATTTCTTGTTAAGATAGAAACATGACCTATGTTTATCTCAAACAAGACGTCACCATCAAAATACCCAAGAAAATAAAAAATAACTCAGTTAGTAAAGGGAAAAAAAGAAAGGTCCTTGCCTTTGCCTTTTTTTCGTTAGGTAGTTTTCTTTTGTTTTCGGCAGTTGTTCCCATTCTGTCCTTTTCTGTTAGGTATTCAGGTAGCCTCAATCAAGTTGTATCTCCTTTGTCAAATAGATTTTACAACCAAGATACAGTTTTAGGTGACGCAGACATTGACTACACCCAGCTAAACAATTGGTTTGTCAACAATACCAATCCAAACTTAGAGGACACGTCTTATCAAAATTCTCCCCAGTCATATACAATTTCTATACCCACCCTAAAAATTGACCAAGCCCAGGTAGTTGTCGGCGGAGAAGATCTAAAAAAAAGTTTGATTCAATACCCCAACACCGCCTTGCCTGGTCAGTTAGGCAATAGCGTCATCTTCGGTCACTCAGTCTTGCCACAATTCTTTAACCCCAAATCATATCTGACCATATTCTCCACTCTGTACAAATTAAAACAGGGTGATGAGATTTTTGTTGATTACGACAAAATAAACTATCGCTATATTGTAGAGCAAATGTACGAAGTGACTCCCTCAGATTTGTCTGTATTAGAACAAAGGTTTGATGGTCGTTTTTTGACCATCATTACCTGTAGTCCGCCCGGTACTTATCTAAGAAGATTAATTGTTAAGGCCCGCATAGTCGATATATGAACTTACTTGCTATAGATTATGGCCAAAAAAGGGTTGGTTTTGCATATTCAGTTAATGAAGTTATCTCACCTTTACCACCCCTAAAAAACGATAAAAGTCTTGTTGATAACATCAAAAAACTTATTTCTGATTATTCCATTCAAAAAATATATGTTGGCATATCTCAAGATAGGTTCGGAAACCAAACTAAACAGTTTTACGCCCTACTAAAAAACATGTTAGAATTACCAATTGAACCTGTTGAGGAAACAGCCTCAACCAAAGAAGCAGATCAAATTTTTCTTGTTAATAAAAACAAAAAGAAAAATTACAACCAAAAAATAGACTCAATTAGTGCCTGCGTAATTTTAAGCCGGGCCAGGGGTTATTAATTAAAAAAAACATGATAAAAAACCTAATTTCTCCCATCCAAGCCTGGTTAATATCTCAAGGCAGATGTGTTGGCTGTGGAACACCCTTAAGCAAAGGAGTCAGTAAAAAAGTTCGTGATAATATGACCGTTACCTGTCAATGCGGTCGGATTTTTATCCACGATACCAAGAAAAATACTTACAGAAGAGCCCTCTTTAGTGAAATCTAAAATCATTTTATTTTTAGCACTTATATTCTTTTTAGGCGTAGGCTTTTTGGTTGCTTATTATTTTCTATCTACGTCACCTACTGACAACACAGACAAAAATAACGTGTTTGTTATTAACCAGGGTGACAGTTTAGGTGATATTAGTAGCCGGCTACAAAAACAAGGTTATATTAAAAGTGAGTTTGTCTTTAAAGCCAATACCTATCTACTAGGTCTTCATAGTAAATTAAGGGCCGGTAGTTTTAGTCTGCCTCCACATCTTGATAATTGGCAATTAGCCAATTTCCTATCAAAAGGCGGTAGCAATGATATTTGGATTCAGCTTTTAGAAGGTTGGAGAAACGAAGAAATTGCCAACTATCTAGAAGAC
>CAYWRN010000001.1:85107-93680 GCA_964461095.1 uncultured Gammaproteobacteria bacterium
CAACAGCATATATTCCGGAAAATCATTTCAGTATTTAGCCAAAGACAAAAGCGGTCAAATCTTTCCCGATACTTATTCAATTCCCAAAGACAAAGATGTTGAATTTTTTATTAACGAAACTATAGCTAACTTCCAAGATAAACTTTCCAAAGCATCCGATGCTCCTACAATCACCTTGGCATTTCAAAACGCTCTTGTTATCGCTTCTTTATTGGAGCGTGAAGCCAATAATTTAGAGGCTATGAGGCAGATATCTGGTATTATTCAAAACCGGTTAGATATAAACATGGCTCTTCAGATCGACGCCACCGTTCAGTATGCCAAAGACAGTTTATATCCACCCAAAAAATATTGGCAACCAATTAATCGCACTGATTTAACTATCGATCATCCTGCCAATACCTATCTATATCCAGGTCTTCCTCCCGAGCCAATCTGTAATCCAGGTTTTAACGCTTTATATGCCGCTTTTCATCCCATCGAATCTAATTACTTATACTATATCACCGGTACAGATGGACAAATGTATTACGCAGTTACCCTAGATGATCATAACCAAAACATCGCCAAATATTTAAACTAGATTTTTGTTAATAAGTTTATCTAACTTTAACCATCTTGCCCGCTTTAATTTATGTGGCACATCATCTTCATATAGTCTACAGGCCAGAGTTCCGTTCCTGTGTGAATATTTATTTATATACGCTACACTAAAACCGATTTTTTTGTAGTTTCTTAATGACTCTTCAAAAATATCGTCTGTCTCCCCGGGAAACCCCACTATAATATCTGTTCCGATTTTTACATCCTCTATCTCTTTTCTAAGTTTCCCGACTAATTTCATATATTCATCTACTGTATATCCTCTGTTCATCTTAGAAAGAATTTGATCATTGCCTGATTGAATCGGTAGGTGAATAAGCCTATCAATATTTGGATGATTTTTGATTACCTTTATTAATTCATTTGAGAAATCCCATGGATTTGATGACACAAAAGAAACTTTATCAAAACCCATATCCGCTACTTTTGCCAATAAGTAGGGAAATATAGTCGGGATTCTCTTTTTACCCATTGATTTGACCATTATCGGTTTAATTTTTAGTCCGTCTATCGTTATGCTTTTTTGTGATCCAACCAAATCGCTTCCATACGAGTTAACATTTTGACCAACCAGCAACAATTCTTTAGCCCCGCCAGATATTCCTTTTTCACATTCCCTAATAATTTTGTTAAATGGCCGAGATCTTTCAGAACCACGGGAAAATGGCACAACACAGTAACTACAATAATTATTACAGCCAAAACTAATGGGTACAACTAATTTTTTATCCAAAACCGTAGCCAAGCCTTGCCAAATACTAAAATTCTCAATTTTCTTAAACACAACCTGAGGATAGTTTTTTTTAACCGATCTTTTTTTGTCATAATTTTTGTTTATCCATCCGGCCAGACAACCAGTTACCACTATCTGTATCTTGTCATTATATTTAGTGATGTTTTCAATCAAACCATAAACTCGGTTCTCTGCCGATTGTCTCACTACACAGCTATTAATAATTACCAGATTTGCCTTTTTCCAATCGTCAACAAAACCATATTCAGTTTTCGATAAGATATGTCTTATTTGGTCTGAGTCGGCCTCGTTCTGGATACAGCCAAAAGTTTTGATAAATACTTTTTTCATTTCAAATTTTATCAAAAGTGTTGAAAGTTTATTCAAGTGTTGAATCTTTTCAAATAATTTGACATTATTAATCATGGACAATAACACAACCCAAGACAATAACCAACCTCTAATTCAGGAAGAGCCAATTGTTGCTTCACTCAATACGGACAATACCGATAGTCAGCAGGAGGAAAAGTACAAACAAATTCTAGATGAATATTCTCAGCAAATCAAAGATACTGATACTATCCCGGCTGTTCCAGTAGAAGATCAATCTCAACCCCAGGTTCAGTCTCAGCCAGATGAAGTTGTCAGTACGCCTTCAGAGCCCACACCACCAACTAATCCAAAGCCATCCTTGCCACATCAACTACCCCCACAGGACCTTGGGCCTGCTCCTACTTTAGAACCTACAGAACCCGAACCAAAACTCGAAGTAGATCAAAACCCACCCCAGACACCGCCAAAAGGAAAATTCAATCTTTTTAAATATCTTTTTTATCTATCAACCGTAGTCTTTATCGTTATCTTGGCCCTTCTTGTCAAAGATTATTTAAAATTACAAAAATTAACCCAAAATGCACCCAGTCAGCCTCAGCCAACTGGTCAAGTATTGCCCCCAACCGAAACACCTCTTCCTTCTTCAGATCAAGTCTGTCAGGTGAACGATAGTCAGTACAATATTGGTGATACATTCCCAGCCGAAGATGGTTGTAATACCTGTGAGTGCCAATCAACTGAAACCGGACCAAAGATCATTTGCACCCTTTCAGACTGTCTCCAAGAGGACGTTAAATAAGATTAAAATTGATTCCATTTAACCCATTGACCAACCTACCTCATATATATATAATAGCAAGACGTAAGCCATCTGTGGCTTCTTTATCATATTATCGCTAAACAAAAAGCTTGATGATTCCTTCAGCCAAAAGAATTAATTGGGGCCAAGATTACCCAAACCTTCCAAAATTAAACCTAGCCGAAGTTCAAAAGGAATCATGGAAACAGTTTCTAAACTCCGATTTATCCCAGGTTATTAAGTCCATTTCTCCGATTGTTGATTATACTGGAAACAACTGGATTTTAGAAATAAACGAAGTCTATATTGATCAGGCTATAAACTCTACTGAATACTGTAAGGAAAAAGGCTTAAATTATTCTATTCCCGTCCGAATCAAAGCCAATCTGACCAACAAACGGACTGGTCAGCAAAAAGAAGAAATTGTTTTCCTTTTAAATCTACCCACCATGACTCCTGAGGGGACTTTTGTGATCAGTGGTATCGAAAGGGGTATTATCAGTCAGGTAGTTAGATCTCCTGGTATTTATTTCACCGGTGAACAAGACAAAGGTACCGGAAAAATCTTATACAATGCCGAAATTAGACCAGCCAGGGGTGCTTGGTTGGAATTTTTTGTTGGTCGAAAAAATGTCATTTTTGCCAGAGTCAACCGAAGAAGAAAACTTCCAGCTACCATTTTCTTAAGAGCTCTTACTGGTTACACCGACAAACAATTAATTGGTGAATTTTCTGACTTTATCAAAGACACCATCGCTGCCGATAGCAGCAAAACCCAAGACGAAGCCCTGATAGAGTTTTACAAAAAAATCCGTCCTGGTGAGCCAGCTGTTTTAGAAAACGCCCAAAAAGTTTTTAATGAAAGATTTTTTAATCTTAAGACTTATGAGCTTGGTAAGGTAGGTCGATACAAAATCAATCGAAAGTTTAATAAACAAGCCGATGATAACAACCCAGATAATTGGGTACTTTTAAAAGAAGATGTTTTAGAAACTGTCAAACGACTTATTAAACTCCAAAAAGGTGAAATTCAAGAAATTGACGACATTGATAGTTTAGCTAATCGACGTCTAAGAAGAGTAGGTGAGATCGTTTCCGAGATCGCCCTTAAACCAGCTTTGGTTAGATTCGAAAGAATGATTAAGGAAAGAATGACTTTAATCAGTACCAAAGAAATGCCCCTGCCTTCTCAAATGATTAATCCTCAACCCTTAGTATCTTCACTAAATAGCTTTTTTAGATCAAACCAGCTTTCATCCATCCTTGACCAGACTAATCCCATTTCTGAAGTAGATTTGATTAGGAGAGTAACTGTTGTCGGTATTGGCGGCATCAGTCGGGAAAGAGCTTCGTTCTCCATCAGAGACGTTCACAGCTCGCAATACGGTCGTATCTGTACCGTTAGATCACCTGAGGGACCAAATATCGGTCTTGTCAACTATTTAGCCTTATATGCCAAGATAAATGATTATGGTTTTATTGAGGCACCTTTTAGAAAAGTTATTAAAGATAACAAAGGTTACAAAGTTAGTCCGGACTATATTTATCTTAATGCTGACGAAGAATATTATTCACACGTTACCCACCTTGGAATAAATATTGACAAAAACGGTTATATCAACCAAGATTGGGTTCCCTTCAGACACAAAGGGGAGTTTATTGAAGGACCGGTAAAAGAGGTGGACTATATTGATTTAGTACCTCGCGAGATTGTTGGTGTATCTGCTTCCCTAATTCCCTTTATTGATCACGACGATGCTACCCGGGCCTTAATGGGTTCTCATATGGAGTGTCAAGCAGTTCCTCTGATTAAGTCAGAAGCTCCGATTGTTGGTACCGGGATGGAAAGTACCATTGCTACTTCCCTGCATCGTACTATTCTCGCTAATAGATCCGGAAAAGTATCTAAAGCCGATGCTGCCTCAGTTGTTATTAAGCTAGATAAAAAAGTTAAACCAGATCAAGAATCTGAATTTCCCAGCGAAATCAGTCAGGATGGCCAATATGAGACATATTCAGTTATGAAGTTTGATAGAACCAGTCCATATGGCACCTGCTTCAATCAACGGGTCTTGGTAACCCCTGGAGATGCAATAAAAGCCGGTGACATTCTTATCGATGGTCCTTCCACCTCAGGTGGCGAAATTTCTATAGGTAAAAATATTTTAGTTGCCTATACCTCAATTGACGGTCTTACTTTTGAAGACTCTTTTGTTATTTCAGATAGACTTGTCAAACAAGATTTGTTTACCTCAATCCAAATTTACGAATATGAAGCCCGTGTGGTCGACACCAAGCTTGGTCCTGAAGAGTTGACCAGAGATATTCCCAATGTTTCAGAAAATGAATTATCCAAACTTACTCAAGACGGTATTGTCATGATAGGCGCCTCAGTAGGGCCAAATGATATTTTGGTAGGTAAGGTTGAACCCAGGGGAGAAAAAGAGTTATCTGCCGAGGAAAGATTATTACGGGCTATCTTTGGAGAAAAAGCTAAAGAAGTTAAAGATACATCGCTTCGGGTCCCTAATGGTGAGGGTGGTATTGTTATCAAAGTAAACATTTTAGATAGAGACAGTGGAGACGAACTGGATCCGGGAGTTAGTAAGATAGTCAAAGTATATGTAGCCCAACTTAGAAGAATCCAGGAAGGCGATAAGATTTCAGGTCGTCACGGAAATAAGGGAGTTATCTGCAAGGTTCTGCCTGAGTATGATATGCCCAGACTCGAAGACGGCACCGCAATTGATCTAGTCATATCACCCATCTCTGTCATTTCCCGTATGAATTTAGGTCAAATCTTGGAAACCATTTTGGGTTTATCGGGAGATAAACTTGGCAAAAAGTATGCCGTTCCGGTTTTCGATAAATATCCAGAACAAAAAATATTAGACGAAGCTAAACAAATTGGCCTATCTTTGGACTTTAAGTCTCAGCTATATGATGGTCGAACTGGTGAACCTCTTGACCAAAAAACCGTTGTTGGCAAAAGTTATATCATCAAACTGGTACATATGGTTGATGACAAGGTTCATGCCAGATCTACCGGTCCATATTCTTTGGTCACTCAACAACCCTTAGGCGGTAAAGCCAGGATGGGTGGTCAAAGGCTTGGAGAAATGGAAGTTTGGGCTCTTGAAGCTCACCGTGCTGCTTACACCCTCCAGGAAATGTTGACACTTAAATCAGATGATCTTGAAGGTCGTTCAAAGGCTTTCCAGGCCATCATCAAAGGTCAACCAATCCCCGATCCGGCTACTCCCGAATCGTTTAAAGTTCTGACAAAAGAATTAGCTGGTCTTGCTATCAATGTCTCACCCGTTGGCGGAGTCATAGAAGACACTACTTTTCCGCTCCTTTCCGAAGACGAACAGGATCACTTGAGCCCATCTGATGAGACTCAGGATGCTGATGAAGTTACAAATATTGAAGAAAACGATGATCAAATTTAAAACCGTTAGTGATTTTTCCGGCTTAAAAATTCAATTAGCCTCACCTGAGGATATTCTTCAGTGGTCCAAAGGCGAAGTAACCAAACCTGAAACTATTAACTATAGAACCTGGCGACCGGAAAAAGACGGTTTATTTTGTGAAAGAATTTTTGGACCAAGTCGTGACTATGAATGTTATTGCGGAAAATACAAAAAAATCAGATTCAAAGGTGTCGTCTGTGATAAGTGCCAAGTCGAAGTAACCACCTCAAAGGTCAGAAGAGAAAGAATGGGCCATATCGACTTAGCCTCACCTGTAATTCATTTATGGTATCTAAAAAATTCACCCTCGCCAATTTCTATCATTCTTGATATACCCCAAAAAAAGCTTGAAGCTATCGCGTATTTTAGTAAATACCTGGTAACCAGTATAGAAAAAGATCATAGAAAAGAAGCCTTGTCTAATCTTGACAAATCATACCAGGACAAATTAAGTCAGATTGATCAAGACACTCATGATCAAGTAACTGATCTGCAAAAAATGTTTGACGAGGAAAAAAAGACCCTCGAGACCAAAATAAAAAACAAAGAACAACAGACTATCGCTATCGATGAAGCCAAAGTTAATCTCAAACAAGATATTCAAAAAGTAAAAAACCGTTCCGATGCCGAAAAAGACAAATTAAAAAGCCTGATTGGCTTTTTAGAATCTACAGTCAAGGAAATTGATATCTTATCTGTAATTTCTGATGAGGAATACTACTACCTATCAGAATTCAATGCCAATCAATTCTTTACCGTTGGTATGGGAGCTGAGGCAATTTTAACCGTTCTGGAAAAAATTGATCTTAAGTCAACCTTAAGCAATCTTAAAAAAGAACTAAAAAAGACTACTAGTAAAATAAAAAAGAACAAAATCTTGCAAAAAATCAGAATAATCAAAGGTATGCTCAGTAGCAACACCAGCCCGTCCTGGATGGTTTTGACTAAGATTCCTGTCATACCACCGGATCTACGCCCAATGGTCCAATTAACTGGAGGTAGATTCGCTACCTCTGACTTAAACGACTTATATAGAAGACTGATCAACAGAAACAATCGTCTCAAAAAACTTATTAGACTAGGGGCCCCCGAGATCATTTTAAGAAACGAAAAAAGAATGCTCCAGGAAGCCGTCGACTCCTTAATTGATAGCCAAAAAGCCAATCGAAAGCGCCGAATTCAAACCAAAAGAGTCCCCAGATCTCTGTCAGACCTTTTAAGAGGTAAAAAAGGCAGATTTAGAAGAAACCTACTTGGAAAAAGAGTTGATTATTCGGGAAGATCAGTTATTGTGGTCGGTCCTGAACTAAAGTTAAATGAAGTCGGCCTACCCAGAGAAATAGCCACAGAAATCTTTAAACCATTTATTCTAAGAGAACTTATCACTTTGGGCTTAGCTCCAAACATTAGAAGTGCCAAAAACTTGATCGACCGAAGGTCAGAGGATGTTTACGACATCTTAGACAAAGTTATTAAAAATAAATACGTTCTACTAAATCGTGCTCCTACTCTTCATAAATTGTCTATTCAGGCTTTTAAACCCGTATTGACCGATAGCTTGGCTATTAAACTACATCCATGTGTTTGCGCCGGTTTCAACGCAGATTTTGATGGAGATCAGATGGGAGTCCACTTATCTTTGTCTGACAAAGCCCAGCAAGAAGCCAAACAACTTATGCTTAGCAGTCGAAATATTCTTAAGCCATCAGATGGCTCTCCGGTCACCGTTCCCAGTAATGAGATGGCAGTTGGTTGTTATTACATTACTTCAGTATCTGCTCAGGATATTACTAAAGAATCTGTGCCAGGTTTTGAGAACATACCGATTTTTTCAAATGTTGATGAAATGGAATTAGCTTACGAAACTAGACAGTTGACTCTTCGACAATTAGCTGGAGTCAGATTAAACGGAAAACTGGTCAAAACGACATACGGTAGAATTATGTTTAACCGTATCTTACCAGAAAATTTTGAGTATATCAACGAACCTATTTCAGGAAAAAATCTAAAACAAATTATTATCAAGTCCCTTAAGGAAGCTGGCCGCAAAAGAACGGTTGTCTTAATCGATTCTTTTAAGGAAATTGGTTTCTGGGGTTTTACCGTATCAGGACTAACCTTATCCACAAATGATTGTGGACTTCTTGAAGATAAATCTAAGTTAATCCAAGCAGCTGAAAAGAAAGTTGCCGAAATCAACAATAACTTCCAAATGGGTTTAATAACTGCTTCTGAAAAGAATCGCTTATCCCAGGGAATTTGGATGGAGGTTACCGAACAAATCGCCGAAAAGACATGGGAAACTCTTGATCAAGATTCACCAATTAAAATTGTTTCTGGCGCTGGCATAAAAAGAGCCAGTAAAGATCAGATTAAGCAGTTATCTGGTATGAGAGGTTTGATGGTAGATCCTATGGGTCGGATTGTTGCTTTGCCCACTAAATCAAACTTTAGAGAGGGTTTATCTGTCTTCGAATATGTTACCGGAGCCAGGGGAACTAGAAAGGGTTTGGCTGATACTGCTCTCAAAACTGCCGACGCCGGTTACCTAACCAGACGTTTGGCTGACGCTACTCATTCTTCTATTATCAAAGAAGAAGATTGCCATACCAAGGAATTTTTGGTTATTTCT
>CAYWRN010000001.1:93710-101257 GCA_964461095.1 uncultured Gammaproteobacteria bacterium
CACCTCTATACTGTCAATCGATCAACGGAATCTGTCAAAAATGTTATGGCTGGGATCTGTCAAACCGAAAGATGGTCGATATTGGTACACCTGTGGGAATTTTAGCTGCTCAATCAGTCGGAGAACCAGGTACTCAGCTTACCTTAAGAACTAAACACACTGGCGGTGTTGTCGGTGTTGACGTTACTCAAGGTTTACCCCGTGTCCAAGAGTTATTGGAGATTAGAACGCCAAAACTACCATCACCTTTAGCTGAAATTGATGGAAAGATCTTTGTTTCCGAAAACGACGAAGGTTACAAACTAAAACTTGTCGGTAAAGATGTCGCCGGTCAGGAAAAAATAATTAATTACCTTTTACCAAACAGTGTTGTCCTAAAAGTTGACAACGGTCAACTGGTAGCTAAAGGTAGCCCACTTTGTAGTGGAAGTCTTGATGTCGAGGAAGTTTTATCTATCAAAGGACTTGATGCCGCCAGAAGATATCTTTTGGATAGCATCCAATTAGTTTATGAATCTCAAGGTATTAGTGTCCACGACAAACACTTTGAAATCATCATTAAAGAAATGAGCGACAAAGTCAAAATTACCAGTCCTGGAGACACCGGTCTTCTATATGGTCAGTACGTTACCAGAGCTGTCCTAGCTTCGGAAAATGACAAGGCCAATCAAGAAAACGGTAAAGGTGCTAAGGGCCGCAAGGTTCTTCTGGGTCTAATTAAGTCCGCTTTGACTACCGACTCCTGGTTGTCAGCTGCTTCTTTCCAGCAAACCACCAATGTGTTGACCGAAGCTTCAATTTTAGGTCAAGTAGACAACTTGATAGGATTAAAAGAAAATGTTATTATCGGCAGATTGATTCCAGTTGGAAATCCTCTCAAGTCAAAAAAATAATATGCCTACATTTAACCAATTAATAAAAAAAGGTCGATCAAAACCAAAGAGCAAGGTCAAAGCTAAAGCTCTTCGAAATAGTTTTAATAGTATCAAAAATACTTTAAAGCCGACTACTAATCCACAAAAAAAAGGAGTTGTCACGGTCGTCAAAACTATGACCCCTAAAAAGCCACATTCGGCTTTGAGGAAAGTAGCCAAAGTTAAGCTTTCAAACAGAACTTCAGTTACTGCCTATATTCCGGGTATCGGTCACAATATCACCGAACATGCAATCGTTGCTATTAGGGGTGGTCGTGTCAGAGATTTACCAGGTATTAGATACCGCATTATTAGAGGTTGGTATGATGCTGCCGGTGTTTCCGGACGAAAGCAATCTAGAAGTAGGTACGGAGTTAAAAAAGCCTCAACAGCTAGCAAATAAACATGGCCAGAAAAAACAAAACAGACAAAAGAATTATTAACCCCGATAGTCTTTACGGTAACCTTTTGGTTAGCAAACTAATTAATTATCTAATCAAAGACGGCAAAAAAGATGTAGCCACCAAACAGGTGTACCTTGCTCTTGAGTCTATTAAAAAGACCAAAAAGATCGAAGACCCTACTACATATCTTGAAGAAACTATTGATAAATTAAAACCAAAAGTTGAAGTCAGACCAAGAAGAATCGGTGGTGCAGTTTACCAAGTTCCTACTCCGGTTCGTGGTAACCGACAATTATCTTTAGCCCTAAGATGGTTAGTAGCCGCTTCCAGAAAAAGACCCAATAAGTTATTCCACAATTATTATCAGAAACTGATTGCAGAATTAGATGATATCAACAATCAACAGGGTGAAGCTTTCAAAAAACGCCTTGACGTCGAAAAGATGGCCGAAGCCAACAAAGCTTTTTCACACTTGCGTTGGTAATCAATATAGTTCATACTGATATTACTCATGTTTTTCTCTAAGCCGAATATGGTTATCTGGCCCAAAAGCCATACCGTTGATATATATCTAGACAAAAAAGACAATAACCACTTTTCTTTTGAATTCGATTTATGGCAGCCTCTGTCTCCTCAGGATATTGCTTCACTCAATAACTTTTTCAAAGGTGTTAAGCGGTCCAGAACCTATCTAATTCTTAGCAGTGATGTATATACAGTTAAGTCTTTTGTTTACGAATCAAACATTGATTCAATCAACAAAGAAGAAATTATCGCCATGGCATCACCTACAGTGGATTTCAAAATAGATCCGGAATATTTAACATATAAACTGGAAAAAAACGATCAAAAAACCATTATTAGAGCCACTTTTATCGATAACCAAAAAATAGATATTGTAAAAACCAATCTTAGTAAACTAGGAATTAGATTAACCGACTACCAATCAATATCAGATCTACTGGTCAACGTTGTTACTCAGTTTTATCAGGATGAATTCTGCCTTCTATACCCCATAGACCCACCTCAATACTTGTTTGTTTTAGCCCAAAATAACAAAATTTATTTAACAGATGCCATTAAGTCGACCTCAGCCGAACTGACCAAAAAAATTAATTATTCAGAATTGTATTTTGATAAACCTGCCCAAAAATTATTCACCCCTCCCGACCTTAACCAGGATTTAAAACTTGGCCCCGATATATCTCAAAATCCTTTTGACGAATCTCAAATAAGTACCAAACTCGGTAAAAGTTCAAATATTCCCATGCCGGTTTTATCTTTTTTCGACAAAAATTTAATTAGCACCCTACCTACAAATCCTGATATAATAACAGTAGATAAACCTATAAATTACCAGGTTAAACCCGAAAAAAACATGGAAGAAACCAAAAAAAAGATAAAAACCCCATTAGCAATATTTTTAGTTTTTATTGTTAGTTTAGTCCTGGTTTCTCTTGGTCTGTGGGCTCTTATTAATAAACCCAACAAAGACGTAGTTTCTCCGTCATCAGATCAAACTACTTCAGAGGATATAACACCATTGGTTATCGAGGAAGAATTTACTCCAACACCGGTACCAACAGTTACACTCGAAAAAGATCTAAAAATTCGAGTATTAAACGCCACTGAAATTAATGGCCAGGCAGCCACAGTTAAAACTGACTTAACTGATTTGGGTTTTACCGATGTCTCAACTGGTAATAGTACCGATGATTATACTGTCAATACTGTCAACTACAAACCGAGCCTGGAAGGTGTCCCAGCCTATGTTAAGCAAAACTTAGCCTCATTTACCCAGGCTGAATTCGATGACAACCTAAAGGAAACCGATACCTACGATATTATCTTTATTGTAGGGGAAAAGTTGAGTTCATCCGGTCCTGCCGCTAGTTCCTCACCTACATCAGCCTCATCCGCTACCCCTAGTTCTTCAACTCAAGACACTCAATAGTTTTTCAACCCTGTCTATCGCCCAATTGATACCCCTATCCCATGGGTATATCTGTGCAAAGTTAATTAGATATACACCCTCTATTCCCGTTTTAAAGTCCACTACATTGTTTTGGTAGTCAGATGTGGTAATTTGCTGGGCTCTGGGGAACTTAAATATCTTAACCTGATTAACCTCTTCCTGTCTAAAGTTTGGATTTACTGCCTTCAAGTACCTCATAAATACATCAATAATTTCATCGTCGGTTTTTTGATACAGCTCATTTTTACTATCAATATAAGCTCCCAGGTAATACACATGTTTACCGTTATATTTACCAACCAGTTGGCTTTGTTTGACCAAAGCTACAAAAGGGGACTTTAAGTCATTTATATTATTCCAATAATAGTCGGTTAAGTTTTGATCAGTAGAAAACAAGACATTTATCACACCTACATATCCGATTTTGTTAAGTTTATTCTTTATTTTGGCTACTTTTATCATTTTAGCCATCTGATCATTGGCCACTGTCACTATCACCCGATCAGCTAGATATTTACCGTTGTTCGTATCTACCAGTAGATCCTTCTTTCTTCTGGTTATCTTTACGACCTCACTTCCCTTAATTATCCTACCCCCATTTTTAACTATCTCCTGTTCAAGTTTATCTACTATTTGACCAAAGCCATCTTTGACATAGCCCAATTCCTCCACCCCGCCATTTGATGACTTACCCCGTAGGTATATCCTAGCCCATAACCAAGCCATCGAAACCTTTTTGTATTTATCTCCAAATTTAGACTTCAAAAGAGGTTCCCAGATAACTTTATAAGCACTATCACCTCCATACTTTTTCATCCATTTATAGGCAGATATCTTCTCAAAACTTTTCCATCTGTTACTTTTTTGTAAATATAAAGTTACTATTCCGGTTTTTAGCCTGTCTACAAATTTTATTGGTCCGAAGGTTAATAGATCCTTTGGGCTCATAAATGGCCTAAACATACCATTAAAATATATTGACACACTCGATTCATGCCACTTCAATCTACTACCCAACCCAAGTTTTTTTATTAGATCAATCGCTTTTGTGTCGCTTTTAAATATGTGGTGATAAAACCTGTCAATTTTTTTACCTTCAATTTCTGTATCTGCCAAAAGCCCGCCTAAGTTTTTCCCTTTTTCAATCACAACAACTTCCTCTTTGTTATTTATCAGCAGATTATAAGCGGTTAACAATCCTGTAATTCCACCTCCTACAATAATATTTACCATTATTTGATATAGTAAATTAAATAAATACTATGTTATCATAACTACTGTTAATGTCCCAGCTAGGGACTTTTTTTACAAGTATTTAAAATTTAAATTATGGCAGGCATTGCTAAACCAACCAAAAGAGACTGTTCCTTAGAAAAAGTTAGGAACATTGGGATTATTGCTCACATTGACGCGGGCAAAACTACTACTACCGAAAGAATACTTTTTTACACAGGAAAAATACACAAAATCGGCACCATAGACGATGGTACTACTACTACAGATACCATGATCCAAGAAAGAGAACGTGGTATCACTATTCAATCTGCCTGTATTACTACCTTTTGGAAAGATCATCGCTTCAACGTTATCGATACCCCTGGACATGTTGACTTTACAGCCGAAGTTGAAAGATCCCTGCGTGTCCTAGATGGTGCTGTCATGGTTTTTGATGGCAATGCCGGTGTTCAGGCTCAATCCGAGACTGTTTGGCGTCAAGCTGACAAATACGGCGTACCCAGAATTGCTTTTGTCAACAAAATGGACAAAATCGGGGCTGACTTTGATATGGCTCTTGATAGTATTCGCCAAAAACTTCAGGCCCAAGTTGTTCCTATGGTTATTCCTATTGGACAGGAGCATGATTTCGTTGGTGTCATTGATCTTCTAAATCAAAAGATGATTATTTGGGACAAAGATGATCAGGGCATCGAGTTTTCAACCAAAGATATTACCGATAATTATCAACAAAAAGCGGCCCAAGCCCGTGCCAAAATGGTTGAAATAATCGCCGGTGAAGACGAGACTCTAATGGAAAAATTCCTAAATGACGAAGAAATTTCTGTAGACGAACTAAAAAAAGTCCTCAGAACAGCCACTGTTAACAAAAAACTTTTCCCGGTATATTGCGGAAGCGCCTGGAGAAGCAAAGGCATTCAACCTGTACTCGACGCTATTGTTGACTATTTACCTTCCCCTCAAGATTTACCTCCCATAATTGGCTTTGATCCTGAAACTCAAGCCGAAATCAGTCGTAAACTAACAGCTGACGAGCCTTTGTCTGCCTTACTCTTTAAAGTTCAGGCTGATCCACATGTTGGCACTTTATCTTATGTCAGAATCTATTCCGGCACACTCAAAGCCGGTTCAGAAGTATTAAATGTCACCAAACAAACTAAGGAAAGAATTGGCCGTCTTTTGTTGATGCATGCCGACAAAAGAGAACCTATTGAAGAAGGATATGCTGGTGAAATCGTCGCCTGCATCGGTCTTAAAGAGTCTGGTACCGGGGATACTCTCTGTGATCAGTCTCATCCAATTTCTTTAATGCCTATTCAATTTTCTGACCCGGTTATCTCTTTGGCTATTGAGCCAGCCAGTAAAGACGACCAAGAAAAGCTAGGTACCTCTCTTTCTAAGTTAGCCAGCGAAGACCCTACTTTTAGAGTTAGTTACAACCACGAAACAGGCCAAACTATTATCGCCGGTATGGGTGAACTTTACCTGGATATTGTTGTCGATAGATTACAAAGAGAGTTAGGTGTCAATGTCAAGACCGGTGCCCCACAGGTTGCTTATAAAG
The DNA here is from genome assembly GCA_964461095.1 of uncultured Gammaproteobacteria bacterium. GTDB lineage: Bacteria > Patescibacteriota > Microgenomatia > UBA12405 > UBA12405 > UBA1372. The sequence continues at coordinate 99,804 of CAYWRN010000001.1, forward strand.
AAACTATTACTACCAACTCTGAAGGTGAAGGAAAATATATTCACCAAAGCGGAGGCCGTGGTCAGTATGGTCACTGTAAAATTAGAATTGAACCTAAGGGTAGGGGAGAAGGTTATGAGTTTGTTAATGGTATCAAAGGTGGCATCATTCCTGCTAATTTTATTCCGGCTATCGAAAAAGGGGTCAAGGAAACCCTGTTGACGGGAATTATTGCTGGATATCCGGCTATAGACGTAAAAGTCACTGTCTACGACGGTAGTTATCATGATGTTGACTCTTCGGAAATGGCCTTCAAACTTGCTGGATCCTACGCCATTAAAGATGCCTTTACTAAGGCCAGACCTGTTGTTTTGGAACCAATCATGGCTCTTGAAGTCAACGTTCCCAGTGAGTTTATGGGCACAGTTATCGGTGATTTAAGCAGTCGTCGAGGTCAAATCAACAGCACCAAAGATGAAAAAGGCTTTTCCATAATTGAAGCCGAAATCCCTCTTGAAGCAGTCAGAGGCTATGCCACTGTTATTCGAAGTTTGACTCAAGGTCGTGGATCCTTTTATATGGAACCCAAGTTCTATAAAGAGGTTCCCAGCAATATCCAGGAACAAATAGTTAGTAGTTTCTCAAGCGGAAGTCAAAAGGAGTAATTTCCCGCCTTGCAAACCTAGGCTTGAGTTGTTACAATCATAAAGCATTTTTTATATATTTATAAATTAAAAAACTGCCCCTTAAAAAGGGAAATTTAATTATTAAAGGAGAAACAAAATGGCTGATACCAAATTTGCTCGTACTAAACCGCACGTTAATGTTGGTACCATTGGTCACGTTGATCACGGTAAAACCACTTTAACTGCAGCTATTACAAAAGTTCAGGGTAATCCCAAAGCATACGCCGATATTGCTAAAGGTGGAACTGTTAGAGATGCTAGTAAAATCGTTACTATTGCCATTTCCCATGTTGAATACGAAACCGACAATAGACACTATGCTCACATCGACTGTCCAGGACACGCCGATTATGTCAAAAACATGATTACCGGTGCAGCCCAAATGGATGGTGCTATTCTGGTAGTTTCAGCTCCGGATGGCCCAATGCCTCAAACCAGAGAACACGTCCTTTTGGCTAACCAAGTTAACGTTCCCAATCTTGTTGTTTTCTTAAACAAAGTTGACCTGGTTGAAGATCCAGAGTTTTTAGATCTGGTTGAAATGGAAATTAGGGAGCTTTTGACCAAATACAAATACGATGGTGACAAAGTACCTATCATTAGAGGTTCCGCCCTTAAAGCATTAGAGGGAGATCCAGCCGGAGTCGAATCCATTAAAAAATTAATGGAAGCTTTGGATACCTATATCCCTGAACCAAAAAGAGAACTAGACAAACCATTTTTAATGCCTATAGAGGATGTCTTCTCTATCAAAGGCCGTGGTACTGTCGCTACCGGTAAAATCGGTCG
>CAYWRN010000002.1:0-8491 GCA_964461095.1 uncultured Gammaproteobacteria bacterium
CAATATGCCTTTACCTGAGGAAAGTTTTGACAATAGTCGCCCGCCGACCACCAAAGCCTTTCACTACAGTGAAACTATCATCAAAAAAATCCATTCACTAACCACTTTCAAGATCATTCCGGCCACTGATTGCGGTAAGTACCGCCATCAGCAAGTTGTCCTCAAAAATACCCAAACAGGTGAGATAGCCCATCGTCCTCCGCCGGCCATCGAAGTACCATATCTGGTAGCCGATCTTTTAGCTTGGCTGAATAGTCCCAACTCGTCACAAATCCATCCTGCCATCACCGCCGCTATCGTTCACTATACTCTTGTCGCCATCCATCCTTTTATTGAAGGTAATGGCCGGGTTAGTCGGTCCTTTTCCATTATTCCTCTCTATGTCAGTGGCTACGACATCAAAAGGCTGTTTTCTTTGGAAGAATATTTTGATCGAAACATAGAAGATTATTACAGTTCAATTCAGCTTACCCACGAAAAATCATCCCAAATTTTTAAACGGGACCAAACCGATTGGATTACCTACTATACTCAAGCCTTGGCTATCGAGCTAACCCGAGTCAAAAATAAAGTCAAAAATCTTAGTCGAGATCTTAAGCTCAAACAGAAATTAGGTGGCAAACAAATCCATTTATCGGACAGACAAGTTAAGTTAGTTGAATTTATGCAGAAATTCGGCGGTCTAAGCATGCCCGATGCCAAGGAACTCTTACCCATGGTCAGTGACGATACTATCTGGAGAGATCTTAAGAAAATGATCGAAGATGGGGTAGTCAAAAAGCACGGTTCCACCAAAGGTGCCTTCTACGCCTTAAGTGAATAATATTTATTCGGCTATATTAAAAGCCACTTTTTTACTCCCTTTTGACATCAAACTTGTCACAGAGCCAGATCTCAACACACCAATAACACATACTTGTACCAACTCCGCTTGCTCAAAAGTTCTACCGATTCTAATCCAATGACTCGTTGTACTTCTACCCCCAGTGGTTCGATCTCTATAGTCATCTGTTCTATCACTACCCAAACCCGATAATATTAATCTTTTTGGTAAACTTACTCTCATCTTCCCATCACATAATTGTTGAGGCTGATCCCTGTCTATTTTACCCACAAAAGACCAATCATCGGGATCACAAGTGAGATCACTTATTAATAGACCTTCCCCATTAATACCCACAATTACTAGATCAACCGGACCTTCTCCTATTTTTTCCATCGCTTCTCTCACGTTAATAGCTCCATTTGTATCCAGTTTCTCGTCTGTACTCAGCCATAGCCATGAATTCTCCTCAATAATTTCAACTACTTTTTTTCCATTAAAATTATCAAAAACTGTTTGTGATGGTTGTCTTCTTTCGTTCATATCTTCTTTATAACACACCAAAGGCGCCTACTACGCCCTAAGCGAATAAACTCAAGCTTTTTTTCCTAATACTTCCATTACTCTCGGATAACTAACACCAAAACCCATCACTCTCGTTTTTAGCAATTCATTTAGCGGAATATTCTTTTTTGCTAAACCCATAACTGTTTTTTGTGTAGTTTTCTCAACGCCTATATTGTCCATAATTTATTTTACCATATACACACCCAAAACACACTCACTATCTAAATCGATTTTACGGGGGTACTTTGATTAATTTTTGTTAACTTTCCTCGACCTATAATCATAAAATCATCACCAGTAGTTACACGTCTGACAGTTGACCCTCTTAAACATACTACACTTGGTTCATCTCCTATAAAAAAAGGACTATTTCTATCCACTTTCGCCAAACTTTGCAATCTTCTAAGTACGTCAGTACAATCAATATAACCTTCCATACATTATATTATATCCAAACTTAACACAAAAATAAACTAAATACATCCAAAACTAGCTTATGTTTACGGTTTCCAATTTATTTAGAGTTTAGTATTTAGAGCTTAGAATTTATATAATTACCTATGATCACTCTCGATAGTCTTGATCTTAAATCCATGTCTAGCACCAAACTAGGTGAACTTCTGATTGAAGCCAAGAAAGCCTATTACACCACAGGCAAACCAATTATGGATGATCACACCTATGACACTCTAGAAGACATCTTGCGTAAAAAATCTCCATACCACCGAATATTTACTAAAGTCGGCAACCCCAATTTTAATACCGGTTTCACCAAAAAACGCCATGCCTTTCCTCTAAGTTCTCAAAACAAAGCTAGTAATTTTGAAGATATGGTTCATTACTTTGAGCTAAAAAAAATCCCTACCAACACCAAATTTTTAGTTCAGCCCAAATGTGATGGTTTGTCTCTTGAAGTAGAATATCAAAACGGCCAGCTTGTTGATGCAGTCACCCGAGGGGACGGTTTAACCGGCGACGTCATCACCCAAAATGCCGTTTCCATGAAAAATATTAAAACTTCACTTTCCCACAACTTTACCGGTTCTATCCGCTTCGAAATTGTCGTTACCCAAGATAATTTCAAAAAGTTAAATCAGCTGTCACCTAGCACTTATACCAACCCCAGGAATGCCGCTTCTGGCATTTCCCAACGTCTCGATTCTCTTTATAGTAATTTTTGTAGCCTAATCGCAGTAGATGTGTTTTCCAATGATCTAAACTTTGCTAGTGAAACCGATAAAGTTAATTACCTAAAAAAATTAGGTGTTGTTGTTGTTGATACTTTTTATTGCGCAGATTTTGCTTCCATCCAAAAGATTTACCAGGACTTTCTAAAAAAAAGATCTACCTATCCTTTTGATATTGATGGTCTGGTCATCAAAATTGACGATATAGCCACCCAAATAAATCTGAGTTCAAAAAATAACCGTCCCAAACACCAGGTTGCCTACAAATTTCCTGCCGATAGTTCTCAATCGCAAGTTCTTGATATCGACTGGCAAGTCGGACCCCTGGGCACTATTACTCCTGTTGCCAAAATTGACCCCATTCTCATTAGCGGCGCCACCATCAGTAACGCCTCTTTGGCCAATGTCGACCAAATCAATAGTTTAGGTCTTAATGTAGGGGATATAGTCGAAGTCTCCCGCCGCGGCGATGTCATTCCTCATGTTGAAAAGGTTATTTCAAAAGTTAGTCAAGATACTGCCACACCTCCCAAAGACTGCCCTGTATGTCACGCCGGTCTTATGTATGACAATAAGTTTCTAAAGTGTCCTAATTCTCTTGGTTGTCCGGCCCAAACTCTAGGCCAGCTCAACCTTTTTTGTAAAGTTCTGGACATTAAAGGGATTAGTAGCAAAACTATCGCCAAATTAAGCCAAGCTGGTTTAGTAAATTTACCAGGTGATTTTTACAAACTGACTATTGCCGATATCTCACCTCTGGAAAACTTAGGTGACAAATCCGCTCAAAACATCGTTGCTCAAATCCAGGCCAAAAAACAGCTTACTCTTTTACAGATTTTTCACTCTGCTTCTATCCCTAATTTCAGTAAAGCCCGTATCAAACAACTCATCGATGCCGGTTTCGATACTCCCGATAAACTCCTAAACCTTTCCGAAACAGATCTAATCGCCCTGCCAGGTTTTAAAATTACTCTAGCTCAAAAAATAATCAACGGCATTACTGACCGTAAACTTAGCATCCAATCAATCTTGGCCCAAGTAACTCTCAAAAAATCTTCTTCCTCTAAAAAATTAAAAGGCTTAACTTTTTGTATCACTGGTCAGCTGTCTAAACCCAGAAAAGACATAGAAGATCTGATAACTTCAAACGGAGGCAAACTAAGCACTTCGGTTTCCTCAAATACTTCATATTTGGTCACCAATCAAACCACCTCAACCTCAAGTAAGTTTATCAAGGCCAAGAAACTAAGTATTCCTATTATCAGTGAAGATAACTTGTTACAATTAATCAAAGCATAAATCAATTTATCAATCTATATCTTTATATATTAAATGCATACAAACAATATTAGCAGACTGGCCATTAGACTGCTAACCACAGGTTAAAATTAGCTTTGGCCTATAGATAGGAAATATATATGTACAAACTTTTAGTCGGTCTAGGAAATCCTGGCAAAAAGTACCAAAATACCCGCCACAATCTAGGTAGAATTCTGGTTGAAAAATATGCCCAGCAATCATTTGTTGAATTTAAAGTAAACAAACAATTTCAGGCTTCAATTGGAGAAAGTAGGGTAGGGGAGTCAAAAATAATTTTAGCCTTGCCCACCACTTATATGAATCTATCTGGTCAATCCGTTGCCAAAATTAGTAATTTTTACAAAATTGACCCTCAAAATATTTTTATCGCTCATGACGATCTAGATAGTGGGGTAGGGGAGTCAAAAATTCAGTTTGACCGAGGCCCCTCCGGTCACAATGGCATCAAATCCACCATCGATCACCTAGGTACCCAAGCCTTCTGGCGCCTTCGTATCGGCATCGGCCATCCAATAGACAATATTCCAGTCGAAGACTACGTTCTTCTACCTCCCTCAAAAGAGGAAAAAGCCAAGATCGATCAAGAAATTGACAGAATAATAAAGATTTTAGAAACTACACTAACTAGCTCCTAGATTTTCCCCGCCCTGTCAAGGGAGGGGGTAGGGGAGGGTTTAAATAGGGCCTATAGTTCAGCTGGTTAAAACACGTCAGTCGCACTGATGAGTCGGCGGTTCGAATCCGCCTAGGTCCACTCATTTTGCCGAAGGCAAAATGAACCATGTAAACCTCAAATTTGTCACACAAAATTACCACACTTCAGTCTACTAGAATATATATTTCACTTTTTCTTAAGAGGAGCCACTATTTCCTCCCCAGACCTTGGAACTAAAGGCACACCCAGAGTAGCTCGCCCATTTCCTTTCCACCTGACCACTTCTGGTGGATTTACTTCACCAAGAAACCGAAATCCCGGAACACATCTTTGTGATAAAATTACACCCCTGTTTAATACTTCATTCATGCCCAATTATTACACATCTCCTGCTTATTTTCCATTATTTAGCTAAATTTTTGAAAAAGCGCTATACTTACTTATGAAAGCTTTTACTCTCAAAGAAACTCTCATGATTCAGCTTTTATGTATGGTTATTGTCGCTTCCAGTTTAATCATTCTCACCTATTTTTAAAAAGTTTAAAATTTTAATATTTTTTGAAATTTGAATTTGTTTATCCTGAGAGAAATCGAAGGATTTAGAATTTAGGATTTAGAGTTTAGAATTTATACTATGTCTCGTAAAACCTTACCTTCTGCCATTGCCGACCAGCTTGAAGTTTTCAAAGATATTTTAAAAGGTCGCCAAAAATATGTCAAAAACGAATTCCAAGCCTATGGTCTTCAACTGGCCGAGGAGCTAAAAGATTGGAAAAACCGTTCTCTTTACATTAGATTAGCCAAAACCGTTGACCGAAAAATCCTGGAATCTGCACGTCTTTTTGTCAAAGACCAAACCAAGGGCACCATCAAAACACCTTATAAATTATTTATGTGGAAATTAAAACAACTTAGACAAATTAAATCACCCTAACTACACACAAAATGTGTTAACATATCCCGTGGAAAGCCAAAGAATAAATGCCGCTATCGAAATTTCCCCAATTTTGGGCGGGTGTGAACCAGGTGACGTTTGTAATACGTGCATAATCAGAAGAATATGTATGGCATCAATCGCTTATAGATATACTCAAATTTTTGACAGAGATATTTCTGTATTAAGACTTTTATCTCTAGTTGTTCGTCATAATTTTAGATTGTCGCACCATGTCAGATCTGCTACAATATCTCATGCGTAAATTTAAGCTAAGGGGACTTTTGCTGGTCACTCTTTTTATTACTCTTTCATCCTATCTCTTACTTGATTTTGCCAGAGCCGACGACAATGGTCTTAAGGTTCCCAAATACGACCCAAAAAAAATTACTCTTGTTACTCCAGAAATTCAGGATATTGCCAATACTTTAAACTTAGCTGGTTCTGTTTCGGCCAACACTATTGCCACTGTCAAATTTCAAACTTCTGGACGATTAGCCTGGGTCGGAGTTAAGCTAGGGGACAGAGTCAAAAAAGGCCAGGCTCTAGCCTCTTTAGACAAAACCGAGCTTACCAAAAGATTTCAAAAAGAAGCCAATGATTATCTGACCAACCGTTGGACATTTGAAGATGTCCAGGATGAATATCAGGACACCCGCGACAGACACTTAGTTACCGACGAAATCCAGCGTATTCTAGATCGCCAGCAATTTTCTCTTAATAACGCCGTTCTAGACTACGAAATTGCCGATCTGGCTGTTAAATACGCCACTATCTATAGCCCCATTAATGGAGTTATAGTTGCTATCGACGAACCCAACTCCGGTATCAGCATTACCCCGGCCACCGCCACTATTACAGTCATTGACCCTAGTAGTATTTATTTCGATACCGAAATCGACGAAGAAGATGTAGTCTCCATACAACTTGACCAACCAGCCACAATTAATCTGGATAGCTTCCCTGACAACACTATTGACTCAAAAATAAACTATATTTCCTTTACCCCCAAATCCGGTCAATCCTCAACTGTTTATCAGGTTAAATTGGACCTGGATCTAGACAACCAGAACCTTACCTACCGCCTGGGTATGAGTGGCGACTGCCAGATAATTTTAGACTCAGCCCCCGATAGTCTAGTTGTTCCTATTGAGGCTATCACCGAATCAAACGGCAACTCCTATGTCTTAGTTAAAAAAGGCAATGATCTAACTTATCAGCAAATCAAAACTGGTTTGGAATCGGATACTCATGTTGCTATTTTAGACGGTCTAAATATCACTGATCAGCTAGTTATCCAAAAGTAATGCCAACTCCAGTTCTAGAGCTCAAAAAAATTAACAAGATCTACAAAAACGGTGGTGTCGCCCCTTTTTACGCCCTAAAAGACGTTGATCTGGTTATTAACAAAGGGGACTTTGTCAGTATTATTGGACCAAGCGGTTCCGGTAAATCTACCCTAATGCATATTATTGGTCTATTAGATCGGCCCACCGATGGACAAGTGATTTTGGAAGGCAAACCAATTTCCAGTCTTGGCGAAAACCAATTAGCCTCAACCAGAAACCAAACTCTTGGTTTTGTTTTTCAACAGTTTAATCTTTTGGCCAAAACCACCGCCCTTGATAATGTCATCCTACCCCTTCTTTATTCAAATGTGCCTCAAAAGGAAAGGCATCATCGGGCCATCCAATTTTTAACCAAAGTCGGTCTCGAAGACAAGATCAATAACACCCCCACCCAGTTATCAGGTGGCCAACAGCAAAGAGTGGCCATCGCCAGAGCCCTGGTTAACCACCCTAAAATTATTTTAGCCGACGAACCCACAGGAAATCTTGACAGTGCCTCCGGAGAGGCCATTATTAAGCTTTTCAAAACTCTTCATCAGGAAGGTAACACTATCGTTTTGGTTACCCACGATCAGGACATAGCCCACGTTGCCAAAAAAATTATTACTATTAAAGACGGATCTGTCAGCTAACTATGCTCAAGCCCACACCCCAAGAACTATTTAAATCTAGCTTTAAATCTATTTTCAAAAACAAAAGCCGGACCATTCTAACTTCTCTTGGTATTATTATCGGCGTAAGTTCCGTCATACTCTTAAGTTCCATTGGCAACGGATTAAAATCTTATATTACCAAACAGTTTGATGAGTTAGGAGCCAACACTGTTTTTGTTTCTCCGGGTAAAATATTTAACAGCAGTGGTGGCTTTTCTAGAAATGAGGCCAGTTTTATGGTTAATCTTACATTTGACCAAAAAGACATCAAAAATCTAAAAAGGGGATTAGGAGCTCTGATTACAGATATTGCTCCTGTTGGTCAGCTTGCCTCATCTGTTAAGTACAAAAAACAGGAAAAGGATACTACTGTGGTAGTTGCCCCTAGTAATTATCAACAGATTAATAATTTTAAGTTTGATCATGGTCGTTGGTACACCCAGCTTGAAGACGACAAAAAAGACAAGCTAGCCATTTTGGGTAACAAAATTTCTTCAGACCTGTTTCCCAGTCTAAATCCTTTGGGTAAGTCAATAATTTTAGAGGGAAAAACATACAAAGTTATCGGTGTCCTGGAAAAGCAGGGTGGTAGTTTTGGTGGTCCCAACTATGACAGTTATGTTTTTATTCCGTTTAACACTGGCGAAAATTTAATTGATGGCAAAATCCAAGCCATTAGCATTAAAACCAAATCTAAAGAAAATGTTAGTAGTGTTATCTCTAAAACCGAGTCAATTCTTCTTGATAGATACGAAAAAGATACCTTTACCGTTTTTGATAGCAGCCAACTTTTAAGTAGTATCAACGCCATTTTAAGCACCATGACCATTGCTTTATCAGGTATTGCCGCTATCTCTTTAGTAGTTGGAGGCATAGGCATCATGAACATTATGTTAGTCACCGTTACCGAACGTACCCGTGAAATTGGACTTCGTAAAGCGGTTGGTGCCTATCCTAGAGCTATCCTGCTCCAATTTTTGTTTGAGGCCGTCATTCTTTCTTC
>CAYWRN010000002.1:8501-11611 GCA_964461095.1 uncultured Gammaproteobacteria bacterium
TGGTGGAATTTTTGGCATCCTTATCGGTATGGCCGGCAGCAGCCTTATTAACCGTTTCTTCCCCTCAACAGTCACCCCAACATCTATCCTTTTGGCTTTTGGTGTTAGCTCTCTTGTAGGTGTAGTTTTTGGTGTGGCTCCGGCCAGAAGAGCCAGCAAATTGGATCCCATCCAAGCTCTCAAATACGAATAATGCTACTATTAATTTAGTGCACCAAACCAACAAAACTTTTACCATCAACTTAGCTATCCTAATCGTTCTTAGCCTCTTTTGGTTTTTCCAAAAACAAACTTTCTTTGCCTATATTCAACTTTACTTGGGTTTCCTTGTCGGCCACTTTTTTCTGGAACTCGATCACATTTTTTATTGGTACCAAAACCCCACCAAAGAAGAAAGTCAAATCGGCCGCAAACTAATCGAAAAAGCCCAGTTCAAAAAACTACTAAGTTTTTACCTAAAAACCAAAGATTTTCATCAATCACTTTTTTTTCACCACATTTACACTCAACTAAGTCTTCTGGCTATTGGTATATTTCTGGTTACTTCAGCCGACACTTATTTTGCCAGATCTTTAGCTTTCTTTCTAAACACATCTTTTTTAACCAAGCAATTTTTGGATTTTAAAACCAATCCTAAGTTCCTTCAATCATGGCTTTTTGCCCGGCTAGACAAACAGCTTCCTCTAAACTTTTTGCCTTACTATCTTGGTGCAGTCGGACTTTTTAACCTTTTCTTTTTTGTTAAAATGATTAGTTTATGAATCTAAACGAAATCCTTATTCAAAAGGCTCAACAGTATTTAGCCCCTCTTCAGTCAGAGCTTTTATCCGACATGGCCAGGTTAAATAAACTCATCAACGGGTCCGCCTTCAACGACTATTCTTTTATGATTGCTCCTTTGTCTAAAGCCTATGAAGGATTTTTAAAAGATTTTTTCCTAAAAATTGGTCTGATTAACCAGAGTCAGCATTCCAGTGACCGCCTCAGAGTCGGTAAAATTTTAAACCCAAACTTGCGCTACAAAAGATTTTCCGTTTTTCAAAAGTTGGCTGACATTTCTTCAGAAGGGGAGGAGTTGGCTGAAATTTTATGGAACGCCTGGAAATACGGCCGAAATAAAGTTTTTCACTATTTCCCCGACGAAATTAAAAACATTAAAAGGGACGAAGCCACCGAAAAAATCAACACTCTTCTGGAAGCCATCATCGCCGCCGGCCAATTCTTGGAAGCCAACCCCAGAAGCAAGTACTAAGTCTATTCCGATTTTTTACCTCTCATCGCTCTTATTTTTGAAGTAAATTCAGATATCTTATCCCCATGGCATATGACCACCATCCGATAAAGAACTTCTAAAAGCTTCTTGTGCCATATACTTTTATCATATCTCTCAAGAAATCCTTCATAGTGACTACTTCTTGACTTCAAGATTGATTCTGCCGACACCATAATTGCTTTCAACCCCAAATCTTTAGCCAACATTTCAGTTCTCTTTAAATGATAGTCGTTGCTTAAAACCGCTACCACCCCTCCTGGACCAATCTTCCTCAATACATTTTCTAAATTAGTTCTTGTTTCCAAAGATTTTTCTTCTAGTTCAATTGAACCACTAGTAATAGGTTGGGATCTCAAACTCATTCCTTGCCAACTAGGTGTCCATCCCCCAGATTTAATTACCTGTTCCTTAGCTTCAGTTACCTGCTCCTCCTCTTCGGTTACTTGTTCCTCGGCTTCAATTACTTGATTATCTGTCTCAGTTTTCGGTTTTTGCCCAAAACGCCCGATAATATATTGTTCTAACATCTTTGCCTCCGAAAATTCGCTAGTATCTGTTTTTCCTCCACAAATAAATACCTTTTCTGTCAGGTGTTGCCTTAGCATATCAGCTGCAGCCAATGCCCTCATTTTGGCATCAAATTTATTATGTGTAAGCGATGTTCCCACTACAACTACAGCGTCGAAAACTGGTTGACAGACCTCCTTATTTTCGTGTGATATAAATCCCTCTCCACCTTCTGGCATACTTTATTATACGTTAACGTCTACAAATACATCATCAGACCACTCTAATGTATACTTTCTTATGAAACTACCAAAATCTCTTACCATAGATACCTTCATACTTATTTTTTTGCTTGTATTCCTACCTTTTTTAGCCTTTTACATTGGCACAATTTATCAGCAGTCCAAAAGCCAAAATATCTCCATTGATTACCCAGCTACTAGTCAACCAACTATTAATACCTCCTCTAACACAATTCCTACAACCAGCCGACCAGTCCAAGATTCAAATATATTAGACCTCGGCGATATCCAAATGAATCTACCCGATGGTTGGATGGTTGAATCAGTTTCTCAAAATCAAGCCAAAATCCTAACCAACTATCCAGCCTATCAAGTATATCTAATTTTAGATTTTGAAAAAAATACCACAACGGCACACGAATCCTACCAAACATATCTAAACACTGCCACACAAACAGATTCCGGTTTGGTCTACAACATCCCTATTGGTGGCGGACTGGCGTGTACGGGAGCTTTTGTAGACAATAATTCATATCAGTTCTTCTGGTCCCTTCAGAGTAATCAACCAACTCCCGTAGGTCTTGACGAAATCTGGGTACCCGATCACAACGTTACCCCGGACATAATCCTCGACATCACCAAGACTGTGAAATCAGTTACCAAGTAGATATTAACCTTCAAACACCTCTTCGTAATGTTTTCTGAGGAAATCTCCCTGTTCGGGAATTATATTTTTTGGAATTTCCTTAAAATATTTCCATCCATCACTCTGTTTACCGTTAGATAAGTCTCCTTTACTAATCTTGGTCAAATATTCACCGCAAACGGTATGCCTACCCCCGTCGTCTAAATATTCAATCATCCCAATTTGTCTAATAACTTTTACCTTAACACCCAATTCCTCAAAGGCAACTCTGTTAATAGCATGTCTGATCGGTTCTTTAAACAATATTGTTCCGCCAGGAATATGCCACATACCCTTAAAAGGAGGTATTGATCTTTTTGTCAAAACAATTCCATTATCTGTTTTAATAATCACATCTACCGCCGCTCTAGGAACTTTGTGATAAACAGCCATAAACTCGTCC
>CAYWRN010000002.1:11621-29408 GCA_964461095.1 uncultured Gammaproteobacteria bacterium
AGACAATCTTTTATATTTCATAGTTTTTACTGATACTCAAATTTGTAAAAACAACTAGGCTTTTTTAATAAACTCCTCGACTTCCTCCATATCATAAGGTTTAACATAATATTCGATAGGGTACACCCCCTCTGTTAGTTTTCTATCCCACCCAAACAACATATCCGCTGAAACTCCATTAGTTTTTGATGTTCTATATCTTGATATATGATCCACTAATTCCTTCTTGTCTCCTTGTGCAAGATAGCCCAACATGGCATCCTTAACGTCTTCCCCATATTCTCTTTCAATTGCCACCCCTAGGCAATAATATTCAAAAGCTCTGGCCCATCTTTCCCGATGAACTCTAATTTTGTTATCTTCATTCAATTCGTTTATGGGATATTCATCATAGTTTCGCATATCTTTAGACCTAACATTGGTGATATATAGAGCCCCGTCCAAAGCGTGGGCTAACTCATGTGCCGCTAATTGTATTGATGCCAATCTTTGGGCTAAATCATCAGTTATCTCTATACCAACAGTGGCCGCTGTTTCACCTAGTAATGACTTTCTTCCCAACAAGGCTCCTATACTAAAATATGTTCCAAAATCTTGTCCTGGTCGTCTAAGATTAACTCTTAGACGACTCCTTACTAAATCTTCTCTCCCTGAATTATGATCATAAACATCCATCACATGGGAGATAACTAAACCTACAGATTTCACACCTCCTCCAACTATACCTTCAACAAACTCCACAGTTTCCGGTCTTAGCATCACCAACGTGTCCTCAACAACCTCTCTGTCCACCAATGGGGCAATGATCTCAACAACTGTATCTACTGCATCCAAAAAAGATTTTTTGAGTGCATCCTTATCTATACCAGCGACTTCACCTGCCATCTGCAAACCTTCATCTTGGTTTTCTGTCATTGTCATATTAAACCATAAATAAATATTTCGATTAGCACCTTATAAATCCAGCTTTAATGTTACAATTAGACATGACCAAAACTCTAAAACTAGACCAAAAAAAATGCATTGGGTGTAATACTTGCCCCTTAGTTGACCCTAAACATTTTGTTATGGACGAAACTATTTACAAAGCTAAAGTCAAGAAACAGCCCGAAAACGACAATGATCAAGGAGTCAAAACTGCAATTGACTCTTGCCCTGTCGGCGCTATTACTCTAGAATAACCCATGCAAAAAATTCTCAAAGACAAAAAATATCTTAAAATCAAGAGCCATGTTGCCTTGTTTTTTTTAGTTCTTCTTACTTTCACCTCAGCCCTGTCCGGCTATCTTTTAGCTAAAGGTAAAGGCGGCAGTAGCGCGGGTGTGGCTAAGGCAACAGCCTCGCTGGATGTCAAAAAATCTAATAAACCTCAACTTCAATTTTTCGTCATGAGTTTCTGTCCATATGGCAACCAGATCGAGACAGCTCTTAAACCGGTAGCAGATCTTTTAGGTGACAAAGCCGATATCAAACCCCAATTTATTTTCGATAAGGTTGAAGGTGATCTGAAAACTTACTGTGCTTCTCGTTCTCCGGATCCTTCTATGTGTCAGCAATTTATCGACAATGGTCAATTTAACGGTACTGTGGCTGAATGTAAAAATATTATTCAGGACCAAATTACCAGTTGCCAAGACGAAAAGCAATACATCAAGATCGATAACTCTTACTACACTTCTCTTCATGGTAAGGTTGAAGCCAACCAACAGATTAGAGAAATTTGTGCCTGGAACTTGGCGGATAAACCATCCACTTGGTGGACTTTTGTTGATGGTGTCAACACCAACTGTACCAGCACCAATGCCGATACCTGTTGGCAAGATCAAGCCAAGACCGCCGGCCTAGATACTGACAAAATCACCGACTGTTTTAATACACAAGCCAAAGATCTGATCGAGGCCGAGCTGGCCATCACTAATGCCAAAAGTATTTCTGCCTCACCTACTCTTCTTTTAGAAGGCAGCGAGTTCCCGCCCAATGATGCCTACAATCAGGAAGGCACCGGCGCCCTGGATATCAATGGAACTATTATCAGACAGGCTGATTTCAGAACCCCTGAGGGTCTTAAACAAACTGTCTGTTCGGTTTTCTCCAAGAAACCAGCGGAGTGTAAAACAGTTTTGGAAGCTAGTGACGAGGTTGCCGCTCCATCTGCCGGTGGTTGCTAAACTATGGTTAAGTTAAATGCCAACCAAATCAGAAAAAGCACTTCAAAAATAGTCAGACAACATTTTAATGACATCCAAAGAAATCCCATTGTTATTGTTTTAGATAATGTTTTAGATACTTACAACATTGGTAGTTTTTTTAGACTAGCCGACGCCTTGGCTGCCAGTAAAATTTTTTTGTGTGGTCCTACTTACACCCCGCCAAACATAAAAATCCACCGTTCTTCCATAGGTACCTGGAAATGGGTTCCTTGGCAGCATTACCAAAATACTTTAGACTGTATCTTTGACCTTAAACATAAAGGTTATCAGATAGTCAGCTGCGAACTAGATCCAAAAAGTATCCCATATAACAAAGCAAAGTATAAATTTCCTTTGGCTATCGTTGCCGGTAGCGAATCATTGGGTGTCAACAAAAATATTTTGAAAAAATCAGACATAATTGTCGAGATTCCTATGCATGGTATCAATAAATCTCTCAACACTCTGACTGCCGCATCCATCATCTCTTATCAAGCCATTTCAAGTCTAAAAAACACCTAATCAAAGGTGTTATTTTAATCACCAAGACAATACATAAATTATCCCTATAGATACGTCTAAATATCCTATTGTAAACCAAAAAAATCACTGTTAAAATGAACTATACACCATGTGTACAACTAATCAAATCCTATAAGTAATGGCAAAAGATAAAAAATATACTAGTGAGCAAATCATAGTTCTTGAAGGACTTCAACCGGTTCGAAAACGGCCGGCCATGTACATCGGCTCTACCGACGGCAGGGGACTACACCATTGTCTGACCGAGATCATTGATAACTCAATTGACGAAGCTTTAGCTGGCTATGCCAAAAATATCTGGATTATGGTCCACAAAGACAACTCTGTTACTGTCGCCGACGACGGTAGGGGAATACCGATTGATATTATGCCCAAATATAATAAACCAGCTGTTGAGGTAATTATGACCACCCTTCACTCTGGTGGCAAGTTCGAAGGTGCTGCCTACAAAATTTCCGGTGGTCTTCATGGAGTCGGGGCTGCCTGTGTCAATGCCTTATCAAATTCCTTTCAAATCGAAATCAGACGGGATGGAGTTATTAATTTCATGGAATTTTCCAAAGGTGGAGTAGTTACTCCATTAACCCAAATAGATAGTAGTAGGGTAGGGGACTTAGAAAAAATTGTTCCCAAGGCCATTGATGGTACCACTACTACTTTTACCCCCGATCCAGAAATTTTTAAGGTTACTACCGTTTTTGACAAAAAAATTATTTTAAAATCTCTTAAAGACAGGGCCTATCTTACCTCAAAAATTTATTTCCACTTTTATGACCAAAGAGACGGTAGTCAAAAACATCTATATTTTGAAGGCGGCATAATTTCACTAATTAAAAGTCTTAATAAAAAGCAAAAAATACTTCATCCTCCAATTTATCTAAAAGGTCAATCAGAGGCTGACGGTATTGAAGCTGAAATAGCCATCCAATACAACGACTCTTTTAGAGAAAACACTCCATCTTACGTCAATATTATTAATACTACTGAAGGCGGTACCCATTTGTCAGGTTTTAAAGCTGCTCTGACCAGAAGTATCAAAGATTATGCCTCAAAAAATGAACTACTAAAAAAAGATGAAAAAATCGACGGGGAAGATACCCGTCAGGGTCTGACTGCTGTTATATCTCTAAAAATGCCCAGTCGCGAACTTCAATTCGAGGGTCAAACCAAAAGCAAATTAGGTAACAGTGAAGTCTATTCTATTGTCAGCAAAATTGTTAAGGACAAACTAGATACTTATCTTGAGGAAAATCCCCCTATCGCCAAAATTATTGCTGGTAAAACCCTTCTGGCTATCAAAATCCGTAAGGCCGCCAAAGCCGCCAGAGATGCCATCATGCGCAAAGATGTTTTCGACTCGTTAGGTTTGCCTGGTAAATTAGCTGATTGTCAATCAAAAGATCCGGCACTTTCGGAATTATTTGTAGTTGAGGGAGATTCAGCTGGTGGTAGTGCCAAACAAGGTCGGGACAGGAAATTCCAAGCCATTTTACCTTTATGGGGTAAAGCCATAAATACCGAAGATTTAAGTCTAGACAAAATTGTTAACAGCAGTAAACTAAAAGATTTTATTATTGCCCTAGGTATGGGTATAGGTGAAAGCTCTGAAATTAGTAAATTAAGATATCACCACATTATCCTCATGTCCGATGCTGACGTTGACGGTGCCCATATTTCTACTTTACTTTTAACATTCTTGTACCGCCATCTATCTAAAACCATAGAAGGTGGTTATGTTTACCTGGCTATGCCTCCACTGTTTAAGATCGTCCAAAATAAGGTCAAAAAATATGTTTATACCGAAGAAGACAAAGAGGCTTACATCAAAACTTTGGATCTAACTAAAAAAATCGATATTCAGCGCTATAAGGGTTTAGGAGAAATGAATCCCCAACAGCTTTGGGAGACCACCATGGACCCCAAAACCAGACTTCTCAAAAAGATTACTATCAAAGATGCCCAAGCTGCCGATGAAACTTTTAGAATTTTAATGGGGTCAGAAGTTCCCCCCCGGAGAAAATTTATCCAAACCAGGGCTCATATGGCCCAACTTGATATCTAACTATGGTCGACACCAAAACCACCAATATTATAAAAAACACTAGTCAGGGGAAAGTCATCGAGGTTGATATTATACCCGAGATGGAAAAATCCTACCTGGATTACGCCATGTCAGTTATCGTTAGCCGCGCCTTGCCTGATGTCAGAGATGGTCTTAAGCCGGTTCAGCGTCGCATTATCTTTGCTACCAATCAGATGGGCTTAACCTACAAAGCCAAGTATAGCAAGTCAGCTAAAATCGTTGGTGAAGTTTTAGGTAAATACCATCCCCATGGAGATAGCTCTGTTTATATGGCCATGGTCAGAATGGCCCAAACTTTTTCCCTTCGTTACCCTCTTATTTCTGGCCAGGGTAATTTTGGTAGTGTCGATAATGACCCACCGGCAGCTATGAGGTACACCGAAGCCAAAATGAGCAAGATCAGTGCTGAACTGGTATTCGATATTGACAAAGAAACGGTTGATACCATGGACAATTTTGATGGTACCATCCAGGAGCCTACTGTTCTTCCCAGCAAAATTCCCAATCTTTTGTTAAACGGTGCCGATGGTATTGCTGTCGGTATGGCTACCAAAATTCCTCCTCACAACCTTGGAGAAATTTGCGCAGCTATAGACGTTATCTTAGATAGTTGCAAACTAGAAATCCAGCCGGAAGAAATCCAAATCAAAAACTTATCAGTCAAAGAAAAAAGTACCCGTGATATTGTTTTAGAGTCAGTTTACCAGCTCCAAAGCCAAAAATTTAATCTTGAAAGTGAACTACCTGTCGACAACTTAATAGCTTGTGTCCAAGGCCCGGATTTTCCCACCGGCGGAGAAATTTACGGCAAAAATGGCATTATAGAAATGTATCGTACCGGCCGGGGCAAATTTGTCATCAGGGGTAAGGCCAAAATTGAAGAAAACAAAAAAGGACGCCAAATCATAGTCATTTCCGATATTCCGTATCAAGTTAATAAAGCCGATCTGGTCCTAAAAATAGCCGATCTGGTCAGATCCAAGAAAATCAAAGGTATCTCCGACCTTCGGGACGAATCAGACAGAAACGGTATCAGGATCGTCATTGAGCTCAAAAAAATCGGCCGGCCCAAATCTACTCTTAACAAAATCTACAAGTTTACTCCGTTACAATCCTCCTATTCGGCCAATATGATTGCCTTGGTCGACAATCGCCCCCAGACACTAAACTTACGCCAGATGCTGCTTTATTTCCTAAGGCACAGAGAGCAGATTATTCGCCGCCGTACTATATTCGAACTAAAAGGCGCTAAGATCAGATCGCACATTTTAGAGGGTTTAAAGATCGCTTTAGCCAATCTTGACGAAGTTATTGCCACCATCAAAAAGTCCGCTACGGCCGATGAAGCCAGAGATAATCTTATGATCAAGTTCAAATTAACCGATCTTCAGGCCAACGCCATTCTGGAAATGCAGCTCAGGCGCTTGGCAGCTCTCGAGGTTCAAAAAATCGAAGAAGAATATCAGGAACTTCTTAAGATTATCGATAACTTGATTGCCATCATTACCAAGCCAGAAGAAATGGTCAAAATCCTAAAACAAGAAAACGAATATATCAAAACTACCTATTCAGACAGCCGAAAAACCAAGATTTATGTTCGTGAGCTGGAGCAATTTGACGAAGAAGATCTGATTCCCAATATTCCAGTTATTGTTACTATTACTAAAACCGGTTATATCAAAAAAGTTCCCAAGGAAACCTATCGATCACAAAAACGTGGTGGTAAAGGTGTGGTCGGTATGACCACCAAGGAAGAAGACGAAATCGAAACCGTTTTGTCTGTTAATAATCACGATAATCTTCTTTTCTTTACCAACAAAGGTAAAGTTTTTAAGGGTAAAGTATGGGAATTAGAAGAAACAGGTCGTCAATCAAAAGGTCAGGCCGTTGTCAATCTAATCGACATCAAATCCGGCGAACAGGTTCAGGCTGTCTTGCCTGTCGAAAAAGAAAGTAAATCCAAATATATTCTATTGGCCACCAGCAAAGGTGTGGTCAAAAAAACCAGTCTTAACAAGTATGCAAATATCCGTCAGTCTGGTTTAATTGCCATTAATCTTGATCCCGAAGATCAGTTATCTTGGGCTAAACTGACTTCCGGGTCCGATGAAGTTATCTTATCTACCAAAAATGGCAAATGTATCCGCTTTAAGGAAACTGACATTCGCCCCATGGGTCGGAACACTAAAGGAGTCAGAGGTATCAATCTTAAACCAGAGGATCATCTAGTAGGTGTCTCTATAGTTAATTCAGATACTTTATCATCCAAATACAGCAAAAATACTTACTGTGACTTATTGGTAGCCACCGAAAACGGTCTTGGTAAAAGAACTAATGTTTTCCAGTATCCTATCCAAAAAAGAGGTGGTTTTGGAGTTAAAGTAGCCAATATCAACTCCAAAACAGATCACATTGCTATTGCCCAAACCATCACCCAAGAAGATCACTTCATTATTATGGTCTCCAAAAAGGGTGTCACCCTCAAATTACCTCTTAAAAATATCCCCAGGCTAAACAGAAACACCAAAGGGGTAATTTTAATGCGGTTTAAATCAAATTCAGACAAACTTTCGGCACTAACCGTCAGTCAAAAAACCAAAGTCGAATCGGAAGATCAAAGCTGATTTTCTATAAATAGTATATATTATAGATACACACGCATCCTATAGAATAAATTAGCAGTCTAATATCTTAATTGCTAACTAAAACCATAAATCAAATTTGAACCCAATAATAGGCATTTTTTGACTTTTTCTAAAACATGATGTACATTGTATCTTTTTGAAAGAGTTTGATTATAAATCTGTAGTGAACACATTAAAATTATAAGATAATATTAAATTTTATTATAAGATAGAGTAGGGGAGTCGGCAATTTTTTATCGGTTACCACTATGAAATTTCTCGTGTATTTCCTTTAATCTTTTATCTGTCACATGTGTGTAAACCTGGGTAGTGGCAATATTTTTATGTCCAAGGATCTCTTGAACAGAACGCAAATCAGCTCCAGCTCTAAGTAAATCAGTCGCCATCGAATGTCTTAAGGTATGTGGGGTAGCATCCACAGGCAACTTAGCCTTTCTTACGTACTTTTTTACTATTCTCTGAATCGATCTACTCGTCAGTCTAAGGCTATTATCATCAGTTGTTACACCCATCTTTCCACCATATCTAATAAACAACGGTTTAAATTTGTCTAATCTGCTTCTTAGATATCTATCCAAAAACAAGCTAGCCTCCTTGGTTATAAACACCACCCGGGCTTTTCCGCCTTTACCTATTATGCCAAATTCACGTGTTTTTAGGTTTATTTTATCCGTATCCAGCGATACTAGCTCAGAAACTCTCAAGCCTGTTGAAAACAAAAGCTCCAAAATACATCTGTCCCTTAAGCCTATTTTTGTTGATAAAATAGGTTGACTCAACAATCTATTGATCTGATCTTCATCCAAGAATTTTAAAGATTTTGAAACTGATTTAGGTACATCAATCTTTTCCGGTTCCAAGATATCCTTATAATCCAGTTTAATCAGCCACTTCAAAAAGGACCTAAGGCAAATTACGTAATATCCCTGTGTCACCGCTTTAAATTCTTTTCTATTAAGAAACACTCTAAAGCTTCTAACGCTGTCTACTGTTACATCATCAATACTTACTGTTTCTTTATTAAGACTTGTTTTCAAATAATCAATTAAGACTTTTAAATAGTGTTCATAGTTCCTGACTGTTAGCCTTGAGCAATTAGCTTCCACTTCCAGATGTTCCAGAAAAGAATTTTTCAAATTCGATAAGTTTCTGTCTTTGCTCATTGTTACATTCTACCTTAAAGCTAATAACATTAGCTAATCTTTCCAAAAACGTTTTAAAACGCCTCTGGTGAAGTCTGTATATTTTATGCCTATTTATACGCCTTATAAACGTATCCTCTGTCAAATTTTTATCGGGGAAGTCAAAAAGGGCCTTTTAAAGCTAAAAATTAATTTTGGGCTAATAGACACAAATGGAGAATAAAAGGCATTTTTTTAAATATTAATAAAATAAAAAAATTATTGTAAATTGAAAATTGTAAATTTATAAATTAATTAAAGGTACTTCTCCACCCCTTTATTTTTAACATAGGTCGCAAAAGATACATTGTGCGACGTATAGAAATTGGTGTCTACCTCTATAGGGAAGTTATTTTATCCAACTATCAAAATAGTCACCTTATCCCTTTGGTAATGTATATATTGCTAATAAATAAAGCCTTATCTACTTCTACTCTGGTCATGTCCTATCGTTTTCGGCCTACTTTTCCACAACAACTATATCATACGTTAACATCAAACCTAGACTATATCAATATATATCACTTATGTGAAAATTATAGGACACTGTGTGAAAATAGATAATATTATAAGACATAGTATTATAGGACTCACCTCTTCCCTATTTATCCGTCTAGACAATTTTTTTCCGTTAAATCCAAAAAATATTATACTCAAATCTACTTTCTCTTCATTTGTAGTTTTTCTCATTACTCATTACTAGTTACTTGTTACTAATCACCAATCCCCACCCTCCCCTTCTAAAATCATAAAAAACACCTAATATAGCCTGTCTATAGGCTATATATTGAACTTATTACTCATTACTGATTACGAATTACTCATTACTAGTTACTTGTTTCTATTTTCTAATACGCCTCACCCCAGCGGGTAACCGATAGCATCCCCAATACCAGGGCTATAAACACCCATGTCATTCCCTTCCAGGTTCTGGTAAATAATCTCTCTTTAATATCTGCCTGCATTAAAGTTGCCATTACATAAATAAAGCAAACCAAAAAAATGCTTCTTCTAAAAATTCCCAATGGCCAAAAGGAAAAAACGGCCGACATTTCCCCCAAAACCAATGCCGGCACTACTATATAAAACAAACTTTTGTTTTTACCGTCATCCGGTAACTCTATAGTTATCGCCCAAAACAAATATCCAAAAATCATTAATCCTGCCAAAAAAGCCAAACCACCGTTTTCCAAAAACCCCAAATTAAACGAAAATATACTGTTAAACACAAAAAATGAAGCCAGTAATATAACTATTAAGGCCATGGTATAAGCTGCCCTATACAAAGGTACAGTTTTGTAGCCTATAGCCACCAAAAATATATTTTCCACCAAAAAAATAATATAGTTGACAGCCGCAAACACCACAGCCAAAATTATCCCCAATGGTATGGTAAAAGGTATCAGTATCACAAAAAACACAAAACCGATAAAAAACGACAAGGGCAAAAATGCCAAAAGTACTTTTAACATCCAATCCTTATAGTTAACCAGCCCCAATATCAGCCAATAAACAAACACCAGCCATAGACACATCACCATTATTGCCAAATCTTGCCACTCATAGGGCAAGGTCAGTATCAAAAAAAATAATCCTGCCAATATTCCCGATCCTACCAAAAATTTAAATCTTTTATTCATCCGTTTTATCCAAACCTGTAAACACTCCTGTCACATCATCGTTTTCTAATAGTTCTTCCACCATCTCCAAACATTTTTCCCTGTCTTTTACGTCTACAGCCGAGACTACTCTTGGTTTAAAATAAACCCCGCTATCAATCACTTCAAAACCACTTTCTCCTACATCCTTAACATACCTCCCCAGATCTTCAAAGTGAACATAAACAGTACTTTCTTCAATATCTTCAGCCCCTAAATCAATCAACTTTTCCCAATCAGGACCGTCAATTTTAGTCAACTCTACCCTACCCATCTTGTCAAACAAATGCATCACAGCATTGTTGGAAGCTAAACAACCGCCATAGTTTTCTAAAATCATTCTAACCTCATTACTGGTTCGTATCTTATTATCAGTTTCAATCTCTACTATTACCGGGATCGTTGAAGGTCCATAACCCTCAATACAAACACTAACTAGATTATCCTTCCTTTCTTTAAATTTCTTCAAAATCCTGTCTATGTTTTCCTTGGGCATGTTTACTTCCCTTGCCTTTTCTGCTACTGCCCTCAGCTTCCAGTTATTTTCAATATCTGCCCCGCCTCCCATCTTAACAGCCGCCCGGATGTTTCTGGCTACTTTGGTAAATATCGCACTCCTTTTTCTATCTTCGGCGCCTTTTTTTACCCTGATATTTGCCCATTTAGAATGACCTGACATAACTATCATAGTTTACCATTTGTGCCCACTTTTCATCCAAGACTATCTCCACCTCCGACTCTAGTACATTTTCGTCCATTTGCAGTTGACACCCATTATCTTTACCAAATATTTCCACCAAATACTTCCACGTTTGACTCTTTTCCACTCCAACCCCATAGTTAAGTCTACAGCCTGCACTCTCATCATAATCTGCTATTGTCATCACTTTCATCCCTGCCCAATTTAACCTGTCAGCCACAAAAGTGGCTAGTTGATTAATACCACTACCGTTAAAAACAGATACTTTAACGTCTTCCTCTATCAAAGCACTACTACTAAACTCTCTTGTTAATATTTGCCCTATCCAGCCACCAGTATCTATCTGTTCTCCTAGTTCATACTCATCAAAAAACAAATTATTCATTCTTATTTTAAGGTATGTTCCCGGTACATAGCCTATTGATTTTCCCAAATTTTGCCAGTCCTCCCAATTTGATACCGACTCACAAAAAACCACCTTATTTGTCAAAAATCCAAAATTAAAAAATCCTATTAGTGGTGCCCTATTTTTTATCCTTTCGATATTAAGTAGCTGTTTAATTTTATCCGATCTGTACCAACTATAACCTTCAGGTACCCACAACATTACATCTCCGTTAACCTTTAAAATATTTGTCATTCCCCTACTATCGGACACAGTTACTAAACCAACACCATCATCGGCTATCACCAATATCCTAAAATCCTGTTTCAAAAAAACATCCCAGTTTCCGATTATTCCCCCAAAAACAAACAATCCTAATATTACAGACCAAATTAAGACTTTTTTAATCTTATCCATATAGTTCCATTTTAGCCAAAATTGCCTTTAGGTCCACCGCCAAATCCGTTTCAGCTTCAAAACTAACTCCAGTCGGATATTCTATAGCAATCCTTTTGGCCTGCAAAAAAGGTCTGTTGATCAGCTCAGTATCTCCCCCATACAAACCATCACCTAGTAGTGGCCAGCCTAAATATTCAAAGTGAGCCCTGATTTGATGTGTTCTGCCTGTCTTTAGTTCAATTTCTACCAGGCTATACACCTTATCTTTATACATATATTTATCAACTAATTTAAAGCAAGTTACCGCCCCCTTACCACCAATACCTACTTTTCTTCTTCCAAACTTACCAAAATTCTTTTTGGTCAAAGGTGCCCTTATTTCACCTCTAAAACTTACTTCTCCCTGCACTAGGGCCAGGTATTCTTTATAAACTTGCCTATTCTTAAACTGATTTTTAATATTAACCAATGTTTCGTTATTTTTTGCCACCAATATTAACCCACTAGTCCCTTTGTCCAGCCTGTGAATTATCCCTGCCCGAAACACTTCAGTTGCCCACTTATATTTTTTTTGTAACCTTTTTTCCAAACTATCCTGATCCTTCCTACCCTCCTTAGTGGATACCAATCCTGCCTGTTTATTTACCACCAATAGATTATTATCACTGTAGACTATATCTATGTTTTCCATCACCTAAAATATACCAGATTATACCTATAAAAATCACTAAGTCTGCCAGATTGTTATAAACTCCAAACATTTTAAAGTAATCAGCTACATAGCCATAAATAAGCTTTTGTCCCAAGTTTACACCCCCGCCTACTACCACCAGCCACAAACCCCAATCAAATCTGACTAACACTTTAACCAATACTATTAGCCATACTACGATCGTTAATATATTAATTCCTGGGAAATACACCCCAAAACTAATGCCTTTATTTCTATAAACATCCAGGTTTCTAGCTAGCAATATATCCCCTACCATTGTCAATATAAATACTAGTATCGCTCCAACCCTTACCTTATTCTTTTTGTCTTTCACATTTAACACAAATAGTAGCATCCGGTTTAATCGCCAACCTATCTGTATCTATCATTCCATGACATACCTCACAAACTCCATATTTACCTTTCCTTAGTCTAGACAAAGCCTTTCTCATTTGGATAATTTGACGGCTCATAAAATTAGCTTTTACCTCTGTGTGTAGATGGCCAACTTGTTCGTCAACATCGCTCTCAAGAGAATTATTCTCATCTCTATCCTCTTCCTTAAAAGGGTCATCTTTCTCAATACTCTTTTTAGTCTTACTAAGTCTTTTGATCTCCTCCTCCAGAAACTTGGCTATTGGACTTAAAAATTTTTGTGGAAATGATACTGGCTTGTTTTTTTTATTGTCGCTCATTTTTTCAAAACATCTAACTTAATCAATTCTCCTAGAATAACCAAGCCGGACCAAAAAAGCAAACCCGATCCCAAAGCTAAATAAGAAAATATACTCCCATTCTTCGTATAAATATCAATGCCAAACAGATACAGGCTATATAGTCCCGCCCCAAACAAAAGCATAAAACCTTTCTTGCCGCTTTTATACCAATAGAAAGATCTGTATCTTCTGGCCCATATCGACACTATCCCTACTATTACCAAACCAATAGCTTTCCAGTAACCACCATCAATAAATTTTGACCAATCTGACAGTAACCACAAACACCCAAACACAATTACCGGTACCAAAATATCCTCACTTAGCTCTACCCAGTGAAACCTGTTATATAGGCAATATACAAATATATATCCCAAAACTGATACCAAACCGGCTACAAAGCTAAATCCCGGATTTTCCCAAAATAGAAACCAGTCAAATATATTATTATTCCATTTAGTTAGGTTAAATATAGACCAGACTATCCGCCCTCCCACCAAAAACGATACCAATATCAGCCAGTTAAAAACTACCGTTTCTTCATTTAGGTTGTCTCTGGTGTTTTTCCACAGCATATACAAAAAAATCACCATCGATACCAACTTTATTATGTTAAATATAATGTTCATTTATGTCTCAGATTTACTATCAACTTCAAAGAAGCTAATTTGTTTACCATTAAAGTAGAGATTAAACTCCCCCACCGGACCGTTTCTGTGCTTGGCCACCGAGCAGATCACATTTTCCCGTACCTCTTCATCAGGTCGGTGCAAAAACATAACCACATCCGCATCCTGCTCTATTGATCCGCTTTCTCTTAAATCAGACAACCTGGGCTTACCTCCCCTGGCTTCCATAGCTCTGGATAGTTGAGCTGCTGCCAAAACCGGTATTTTAAGCTCTCTGGCTAAGTTTTTCAGCCCCTGAGATATTTCTGATACTTCCTGTACTCTGTTGTCCTTAGAATAGCCTCTCATTAACTGAAGATAGTCCACTAGTATTAATCTGATATCTCTTTCAGCCATCATTCTTCTGGCTTTTGTTCTTATTTCTGTCACGGTCAATCCAGGTGTATCGTCAATAAACAAAGGTGCCTCAGCCAAAACACCCATAGCTTCCGACAAAGCCGAAAAATCAGTTTCAGATAGTTTACCTGTTTTTAATTTCCATGAGTCGATTAGTCCCTGTCTGACCAATAACCGGTCTACTAGCTCCTCTTTGCTCATTTCTAGCGAAAATATACACACCGGTAATTGTTTTTCTACTGCTACATGTCTGGCAATATTTAGGGCAAAAGCCGTTTTTCCAACTCCTGGTCTGGCCGCCAATATCACCAAGTTACTGTTCTGCATTCCGGCCAGTAAATCATCCAAACCCCTAAATCCTGATGGTATTCCACGTAATCCGTCTCCGATTTTTTGCAACTCATCCAGCCGATCAAAACTAGCCGTCAACACCTCTTTTATTGATGTCGGTTTGTTTCTAATATGCCGTTGGGTCAGTGTAAAAATTTCTTGTTCAGCCATGTCAAGTAACTCGTTAGCTTCCAATTTTTCATTAAAGGCATTTTCAGATATTTTGGCGCTGGCACTTATTAATTCTCTTTTGGCTGATAGCGATTTTATGATCTGGCCATAGCTTTCAATATTGGCAGAAGTCGGTACTTCATTAGCCAGTTTCGACAGATATGTTCTGCCTCCTATCTTCTTTAAATACTTCAATTGTCTCAATCTTTCCGACACAGTCACGATATCTATTGCCGATCTGTGGTCATACAAAAATAGCATTGCTTCATAAATGGTTGCGTTACTTGGGTTATAAAAATGCTCTGGTTTTAGAAATTCTGACACCTGAAGCAACGCATCATTATCAATCAAAACAGATCCTAATACTGCTATTTCCGACTCCGCCGACTGTGGCGGCAACCTTAAATCATTGGCCATAAGCAATTATACTTTTAGTTAGATAACAATACCACTTCAAGCCCTTCGCCGACTTCCTGACCACTTTTTAGACTCAACTTATCCACTGGTGTAATATCTTCCCTATCAAAGGCATCCAGTAGATTTTTATTTTCATCCTTAGATCCTGTCATCACCAGATAATTTATCCCTGTTTTGTTAACTAAAGCCTGCAGTTTTTTTTCTTCACCAAATAGTGAGTTTAACACTACCAACACGTCCATAGATTCAGTTTTGGTAGCAATTTCTTCTATAGTTCCGTCTTCAAATAAAACCCCCACCCTATAGTCATCTATTGTTAATAGATAAAAAACATTATCATTTCCATATTTAATACCGGCTATTTCAACTCCACCGGCTTCATACTCTCCCACACCGTTAATCAGTAATTTATCATCAGTCAGACTGCCAAAGTCAACCGATTCCAATTTTGGATTAGCTATCCAAATTCTCTCATTATGTTTAGTACCTTTGGAGAAATCTTCACCAACCAATATATCAATATCTCTGTTTTTGATAGAAATTGATCCCTTTTTGTGATACCTTATATCCATTGGAATCTATTATAAACAAATTATGACAAAAGAACTAGTCATCGCCATCTGCTTAGGAGCCATTCTTGGTGTAGGTATTACCCTTGGCCTAAATCGTTATCAAGCCTTCACCCGAAATCAAAATCAATTACCAACTCCCACTCTAGCCAGTCAAGACATAACCGCTTTGATAACCCCGATTCAAAACCATGTTCAACACCAGTTGGCAATTACCTCTCCGGATAATTCAATTGTCGTTGACAGTGACACAATTACCATCAAAGGTACCACCACTCCTCTAAGCCAGATTGTGATTAGTCTAGCCACCGATACTCTTTTTGAGGAGGCAGATAGTGATGGTAATTTTTCCCAAGAAATTGAACTTGATGCCGGTTCGAACATTATCCAAATCTCTTCCTTTTCCCCAACCGAGGAGGAAGCCAGCACCACTTTATTAATTACTTATTCAACGGCCGATTTCTAAAATGTCTAAAAAATTAATTACTCGTTACTTAGTACTCATTACTAGTTACTTTTTACTAGTTACTAGTTGCTCATTACTGTTTACTACTTCCATATTTGCCCAAACCACTGCACCCACCGTTGAGTCGGAAGAACCCACCCCCACAATTGAAAGTGAGGTTGAACAGGATGAAATCGACAAAATCAGGCAAGTAGTTAAAGATAAAGTCATGGAAAAGCTTGATTCTATTCTCACCAAAGCCAACCAAAAAATAGGTTGGCTTGGCAAAGTAGTTTCCATTGAGGAAAACACCATTGTTATTGAGGATTTTTACAAACAATCAAAAATTCTAACCACCGATCAGGATACTGTTGTCATCAATCTCAAAAAACAAAATGGTAAGTTAATAGATATTAAGCCTGACCAGATTATTGTTGCCATGGGTTATCTAGATCCAGATTCCAACCTAAATACTAAAAGAATTTTAATTACCAATACTGCCTTAGAAGATAACCTGGATACTATTATCTTTGGCACTGTTTCCGATATCTCCCAAACCACATCGACCATCTCCTTAGTTACCAAAGATAGAAAGGTTTATCAAATCAAATCCGACAAAAACAGTAAGGATTTATCCAAAAACGATAAAGTTATCGCCGTTATTAAGCCAGAAAAGAAGGATAGCCAAACCTGGCTTATTCTATCCAAAAAAGTCCTCTCCACCCCCACCCCTACCCCAGCCGAAGAATAGCAGATTAATAAATTGTAAATTGAAAAATATTGTTATATAATTCCCCAATGAAACAGACAGTTGTAAATAGTCATCACCATCACGCCTAAACTCGGCGGATGTTGATCTGTTTCAAATCTCCGCCGGAATCACCGGCGGTTTTTATTTGTAAAAGTAACTTAACAACTATACACTTCTAAACCTAAATCTTTTGAAATTTAATAATTAGAATTTTTGAATTTGTTTAGTATTTAGAGTTTAGAATTTAGGATTTTACCTATTTGGTGGCATTAGCTCAACTGGTTAGAGCGCAGCTCTGTGAAAGCTGAGGTTGCCGGTTCAATTCCGGTATGCCACCCAAAGTGGTTGCGGGTTTATCCGTCCGTAGCGAAGCGTAGGAGGATTCGAGCCCCGTCAGCCACCCTCGATTCGTCGTAGTAAAACGAAGGCGACTAAAAATTAATAATTAATAATATAAATGAAGATTAAATATAAATATCTATACAAAATACTATCTTTGGGTATGGCTTTCTTTAGTGGAAGTTCTTTCACTAAAAGTGAATATTTAAGTTCACTTATATATGGAGTAACTAGTATTGTTTTCCTAATTACTGATTCAAAACAAAAAAATTAAAAATTTAAATTGTAAATTGCTCGCATTGAGCAAAGTCGAAATGATAATTGAAAATTGTAAATTAGTTCTACACCATACCCACACCGTGGTCACCAATCCGCGGGGTATTGCCGTGGCCTAAAATTAAATTTTTATACTTTCCAAATCCCCGTAACCCGGGGATTTTTTAGTTTCTTTAGGTGAAAACTTAAAACCGAAGGTGAATAAATTGTTCCTAAAGACACAACTCCGAACGAATCGAAGATGAGCATCGGA
>CAYWRN010000002.1:29500-31045 GCA_964461095.1 uncultured Gammaproteobacteria bacterium
GGTGGTACACAGATCCTAATCTTGATCTCACCAATATGTTTCGGGATGCAAGATTCTTTAATGGTGGTGCTATTGCTCCGAAAACTATTAGACGTATATGGGCCCCGGACAATCCGCCCCAAGACCAAGATCAACCGACTGTCCGTTGGCTTACAAAAGAAGAAGGTGGTGTTTATTGCCACTAATTCAATCCGGTTCTGCCCCACCGGTAAAATCTAATATTAAAATGTTAAACTCAAACTATGAACAAAACTAAACCACTTACCCTAAAAGGTTTTCGGGATTTTTTACCCGAAGACATGGTAATCAGAAACTATGTCAAAGACATCTTTGTCAAAACATTAGAAAATTTTGGTTTCGAACCCCTGGAAACCCCCACTCTTGAATATGCTTCAACTCTTCTGGGTAAAAACGGCGACGAGGCCGATCGGCTAGTCTATACTTTCAGTGACCGTGGAGATCGAAAAGTTGGCCTCAGATACGATCTAACCGTTCCTGTCAGTAAAGTTCTTTCCATTTATCAAGACAAAATTATTCTTCCCTTTAAACAGTATCAGATTCAGTTAGTCTGGCGGGCAGACAAACCCCAAAAAGGTAGATATCGTGAGTTTGTTCAAATAGAAGCTGATACTTTTGGTAGTACCTCACCAATAAGCGACGCTGAGTATATTGCTCTGATGTACAAAGTTTTAGATAGTTTATACTTTTCTAACTTTGTCATTAAGGTTAATAGCCGTCAGGTTCTTTCCCAAATTTTAGACAAAGCCAATATAAAAAATAATCAAAATTCAGTTTTGCAAAGTCTAGATAAATACAGCAAAATAGGAAAAGATGGAGTAACAAAAGAACTCAAACAAAAAGGTTTAACTGATGCTCAAATAAACAGTATTTTTGACTACATCAAATCAGCCCAACCTGATCAGTATTTAGACCAAGTTCTCTTAGCCACTAAAAGTCTTGGGGTTCCAAACAAAAATTTTGTCTTCGACCCTACCCTTGCTCGTGGACTTGATTATTACACCGGGCCTGTTTTTGAGGCCTTTATTTTAGACAACAATATAGGTGCGGTTTGTGGTGGTGGCCGTTTCGACAAATTAACCTTTCAACTTGGTGGGCCCGATATTCCGGCCACTGGTATTGCTTTTGGTTTCGACAGAATTATTGATTGTATCCAACAGCTCAATTTACTTCCTGATTTACCTAAATCGACCACTCAAGTCATGGTTGCCAATTTTGGTCCGGATACTTTAGATGAGTCTATCAAAACTGCTAGTCTACTTCGGTCCAAAGATATTTCTACCCTTCTCTACCCCGATGCCGATAAACTAGGCAAACAGTTTAAATATGCCTCTGCCAAAAACATTCCTTATGTAGTGGTTATTGGCCCTGATGAGGTCAAGTCCAGCAAGGTTACTCTAAAAGATATGAAAACTGGAGATCAGCAAACTATAACTACAGCAGATCTTTTGGCTCAACTCTCTTAATACCAAAGAGTTTATCGAATTCTTTATCATAGCTAACGATCTGATCGCCACTTTCCATAGA
>CAYWRN010000002.1:31055-33327 GCA_964461095.1 uncultured Gammaproteobacteria bacterium
ACGTCCAAATCACGCAATCATTAAACTTGATATTCAAAGATTCGTAAACCTTTAAAGCCAAGCTAATATCACACTTACTCACCACTTTAATATTGTCCATCGCCAACAAAGATTTGTGAAAATCAACAATCTCTTGTTTATTTGTTTTATAAAATGATCTCATCAGCCAAATCATTTCTTCAATAACAACGGCTGAAATCTTATATTTGATATCATCTTTTTTAACCTTCTTCCAAAATCGCACAACCTCATCAACACCTTCATACAATCTAGCTATAATATTTGTATCTATAAAATAATTCTTTTTTTTCATACTTCCTTATAGTTCTCTTCCATATATTTTCTATAATCAAAATTTTTTGGTGCCTTTTTCTTAGCTATTCCGGCAAAATCCATAATGTCCTTTACTGGTTCCAATATAATATTGCTTCCTGTATACCTCACCTCAACCCTGGTGGGTTTGTCCAGCTTCATTTGTTTCTGAATTTTTTTGGGAATATATACTAATCCCCGACTAGATATTGATGTTATATATGTATCCATAACTCCATAATAATACATAATATTTAATTTTTCAATAATTTTTACAATTTACATAATTTGCATAACCCTTAAGTTAAATAATGATAATATTATTTATGAAAAAACTACTTGCTTTTACCATTGTCGAAATGTTAATTGTTGTTAGTTTAATCGCTATTCTGTCAGTAGCCGTTCTGTCCCTAATTCACCCCAAAGAACAAACCAATCGTGCCACTGATACTAATATTTTTAAATTTGCCACCGAAATATTTTTAGCCATCGACAGATACGATACTAATCAAAATACTCCACCTTTTAACCAAACTTTCTCAAACATCTATCTAAATTCAGAATCTGGACTTCAAATCATCCAAAATCTTGTCGATACTCAAGAAATCAAATCAACCGCTCTTGATTCAAAATTTCTTGATCAGTTATTATTTACTGGTCAGCCTGCTCCCTTACAATATTCAATTTGCTTTCAACCTCAGTCATCTATGTATCGCCAAGATCAGGACAAATGCGGCTACTACAAACCGGACATCAACGATGGCTGTTTTGTATGTATCAGCAATATTTCCGATGACAACACTACTACGCCCACCCCCACAATCGCACCTACTAACATACCCCAATCTACCCCTACCCAATCTCAGGATATTTGTGATCTAACTGATTATCCTCCTTACCCCTGTACTTCTTTTTATGCCTCAGATGATTATGCAGAGTATGGCTGTGACAGATTTCAAATTGACGACCGAAGTTGTAATGAATTTGTCTGGCGGACATGGAACACTCCCTGTGCTTCTATTTGTCAACCGGGCGAACGTTGTCTTAAGAAAATATATACCGCTTTTGATTTCTTATCGCCAGAAGGTCAAAATTGCTACGATCACATACCAGAAACAACCGAATATTACTGTGTTGGTGAACCTTACGCCAACTGTACTGGCTATCCGGGTATTTCCACCGATTACGGCTTCAACTTTGGCTGTACCAATCCCATGCGTGCCATCGAATGGAAACCTGAATATTTATAGAAATATTTTACTAATTTTGATCTTTACGATTTATTTAGAGTTTAGTGTTTAGAATTTAGAGCTTTTGTTATATAATACCCCTATGCAAAAAGCAATACATCCTAAATATTTTAGCGACTGCCAGGTCACCTGTACCTGTGGTCACAAATTTACTACCGGCTCTACAGTCGACCATATTGACGTTGAGGTTTGTAGCCAGTGTCACCCCTTCTTTACCGGTCAGCAAAAATTTGTTGACACCAAAGGTCGTATAGACAAATTTATGGAAAAGATGGAAAAAAGCAAATCATACCAAAGCAAAAAAGCCAAGAAACTTGCTAAGAAAAAAACAAACAAAAAAACTACCAAGACTACAACCAAAAAAGCCAAATCAAAGTAGCCTATTCATCTGTTACTAGTTACTGATTACTGCTTACTAACACTCGTGCCAACTATTGATAAAAACACTATCTTAATGGAATTTAGGCCTGGACCTGGCGGGCAGGAAGCTACTATTTGGGCTGATGATCTGATGAACATGTATATCCGCTATGCCAACAAACTTGGCTGGAAGGTATCTCAGTTAGATGATG
Source organism: uncultured Gammaproteobacteria bacterium (assembly GCA_964461095.1). Lineage (GTDB taxonomy): Bacteria > Patescibacteriota > Microgenomatia > UBA12405 > UBA12405 > UBA1372. Next base: position 33,190 of record CAYWRN010000002.1, read on the forward strand.
ACATTGTCCAAATTAGAGGTTTTGATGCCTACGACCAGCTTAGATTCGAAACTGGTACTCATCGGGTTCAGCGTGTTCCTGTTACCGAAAAAAAAGGCCGGATTCATACCTCTACAGCCAGTATCGTCGTCTACCCTC
>CAYWRN010000002.1:33337-38010 GCA_964461095.1 uncultured Gammaproteobacteria bacterium
AAACTCCTCAGATGTTAAGTTAGATCCGGAAGATGTGGAAATGTCAGCCAGCCGGGCTGGTGGCAAAGGTGGCCAGAATGTCAACAAAGTCAGTACGGCTGTTAGGTTAGTTCACAAACCTTCCGGTATTACTGTTTCTGTCAGGCAGGAAAGATCTCAACAGCAAAACAGAGAGTTGGGTATGCAGATTCTGGCCAGTAAACTTTTACAAATGGAGGAAGACAAAAAAATGGCCAGCTTATCATCAGCTAGGTCAAAGCTAGGTCAGGGTGACAGATCCGAAAAAATTCGCACCTATAACTACGCTAGAAACCAAGTCAAAGATCATCGTATTAACAAATCTTTTAATCTTGATCAAGTCTTAAATGGCGATCTAACCGACATGCTGATTGAACTATCCGTCCTTGCCGACGCAGACAGTCAGGTATAATCTTATCCTCATTTCTCATTTCTCATTTCTCATTACTAGTTACTAATTACTAGTTCTCTTTTCCAGCCTTACCCCTAAACTACTTTCCTTTCCGTCTCTCCACACTTTTACTTCTATCGTGTCCCCTATTTTCTTTTTATTAATTATCTGGATTAAGCCATTTTCACCGCTATCTTCATCTAGTTTACTCCCATCAATTTCAGTAATAATATCACCGGTCTTAATTCCACCCTTTTCTGCCGCACTATCTTTAACCACTTCTTCCACATATGCTCCTTGAGGCACTTCGTTTAATAGAGCCGATCTTTTGCTAATCATTCTATAGCTGACTCCCAAAAACGGCCTTTCAAACTCACCTGTGGTCTTAAAGTTATCAATCGATGTCTTGATAGTATTAATCGGCAGGGCAAATCCGATGTTCTGTCCCGAAGCCGACACTGCCACATTAACTCCGATCACTTTACCCGATGAATTTAGTAAAGGTCCGCCTGAATTACCCGGATTAATGGCTGCATCGGTTTGAATTACATTATCCAGCTTCTCCGTCCCTTCATAAGCCGATCCGGCCACTATGCCCCTGCCCAATCCTGATACTACTCCGGTCGTCACTGTTGATCTAAATTCACCCAAAGCTGTTCCGATAGCCACCACCATCTGGCCTACCTTTAAGTTATCTGAATCTCCTAGCTCAAGCGCCTGTAAACCACTAGCCTCAATTTTTAATATGGCCAAATCCACTTCCGGATCTCTGTAGATATCTTTTACATCAAAAACTTCATCTTTGGCCGTTACCACCTTGTAACTGGCCTCTGTATCAGACACCACATGCTTATTAGTCACTATCAATCCATCCGTACTAATAATAAAGCCACTGCCAATATCCTGTTCAATTTTTTCGCTCTGACCCTGATTGTTTTGAAAGCCAAAAAAATCCCCCCAAATACCAAACGGATCATAAAAATTTAATCCCTGGTTAATTTGAACCTTACTTATCGACACTGTCACCACACCAGGTGATACTTTCTCTACTACGTCAGTTACCACTGACTCCTCAGTTACAATCTCCCGATTAGTATTTATTTTTGCGCTTTCATCACTTGTTTTTCCCCACCTTCTCTCAAAATAAGCTCCACTGGCTGCCGCTCCTACCAAAAACACCCCAAGTAGTATTCCCATAAAAACTGATTTTGGATCAATTTTCTTTTTTTCCATAAAGATATTTTAAACCTTTAATTTAAAAGCTATTTTTGTCCATATAGTTATATACCATCTCTTGGTCTTTGTCATCATCATACTCCCATTTTATTTCTTCATCCGGCTCTACTCCAACCCCATCAATCTCTTGATCATCAGGTAGCAACCATTTAGCAATGGTTACATGTAGTCCGGATCCATCGGCAAAATCCTCCGTCCTTTGCACAGTTCCCTTACCAAAACTGGTTTGTCCGATTATTTTAATACCCTTGTTTTGTCTCAAAGATCCCGCTAGTATTTCCGAAGCTGAAGCCGATCCTTCATTTATTAACACTAGTAGTTTTTTGTCCTTTAGCCTGCCCATGTTCTTTTTGACTCTCTCTTCAATAATTTCTCCACTAGCTGTTTTTTGTTTAACCACCACTCCATCTGTCACAAAATCTGAGGCAATTACCACACTCCCTTCCAAATATCCGCCAGGGTTATTCCGTAGATCCAGCCAAACCACATCGGAATTGTTTGCCAAAATCTTTCCGACTGTTTCATCCCATTCCTCATATAGTCTGTCGCTAAATTTGTACATTTTTACCCAGGAAATTTTTTGCCCCTTATAATCCAAATTCTCCACTTCTACACTTGGTACTACAATATTGTCCCTAGTCAGTTCAAAAGTAAGTTCTTCTTTTTCTCCTTCTCTAATCACATGTAACACTACTTTGGTTCCTATCTTACCTCTAATCAACTCTACCGCTCTTTGAATACTTATATCCCCGGTATCCACATCCACATCATTAGCCTCGTCTACTATTCTGATAATCAGATCCCCTGCTCTCATACCGCCCCTTTCTGCCGGAGTTTTAGCCAGAGGACTCATCACTGCCAATACGCCTTCTTTGTAACCTAGCGATACTCCTACTCCGCCAAATTCGCCGGCTAGGTTCTCCTGTGATGTCTTATTTTCAGAAGGTGGCAAAAAAACTGTATACGGATCATCTAAGGATTCTACTTCACCCTTAATACCCCCATAGTAAATCGCTTTATCCGAAATCTTGTCTTTATATATATAGTCTTTGTTGATTATTTGCCAAACTCTCTCTGATAAGCCATTTTTGTCAATCTCTCCGTTGATCTTTATAAAAATCCCGCTTCTGGCAATGGCCAGGTGGACCAATACTGTGATCAGTAAAAATACCGACCAGCTTCTTATTTGTCTGCCAATAGATACGGTTCGCTTCAAAGACATATTTATAATTCTACACCAGCCTCCCCTTTTTTCTAGTTACTAGTTACCAGTTACTAATTACTATTTCCTGACAAATGGCATTAATCCCAAAAATCTGGCGTTTTTAATAGCTTTGGTCAGATGTCTTTGGTGTTTGGCACACAAAGATGTCACCTTAGCTGCTAATATTCCGCCCCTGCTGGACAAAAAATCTTCAAACTCAGCGTAATCAGTAAACTGTGGATCTTTGTTAGCTTCGCAAAAAAGACAGACTCTTTTCCTAAATTTAGTCTTTATTGAAACTTTGCCTTTTTTCTTTAATATTTTTGCCATACTTTTCTAATTATTAAAAAGGCATATCCTGGTCACCTTTGTCTTCGGTGTTGCCATCAACTTCTTTAGCAGCCTCATCTTCTTTAACAGCTGTTTGACCTTCAGGTTGTTTGTCATCAATAGTGGCCATATCAATTTCTTCGTCAGGGATAATAATATCGTCCATCCCCTCTCCTCCTCCTGTGCCTGTTTCTATTTCCACCTCATCATGATCTCCGGTTTTACCGGGGCTCAAGATCACCATGTCAGAAATAATAATCTCTGCTACCTGTTTCTTTTGGCCGTCTTGGCCAACCCACTCTCGGTATTGAAGTCTTCCTTCTACATAGACCCTCATACCTTTAGTCAGTAATTGTGAACACAATTCAGCCAATTTATTCCAGGCTACAATCCTGTGAAATTGAGCATCTTCCTTCTTTTCACCTTGTTTGGTTGTCCAAGCTCTATTGGTAGCCAATCCAAAAGAGGCTACTGCCATTCCACCTGGAGTATATCTTAACTCCGGATCTCTGGTTAGGTTCCCTATTAACATTACTTTATTTAGACATCTCGTCGGCATTTTTCTTCTCCTTAAATAAAACTAAACTTTTAAAATTAAATAACGCAAAATTTCTTTGTCTCTATTCAAATAGGTCTTTAAATTCTTCCAATCAACATCAGTTCCTTCTTCTACCGTTAGTTTCCCGATCCAAAATTTGGCTTTTAGTTGGCCTTCAATGGCATAGGCCAGTTCCTTTTCACCCCAATCGGCAAAAGACACTTTAACACCACCACCAAGTTGCTTCTCAACTTGAGCCAAATTTTCCTTTAGCTCTTTTTGGCCCAAACTGGCCGGATATTCCATTACTATTTGATAGTTAACTCCCGCTGTTTTCATATCCTGTTAATTTAACATAAGACTTATTTTTTTACAATCCGATAGTCGTTACCCTCTATATCTTCTATTATAAACCCCAAATCACTAATTTCATCTCTCAATTTATCTGATTCCGGGTAATCCTTTTTACTTCTGGCTTCCTGTCTTTTTTTGGCCAGCTTTTCAACTTCCTTTGGAATCTTATCTTCTTCCTGTTTGTCCAGTTTCAATCCCAATACTCTGTCCATATCCAATATTGTTGCTCTTCGATCAGCCTCATTTATTCTACTATCTTTAGTTAACTTCCAAACCAACGCCAGACCCTCCGGCACTCCCAAATCATCGGCCAATTTTCCAATAAATTCCTGTTTATATCCTTCATCTACCTTTCCTCCCTCTGGCCAACCAGCCACCAGCTTTCTTAGTTTTTCCAGAGCTTTCTGGTTTGCCTTAACTGCCTCCAGAGAAAATTCCAATCCCTTTTTGTAGTGGGATGTTAATACTAAGTATTTGTGTGCCAACGGATCAATTCCCATTTTTGTTAGATCTGTTGCTGTGTAGCCATTGCCAAGCGACTTACTCATTTTTTCTCCGCCTTTTAAAGTCAGCCAGGCATTGTGTAGCCAATAGTTAGCAGT
>CAYWRN010000002.1:38064-49855 GCA_964461095.1 uncultured Gammaproteobacteria bacterium
AACGCCCCATATCCTTGGGCAATTTCGTTAGTATGGTGGACTCCAATATGCTCTATCCCGCCAGTATGGATATCAAAATTATCACCTAAATACTTAGTGCTCATAGCCGTACACTCCAGATGCCAGCCGGGAAACCCTTGGCCCCAGGGACTGTCCCATTTCATCACATGGTTGGGTTGGTTAGTCACCCACAGCAAAAAATCCCACGGTTTCTTTTTCTCTTCATCTACTTCTACCCTAGCCCCGGCTTCCATCTCAGATAATTTCAGGTTGGCAAAATCGGCATAACCGTTAAATTTACCTGTATCAAACACAAGTCCTGTTTTTGTTTTATAGGCAAAGCCGTTAGTATCTATTTTTTGGGCTAAATTTATCTGTTCTTCTATATGCTCGGTTGCCCGGCACAATACATCAGGCTTGGGGATGTTAAAAGCAGTTAAGCTTTCTAAAAATTGTTTTTCATATTTTTTGGCAATTTCCCAAACCGTCAACCCTTCTCTTTTAGCTCCTTTCTCCATCTTGTCTTCACCAGTATCTTCATCAGATGTTAAGTGTCCCACATCTGTTACATTCATTACCCACCTCACTTTATAGCCAATATATCTTAAAAAATTTACCAATGTCCCCCATTGAGTATAGGCATACATATGGCCAATGTGTTGATTCCAATACACCGTCGGCCCGCAAGAATACATCCCCACCTCGCCAGGCTTCACTGTCTTCAGCTCTTCTTTTTTCTTAGTTAAAGTATTACTCAAATAAACCGTCTGCATATTGTATTATACAAAACCATTCATATGATCTATGCCAACCAAATTCTACATCTGGTCTCTACTATCTCTCCTATTTCTTACAACTTCATATACATCACTTAATACTGCCTCGTCAACCTTTCCCCTAGCATGATATACAGCATCACATACACCAACATCAGCAACCATCTCCACATCTGTCCCCCTTATACCAATCTCTCTATCTATCATAGTTATTATCCTTTCGTAGCCAGACAAAACAATTGATACCATTTGACCAATTCCTCCAGCTACCTGGAGCCTCTCATGTAAAGATCTCAACTCACGCCCCCTTTCATTATCTCCATATAATTGATCCGCCACATGAACATCTCCATCAACCTCAGGCATCTGCAAACCATGCCAATACTGATCGGCTTCTTCAAAAACTTTCGCATTACTTTCATTCTGTACCGCCCTCGCCATTTCAACTGCACTCATCACTCCGAGTTTGAGACATAGAACCTCACTTCCATCCATACTACAACCATACTTACTAGCCAAATCTAGTCCCCGCTCGTATCCTCCAATAGCCGACGCCAATATTTGACCATACCCCCACCCTTCTCTCTTAAATCATTAAACATATCTTCAACATCGTCTGGACCCATATCTTTAACTTGCATTTTTAAACGATCATTCATATTTATCTATATAAATAAAAAATAATTTTATTAACCAAATAATACCACATCTTTAGTCCTTCTTTCCTGCAAACTCACCCGTGGCTGACATTTCGTCTTGGCTTGGTTTTTTACCATGGGCAAAGGCACTACCTCTGCTCTTCTTCTTTTTATGTTGCGGAGTAGCTACCTCCCCAGCCATTCTTTGTCTTTCTTGTTGCTCCATCATCCTCTGTCTTTTTAAGTTTTCCAGAAATTCCTCTTCTTTCCTTTTTTCCTCCTCTTCTTTTTGACATCTAACCTCTTCCATCTCACCTTCTACATTTCTTCCCGGTCCCATCTGACCCCGCAAATTTTCCATTTCTTTTTGTTTGTGTTCTTCATCCTGTTTTTGCAACATAGCTTTTTGTTCTGGAGACATGTCGTTTATATCAGGAAACAAATCTTGTCCACTTTCACTCTTTTTTTCCACACCCACCACTTTTTTTATTTCCCCAATTCCCTGTTCCATTGTCTCATCAGCAATACTTTTTAAGCCCTGTATTACTTGTTTCGGTATCGTTTTCATTTTTCAATATACTATTTCTGAGTCTGTACTTGTCTTTCTAAAAATTCATCAAGAATATTTTCAGGACTATACCCATCAGCTGTCATATCTGTCAAAAGACCAGATGCCTCTTTAGCAATTTCTTTCATTTTGTTGTCTAACCCCTCAAACCCACTATCACTACTCTTAACGTTTACCTCATCTTTTCCCTCTTCTCTCACAGCTATAGAACCATCATTATTTACACTTATATCCAGTATATTCCTAGGTTCTCCCTTTCTTTCACCCCATTGACTATAAGCCACTTCAGCTTGATCATAATATTCATTTTGAACGACAGAAACACCAATAAGCTCTCCACTATCATCATATCTGTATTCGTAGTCTCTACCTGTACGGGGAAAAACATACGTTATTCCTCTTTCAGCACCCCCTAATTCACCAACTAGGTCATAAATATGCCTACTAGCCACTCTACCTTTAGCATCTAAACGAACACTTTCGTATGTAGTCGGATATCCATACTCTTCATGATATTTTTCTCGTCGTATACTTTTCAATGCCCCATCACTTCCATATCTATACCAAATATCAATCTGTCCTTTACAACCACGTTGAGGAACCCATTTTGAAGCAGGTTCGGCTATTGCAAAATCACCTCTCACCCGATAATCTCCACCAACCTCTGGCTTATCAATAACAACCCTAAAAACACTAAGTTCTAAGCCACCATCAGCTTCCACTACCGCCATAGAACTGTTGTCAGTACGGGATCTTAAATATACCTCACGAACAGCTGCAGCCCCTATACTAAAACCAGTGTCATTATAAGGTACAGCATTCGATATAGCATATTCAACTCTAGAATCAGTCTCTTTTATCCAACTCGTATAACTAGGTAACAAAATTGAACACGTACCACTATCGTCAACTTTTGCACCTCCTTGTTCAGTTACCAAAACCACCCTATTTCGATCTGTTCCATCAAGTATGTTTATAGCTTCAAATAATTTTCCAGGTAAACCAGAAGCCTGAGCTCTCATCTTTTCAACATGTTGTGGATATTTCCTTTGTTCAGTCATTTTTTTATTAAAAAACCTAAATAGTAATAATGGTAATACATAATATTATACACATTCTATAACTCTTTCTTCCCTTCCAAAGCCCTGGCCAAAGTCGCTTCATCCACATAACTTAAGTCCGACCCCATTGGTAGTCCCATTCCAATTCTGCTTATCTTCACCTTATCACTATATTGTTTCAGCCTATTTTTAATATACAATGCCGTTGCTTCCCCTTCCATAGTCAGGCTAGTGGCCAATATCACCTCACCCTCATCTAGCTTGGCTACGCTATTAACTAATTGGTCTATCTTTAAATCATCTGGCCCCACCCTTTCCAGCGGATTTATGGCTCCTCCCAACACATGATACACCCCTCTAAACACCCCTACTTTTTCAAAATTTAACACATCTATTGATCTCTCTACTACGCAAATTAAATTTTTTTGCCGGGCCATATCCTGGCAAACTTCACATATTTCAGTATCAGCCACACTAAAACATATTTGGCATTCTTTAGTGTATTTTTTAAGTCTATCCAGACTATCTATTAGTCTTTTTACATAGTCCTCAGGAGTATTTAGCAAATAAAACACCAATCTTGTGGCACTTTTTGGCCCAATCCCAGGTAACTTCTCAATAGCACTGATAGCCTCTTCTACACTTTTTGGTAAATGAGTTACTGACATATCCTAAAATAAATCACCCAAGCCGCCCATTTCCTGCATTTTTTTGGCTACCAATTTTTGCGATTTCTTTAGAGCTTCATTTATGACATCTGCTAACTTTTTCTGTTCTTCTCCATCAATTATAATTTTTTTAACCCTTTGATCTCCCCTGACTTCTACCCTAATCCCTTTATCTTCATAAACAGTCAATTCCCCCTCAATTGCCCTTTTAATTTTTAGAGCTTTCTGCAACATTTTAGCTTTATCAAACATTTTATTTTTAAAATTTAACTTTACTATTCTACCATTGATTACTCATTACTCATTACTCATTACTTATTACTCATTACTAGTTACTAGTTACTAATTACTATCTATCCAAATATCTCTTTAGCTACATCATATAGTTTATCCCCATTACCAGCACTTTCTTCTGCTACCAGATCAACTGGTGTCCCCTTGGTAGCCAACCGACATTCAAACATCACTTTTCCCCCCCATACCTGTTCAAAACCCATCTCGACAATCCTCCTGTTTCTGGCATCTTCCAATCGTTCCTTATGAAACTTATAAAACACCTCAATCACTAACCTTCCCCCCTCCACCTCTACCGGTCTGGCTGCCCTTAAAAACGCCTCTACGCTGTGGTTATAAGGTCTGACGGCCACTAGTAACTCCTTCCACCTACTCTTTACATCGTCCAGTTTATAATTAACTGGTTTGGTGGCCTTAATAGCTTCTGTCACTTTTACCAGTTCCTCATTTGTTTTCTCAGTTTTTTCCTTCTCCTTCTTACCTCCGCTACTACCACCATACTTTTCAAAAAAATCTACTACCACCAATTGTAGTGGTAATTGAGGTAAAAAAGCTTCTTTTTCATCCCTACCCGCTGTTATCAGTAACCGTAGCAAATAAGCACACTTGTCAGTGTTCAATCCGCCATCGCTACCATCTACCATACCGCTCACTAATCTGGTTTGAAAATATTCAATCAATCTTTGTCTATAGTCAGCCATATCTGTCCCGCCTTGGCCAACTTTTTCCAGTTTTTGCATCATCTCTTTTACTGATCCGGCCAATATATCAGCCTCAAAATCCTCCATTTGATAACCGGCTTGGCTAAACTTGGCATTAAAAAAATCTAGCCAACTATCCATATCAACCTTATTACCTTTGTCCATTATCAATTCCATTAGTAGTTTCTGGCCATTTCTAAAGCTACCCTCACTTAAAACTGCTATTTTCTCCAAAATAACCTGTTCGTCCTTAAGGGATATCTTCTCACCTTCTACAACCCTTTTTAGGCTGTTAACCATTTCATCTATACTACTTCTGCTAAAATCCACTCTTAAAAGCCTTGACAGTACTGTTTCCGGAATCTTTTCTGCATTAGTAGTACACAAAATAAAATAGACATTTTTAGGTGGTTCCTCCAAAATTTTAAGCATGGCGTTAAAGGCTTCCTTAGTCATCATATGTACCTCATCAATCACAAACACCTTGTTTTTTAGACTAACCGGTGACATGTATATTTTGTCTTTTAGAGCCCTGACCTCATCTATACCTCTATTAGAAGCCGCATCCATTTCAATAATATCTGTCACTCCGCCTTTGTCTATCAATAAGCAGCTATCACATTTTCCACAAGCCTCACCGTCAAGTCTATCGGTACAGTTGATACTCTTAGCTACAATTCTGGCTGCTGATGTTTTACCGGACCCCTTAGGTCCGCTAAACAAAAACGATTGAGGTATGTCATCACTACTTAATACTTTTTTTAAAAAATCCCTAACCTTATGTAAATCTAGGTCAGCAACTTTTGTCGGTCTATATTTTAGGTGATATACAGTCACAAACCATTTAACCAAAAGTTACCGTCTCTAGCAATGCCACATTCTATATCAAGTCTTCATTCTTAAACCTTAAATCTTACTTCTTACATCTAGAAAATTTACTTTAGTAAATTTTCCACTCCATGTTTTAGCCACTCTTCTAAAATTTTTTGCATATTTTTACCTTTATTCATTTTCAGTTTTACTTCATCTTTTAGTTTTTGGCTACATATAACCACATCTCCTAGTCTGACCAACCCATCCGGGTCCGTATCTTTGCTATTAGGAAAACCCAATACCTGTGGTATATAATCCATTTTTCTATATTCAATATTCAGTTTTTTAGCTTTTTTTACTCCCACAAATACCACACTTAGTTCAACTTCGGTGGTAAATTCAAAACTTTTTATTACTTTCCTACACAACCCCTCTATCTTCTTCCTTGTCAACCCTAAACTATCTAATCGGCCGGTTATCAGTATTTTGTTACTCATTTAGCTTTTCCATCTCTTCCTTAACCAGTCTGGAAACTATACCTCCGTCTACCGACCCGGCAAACTTAGTCATAACTGTTTTTATCACTATCCCGAAATTAGCCTCATTTTCAGCCAAGGCCTTAACTACTTCCTTTCTGATTTCCTCTTCCCCTACCTCTGCCGGCAAGTATGTCGACAAAATCTCTATTTCTTCCTCTACCTCTGTGACCAGATCATCTCTGCCACCCTTAGCAAACATTTCCTTTGATTCTCTTTTATTTTTTAATTCTTTCCTCAGCACCTCCACCATTGTCTTTTCATCCATCTGGCCTACTGGCATGCCTAGTTCCTTTTTATCAATTAAACTCACCAGATACCTTAAGACAGACACCAATCTCTTGTTGCCCATCTTTAAAGCCTTAACACTATCTTCTTTTAGTTTGTTTCTGATATCCATTGTTACCTCCTTTTATTATTTTGTCTTCTTAATTGATTTCTCCATGCTAATAGCTTATTTTTAGCTCTTTTTCTCTCTGATGGGCTAACGTATGCTACTCTGGATCTGGCTTCTTCAACTACTGACACATTATCTTCAATCGACAATTTCCTAAACTTTGCAATTAGTTCATCATTACTTTCACCTTTTTTTCTTTTTACTGTTATGGCCAAGAAAATTCACCTCCTTAAATTTAGTTTAATTAATCGTCTATTTTAACCTAATCACCTTGGTTTTGTAAACACTTTACCATGTCAAAAGAATTTACTACTCCGTTTCCGTCATAATCTGTTCCTGATTTACAATTACCGCTTACCACTGGTGCTGTTGTAGTTCCCGTTTGGGTTGTCTTTTTAGTTTTGCACGAGATAATATCAAAAGAGTTAATTACCCCATCGCCGTTATAGTCCACCCCAGATGTACAACTAGCCTCACCTGTCGATTCCTGTTTTACTCCGGGAGTTGCAGTTGGCTGATTCGTAACTTGTGTCTCGCCTGCCGTCTCCCCGCCATCTTTAGTCTTAAAAGAGTAAGGTATACCATTATTATCAAACACTTCATCTCCCACCCTAATTCTAAGATAATAGCTTACCCCGGATCGCAATGGGGACAAGGTAACCTTATGGCTGGTAGTCGACTCTGTTTCCGGCGCCCTTAATAGTAAACTAGCCGGACTGGTACCATACTCTACTACCCCCATAGATGGTTTTTCTGAAGTCCAGCTTACTGTTGCTTCACCATTTCCAGCTGCTACAGATACTCCGGTTGGCTCCACTCCCGCCGCTGCTCCGCTTAGATACGTTTTAATTGTATCCATTCCCAAAATCACCAAAACCATTATCAAAAGCAATACTACCACTCCAATCACCGCCTTCACGTTTACCTTTCCGTCCATTTTTCTCATCATCAGATCAGTAGTAATTTTGAAATAGTTAACAGTACCACTGCCAATAAACCTAATCCTACCGTTACTTCAACAGCTCCGGTCTGGGGCAGCTCACTGCTACTTGATGTCGTTGTACTACTTGTAGTTGTTGTTGTCGTACTAGTGCTGTCTCCGCCAGTAGACGTAGAGGTTGAAGAGCCTATGGTATATAGCCCACTCTGGTTCGAAGCACAGGTAATAATATCCTCATATGTGGTGGCATCAATTATATTACTGTCATTAACTGACCCTTGGCTACAGGTAAAGTTAAAATTAGCCGTCCCCACTGCCTTTGCCTTAAAGGTAATTTTAAGCATTGGCTGGTTGTTTAGAGCCACTGTGTCATAACTTGTACTCTGGGTATTCTGGATAGATATTTTCATTGTTCCGGCGTTGTTATCTATTGATTCAGCTGTCTTCACCACTTCAAGATATCTTAGTGCCGATAACTCAGTTGGCAAACTTTCCGAAGTATAAGCCCGTACTACATCCACCATTTCTAGTTTACTGGCATCAAACGTTGCCCAAACATCAGCCGCAAACATCTTGCTGGTACCTGTAGTTACACCTACAATTACCTCAAATTGAGATCCATTGTCATATGTGCCACTGGCGGGACTAACAGTAAAATTAGCAGCAAATGCCTGTTTGGTGCTTACCATTGCCGCCAACACCAAAAACGTAAATATAGAGCAGGCTTTTTTCATCTTAGTTTGTTGCTTTAATCATTAAATCTTGAATGTCAAAGTTATTAACAGTTACATCCTCACCGACAGTTGACACTAACTTGGTCCCACCGGTCTCAGATTTCTTTACTATTTTTAATTCTATATCACCTGCCACCAAAGGTTCAACACTGAAACTTAGTAATTTGGTTGCTTGACCACCTGTTAAGGCATAACCAGCCGCATCCATTGACCAAAAATTAGCTACAACACTACCTGTTTTATCGCTAACTAATTTTGAGGTTGCTTTAAATCCATCTTCTTCGGTTAGTGAGGTTACCACAGCTTTCTTAGTATCGTAGCTAACCAATACATCAATTGCATCTAACTTCATATCCTCAAGCGGGGTCACACTCATGGTAACTGTATACTTTTCCCCTACCTTAAAATTCGCACTATCAGTAGTTAGGCCGACGGTTGCCTTAACTGGTCCCAAATCCTCCTCTGTATCGCTAGCTTGATAATCAATTTGACTTAGATCTGGCATACTAGAGTCCTTTTTACTTAGTCTTGATACCACTACCACACTCTCCACCACAATCACTACCGCCAAAATTGGTAAAAGTATTTTAAATATATCTTTTTTATTATTCATTTCCTCTTCTAACCTAGTAAACTTGGTCCTGTTTCTCATTCAAGGACCTAACTAATAAAATAGTATCATTATTATTGACCTGACAACTACCATCAAGATCTTCCGCCATATAGCCACCATCGGCTACCTGGTCAAATCTTGCCGATTTTACCTTAACTTTACCAAAATCAACTCCATCAATTACTCCATTTCCGTCAATATCACCAGCCAGCATTGGATAACCTGATAAGTTAACTACCTGGCTACCGCTTTGACTACTGGTTAAGGTAATCTCTCCGCCAGCCTTGTTGTATGAGGCTGATTGATTGTTTACCCCGTACTTTACCTGCAGGTGCTTTGGTCCCTTAAAGAAGACTGCCACACCACTGCTCTGTCTAAATCCAGCTAACTGCAGACTGCCTTCGTATATCACTTCCCCAGCTGAGTTTGTAGCTGTAGTCTGAGTCAAAGGAACATTGTTGTATTCCCTTCTGGTATCTCCAGACAATACGGTTAATTTTGTTTGCCAATTAGTAGAACATGCTCTGTTGGCTCTAACCCCTGCAAAAGCTACTTTGTAATTTATCCACATATCATCAGCTGAAGCTGGTGGGTTCGTTGGCTCGTTGCCACCACCCCCCGTCCCACTGCCGACGGTATAACTAGATCCTTCCACTCCCGTAACCTGTAGTGCAGTATCGGTACTAGCCAGGTCACTGTTTCTACCAGATATCTTCGTCTTATCCTGATCAATATTAATAGTTCCACTACCCTGGCTGTTCGCCTTTAGTCTTAAGGTAGCTGCCTTAAAGGCCCCAGTTGGTAAATCTTGAGTATCGGTTCCCATACTGCCCACCTGGAACTTTACACAATTATTATTACTGTCAAACCTGGCTAACGTTACAATATTAAAGTTTTTATCCTGATTAGGTGTAATTGAGTTTTTGACATTATCAGTCGCCAATCCTAAATGACTACCAAAGCATATATATGGCTCAACCCCATCTACTTTAGCATCACCTTCTGTTACTACCCATACTTCAACGGGTAAGTTATCACCAACAGCAACATCAAACTCAGTTGGCTTTAATACCACAGCTGTTTTAGCAAAATAAGCACCCTTCCTAATATCTGCATTTTGACTTACCAAAATAGACCCTAGTATTACTGCCACGGTCAGTAGCACTACCAGTGCCAAAGAATTTAATTGATCTTTATTCATATATTTCATTTTAATTATTCCCTCCTTCTAGCTCAATATAACTTCTATTCCACAGAGAGAAATCATAGGTATCAACTATACCGTCACAGACACCCTCAGGTCCAGTAAAGTCGGCCTCCCAGTCCGAGCTGACTACCTCCTCACCATTACTCTCATCAAACTCCTTATTCCACAGAGAGAAATCGTAGGTATTGATCTGGCCGTCACAGTTAGCATCCCCTGATCCCTTTCCGATCCACTGGGGCTTAACCAACCCACTATCAGTACAATATTCGTCAGGTACTTGAGCAGCATACCCCTCCATCACATAGCCAGTCGCAAACCAAGCATACCCCAAACTAATATTGTCTTCGTCTGGACCATAACAGTGGAAGTCGTTAGGACATTCCTTACATGCCCCTCCTACTTTCAAGGTTGCATTCGTACTCGATGTTAGTCCGCTACAAGTAGTGTCAGTAGACTGGCACCAGATGGTATAGTTGCCGGTTTTAGACGGCTTCCAGTCAGATTCCAAATTTGTATTAAATTCCTGTTTACTGCCATCACTATACTCAGCTACTAGCTTTACATTACTAGCCAGTTGCCCTGTACTGTCTGCCATACATCCAAGGTTGACACTATCGTTACTACCAATGGTCAATTGAGTCTGCCAATCATGGCTACTATCAATTTGCACTCTAGCTTGTAATGATTGATATTGGCAAGTCGATGGTGCTGGTCCGCCTGTTGGTGGTGGTGGTGGTCCGCCAGTTGGTACTACTCCACTCGTCACACAAGCCGAATAATTAGAATTCCATACAGTTCCTGCCGGAGGATACAGTTGGCAGTTTAACGCTCCTGCTGTTCCTTCAGTTTTACCACAACCACTGTTTCCCGGGCAATATTCAGTTACACACTGTACCGCACAACCTGATTTGGTTGCTCCACCACAGTCAGCATCTACTCTACAAGCAGACCCTGGCTGTAGGGTTGGTAATGGTGTAGATATTGCAGTTGGATTGGGTATATAAGGAACAGTTGGTGTCGGTGTTCTGGTTGCAATTGGACCACTAGTAGGTGTCGGTATACCCTGACAATCATCGACCGTACACCGTCTACCATAGATACCAGAAGCTGTTGGTAACCAAGCACAATCACCTATTCCGCAATTCACGGCACAATAGCAGAATGTCCTAGGTGTTGGGGTAGCTGTCGGTATCCCCTGACACCAATTATCGTCACACCTTCTCCCGTAGTTACCGGTAGCGCTAGCTGACCATATACAGTCCCCTAAACCGCAATTTCCATCACAATAACAATACTGTCTAGGTGGATTGGTTGGCATTCTTGTAGCAGTCGGTGCACCGGATGTCGGCGTAATCGTCACTGCCACTGGTTTACAACACCTGGCACCATTAGAACAAGAACCTGTACTATTTACCATATTAAAATCAGAACACGTAAAGGATTGAGGTACCACACAGACACCCCAACATGACGATGTAGGTGTTGTTGGTGTTGGAGTACCGGTTGGTGTCAGTGCACACTCACACTGTCCGGTCCCAGACCAGACACATACACGTCCAGTCGCACAAACTGTTCCTGGTACCTTTCCGTAACAACTTGGCTCACCCTCAGTCTTTGAACATGACTTTAGATTTGGTGTTGGAGTTATAGTACTTTTACACTCTCCGCTCCTACCTCCATCACCAAGCACACATGACTCTGTAGTTGTACAAGTATCCTGTAAGACCCAATAGTAACCGCTTAACCCTGAGATCGATGAACACCTGGTAAGTGTTTTATTAGTACATCTATAATACCCCGGAGTTGTACATGAACCTGGTCCCGGTGTAGGCGTAGGTGACAATG
>CAYWRN010000002.1:49901-52671 GCA_964461095.1 uncultured Gammaproteobacteria bacterium
TCCAAAAGACATGGACATCCTGCCGGTTTACTTGTTGACGAATCACACACACCACCCGGATAGGCACACTGAGCCCTACCGTTAATTGTTTCACAGTGTCCCCCAGTAGTATCACTACACAAAAGATAATTTTCCCAACTCCCATCCCGACACGTCTTCAGAATATCCCCCACGCACCTAAAACTATTTTCCGTACACTCTGGCGTGGGCGTCGGTAAGACCTCAGGATCACACACTCTTGTTAAGCCCGGAATACCTCTACAGTTATTAGAAGCACATTGAGAATCCAAAAGACATGGACATCCTGCTGGCTTACCTGTATTCATGGCACACGAAGTTGGAGTCGATGTTGGAATCAAGTTACACGCTCCGCCACTACACGCTTGACCGGTCGGACAACTCAAATAAGCTGACCAGGAACCATCTGTCTTACACTGAGTATAAGTTCCTGCCGTACTGCAAACCATATCTCCGGGATGATAATAATTTCCATCTTTTAGACAGCGAATCGCTGGATCCGCTGTTGGCTCAGGAGCAGCAGTCGAGGCTGCACAAGTAGTTTTACACTGATACATACCTGCCGACACATAACATTTATCCAAACTACAACAATTAAGCGAATCACCACCCGTAGCGTTCAAACCAGCGCAAGTTGGTGTATTTGTCGGTCGGGGTGTACTTGTTGGTACATCACAACCACTAGCTGTTTGACAAGCGTATTCACTACTATAAGTACCCCACGAAGCCTGACTACAACTCCAATTACCATTACTAGTATTACAACTTACCTTGTACCACTTTTGTGCAGGAGGAGTACCGGTAGCTGTCGGTGCAGGCTTACATGTATTATTGGCACAACCATAAGAACACCTAAAACAACTAGCACTACCTCCGGTAGTGGTGACACACGAACACCTATAGTCACCAACACATTGGGCAGTATTATAAGGAATATTATATGAAGATCCGTTCGGAGCAGTACCAGTACAATTCTGTGGTACTGGTGTTGCTGTTGCCCCAGGAACCACACAACTTCCATTACCCGTGCATACTCTTCCAGCCGGACACCCCATTGAAGTCCAAGAAGCATTTGGATATGGGCAACCACAATAGTGAGTGCTATCAACGCAGCCATTCGTCGCTCCAGCTGTGTAACACGTCCCAGAACAATATGTAGCCCTACCTCTATTTTCAGTACTTTGTTGGCTTAGTTTAGTTGCTATCGGGATAGCCACTGCCATTAGTAAAAGTCCAATTATAAGAGGAATTTGGGCTACACCCTCAACTTTTGTCAAGTTACCAAGTTTGAATTTCATTTTTAAGTTAGTTTTAAGCTTAAAACTCTAATAGATAAATGAGTTAACCAAAATTTTGAAATTAATACAAGATATCAAATCACAACATCCCGAAATTATGACGTTATTGCTTTACTGATTAACACAACTGCCAACTTAATAGCTTTAGTAAAAAGTTTAAAATCATAAAAACAAGATTTTCTATCTATATAGTCCATATCCATCTTCATCCAACCCTCAAAATCTACATGCTTATGACTTCCTTTCAATACCCATACTGAAATTATTCCAGGCAATATAGATCTTCTTTTGTTTTTATATTTTTCATCAATTTTTGCTTCCTCATACACTGGTAGTGGCCTTGGTCCGATTATTGTCATTTCCCCTTTTACTACATTTATAAGTTGGGGCAGTTCATCTAAGCCACTATGGCTTAAAAATTTTCCGATTTTAGTAAACCTCGGGTCGTCTTTTATCTTAAAAACTGGCCCATCTGCTTCGTTTTTCTTTATATATTTCTTTCTATCCTCCTCCGCTCCTACGTACATTGTCCGAAATTTATACATCCAAAAAACTTTTCCTCTCTTCCCCACTCTCTTTTGTTTAAATAAAACCGGCCTACCCGACACCACTAATAATACCAACGCTTCTACTAATAGTACCGGCGATAGTATTATTAATAAAATGACCCCAACTAGTCTAGTTAGTAACATCCTAGCTATTTTCATCCTCCTACTCCCGTTTTTTGGTAAACAAATAGACTTTGTCGAATCCGTCATATTTTATAGCTTACCACCTCTGCTATATCTATATCTTAGATCCAAACATATCAATCCAAAAATACCTAAAAAAATCGCCAACATTGAAATAATCCTTCTGACACTATTACTAGTTTCTACCTTGCACTCTCAAAATGTTGGCACTTCCTATTACCGGCTTATGACCTACACAAATTGTGTTTTAATTTTTAATCTCTGCCTCAATTTTCTAAATCCATCTACTTTATCAAAAAAACTACCTCTTTTTTCTTGTATATACAGTTGTATCTTCATCGCCTACCTTATTAAACTGCTACCTATCTCTACTAAAGCTATTTCTGATAATTTTATTAAACCCATCTGGGGTCACTCGTATTTAGCTGACTTTCTCATTTTTCCTATCACCATAATGTTAACATCAAAATCACCAAAACTCATTCCGCTCCTCTTCCTTCTTATCGTTCTTGGTCTAACTAACTCCAGATCTGCCCTATTATCTATATTACCTGTCCTTTTTCTCATTAAAAACCCCAAACAGCATAAGTTACTACTTTTCATACCCATACTCCTCTTCCTGGTCTTGATAAATACACAGATAATGACCGGACAAAACATTTCAAAAAGCTTATCCGGTAACCGCCTAAATTATTACAGTCAAGCCATCAAAGCTTTTACCCAAAAACCTATTTTAGGTTGGGGTCCGGCCAACTTTTCCCT
>CAYWRN010000002.1:52689-55560 GCA_964461095.1 uncultured Gammaproteobacteria bacterium
ACCGCCTACGCCCATACTTTCTTATTAAACAGTTTGACCGAACACGGCCTTCTTTTTACTCTCATTTTTTATTTTTTTATTATTAAAGCCATAGTTTACAACTTCCGCCAAAAAAACAAGTTATTTTTCTATTTATCCTTGGTTTCTATTATCCACTCATGTCTAGATCCCACCTGGCAATCTCCGGCTATCTTTATTCTTAGCCTTTACTTTATTTTCTATCCTACCTACCAAAAACTAAAAGGTACATCTATCTCAAATATCAATCTATTTTTAGTTGTAATTATTTTTATTTTTTTCTTATCAAAAACTATTTCAGATATTTTCTACTATTTCAAAAAGTACCAGGCTAGCTTAATTACCGACCCTTTTAACCTAAATACCAGGCTAGTTTTACTTGATCAAAACCAAACCGTTAATTCAAGTTTATTTTTATACCCCAATAATACTTCCATCCTTAGCCACCTTATTTCAGTTACACCCTTTCCTAAAAAAGAAATTTATATCAAAAAACTAGTCTCGCTTGACCCACAATCAATTGAGACTTATCTTACCACTCTAGGTAACCACTACCAAGATTCAGATCAAATACACCAACTAATCTCTTTTATCGATCTTGTTATTAATAAAGATCAGTTTGTAGATTTTTCCCATCGCAAACAGTTTACTGCTAATCTCTATCTATACAGTCTCGATCTCTATTCAACTCAACCCGACCAGGCCATTTTGATCATGGACAAAACAGTCCAACTCGTTCCCGAAGAAGGCCATTTTCACATCGATCTGGCTAACATGTACTGGCACACAAACCAAATAGACAAAGCCACCAATCAGCTTCAGCTCTGTCTTAATTACCCATCAGCCCAACTTCAGTGTCAACAATATAACAATAGTCACTATCCCGATCAAGTTTTCGACCTTCCCGGCCAACCAGACTTTATTAACTATTTTACTTCCAATTTTAACTCCCTTGACTAATTCTAAAATTTAAAGTTTAATTAACCATGGCTATCAAAAAAACCTTTGTCAAACCCCAAATTAAAACCAAAAAACTTACCCTCCGTTCCCTTCTTGGTGAAAACGGTTGGTATGGTGGTAATCTAAGTTTTAAACCAGTTTTAGCGCGTACCTACGAACCTATTTAAGCCATTTTTTCTACCAACTTCCTTTCCCATAACTCCTCCAATGTTCTTTTGACTACATTTGTCCTTACCTTTTTGTATTTTTGATTTAGCCGACTAACTACTTCCCCAGACTCTTTTGCTGAATCTAACATCTTCCATATCATCATAGCCGTTTTGTTCAACTCATGAATAACCCCCCTATCTGTGTCTATCACCACTAAGCCACTATCAACTATTTGACTTTCTAAATTCTTACATTTTTTGTATTTCATAGCATATCTATAATTTCTAACACATCATCTTTTCCTAATCGATAACTTAATAACCAAAACCTATCAGACAGTTCTTGGGTCATTTTTAAACATAGTTTCACAATTTGCTTATTATTGAGTCTTTGTCTAAATTGGTTAAGTAAAATTGATGTTGCCCCAAATTTAGGCATCTGTTTTATTGATAATTTCTTACCTTTATCGACAGTTAAAACACCACCAACTTTATAACCTTTGTTTTCTATGTTTACTTTTATCTTCATATTCATCGGTGATGGATAAGCCACTATCTTGCCTTTTTTATCCATACCGACAACAACTGAATCATCTGCTAAGACCACATATTTATCTTTAATATTATTCATTAAAGTACTTTTTCCACTTCCTGAGTCCCCCGTTATTAAATAGGCCTTATCCTTTTTGACAAATGCACTAGCGTGCAAAAACATAAAATTTCTCTTAAGCAAAACTGGTCTTATTAGCTTCTCCAGACACGCCAGAAAATAGCTTGGGTGAAGTAAGTTATCAAACACAAGTTCTCCGTCATCGCTAAGACTAGGATATAAAATATCCTGACTAGTATTCACCACCCTTAAACCCTTCGTTTTCAAACCGCTCAAACAAATTTTCACATCGTTTTTCTTCTTAGTTTTAACCAAAAAACTTTTAAAAAAGTCATTAAAAAATAACACCCAATCATCAAACAAATATAAATTTTTATTAAGTTTTATCTTGATTCCAACACCACCAACCATCAGTCTTTTAATCATCAAAGCTATTTTAACCTACTGATACAATTAAACCAATGGATGACAAAAACAAAGTCAATTTAATTTCCCAAACTCTAAACCGTAACCAATCCATTTCTTTCTATGCCACTGGCAACAGTATGTATCCATTAATCAAAAATGGTCAAAAGATCAAGATAAATCCCGGTAAGTTCTCTCAAATAAAAGTCGGTCAAATAGTTGCTTACTGCCAAGAAAATAACATTGTCGTTCACCAGTGCCTCTTTAAATCTACTAAATATTTAGTAACCTATGGCCTAAACAACCATTTTATTGACCCCCCGACCATATCTAAACAAATTTTAGGCATCACAAACTACCCAAACTATTGGCAAGTTTTAGCGGCTGTTTACCAAAGTGAGTTTAGAAAAATCCAAAAGCTTGTCCCTTCAGCTAAAATTGTTATTTTAAAAGGACCTCTCTGGCAAACACAATTCTATGGCTACCAAACCAATCTACCTTTTTCTGATATTGACATTCTTATTAGCAAACATGATTACCCTAAATTAGTTAAAGTCTTAAATAGGCTAAAATACCACCAGAAACAAGGTCTCTATATTAATAAAAAACATTATTCTTCTGTCGTCCCCACTGTATCCGAAGTTAGTTTTTCTAAAAAAATTGGAGATATTAATATAGAATTAGATATCCATCTTCAGGCCGTCAGATCAGCCCTTCATCAAGTCAACT
>CAYWRN010000002.1:55583-62384 GCA_964461095.1 uncultured Gammaproteobacteria bacterium
AATCTGTATTTTCTAAAAAATGAATACCTGCTTCTCTATCTTTGCCTTAACCTTATCTTTCACCACGGCTTAAGAGATATTAAAATTTTAAGCTATATTGCCACTACTATAGATGGCCAAAAAATTAACTGGAATCGTTTCTATAATCTATCTCAAAAATTCCATTTTACACCATATCTTTATTACCCACTTTTTTATGCCAATCTATTTTTTGGTGTTCCTGTCCCTAACCTTGGGCCATATCAACCTCTACCGTTGAAACAATTTCTCTTAAAGTTCCTTATTAATAAACACTTAATCTTTCGGCCTTTTAATTGTGGTCAAAAAATCCCCAACTGGTTCAACTCTCGTTTAATCTTTCTCCAAAGATTCATCTTAAACCTATGACCAAAAATCTCCCTAAAATCTGTCTGGTTAGTTCAGCTGGTGGCCACCTCTTTCACCTCAAAAGACTTGAGCCTTGGTGGTCTTCATATCCTCACTTCTGGGTCACTAGAAACAGCCTCGATGCTATCTCTATGATCGGTTGTCAAGATAATAAATACTTTGCCTATTTCCCGGAACAAAGAAACTTAGTCAACTTTATTAAAAATATACTTCTGGCCATCAAAATAATTGCCACCGAAAAACCCGATATTATTGTCAGTAGTGGTGCTGGTATTGCCCCACCCTTCTTTTTTGTTGGTAAACTCCTAGGCTGTAAGCTAATCTTTATCGAAGTTTTTGATTTTATAAAATATCCAACTTTGTCTGGCAGGTTGATATACCCAATTTCCGATTTATTTTTGGTTCAGCATAAACTTCAGTTAAAATCTTTTCCCAGAGCCAAATTTGTTGGCAGTCTTCTATGATCTACATCACTACCGGTACCACTCAATATGGTTTCCAAAGGCTGTTTATTCACCTTGAGCAAGTTCTAAAAAAAATTAAATCCTCAGAAAAAGTCGTTATTCAAGCCTACTACACCAACTGGCAACCCTCGCTAAATAATATCCGGTTAGTTAAAAAAGTTTCTTACCAAGACAATATTTCTTATTTTAAAAAATCACGCCTAACTATTTGCCATGGCGGTATATCCAGTATCGTTTTAGCCGTTTCTCACTGTCAAAACAAAGCCATTGTTGTTCCCAGATATTCAAAATATCAAGAACACATCAATGATCATCAGGTCGATTTTTGCCGACAAATAAAGAAACTATATCCCGTTGAACTATTATTAGATAGTCAAAATTTTAATCAAAACTTAGAAAGAATTATTGTCAATCCCAAGGTAAATCCCTATAAAAACAAAAATAACCCGCCTAACCAAAAAGTTATCAAACTATTAAATTCTTTTTGTTCTCAACTGACTGCTAACTAAAGCTTTTACCTTTTTCTCAAACACCTGTAAAGTATACATTTTTGCCCTATTTAAGCACTCTTCTCTCATTATCTTGACTTTCTCAAACTTTTCGATAGCAGTCTTCAGCCCTTCAATCGAATAATCACTAAATAAAATTCCTGTTTTTCCATCCACAACTGTTTCTTTTAGCCCTCCGCTCTTATAACCAATTACCGGCACTCCATAGGTCATCGATTCCACTGGTACTATGCCAAAGTCCTCGTCTACAGCTGTAAATATCAAGGCCTTAGCCTTACTAAACACCTTTTCTTTATCTTTTTCCTCACAATATCCCCAAAACCTCACACTTTTACCTGCCATCAATTCTAATCTCTTTCTCTCTGGTCCGTCCCCTACTACTAAAAGTGGGATATTGCTTTTACTACAAGTCTGTACCACTAAATCTATTCCCTTTTGTCTCACCAATCTAGAAAAGCAAATATAATATTCCTTCTCTCTTTCACACCCACCTTCTCTAATATCTACTGGCGGATTAATTACCACAGACTCTCTTTTATAAAATTTTTTAATTCTCTTTCTAACTTCATTTGAGTTGGCCACCAAAACGTCAGGACTTCTAGCGCCATACCTATCTATCAGCCTTAATATCGGCTTGATTATGATAAAAAACATATTCAACGGAAAAATATTCAGTTCATATTCATCCATGTATAAATACTTGGGTGGAGTATGAATATAGGAAATATGAAGACCATTTGGAACTCTCACCATCTTGCATCCATAGGAATGGCTTGAAGATATCACCAAATCATATTCAGATAAATCTAACCTTAACCAATATATCCAGCTAACCAATTTCAAAATCGCTCTAAACTTCCCCAGACCAAACACATTCCACAAGCCTTGCCACCAGGATGTCTTAATCTTTCTAGCCCTCTTTTCAATCTTTTTTTTGATATCAGGATCAACTAAAAAAGTATAAACATCACTCCTGGGAAACATCTTCAAAAATGACAAAGCTACAGATTCAGACCCACCATATTTATCAAAAACGTCGTGAATAATAGACGTTTTAATTTCTTTCTTCATATATGGCCGCCAACATGCCTCTGGTAACACAAAAATTATAAAACAAATACCAGGGCCAGGAATCCATCCAACTACCTATTACATAAGTCCAACTAACCATCACTAAAAATAGAACCTGCCAATCGGCGTACCCCTTCCTTATATACCTCCTAATATCAGTCGCCAAAAAACTAGCCAGTAAAATTAAATAAGCCGACAACCCCATTATACCTGTCTCAGCTAACCATCTAAATAGTTCATTGTGTGGGTTTGCTACCACTGTCGATGGCAACACCTGACGGCTTCCTTCACTCTCAATAACCATTGGGTCAAAACGAATGGCAAAATTACCCAGGCCGATACCCATAAATGGTTTGGCTCTAAAAGAATCTAAGGCATCAATTATATATTGCTTTCTTGACTCCAAACTTATTCTATCTACACTGTCTTTTTGCAAAAATCTGTCCACAATCGACGTTTCAAAAAAACTTTTTGAAAATACAACCACTATCACCAATACAGCCGACACCAACATTAGTGTAGACAGCTTAACTTTTTTATTGGCTACCAAGACTAAACAAACTAAGATTACTAAAACATAAACACTTCTATAGTTACTAAGAAAAACTGTCCCAACACCTAAGCCTAGTAACATCATTAGTAATCCTCTACTAATATCCACCAGGTTCTTCCTTTCTAAAAGGAAGATTGGTAAAAACCAAAACAGATATATAGCTCCAATTGGTATTATCCTCCCTCTTGATAAATTATAGCCAATAAGGTTAACCGATCCTTCGTCAACTACCAACGATACTGCCTTTAACATCAAACTTGGTGTTAATACAAATGTCAAGGACACTAAACTGCTTACGAGTCCTAGAACTAGCCAAGGTATAAATACACTACTATACCCGTTTTTGTCAAAATAACAGTCTGAAAAAAACTCATAAATTAGCCAACCGGTCACCAAAAATCTAAATGATAAAAACACCAAATCTAGTTCAATGGCATTAACAAATGACAAAAGTGATACCAATAGTAACCAGATAAACTTAATATTAATTTTTTTTATCAACATGGCCGGATTTCTTACAAACCTAAAACCCAACGCCAACAAAAGACCTCCGAAAACTAATTTATCAACATATATACCCAATAGTTTACAAGCGCCAAAATAAATTAAACACAGTAGTACATACTTAAAAACACCACATCGCTTCATATGTTCCCATCTTCAATAGTTAGCACCTCAGCATCATATAGGTTGTAGTTATCCATAGGAATATATAACTTATTCCCTACCTTAACTGGCTGATACAAAGCATAATAATCAGTTCCATCAATAGATCTAACCAATAATTTAAGATCAACATCCATCAATCTTGAGTTAGGATCAACTGCTTTGGCCATAGTGCTATTACTATCAATTGATTTACTAGTCACTCCCAACACTTCAACTAAAGTCGTACCATTTTTACTATCAATTACCTTATCCCCTGTCTTACACTCTCTTACTAGACCATCTTCTGTCCCAACTAACCTTACTTTTATTTCTATCACTCTCGTTTTAAGGTCGTTACCTTCATAAGACACCTTGACCACCCGAGCATAAGATCTGGCTGTGGGAAATTTTAACTCAATTATACTACCGGTATATAAATCTTTTCCTTTATATTTTGTCACACTCATTTCTCTATCAAGTGTCACCCTTAATTTCAAAGTTACCAAAGCAATTTTCCTAAAACCTTCCTCATATGTCTCTATATCAACCACCCTGGCATTTTCTTTATCAGAAACTGTCTTATCCACATCCCCTACGTTTATGGCATCAACCAACCAATATGGGGCAAATTCTTCAGTTCTGTCTAATTCATCTCCACCAACCAACACCACCATGACATTCACAAAGTCCGCCTTATCATTCCTCTTCTGTCCCCAAAAGACCAAAAACACTAACACCAAAACCCCCAACAAAATATATTTTAAAAAAAGAAATCCTCTTTTCATTGACTCCTGATTATATCAGCTAGACTCTCTTTAAAAAAAAATATATATTTTGTTAGTGAAACGTAAATCATTTTTTAAGACTCTACTACTAATCCTCCTCTTGCCCGTCACTGTTATAGGTGTCAAATCCATCCTTGACCTTCGTAAATCCGCTTCTGGTACTCCGGCCAACATCATAGTTGATCTTTCCACCACTTCAGGCCGACTCTCCCCCGCCCTTTGGCAAAATATCGCTCAAGGTGGTGAAGAAGCTACGGATATGGTTGGCCCTGTTATTAATCAAACTAGAAGTCTTTCCCCCCAGCTTATTAGAATCGATCATTTATTTGACTACTACAACATTTATCAAGCTAGTGGCCAATATAATTTTTCCGCCCTTGACTCCTATATAAATAGTATTCTGGCCACAGGGGCCGTACCCATGCTGTCTGTTTCCTATACCCCTGCCTTGATGTCTAAATCCGGTCAAGTTGCTGGTCAGCCTATTGATTGGGGTCAGTGGCAATCTCTGGTAACTGCTCTAGCTCATCGCTATTCAGTCGAAAAAAATATTAACGGTATCTACTATGAAGTCTGGAACGAACCTGATCTGTTTGGTTCCTGGCACTATGGTAAAGAGCCAAATTACCTAACCCTATATAGCCAGACCGTTTCAGCCATCCAACAAGGCGCTCCCGGCAAAAATTATAAAGTTGGTGGCCCGGCCACTACCAATTTTTACAGTAACTGGATCGAAGCATTGTTTAAACATTGTCAGGTCAATAACCTTCCTCTCGATTTCATCTCCTGGCACCAATACGACAAAGATCTGGAAAAATATGACCAAAACATCGAAAAAGTTAATACCATCCTGACTAATTACCCCCAGTTTTTTAATGTCGAGCGGATTATTACCGAGTTTGGCCCCAATCCCGAACCGGATGTCTGGTATGATACCAAACTATCCGGTGTTCACCTACTGTCAGCCATTACCCGTTTGTCAGGTAAAATCCACCGTCTTTTTACTTTTGAATTAATTGATGGCCCCCAAAGTAGGTCAACTGATTCCTCTGGCTGGGGCCTTATCAGCCATTCAAATAACGGCCAAAAGGAAAAGC
Organism: uncultured Gammaproteobacteria bacterium; assembly: GCA_964461095.1. Lineage (GTDB taxonomy): Bacteria > Patescibacteriota > Microgenomatia > UBA12405 > UBA12405 > UBA1372. Next base: position 61,098 of record CAYWRN010000002.1, read on the forward strand.
CCAGATTCTATGCTCTCAAATTTTTAAATCAGTTAAATGGCCTTAGGCTCAATTCTCACGGCGATGGTTCCTGGGTTACCAGCCTGGCTACCAAAACTACCACCGGTTACCAAATCCTTTTAGTTAACTATGATAGTAGAAACACTCATCATGAAACCTTTCCCTTAACTTTCCAGGCTATCCAAAATAGACCTTATGTCCTCAAACAAACTAATTATCTAGGTGGCACCAATCAAAAAACCATTACCCCATCTACTACTACCTATACGGAAACTATCTACATGGAACCCAATACCGCTATTCTATTGGAATTGACACCTCAATAATCAATTTCTTGAAAATTGCTAAATTGAAAATTGTAAATTTACGACTATTTCAATAGTCGTACAATATCTCCTATCGTTATCAGCACTATTAGTCCCAAAAGTAAACTCATTCCAATTGCATTGGCCGTTGCTTCAATTTTCTCATTAACCCTCTTCCCTCTTATTTTCTCTATCAATACAAACACCAACCTACCACCATCTAGTGCTGGAAAAGGTAATAAATTGACCACTGCCAGATTAACCGACACTATACCAAAAAAGTGTAGTACTCCCAAAAGTCCGGTTTCCTTTCTGACACTAGCCGTAGCCTGGTACATCCCTACTGGTCCGGCTACGTCTTTAGGAATTTTTCCCGTAAACACACCGGTAATCATCTGACCCAAACCATCTAAAATTACCTTAGCCCAAAAATAAGCTTCTTCAAATCCTGGACCTATGCCTTTGTACATTTGCCACCAGGGATATTTTTCAATCCTTGTATCCGTTATCACCACTCCCATACTCCCTTCTCCTTCCGGTGGATCTTCCCTTACCATAACTTCGACTTCCTTAAATTTTCCATCCCTCTCAATCCCCAAATTTGCACTCGAGCCTTTAAACTTATCTACTTCTTCTATAAGTTCTTTTGATTTTTTAACACTTACTCCCCCCACACTAACCACCACATCCCCCGTCTTAATTCCAGCTTCCTCAGCCGGAGATCCGCTTACAATTTCTTCCACTTTTACCTTGCCTAGGTCTTTCGGAATGCCTGTTTTATAATAGACTCCGCAGAAAATCAAAATCGCCAAAATCAAGTTCATAAACACGCCCCCCACCAATATCACGCTTTTCTGCCACGGTTTCTTATACATAAAAGATCTATCTCTATCTTTGACCTGGACTTGTCCTGAGCCTGTCGAAGGAACTTGTCCTGAGCCTGTCGAAGGAACTTGTCCTGAGCCTGTCGAAGGAACTTGTC
>CAYWRN010000002.1:62484-69191 GCA_964461095.1 uncultured Gammaproteobacteria bacterium
CTGAGCCTGTCGAAGGATCTTCGCCATATAGCTTACAAAACCCACCTATTGGTAATAAATTTAAAGAGTATATTGTCTCTCCGATCTTTTTTCCCCAAATTTTAGGCGGCAGCCCCATCCCAAATTCATCTACCCTAACCCCATTTATTTTAGCCGCCACAAAATGCCCCAATTCATGAAAAAATACCAACACCGACAAAGCCGCAAAAAATATTACTAAATCCATCTCTTAATATAACATCACAAACTCTAAATTCTAAACCCTAAATCCTAAATAAATCCAAAATTCAAATTTTCTAAATTCAAAACAGTTTTGATTTTTGAGTTTTGATAATTTGATATTGTTTAGAGTTTAGATATTAGATATTAGAGTTTAACCCTACTCTCCTCTAATCTCTTTCTCTTTCTTCCCTGCCATCTCTTCCAGTCTTTTTATATATTCATCGGTTATTTTTTGCAAAGCCTCTTCGTCTCTTTTAAACTCATCTTCAGAAATACTTTTATCATTTTTGGCATCCACCAGATGCTTCCTTTCATCTCCCCTAACCCCCCTAATCATTTCTCTGGCCCCTTCCAATTTTCTTCCCAAAAGTTTGACATAATCTTCTCTCTGCTCCACTGTCAACTGTGGCAGAGCAATCCTAATTATTTGTCCATCAACTACCGGAACAAATCCTAGGTTAGCTGCCAATATACCATTTTTAATTTCATTTATTATCGATTGATCCCACGGGAAAAAAGCCAAAGATCTGGCATCTGGCACGGTGATTGATCCCAATTCTTTCAGTTTCATCTGCTGGCCACCATATACAGCCACCGTTACATTTTCTATCAACCCCGGGTTAGCCCGACCTGTTCTGATTGTCCCCGCATCTTGAGAAAATATATCCACTACCTTATCCATCAATTGTCTCGTTTTATTTATATCTACCATAGGTAATTATAGCAATTTTAAATTATATAGAAATTCTTGAAATTACTTTTTTCGACGACCTTACTGACGCTAGACTGTACCAGTCTAGAAAAAATGTAATGAAAGAATTTGAGTAAAAAAGACCTTAAATTTCGTATTTGGTAAACTCCCCTACTTGTATATTTTCTCCCAGTTTTGCCACTACTTCCTTAACCATCACATCAATAGTTTTAGAAGGATCTTTGACAAATTCCTGAGCCAATAGCTCCTTTTTGTCTTTAGGACCCATGGCTGCTATATGAAGTACCAGATCCTTTCCCAGGTTTTGAAAATCATCACCTTTGGCAACAAAATCTGTTTCACACCAAAGTTGAACCATGGCCGCCATTTTACCAGTAGCATGACCATAAACAAACACTCTGCCCTCTTTAGTATCTCTTTCGGCTTTCTTTTCAGCCTTTTTTAATCCTTTTTCTTTCAAAATTTGTCTAGCCTTTTCTTCTACCCCTTCTGCCTCTACCAAAGCCGCCTTAATATCCATGATCGACAGACCTAGCTCTTCTCTTAATTTTTTAACTTGTTCAATTATTTTTTTATTATCCATTTTTGTATTTGCTAATTACTAATTTCTAGTTACTCATTACTATTTCAGTGCTTTCCCTATTTCTTCCAAAACCAAAGTAATGCTTTTAACATTATCGTCATTACAGGGAATTGGGTAGTCAATAAGATTTGGATCAAAATCACTATCACTTATACCAATAGTTTTAATCCCTCTTAACTTTGCCTCAGCCAAAGCTGTTTTTTCATTACTGGCCCCAACTACAAAAATAGCTGCCGGCAGATTATCTAGTTTAGACAATCCTCCCACCATTTTTTCTAGTCTGGAAATCTCTTTTTTAGCCAAAGATTGATCTCTTTTAGACATGCCACTATATTCACCTTTGGCCCAAGCCTCAGACATTTTGTTGTATTTTCTGATGTTCTTCTGCACCTGTTCCCAATTAGTTAGTAGCCCCCCTACCCATCTATTAGTTACATAGGGCATATTGGCATCCGTCGCAATTCTTCTAGTAATCTCCCTGGCTTGCCTTTTGGTTCCTACCAAAATCATCTTATACTTCTGATCTTTTAGGTTACAAATATAGGTACACGCCTCTTCCAAAAGCTTTACAGTAGTTGGTAAATCAAATATCTCTACTCCCTTTCTGGTGTCATATATATTTTCTTTTGCCTTTGGGCTTGTCTTAGAGCTCCTGTGGCCCAAGTGACAGCCTGCTTCAAACATTTCCTTTATCCCTACCCCTACCTTATATTTCTTTTTGATCTCCACTTTAACTTCTCTCTTTTCTGCCGATACTCCATCCAATTTTTGGCCAATTATTTCCTCCACTGCCACCTCTTCGGCATCAATCTTTTTGGTTTTGGTTTCCTCGTTTAATTCAGCAATTTTTTTCTTAGTTGCTTCTGTTTGTCTCTTAGCCCGTAATACTAATGAACTTTTGGTAATTTTCTTACCAGTCCTATTGATTGTTTTTATTATTCTTTTTGCCATTTTTATTCCTTAGTTTGGTCCATGGACCCGCACTTATCACCGATATCCGGGGAGGAAAAAGTGCATCTTTAAATTTATAAGTCAGTTATTCTACCACAAAAGCTAAAAAATGAGTGCTACAATTGCCTATGAACACAGATCAAATTTTCTTCAACCACCTTATTAAAGAATCCATAATCATTTTGGGTGATATCATCAACGCCAGTACTATTATCAAATCCCAGATGTTGTCTATTAACCCGGACGACAAAGCTCCGGCGGTAGTTGAATTTGATAATCTTCTTAAAACTCTTACCGAAGTTCAAATGACTTTTGCTGATATCGACATTCTCTTAACACCTTCTCTGGAAAATCTCCATCCCAAAGTCAGTTTAGACAACATTTCTCAAATTAGCTCTGTTTTAAGCAAAGCTGTTTCTGAAATTGACTCTAAGCTTCCCAAAAGAGAAACTCCTATTATTGCCCGTGGCAATCAATTGGCAGTTTTACTTTTTAAATTAAACAATACTGTTAACCTGTCTTTACAGCTGGTTAATCAGGATAGCCAAAGTCAAGCTTCTCAGGTCACCACTGAATTTTTAAAATCAATTGCTAGCTTCTCCTTTATTGCCGCCCGCTGGGCCAATATTTTTATTAATCAAAAAGAATATATCTGGACCGAACCAAATTCCCAAGCAATTCAACCTCAAACCCCTCCTTCTCAACCAGAACCACCCCCATCTACCTAATCTTTCAATAACGAAAACTTATTGTTTGCCAACTAGTATCCACCCCAACACCTCGAAGTCGTGGATCTCCTTTATCAATTGCAGGTAACTCCACCAAACCTACACTATTCAATACTCTCCCTGCCACAGAATAAGTCGCACCCTCAGCATGTTCTGCCCTCCTACTAAACACCACAACACTTGGCGATTCAACAATAGCAGCTTTCAAACCATCACCAACTCCCCACTGACCAATTACTGGTCCCGCCCGTCTCCTAAGTTGCCCAATAGCTTGATATGTTTCATGAATAGCACCTCTATCTCCAGTTCCACCTTCCATCCTTACTCTCATGTATGCCTCTTCTTGCGCTTCAACCTGCGCTAATAAACTATGAATTTGGCCACCAGCCTTAAGGCCTTGCTGATACCGACTAACTACACCTTGTAATACTTCCTTCACTAAGCCTAATCCAATCATACTCATATTATATCGCAGATACACACAAAAATTATCCACTTTGGTTATATCTCTTCAGAAAATTAGGTAATCCCGCCGGTGCAATTACTCTAACATTACCCCTTGTTTGAGTTAATTCTACCGCTTTTCGAACCAAGCCACCCCATTCTTCTACAACATTAGTAGGCTTACCACTTCTAGCATTTTGTAAGAAAACATTATCCAAAACATCACACATTGCCCTTGCTATACCTCTTTCCACTCCAGTTCTAGTTCTATCGCTAACTATTATATATCTACCTACTACTTGTGTTTCATTACCTTCTCCACCAACCCTATTAAATATCACTTGATCTCCACCGTTTCTTTCAATAATTTGCCACCCTTCTTGCCCAAGACAAACCTCATCTACTCTTCTCAAAAAACCCATAGCATCACCGTCATCTAGTACTTGCATTCCGGCAAATAATTTTCTCATGCCTCCAGGAGTCCTAGGTAATCCATATATTTCTATATCTCCACTCATTTTTTAATTAAATTATCCTATATTTTACCATTTATACACTTATTTACATATTATCTGTGATAAAATAGATACATGTATATCATTGAACCGCTTAACCGAGCATTACTAGAAATTCACCAGCAATTTCCAAAACACAAAGCACCTCCGGCCATATCCGAAGCAATCACAGCACTTAGCAACGAACTGCCTACTCTCCGACATATAAAAGCGCCTAACCTTCCTCCATCTCATCGAGGTACCGGTATATCAGCTCGATTCACAAGTCAATCACCTACCAACCTCCATCCTCAACTATTATACGTCAATGTAACTCAAGGAGGTCCACTAACACCAATCCAACTATCTATCTATGCCGTTGGTTCTTTTGGTCAGCCTTATATTCAAGCCCATCTAGTATCAACTTCAACCGAATTAACTTTAGTCGAAGCAGCAGTTAGCCTACCCTCCTGGCCCGTCAGAGATAGAAATCTAGCCATCGAAGGAGACATACCAAGACAATTATATGCCGATATGTCAACGTTTTTAACAAGATAAGCTTACGTTATATAAAATCCCCTGCATCCTCAATCTCAGCTTCTGTATAAACCTCGATCGCCTTAATTAATCGATCTACGGCTGCCGCAGATTTAGACAGTCTTTCCACATCTCTTCGGTCATCATCAGTCCATGCTTTTGCCCTACTTTTACTCAAAACATCGTCACACATTGTCATTAAGACATCTGCTAATATCAGGTTAGCCCTTGCCGGTTCAAGACCTACTTCTTCTAATCTTCCATCTGCAAGTTTCTCCAAACCAATACCAAGCCATTTAACCAACCCTATAACCACAAGCTTCGGCACAACTGTACCTTTTGTTAATCCACTAGTCCTACACACTGCTCCAACCATATCTTCCCATCTTTGAGGTCCATTTTTTCCAACCACCATTCTTCTACTATCAATTACATCATCTGGCTCAACACCTTCAAGTCCAGAACCACCAATTACCTGCTTTACCCAAGCCGTCGCCGTATCCACTGTCATCCTTAGTGGTAATTCTTTCATTTCTCCTTTCCAAACCCTTTCTCTCTCATTTACCCATCCAGACAGTGTTACAAATTCTTCTCCCAATACTTTTGTAACTACTTGTCTTGATTTATTGCTACCCATAAACAACTCACGAAGATAACTCATCCTTCTATGTAGCCAATAAGGTACCGATGCATACAATCCATCTACTAAAAAATCCTCTTTTTGTCCTGGATTACGCCCAAAAGCATCTTCTATAAAAACAGAAGTACCTCCTTCCTCTTTTAATCCTTCCCGTATGTCAGTCAAGGCATTTCCATTTGCCACCCTTCTATAGGTAGCCAAAACTGCATCTCGATTTTCTTTGGATCGTCCCAAAACAGCAGTCCTAAATTGACCAGCCCTGTCAGGAAACAGTTGAGCACCTATGGCAAAACATAAACCTTCTTCGCTATCTAAAGCAAAATAATTAAAAGCTTTACCAGCCTGTACATCAAAATCACCGGTCTCCTTATTCCAAACAGCCGTTACTAAGCCCTGTTCATTAATTAAAGTCGCTGTATTAGATACAACTTCCCCAAAACTACCACCTCCACCATCCAAACAATTAGCTAACACATGCCCCACGTTAACACCCATACCTTCACCTCTTCTACCTATACCTTCATATACAGTACTTAATTTTTCTGGAATATTTTTTCTTAGCTCATTCATACCTATATTCTATATTATATAGGTTTATATGTCAAGTATGTTTCGTCCCGAATATATCGAAGGACTCATCAGTTCAAAAAGAATACATACTATTCACACAGTTTGGCTCCTTTCTTCTATCCTTTTGTGCCTCCCCCGCTTTTGGGGGAGGCAGGAGAAATGTCGCCTCCCTGTGTGCGACAAGGTAAAAAAATACTTTTAGGGCCTTGTCATCCCTACATCATCGAGAGTTCAGCCGCCCGGGGGCTAATAGCTCTCAATAGCTTAAAACTTTTTACTCGCCTAAGCTTATGTGCGAGTGACTTCCTATAGTACATATATTACCTACTACAGGCTTGTCAACGCCCGGGCTAATGATTCTTTGTTACTGGCCGAGATCTCATTATCTGCCATACTTCTATGGCTTGATCCCAGCCGTCAACCTGAGGCCCTGGTTCCCCGAGGTTCCAGCATGGCCTCTTTGTTCCAGACGAAGTAAACTTCTTCTGGAACGTATGCACATCATCCGACGTAAACAAACCGATCGCTTTGACTAGCCGACAGGCCGCTCGCGTCGAATCACCCAGATCGTTTCGATCCCACCCCGGTTCACTATAGTGGGGCCAGGTGTCGTCCATAAACTGCAATGGACCTTTAGCACCTGCATCGGAAACACAGTCCGCACCTGGGTCTGTACACCGAACATCATTGGTCTCGGTTACCCAAAGACCGTAGATTAGGTCTGGTGGACAGCCCTTTTCTAACGCAGCATTAGCAGCGATGATATCAGCTGCTTCCTGGTTGACACCCTCGGCGTCAGACCCCGTGCTACTATCGCTCCCCTCCG
>CAYWRN010000002.1:69231-72657 GCA_964461095.1 uncultured Gammaproteobacteria bacterium
AATCTCCCGTGTCTTCGCCTCTACTACATCACCTGCCAGTTCCACGGCTTTTTCTGCCGCTTCGCCGACAGCCTTCACAGCTATTTGACGCAAACTTTGCTGTGAAGCCACCTCGGTCAACGCCTCACCGTACTCATCCTGGTAAACCAGAACAAGCCCGTAGAGGTACCCACCCACATTGGCAATCAAGATGGTTAGTAGCACCACCTTAATAAAATCTGCCAACACGGGGTGGACTAAGAACCCTTTCTCTTTCACCTGAAACTTCCACAGCCCTAGGCTCACAAAGCCGATGACTGTTACCGCCAGGCAATCGATACCGAGGTTAACAAATACTTCACTCCATGCCCATCCTGAATTCATCAGGGCATAGAATAGTAACCCAGCACCTACGATCAAGTAGAGTACATACAGGACTACCGCCAATCGGCCAACTTCGCCCGATGGCACGAAGCCTGTGTACTCACCCTTACCAAGAACCTTCAGAAGTTGATTACTCACCTTCTGCCATTTCTTAGCCCGAGCCGTACTTGACAACAGAGCCAATACCAGAAGGACTATTACTACATCCTTCCAATGGCTCGTTAAAAATCCTACCAATACAAATAGCCAATCCATCTCAGCTATCTCCGGTGCCGATCCTTCCACACCAGCCTTCTTTAGTGTTTCCACTAATTGCCAGCCAGTAGTTGGGACTATCGACCCAGAGTAGTTAGTCGAACCTTGACCGTCTCCCGGCCAATTGTTCCAATCAGGGGTTACTGCACCCTCAGGAACCAACAATTCTTGATCACCTGGTACATCGCTATCAACGTATGTACCACTCGGATAAGTATCGTACGGCCAGTACTGGCGATCCAGCATGGCCAGAAACGGCACGTCTCTACACGTACTCCGCGGTGCCTCTGGATCCTCACACCACAACAGTATTACATGTGCATGAGATCCATCTGTCCCCGTTGAGCTTTCTTTGGCAATTCGGTCTCCTGTTTGAACTACTCCAGAGACTCGACCCAAATCGGCTACATGTATGACACGCAAAAACCAACCCGTCCACTCACCCGACCCATTAATAGCTACCCAATAACCACCATTTGGATCGTAACCAACACTGGCCGTCCCATCGAACGGCGCATACAACTGCTTAAGGGTTCCGACGAAGTCAGTTCCAAACCACGACTCAGCTCTTAAAGCATAATAATTCACGTTTCCATGAATACCCCAAGAGTTTGTCGTCCCCGTAGGAGGATTAATTACCCTCACTACATAACCAGAATCCCCATACAGTGGATAAAACCCACCACTGGTCTGGGAATATACCACACTTGGCCCCATGAGCAAACCAAGTAATACCACCCCCAATACTAAGGAGGTGGTTTTGAAAAACTTCTTCGAAGCCTTCATTGCACACCTCCTTTTTTATTTGATTTAGTGGCTTCTAACAAAGTACCTTATATAAATACTCTATTAGAAGCCACCATCAAACTAGGAGCGGTTAATACTACACATTGTTAATGTGCCAAAATATGCCATTGTATAAGCACATTAGACGGAAAATAATTTTTAGCCGTTTTTGGCCAAACATCCCGCGGGAAATTATACCATATTTAGATCTTATAAGCCACTATGTTGTCGCTGTTCTTCTCACCTCTGCCTCTGCCACATCAATATCACCATACAATCTTTGCATAGTATATTGGTACCTAGTTATCATTATCCTAGTAGCCTCTTGTACACCTACTTTCTGATTCTCCATAATTGTTTTAATTACTACAATCGCATCCTCTTTTTTACCGACTTTTTCAACATAATCTAAATCATCCTTCAGCTGCTCATAAGCTTCACCACCCATCACTTTTCTTAATCTTTTTGAGTTTACGCCATTATCCAATGCCTTGAAAGCCTCATAATATCTCTTTCTTTCAACCCTAGTATCTCCGCTTCTATCAAAAACATTTAGTACTACCGTTGATCCCACTTCATCAGGTCTTTCTGAAGTCACTACTAATTCCACACCACCACCTTCCATAACCTTCTGCGATGCCAGTGCAGTTATCACTCCAGCCCTAGGAAAAGTTTGCATTACTGTTCTCTCTAAAAATTGAAGTACGTTATCTCTGAATCGCTCTTCTGTTTGTTTTCCATCAACCCCATCTTTACCTCTGGCCCAACCATACATTTGAAGCCATCTCCCTCTAAATTCATCATAAGTGTGATAAAAACCTCTGGGATCCAACATAGCAACTTTTCTAGTATAATTTGTTCCAGTCCCTCTAAAAACAACGCTTCCAATAGGTAGTTGCTCTGTGTCGGGACCGTGTATTTTAGCTGCCAACTTGGTTAATTTCGTTGGTTTTGCTTTTGAATTTTCAGATGTTCTCGGTAAAAAACCCCCTTCAAACCCATTAACTATTTCACCATGCACTGCCGTTCTCGATGCCACATCAATCGTGTCTGGTTCCTTGCCATATTCAGCTTTAAGTGGAGGATCCTCATCGTAGATATTTGCCGGATGAAACAATATATCAGCTCCCACACCCCCTCCTAGAATCGCCTGAAAAATAGGAAATCCTGCTCCTCCAAAAACTCCCCATCTAAATTGCTGACCTGGAGTAGTGTGAATTAGTGTAATGGTTTTCACCACATGCTTCTCTGATTCCATATGTCTTCGTCTTAATGCCACATCATTCCCTACTGTTTTCAACACCTCATCGACACCACGTACAAATACATCATCTATAAAAGGTCCACACTGTCTCGGATTCATTCTTCCCTTAGCAATTTCATTCGCCAATCTTACCGCCGCTTCTTCTTCTCCGTCAGTTGGCTGACTAATTGCAGAAACCTGAACAAAACTTGACGTATGTTCTCTCACTGCCACCAAAGGTAATTCAGGTATTCTCACACCAGGCCTATTGGCTATTACCTGACCAGACTTATCTCTAACATAACCACCAAAAATGTCCACCATTGTTTGTTCTCCTACACACGCCTCGATCAACTCCGCTTGGTTTCTTCCTGTTGTATCATTCACTACTAGTTGGTAGTTAGCTTCTATACTGGCAGCCTGTGCATTCCAGTCAAGTAGGTCACCACTAGTTCTTCTTAACGCCTCCTGTCTAGTTTTTGGGAGCGCCCCTACTGCCTGTAGTACTCTTTGATACCCTGCTAAAGGACCCGTAACTATGGCATTTTCCACCAAAGGTTTTACTATTTGACCCCATAGCCTAGCTATTGGTCTTTTGGGTACTTCAAATCCACCATAAGAAGCCATCTGAGTGTTAACATCCCTGGTAGTTAACGCCATCCCGGTCCCTGGTAAAGGTACGCCATTAGGTTTCCACAAAGTTATTTGTAAAGGCTCTTTATCGTTTGGCATATCTAACTACCTCCTCCTCTTCTAAAAATATTGGTAACTCCCCCGAA
>CAYWRN010000002.1:72667-83980 GCA_964461095.1 uncultured Gammaproteobacteria bacterium
GCACTTCCACATCAATAACAACTCCGGCTGATCCTGGTTGTCCTCCAACCACACCTGATTGACTACCAATTCCGGTTTCTGGTCCGTTCTGTGCCACCCCCCCAGCTCCTCCAGCCATAGCAGCACCTGCAGCCAACCCTGTCATAAACGCTTTATATTGAGCAATATCAGCCGCACTCACCACGTCTGTGCCAGGTTCTGTTTGGGTCTGTACCACTGGCTGCCTTCTTGCTGCTAACTTAGCTGCCCTAGCTTCTCTGTTCACCCTCCTTCTTTCAGCTCTTCTTTCTCTTATTGGAGCTTCAGTGTCCTGTCCAAACCCACCTGGACTTGTCAAAGATTCAACCGCCTTTAATACCTCGTTACCAAACATACTAGCCACGCCTACGCCAGCTTGAGTAACAACCTGATGACTTACCTGTCCCAAAGGACTCTTTGCTCTATTTTCCCTTGCGATAAATTCTTCTTGATTTGCTGCATTTATTCTTCTAGCCGTTTGTTCACTATATCCCACTAATCCATCAGTAGCCCTTCTTAACCATCCAACAATTTTTTGTTCAGTCATCGCGCCAATTTGTCCTTCAGCTTCTGTTATTTGAGCATTATATTCTAGTAACCCTTGATGCATACCTAGCTTAAGTGCACCACCTAACTGGCTTATAAGAAACATCTTTACTGCATTTGGTCTCTGTCTATCTTGATTCATTTATGTTTTTTATTAACTTTTATTTAAAAAACAAAATAAATTTATCTAAAGCATTTTAGGTAAATCAATTTGTTTTCTTTTATGTGCGCGTTTCCTCTTTCTTTCTTTCACGTTTGTTTGGGATCCGGCACCGCCGGATCCCTCCCAAACGCGAATCCGAAGAAACGCGCACCCTAAGGAACAACGGGTTCAAGCGCACCGCAGTGCACCGATATCCCAGTGTACACACCACCGAGGATACACCTATCGGGATTACCTTTGTAGGATTTCGGTGATTTGGTTTTCCCAGTAACTTCAACGATCGTATCGTAAACAATCGCACCAACAGAGGTGTAACCTGAACCGGTCCAAAGCCAAGCACCGTCGGTATCCTTTACCCGATACTGACCACTCGCGGCCACCACAGCTGCCGGGCCCGATGCTTCTGCCACTGGCGCCTCCACCTGGGTATTGGCCCTTGCCGTCTACCTGGGTTACAACGCCCTTCTTTGCCACAACACCGACACCCCGCGCAAAATAACCATTGCACTCACCTTCGGCTGACCAGTCCCCACTCCAACATTGCACTTGATAAATTTCTTTCGCGATCGCTGTCATAGCAGGAGCTTGGTCGGTGATAAAGGAGCACGAAATACCAGCAGGAATCGGATTCCGAGGTTTCTCACCAGGATTCAAATTCAATCCATCCCACCACAATGCCACAGCGTTGGGCTTCAACACCTTTTCCTGAACGGTTGTAGAGCCAGACGGCGCCGACGATGACGGTGAAGAAGAAGCTTGTGTTCCGCCCCCAGTACCATGCTCCTCTGCAATCATTTGCATTTTGTCAGACGTGGTAAACATACTCTGAAAAACCGCTGGAAACAACAGCCACTCACACAACAAAATGGCGATGAAAATGAAAAGTGCCATCAAAACTGGCACTTGGCGAATGACAATCAGATACACCAATAAGGATAGGAAAAACACGTTCACACACCACCCTATCCCTACGCCAGCCAACCACAAGGTTACTGGCAACAGCAACACAACTGCCCACGTGTTGCTCGATATCACACAACATACCATCGCAACCGATAAAAGAATTGCGATGAATTGGCCCAGCGTCAGGCCCAACCCGAAGAAATCTCTAGCCAACAACAAAATCAACCAATTTGTGTTCTCCATCTGAATACCTCCTCCAATGTCTGATAGTTTTTCCTCCTGTCATCCTTTAGTTGACTAGACTTAGATAAAAGCCCTCTACTCTTATTTAAGTCTTGTCAATTTTTGTCCCTTAGTTTTTTAAAGTGCTGGTATTGGTCGGAATCGCTAAAAGCTTTTATTTAGTATCCCTACCAAACCAAAAAATCCCGCCAAATATAGGCGGGACAAATCGTTACCTCAAGTAGCTATTTGCTATTGTTTGTAACATAAAGGATTATACACATCAGTTATACAGTTTGCAATAATAAGAAAATAATACAAGTCAACAAAATTATCAACTAATCATACTTAGTTGCTACAAAACCAGAATTGGCATTACCAGGCACATATCCTGAACTAACCTCCACTGTTTGTCTCCTTATTACTATCGGCCCAGACACAGGTATCAAGTTTGCCTGATTCTCCGGCAAATGTACCTCACAAAATGCCTCCCCTTTTATATTCTTCATAACAACGTTTTGGCTACTACATCCCGGCGCCACACATATTCTTGGAATTACCCAAACTCCCTTATCTTTCATCCCTTCAGTATACCATCTCAAAAATGCCCCCTTACCATTGTAGAACGTACATAAGCACTAGTAGGATGTCTTTGTCTTGTTTCACCATTTGCTACCAACAGCGGACAACTACGTCTAAATTCACACATTCTTCTTCTACCGCCTTCATCAAACCAACAAGCCCCAACACTAACCTGTGCCGCATTTACGAACCCTCTTGGACACTCAAAACCAGGTGGCCTATGATCATTTAGATTTCTCTTTGCAACATTAAGATTATCAACCATTCTAATTTTTTAAACTTCTTCTACATACCAGTTAAGTTACTACGTCTATCTACAGTTTCTCCATTCGCAAACAGTTCCCTAATATACTGAATCATTTCTACAGCATCAGGCATCCATTCAAAGAATCCATCTTTAATAAATGCTAATACAACCCTTGCCCTTCTTGTACAATCTGGTATTCTACGATTATCAAACGGATAACAATACACACTACCATCAACCAAATTCACCCCCAATACTTTATCGACACCCTCCGCTGACATAATACCCAAACTATACCAAATCTTATAGGTATACTCAACACTTAAGGTTGCTCTCTTCGCCACATTTCCAACTCTCTCATCCCTTCAAGCCTGCTATACATACCCGCTTGATTCGACTGGGCTTCTTCACCACCCTTACCTCCTCCAAACCCTACTGCTCGTAAAATTTGACGCATATTGCCAACCCTTCGAACACTTGCATCAAACACAAATCCACCTGCCTTATCCATTACCATAACACCTCTTTTTAAACCAACAGCAGCCAACACGTTGTGAAAATGTAGCTTAAAAACCTCCATGACCAATTATATAACATCTAATAACATCTAATTAATTAGTTGTAATTCAATTTTTGTAAATTGTTAAATTGAAAATTGTAAATTAAGCTATAATACCTTATGCCCGACACGCTTACCCATCTTCAGGTCAAAATCCCTAAGCAAAACGAATATACCCCCGAGTCCATGTCTTCTTTACTGGCCAATTTCACCCATTTTTCTAGTCCTGGTCTTTTCCAAAAATTAAGAGGCCAAACAGGTCTTATAGCCTCTTTAGAAATTATCCTAAAAGACAACCAAATCCACTTTTTTGTCACCTGTCCATCAACCAAAAAAGATTATATTTCTTCCCAAATTTTAGCCCAATTTAACAATGCTTATGTAGAAGAGATAGACGACCCTTTAGCCGGTCTCGACCCTGATAAGCTTAGTTTTCAACAACTTTCTATTGGTAAATCCTATTTTTATCCTCTTAAAACTAGTCGTGATTTTAAGGATACGGATCCCCTAAATTCAGTCCTTTCTCCTATCTCTCACTCAGGCCAAGAGGACGATTTTTTTATCTATCAAATTCTTTTATCTAGTGCCGGTAAATCCTGGCAAAGTGCTATTACTAATACTATTCAAACCGGCATAGTCATAGACAAAGAAAAAAATTTTCGCCAACCCCATCCGGATAAGCATGTTTTCGAGCAAAAAATCATCTACCCTGGTATCGATTGTCAAATCAATTTAGCCTCCACCAATCTAGGCCTTTTATCTTCCGTTACTTCATCCTTTGGTATTTTTACCAACCCTCAAGGTAACTACATCAAAGCCAGTCAACCTGGCATCTTTAGTAGATCAAAGTTACCCATTTCTCTTCTAGATCGTTTACCAAAAAATAGCCTCAAAAGTCAGATCTTAAATTCAGAAGAGCTATCAGCTATCTGGCACTTTCCTAATAAATTAACCAAACTCCCCAACATTGCCTGGGGTAAAAAGTTCTACTCTGATCCCCCGGAAAACTTGCCCATTGCTGATGGCGTAACAGATGAAGATCGCCACCACACTACCTTTTTTGCTAAAACCGAGTTCAGGAACAAACCTACTATTTTTGGCATTAAACAAGGCGAAGACCGTCGCCGTCATACCTATATCATTGGAAAATCTGGTACAGGTAAAACCACTCTTATTGCCAATATGGCTATTGATGACATTAGAAAGGGTCGTGGTGTGGCTATTGTTGACCCTCACGGAGACCTATGCGATACCATTTTAAACTACATCCCGAGTTCCCGTACCAACGACGTTTGTTATTTCAATCCGGCTGACCCTGACTATGTCTACCCCTTAAACGTCTTGGATGCCAATAATGAATCCCAACGAGAACTAGTTGCCAGTGGCGTCATCTCGATCTTTAAAAAAATGTATGGTAATGTCTCTTGGGGACCCCGACTTGAGCATATATTAAGAAACACGGTTCTGACTTTAGTAAATACTCCGGAGACTAACTTATCTCACGTTGTCAAGATTCTCACCGATCAGTCATACCGGGACAAAGTCGTCAAAAATTTAAACAACCAAACCCTAAAAAATTTCTGGATCAACGAATTTGACAGAATGGATTTTAAATTCCAAAACGAAGCCATTTCTCCCATCTTAAATAAAGTTGGCCAGTTCTTAAGTAGCTCTATGGTCCGAAACACCATTGCTCACAACAAATCCAAGGTCAATATCGAAAAGCTTATGAATGACCAAAAAATCCTTATCGTTGACCTATCCACCGGAAAGTTAGGTGAAGATAGCTCCTCACTTTTGGGTGCCATGATCATCACCCAACTTCAGTTATCAGCCATGAACCGGGTTTTCCAGACCCATGAACAAAGATCTGATTTCTATCTTTATGTCGATGAGTTCCAAAACTTTGCTACCGAAGCCTTTATCAAAATCCTATCTGAGGCCAGAAAATATAAATTAAATTTGATTCTTGCCAACCAATACATGTCCCAAATCGACCGGCCCATTCAGGATGCCATTTTAGGCAACGTCGGTACTATTATTAGTTTTATTGTTGGTTCTCAAGACGCTTATATTCTGGAAAAAGAATTTGGTCCCCAGTTCCCCAGCACCGATCTAGTCCAAATCGGCCGTTACCAAATAATCTGCAAAATGAGTATTGATTCCGAAACTAAAGATCCTTTTTACGCTTATACCTTACCTCCCCTATCTTGTAAAAACGAACAAAAAGATAAAATTATCGCTGTTTCTCAACAACGTTGGGGTGTCAAGAAATGATTTGACAAAGCGTACGTTTTATCGTACACTTAACCATGACTACCCAAACACTAACCGCTAGCCAGGCTAGAGCCAATATCTACAATCTTTTAGACCAGGTTAAAGATAATTTGGCCCAATTTTTCATTTCTCACAAAGGGGTGCCTACCGCTGCCCTTATCCCTATTGAAGAATTAGAAAGCTGGCAAGAAACTCTAGACATTATGTCCGATAAAGCCTTGATGAAACAGATTAAACAAGGTACCAAAGAATTAAAGCAAGGTAAAACTGTTCCTTTAGAGAAAGTTATAGCTGATCTTGGACTATGAAAATAGAACTTACCTACTCTACCAAGAAACAATTAGCTAAACTTCCTAAAAATCAAGCCAAAAAAATAATTAAAAAAATTAGTCTTTTATCCAAAAACTGCCAATATGGTAAAAAATTAAGTGGTAATTTAAGTAGTAAATATTCTCTAAAAGCCTGGCCATATCGAATTATCTATATGATGATTAAAAATACAATTTATGTCGAGACCATCGCCTACAGTCAAGAAGTATATAAATAAATGAAAAAAGAAAACCGACCATTTTGTACAAGAATTGGCCAAGGCCTAACACCTGTTATCTACTGGCAAGATCCATCTCACCCAGGTTCCATATCAGTTTATGATCAACAAAATAGTTCGTGGGTAGTTCGTTGTGATGGTGGAGATTATGCTCTCGCAGGTCCCAAACATACTACTGCCTGCAATTTCACCTGGCTAACTAATTTTTTCCACTTTACACCCAGATAACTTCGAGATTTCAATAACCCTCTTGCCTTTACCTACTCAATGTGTCAAAATAGCCCCATCATTAAATTTATTATCTAATTAAAATGAGTGACACATCACCAGAAATCCTCGCCGAACACCAAAGGTATCTTGCCGAATTAAGACTAACTGCACAAGCTTTAAAACGGAGGATTAAAAAACCTCAATCATCATGGGATTCAGGAACAGGAGTTGGAATCACAAGACAACAACCTACCGAAGTTATCCCAGACGTCAAATTAAAAGCCAAAGGTGGAATCGCCGTTTTTGGTTAAATTACTTTAACTTCATTAAGTTATTAAAAATTTTAAAATTAATAAATCATGGCACTAAAAGAACAGCTAATTACCGTATCCGGCGGTAAAAAAAGATACACATTAGTAGAAGTAGAAACAAATCCTCAAGTATTGTTAGAACAAAGAGCTAGAGCGCTCTCATTAGAAGTCGGGAAAGTGAATACGGATGTCCAACTAGGTATACAAGTACCAAAATTAAACTTAACTGGGTCTCCTGAAACAAGAAGATCAGGCCGATCTACCAGACCCACCCCTGGATGGATTCTTGATAGTCAATAAATCTCCTGCTAATTTGGTTTTTTCCAGCTGGCCCATTTACACTTTGGGTAGGCAGAGCAGCCAAAAAATTTTCTCCCCTTTCTGGTTCTTTTGATCACTGCATCCGCTCCGCACTCAGGACATTTAAAGTCCACTGTTTCCTTAAAGGGTGCACTGTACTTACACTCTGGAAATTTGTTACAGCTGATAAATTTTCCAAACCTGCCTTCCCTTATTACCAGATCTCCTTTTTTGCACTCAGGACACTTTTCTCCTGTTTTTTCCGCCTCTATCTTGACTCTTTTAGCCTCTTTTTCTGTCTTTTTATTATTTTTCGAAAAATCCTTCCAAAAAGTCTTAATCATCTTTTTCCACTCCAGTTTTCCCTCGGCTACCCTATCCAGCTCATCTTCCATTTCGGCCGTAAACGGTAAACTTAATATGTCCTGATAATTATCAACCAAAAACTCATTAGTCGCCTTTCCTACGGCTGTCGGTCTAAACCTACCCTCCTCTCTTTCTACATACATTCTGGCGATTATGGTCGATATTATCGGTGCATAAGTTGATGGCCTGCCGATTCCTTGCTTTTCTAATGACTGGACCAAAGAGGCATCGCTGTATCTAGGTGGCGGATTCGTTTCTTTTTCGACAATATTTACATTCTTAGCTTTTAATTTGTCTCCAACTTTCAACTGTGGCAGTACCACATCCATTAGTTTCTCTCCGCTAATTTTCAAGAATCCGTCAAACAGTACCCGTACTCCATCGGCTTCAAATAATCCAGTATTATTTACCAGCATTACTTTACTTCTCATCACTCTAGCTGCTGCCGCCTGGGTAGCCACTGCTCTTTTCCATATTAGGCCGTATAGCTTTGCCTGTTTGGCATCCTTTATCTTATCTCCAAGTCTTTCCACTTTCGTCGGTCTTATAGCTTCATGTGCTTCCTGAGCATTTTTGCTTTTGTTGGCAAACACCCTTACTTTACTAGCTACATAGTTCTCCCCAAAAGTTTTAGCTATATACCCTCTATACATATCGATAGCTGCCGATGACAGAGCCACCGAATCAGTCCGGTGATAAGTGATCATTCCCTTTTCATATAGTTTTTGAGCCACACTCATGGTTTGTTTGCCCGACCAGCCAAATATCCAAAAAGCAGTTTGCTGTAGTTTTGATGTTGTAAAAGGTGGCAACGGCGTTCTTTTTGATTCCCTTTCCTTTATTTCACTAACCGTATAGTCGTCCCCCAATCCTTTTACAAATTTATCTACATCTTCTTTTTTACCAAAAATACTTTTACTGGTGCTGTAATCACCATCAAACAGTTTAATTTTGCTAATGGTCAATATTTTCTTACCCTCGACTTTAACCAAATCAGCCACAAATTTTCCAAAATCAACTACTACCAGATAGTACTTTTCTATTTTAAATTTCTCAATTTCTGCCTCTCTTTCGCAGATCAGCCTGACCGCCACACTTTGGACTCTGCCACCGGATAATCCTCTCCTTACTTTCCTCCACAAAACCGGCGATAAACTGTACCCTACTGCCCTGTCAAGTACCCTTCTGGCTTGTTGGGCATCCACTAAATTCATATCTATCTTGCCCATATTGGCCAAAGCCTGGTTAATCGCACCTTTGGTAATCTCATGAAACACCGCTCTTCTAAACTTCTCTTTTTTTACCTTGTCTTCCTTCAACACTTCCTGACAATGCCAGGCAATTGCTTCTCCCTCCCGGTCAGGGTCAGTTGCTAAAATTACTAGATCGGCCTTATTGGCTCTTTTAACCAACTCATTTACTGTTTTTTTCTTACCCTCATCTATTACATAATCAATCTTCAGATCATTATCCAACTCAACCCCCATTTTGCTTTTTGGTAGATCTCTAAAGTGTCCCATGGTCGCCATCACATCATAGTCACTACCCAAAAACTTTTCGATTGTTTTGGCTTTTGTTGGTGACTCTACTACCAAAAACGTCTTTTTCATATTCCTCATTGTCTTTTATAGTACCATCTGTGTCAATAAAGTAAATCCTAAATGCTAATATCTAAACTCTAAACAATATTAAATTACTAAAACCCAAAATTCAAAATGTTTTGGATTTTATAAATTTAAACTTTTGAATTTGTTTAGTATTTAGTATTTCGGATTTAGAGTTTTTTATTCATATACCACTGTTTTACCATCTTCTGCATATCTTGGCACCTGAGTATCCGGCTCATTAAACCAAAGTTTTAGAATATCACCTACTATTGGTGCCGCCACATCACTCCCTTCTCCTCCCCTCTCCACCATCACTGTGATGGCTATTTGTGGATCATTTGCCGGCGCAAAAGCCGTCAACCAGGCATGGGTATCTTTACTCCCATCTCCGACTTCCGCTGTTCCTGTTTTGCAAGCCAGCTCAGTCTTAAAATTAAACAAGGGCCAGGCAGTTCCTCCTTGTTTACAGGCTCTTTTCATTCCTTCCACTACCAGGTCCAGATTACTTTTGTGTACAGGTAAATCTGTACAGTCTTTTTTACCCTTCTCCAAAGTTAGTTGACACATCCTGCCACCATTAGCTACCGCTGCCGTCATCCTATTAATTTGGGCCACATTTACTGCCAGATCCCCTTGGCCTATCGATAAATGATAGGTATTACCCAAAAACCATTTCTCCCTTTTTACTTCCTCTTTCCATTTTTCATTAGGTACTATACTGTCTACTTCTCCGGCTATCCCCGTCCCGCTCTTTTGGTCCAGGCCAAATTTAACTGCCCACTTATATATTGCATCAACTCCCAACATCTCTCCCAATTTATAGAAAAAAATATCATTACTTCTTTGTAGCGCTTTGACTATATCTACCATCCCATCCGTTGCTCCTCTTTTTGTCCATAGCCAGTTTCTGTACAGATAATCTCCAATTTTGATAAAGCCTGTATCTTCTATTAAACTGCCTGCATTTATTTTCCCTTCTTCCAATCCCGCTATGGCCATGACTATCTTAAAAACTGATCCCGGATGATACCTGGTTGCCAAGACCCTATTCAACAGTGGATAGTCTGTTTCGTTGGATAGTAATTCCAACACCAAGCTATTATTTTTTTTATAAGAAAACACGTTTGGGTCATAGGCCGGACTAGAAACAAGAGTCAAAATTTCCCCAGTTTTTACATCTGTTATCAACACGGCCGCTTTTTTATCTTTAACCATTTCATACACTTTTTCCTGCCAATAACCATCGACAGATAGAGTCACATCTTCGCCTTGTTTTGGATCTATTTTACCTAGTTCCCTTAAATATTCCCTTTTTGCATCTACCTCGACCAATCTCTTACCTGCTTCACCCCTTAATCTACATTCCATCAATTTTTCTATACCCTCTCTCCCTACCCAATCATCACCCAAAAGACCAATAATACAACTATCATTTTTAAAATCCGCTTCACTGACTTTATTGACATAACCGCTTACAAAAGCTGTCGCCTCCCCATAAGGATACCTTCTAACCAGTTCAAATACCATTTCATTACCTTCGAATCTCGCTCCTTGGTATGCTCCATCTTCCTCATATATTTTGATACCATCCTCAATCCTAAAATATCTATAAACACTTTCCGCCAATACTCGCCCTTTTCTATCCAAAATCCTCCCTCTGGCCGCCGGCACTCTCGATTCAGCTACCCGGTTATCCATTGATAATCCCCTAAAATATGAACCCCTGACTACTGCTAGATCCATTAGCACATAACCAATTGCCACAAAACTGACAATTACCAAAAAATTTATAAACCAATAAAAAAAATCATTATCTTTCATACACCACTTACACTTATGATTCTTTTAAGTAGTTTATTATCCTCCAGTACTATTCCTCCCCCTCTGACTACTACACTCTCTGCATCATCAGCTATTTTTGTTACTATTTTTGTTTCAGATTCTATTGCTTTCGCCAGCCCACCTACATAAGCCCCTCCGCCCACCAACCAAATACCTTTGCTAAACACATCATCAACTATTTCCGGTGGCATTTCGTCAAGTACTTCCGCCACCGTTTTGGCCACTTTTACATTAGTCATAGCCAAAGCTTCCACCACATCCAAGCTACTGACCTTAATTGTTTTTGGTAAACCTGTCTCCAAGTCCCTACCCCTTACCACTATGTTTGTTTTACCATCTCCATCGTTAGACAGTTCTTTTTTTATCCTTTCCGCAGTTAGCGCCCCTACCAATACTCCATACTTCATCTTTATATAATTACCAATATCCCTATCCCAGTCTACTCCTCCTAAACTAATATTCTTTCCCACTACCACTCCACCCAAAGACACTACCGACACTTCAATTTTTCCCCCCCCCACATCTACAATCATCAATCCGGCATTCTTATCAATATCAAGCCCCATACCTATTGAGGCCAAGATAGCCGATTCAGCCATAAATACCTGCCCTG
>CAYWRN010000002.1:83990-93571 GCA_964461095.1 uncultured Gammaproteobacteria bacterium
AGAGTACCGATCGTAAGGCTCTTTTTTCCACATCGGTAATGTTGCTGGGTACTGCCACTAAAACTTTAAACTTTAACAGCTTTGGATATTTGGTAGGCAACTCCCCTACTATCGAAAAATAATAGGCCAACATTTCTTCTGCCGCCTCCAGATCGTGGACTATTCCCCTTTCCACTGGCTCAATTACCTCAATCCGGCTGCTCTCTCTGTTCTTCATCAACCTAGCTCTATCACCAAAAGCTATCGCTTTTTCCACTCTTATTTCAGGAGCCGACAAACCTACCCACCTTTTTTTCTTTTGCCTACTAATCATAGTTGCCTCATCTACCACAATTCCTCTTGATATTACATATATTTTTGTCCGACTGCTACCCAAATCAAGTACAAAGCTCATTCCAAATTCGGATACAAAGTTTTTAAATTTAGTTAAAATAGTCTTATCGATAAACACTTACTAATTCTACCTTATGACCAAACTAATTAAACACACACTTCTGGTTCTATTTTTCCTTTTGCCTCTTAGTTTTACCATGACCAACTCCGAGCTCTTCGAATTTCCCAAAATTATCCTAATCTATGTTTTTACCAGTCTTCTACTAACAATCCATCTAATAAACTTCTTTAATGGCCATACACCCTTATTTGCCAAAGGTCGTCTCAATCTACCCCTTCTTCTTTTCCTTATCAGCCAAGTCGTGTCAACAGTAATTTCAGTTGATCGCCATATGTCAATTTTTGGATATTACTCTCGTTTCAACGGTGGCCTATTGTCCACAATTTGTTTTATTATTCTCTTCCAGATTGTCCAAATATATACAGACAAAATATTTACCCAAAAAGTTATTAATATATCCATTCTATCGTCAGTTTTTGTTAGTTTTTATGCCATAGCTCAACACTTTGGGATCGATAAACACCTCTGGGTTCAGGACGTCCAAGCCAGAGTTTTTTCTACCTTAGGTCAGCCAAACTGGTTGGCTGCCTATCTTTGTATTATTATCTCTTTTGTTCTCTATAAATTAGACACCAACCCCTCGTTTACTCATTACTTGTTACTCGTTACTAATTTCTTGTCCCTAATATTTACCAAATCAAAATCTGGATTTTATCGCCTCGGCTATACCCCTCTCTTACTATTTCTTTTCCCACTTAAAGTCTTTTAAAAAAAATATATCTTTTTTATTAGTCATCCTTTTTCCTCTAATTGTATTCTCAAACCCAGTTAAAGACAGATTATTTCCCCAAAAACAACACCTGTCCTCACCAACTGACACACTAAAAGAGGCATACAACATTACTTCATCTGCCGATATTAGAAAGATAGTCTGGCAAGGGGCTCTTGATTTATGGAAAAAATTTCCTCTCTTTGGCACCGGGGTTGAAACCTTTGCCATTTCTTATTACTGGGTCAGGCCGGCAGACCATAACCTAACCTCAGAATGGGACTTTATTTACAACAAAGCCCACAACGAATATCTCAATTTTGCTGCTACTACCGGAACTTTTGGCCTACTGTCTTACCTTTTAGTAATAGGTACTTCAGTTTATCTTCTTAAAAATGAACCTTATTTTCTAGTAGCTTATCTAACCATTCTTGTCACCAATTTCGTTGGTTTCTCGGTCGTTGTTACATCTCTCTATTTTATGGTACTGCCGGCCCTAGCTAATCCATCAGAAATTTCTAGCTCCTCAACCAAACCCAAACCCTACTTTTCACTTTTGCTTGTCCCTTTAATACTTTATGCTCTTATATACTTCATCTCATATTTTTTGGCAGACAAAAATTACTTTCTTAGCCACCAATTTCAAGATCAGTATCCCAAAGCCGCTCTAGAAAAAATAAACATATCTCTAAAACTTAGACCTAAAGAACCTGATTATTTGCTGCAAGCTGCCGACATTCTTGCTAATCTAGATCAAACAGATCTAGCCATTAACTATCTGGCCAAAGCCGAGCAAGTCTCTCCTACTCACCCCAATTTTCTAAAAAAGTCAGCCCAAATTCTTTTTAATCTAGGTCAGTACCAAACTGCTATCGCCCTTATTAACAAAGTTACTCTCCTCTGTCCTACTGATGCCAAAGCTTTCTACATCTTAGGTTATTTCTACCAAACTACCGGCAATATGGATAAAGCTATTTCTGCCTACCAACAAGCCATTGATCTTAAGCCAAACTACGACCATGCTCACTTTTACCTGGCCAAGCTTTATTTTGACCAAGGCCACTTTGATCAGGCTTTACTTCACTTTCAGACTGCTCTTGATATTAATCCCAAAAACTCCGACGCCAAAAGTTATATTGATAAAATTATCAGCCGAAAATAAACTAGTTTTCAACACAAGTTTTAAGCGCGCAATCATCGCCAACGTCATCCTGAGGGCGTGAGCACTGCAAAACTTGTTTGAAAACTATCAACCTAATATTTTATCTATATCCCACTCCACCAACTTTCCTTTATTTAATTTAAAAAACTTACCTCCATCCCTTTTAATATGGTCTACAAACACAATTCCATCCAGGTGGTCTATCTCATGCTGAAACACTACCGCCTCAAATCCTTCAAACTCTTTTTCTATAGTAAGTAATTTTTCATTAACCATCTCTTGCCAACTTACTTTCACTTTAAAATATCTTTTAACTGTTCCAAATAGGTGCGGAAAAGACAAACATCCCTCTAAAAAATCTTCTTCTCCCTCATCCTCAGCCGTTATTTTTAGATAATCTTTTATACCCCAAACACCTACAATTTTCGGATTTATAAAAACTTTCACTTGCCGGGTCTTTCTGTCCATGACTGCTATCATTCTTTTACTTATCCCAATTTGAGGTGCCGCCAGTCCGGCTCCATCACCTTTGTTCTTTAACGTATCCACCAACCTATCAATTTCCTCCAAGACCTTGTTATCAATCTTATTTATAACTTTGGCTTTTCTTCTTAAAACTTTGGCAGGATACAATATTATCTTCGCCATGACCTATTTTAACATCAAAAATTGTATAATTAGCCATGATTAATACCCTTTTCTTTGGATCATCCGCCTATTCAACTATTATCCTTGATTCATTAGCGCATCTTTCAGATATTAAAATTATCGGAGTTGTTACCAAGCCGAACATGCCTGTTGGTCGCTTACAAACAATTACTCCAAACCCGGTTGCCCAGTTTGCCTCTTCTCATAGTTTACCTTTATTTCAGCCTAGTGACTTTGATCCAAATTTTTTAAAAACTTATACCAATCTAAAGCATGATCTTGTCTTAGTCGTTGCCTATGGCCCACCATATTTTACTCAGGATATGATTGACCTTCCCAAATACAAAGTCGTAAATATTCATCCTTCGCCTTTACCAAAATACCGTGGTGCTACTCCAGGACCTTGGCAAATCATCAACGGTGAAACTAAATCAGCTGTCACCTTTTTCCAGATTGATTCCAAACCAGATCACGGCCCTGTCATCGCTCAAATTCCTTTTGATATTGACCCTTCTTGGACCAGTCACGACTTCTACCAACATGCTTTTACCCTCGCTTCCCAAAACCTACAAGAAATTCTTAAATCTTACATTTTAAATCCTAAATCTGTGCACATTCAGGACCACAGTCAAAAAACTTACTATCCCAAGTTTACCAAAGATACCGCCAAAATAGATTGGTCCTGGCCGATTAATAAAATTGATAGATTTATCAAAGCCATGAATCCTTGGCCTATTGCCTGGACTCAAGTCAAAAATACTTCCTCCCAAAAACAATTTATCCTAAAAATTTTCTCTGCCCACATCCAGGCTGATCAACTAGTCCCCGATCAAGTCCAGTTAGAATCAAAAAGCAAAACCAGCTGGTCTCAAATCTCCCCACACTACACCATAACAAAAACTAAAAGTTATTCAAACTAATTTTAAGCGCGCGGTTCCGGTGAGGTGTTATACCGAAGGCGTGAGCACTGCAAAATTATGTTTGAAAAACTTCTACTTCAATTCCTTTTTTATCTTCTTAATACACTTAGCGCAAAACTCCCCTGACAGTTTATCTTCCCCCACACTTAGGGTTACTTTTTGTATATTGGCCTTAAAAGTTCTCGAGCTCCTATTTTGAGCGTGAGACCTGTTTCTGCCTATTTGGGTTTTTTTACCACACAAACTACATTTCCTCATGGCTGTTATAATAGCACAGATACGTCTCTTTTTAAAATATGCTAATCATATCCCTAATTTTCTTAATTATCTCTATTACTGTCCATGAGTTTGCTCATGCTTTTGTCGCTAATAAATTAGGCGATCCGACTGCTAAAATATATGGCAGGTTATCCCTAAACCCCCTAAAACATATCGATCCTCTCGGTTTTTTGGCTTTAATTTTCTTTAGATTTGGTTGGGGTAAGCCGGTACCCGTAGATTCTTACAATTTCAGTAATCCCAAAAAAGGAGAAATTTTAGTCTCTCTGGCCGGACCTTTATCAAATTTTATTTTGGCTCTTATCACATCAGTTATTATCAAAAATATTTCACCCACTTCTAGCTTATATTTTTATCTTAGTAATTTTTTGTTTCTTAATATCAACCTGGCAGTTTTTAACCTTTTGCCTATTTGGCCCTTAGATGGCTCGAAAATATTTTTTAATCTACTGCCCATTCAATCTTCTCTAAACTGGCAGGCTGCCATGGAACAATACGGCTATGTCCTTATTTTAGTTTTGGCCTACACAGGTCTCATAACCAGAATTGTTTCTTTTTTCTCTATCCCTCTTCTTCGTCTACTCATCTGACCATTGACACGCTTTTTCAAAAAGGTCATAAATATTATATGACCAAAAACTTTCTTACTCTTTTTGCCACCATTACCCTTATAGTAACTACCGCCATAAATGTATCAATCCATCAAAAACAGTCTCAAGTACTGGGTCAAACTACCTCATTTTGTCAAAAAATTGGTGGTACTTGTACGAGTTCTTGCAAAGCCTCAACTACCCTTCGCTGTTTGGCTGGTCGTGCCTTAGGCTGTACTACCACCTACTGTTCTTTACCTACCACCAAAAACACTATTCAGGCCACCACCCCCATCCTTCCCACTCCCACTACTTTTATACAACCAACTGTTACCCCTACCCGGACTCCGCCTACCTATGCTCCCACTCCTACTGGTGTTGGTACCACCCTAGGTTTTGTTCCCTGTAGTGAAATCGAACGTATTTACACCTATTACTGCCAAACTACCTATCCAACCTCGACACCCAGACCAACTACCCCTACACCAACACCATCTCCCAGACCAATAACTCCAACCCAGGCTTCTTGCTCTGGTCTAAATCTACCCTGTGACTATCTGATGACCTGTTGCCAAGGATTATATTGTGGTCCATATGGAAAATGCCTAGCTTACCCAACTACAGCCCCAACCAGTACTCTCACTCCAACACCAACTGCCAGAGTCTCGCCTACCTCAACCCCAAGACCATCATATTATCCAACCTCTACACCAGCCGCACCATAAACATGACCAAATCTCAAGGCTTAGCCGCCATACCACTACTCTTTGGATTACTCCTTCTGGTAGCTATTCCTCTAACTCTTAGTCAAGTCAAACAAAACCAAAATACCCAAAACCGGGCGGCTTCTTACACATGTCTCAATCTGGGTGAAGCAAACTGCTTTCAAACCCCCTGTTGCGACGGTCTCACCTGTGACCAAGGTACTTGTCAGGGTTCTGCCCCTGTCCCCACCCGTCCAGCATCCAACCAGATTCCTTGCAGCGAAATCAACAATCTAATCGCCACTTATTGCCAAAACCCCGGCTCGTCCCCGCCTAGCGGTTTTATCAGATGTCAGGAATTAATCTCTCTTAAAAATAATTATTGTCAAACAACCCCAACCTCTACTCCTATTCCCCGTCCTCCCACTTCCACTTCTATTCCTAGACCAACCAGAAATCTAATTCCATCCGCTGCAATACCTACTACCAATCTCAGATAGATCTTAATAATAGATTATTCAATTCAGTTTATTAATTTCCCTTACCATTTCAGAAATTTCTTTGTCTGTTAGTCCATGTACCTTGGCCCCTTCCTCTAAGCTTTCCCCGCCAGCCATGGCACAGCCAACACAGCCCATACCGTATTCCATCATTATTTCCACACTCTCAGGACATTTTCCTACTACTTTAGCTATATTTGTTTTCTTAGTTATTTTTACCATGGTACAATTATACAAGCTCCATCAAGGGAAGTTTTAAGAAGGTGTTTTTTCTAGCTAACCTTCGAAAAATTGGAAGCGCGTTTCTGTTTCCCGTGGGAGGCAGAATAGCTTTCAAGTTTGCTTTTTTCTCTGTAGAGAAAAGCCGTTATTAAAACCAACCGCGATGGGGCTTATTTTTTCAATTCTCGTCTAACTTTCCCTAACAATAGCTCCTTGCTTTTAAAATTTCGTGCTCTTTCCTTACCAATACTTTCCCGATATTTTTCGTTATATTTTTCAGGGTTTTTTAGGTAATATTTTAAAAATCTTGACAGTTTTGACGGACTTTCCTTAACCCAACCTAATCCCTTTTTAGCAATCAACTCGACATTTCCATCCTCTTGTCCCCCAATATGGGTAATCGATACAAATGGTTTTTTGGCCGCCACACAATCAAACAAAAAGTTGGGTCCTGCTTTGCCAAAAACAATGTCGCAAGCCGATAAAGTTTCGGCCATATTATCTATCCAGCCAAAGTTTCTGATCTCTATCCATTTGTCCTTCCTTAACTGCTTTAGCAAACTCATATACTCCTTAATTAGATTCAGGGATAATTTATCTGTCCCACTGTTAAATACAAATCCGACCTTCTTTTTTACAAACAACAACCCCGGTAATACTCTGGTCAGAATATTGCTACCTAGACTTCCCCCACCCACAAAGATCACCGGCCGATCATCACTAAAACCCAATCTTTTTTTATATTTACTACCTTCATATTCCTTATACATTTCCTCCCTAGTCCACCAACCAGTCACAAACAGCTTGTTCTTGTCAACACCAGCCTCCATACCTCTTTTTACTCCAACCGCATCATACACCAAATTCAAATCCACATCGGCCAAAAAAGATACCGGGTTTATAGTCCATGGATCAGCCACAACCGTCCACAGCTTAAAATCAAAACCCATCTCTTCCCTTAAATACTGCAAACAATGACTATGTAGATAATAGGTCGATATTACCAAGTTGGGCTTGATCTTATTAATCACCCTGATTAACCTCTTTTGACCCAACTTCGATACGTTTCTTATCACTTCATAATTACCTTTACTAAACCCAGACTTATACATCAATTTACCCAGCTTTGGCGAAAACCTATACGAAAAAGTATAAAAGGAGTTGCCTACTAGCGTTTCGGCTTTTACTTCTTCATAGAACACATCAAATTCACCTTTGCCAGACTGCAAATAACTGTAAATGGCCTTGGCAATCGACCGATGACCCCAAGGCATATGATCTGTCAACACCAGCACTCTCTCTTTATTCATGGAGCCTAAGGTGAGATTCGAACTCACGACCTGCCGTTTACAAAACGGCTGCTCTAACCAACTGAGCTACTTAGGCAAGTATCACTATTTTATCAAAACTCCTATCTTCTTTACATCCAAAAAACCCTTGATTACCAGATCTATCGCTTCGTCTCTACTGTAACCTCTAGTTTGTAGATATTCTATTACCTCATCATCAATTTTGCCTATCGATGCCTCGTGGGACAGGTTGACATCTTCTCTTTTGGCCACAATCTCGGGTATGGCATGTATCAACCCCTTTTTGATCACCAAACCTCTACACTCTAAAAATCCATTCACCTTTCTACCCTCGCCAATCATTCTGCCTCTGTTTGTCACCTGCCCACCTTTTGATACTACTCTGGCCCTGACAGTACATTTACTATTATCACCTTCCAGTATCACTTCAGCTCCTACATCAAAGGTGCTTCCCTCCTTGGCCATTATCACACTGTTAAAACTTGCCTTTGAATTA
Source organism: uncultured Gammaproteobacteria bacterium (assembly GCA_964461095.1). GTDB lineage: Bacteria > Patescibacteriota > Microgenomatia > UBA12405 > UBA12405 > UBA1372. The sequence continues at coordinate 91,985 of CAYWRN010000002.1, forward strand.
TTACCAGCCAACCTACAGCTGGGATACATAGTAATATTACCTACCCTGCTTAGACAAATATAATTACTAGTAAATTCACCCCCTTCTTCCACTACTATTCTGGTCTTAGGAAGCACCTTCGTATCTTTGGCCCAGGAGTGAACCATTGTATAGATCAACTTGGCCTCCTTCTTAACCAGGATATTGGTCACTCCAATATGAGTTGTTAATTTTGCGTTCCTCCCCAGTGTACAGCCAGTTAACACTTCTCCCCAGCTACCTTCTTCACATACAATCCTGTTGTGGACCTCCTGAACTTTTTTATCCTTTGAAATCGATAAGCAAGTTTTAACTGGTCTACTAACCTTAGCCCCTTTTTTAAATTCTATTAAATAACCGCCATCTATGTTGTCACCCTCCTCATCGTTGTTACCTACGATAACTCCATCTATAGTCGAATTACACTGCTTGACATCCCCATTATCCAGCCAATAATGCGATTTTTTTATATCAAAGCCAACCTTATTCTTCATCTTTACCTCCACACTCACACTTAGTACAAGCTTTATAACCAAACTTACTGATAGTTTTATAAATCTTATCTGCTTTTCCCTGACACTGGATTTTTCCGTCAATCATTACATAGGCTTTGTCAACCTTAAGCATTTTTAATATATGACCATTATGGGTTACCACAATACCACATCTGTCTTTGGTAACAATCTTATTAATCGTCTTGGCCAACACTTTTAGATTATCAGCATCTACCCCCGAATCCGGCTCGTCAAATAAAAATACCTTTCCCTCTCCAACAGCCATCTGTAGCATTTCTGTCCTTTTCACTTCCCCACCCGACAAATCTTTGTTTAGATCTCTGTCCATAAACTTACCCACATCTAAGCTTTTGATCCAATCAATACCATCTTTAACCAATTTTTCCAGTTTTACTCCATCTACTACCGGTGGTTTTTGATACATCAGCTTTATTCCCATCTTGCTCCTCTCTTCAATCGCTTTCTTTAATAAACTTTTTCCGTTTAATCTAATATCTCCATCCGCCACTTTATATTTTTTAAGCCCAGCTATGGTTTTAAGTAGGCTGGTTTTACCACAGCCATTTGGTCCAAACAACACTACTACCTGACCCTTGCTTACTCCCAGGTCCACTCCATCAATTATGGTTTTTTTGCCAATCTTTACCTTTAGATTAGATATTGATAACATCCCGTTATTTTACACTAATTTTCTAGCCTCCCCAATAGGTATAAACACAGTATGGTCACCTAAACCCATATCCCTCCTAATTGTAATTATTCCCGTGGCATCCGCATCACCAATCCCGCCAAAAACTAAAGCCCCTTTTTCAGTAGTTACATTCACAGCAAATGGACTGCCATCCCTAAGCCTCCAACTAGGATGTACGTGGCAGAATTTCCTCGCTCCGCACTTATCATCACACACATTTAGTGCCAAATGATCAAAACATCCTGACATAATTAAATAAAGCTACACCCAACCCATTAATATTTCAATCTTTTAAGCTATAATATCTAAGTCGCCCGGATAGCTCAGTTGGTAGAGCATTCCCTTGGTAAGGGAAAGGTCATG
>CAYWRN010000003.1:0-9970 GCA_964461095.1 uncultured Gammaproteobacteria bacterium
AAGAGGTCAAGTTTTAGCAAAGCCCGGTACAATCTCTCCACACACTGAATTTGAAACTGGAATTTATGCTTTGAGCAAAGAAGAAGGTGGCCGACATACTCCAATCTTTACCGGTTACCGACCTCAGGTCTTCATTCAGACCACAGATGTAACAGGTAATGTTGAATTACCGTCTGGTACCGAAATGATCATGCCTGGAGATAACGCTAATGTCATTGTTACTCTTATCAAACCAATCGCTATGGAGGCTGGACAAAGGTTCGCCATCAGAGAAGGTGGTTTGACGGTAGGCGCTGGAGCCATCACCGAAATTATCGAATAAATTATATGCCCAGCGGTAATAGAATTAGAATCAAATTAAAATCTTTTGATCACCGTCTTATTGATCAGGCGGCCAGTAAGATTGTTGATTCGGCTGTTACCGCTGGTGCCAAGGTTAGTGGCCCAATTCCCTTACCAACTGGTAGGAAATTAATGGTCATTCTTACAAGCCCTCATACAGACAAAAATGCCAGAGATCATTTCGAAGTTTTGACTCACAAAAGACTAATCGATATTTTAATTGGAAACAAAAACAGTAGCTTAAAAATTATTGATAGTTTACAGCACCTAGACTTACCCGCTGGCGTACAGGTTGAAGTTAAGATGTAAATAGATTATGATCAACGGATTTATTATCAAAAAGCTAGGTAACGTTAGGCTCTTTTCTGAACAGGGAAAGGTTGTAGTTGGCACTGTTTTCTATACCCCCGATCTAACTGTCACTCAAGTTAAAACTGAAGCCAAAGACAAATATTCAAGCTATCAATTTGCCTATGGTACCAAAAAGAAACTAGATAATCCTACTAGTAAAAAGCTAAAAAAATTAAAATTAAAAATAAATCCTACTGCATTCGTTGAATTTAAACCTAATCAAGATACTGATTTAAAGATCGGTGACACTCTTAGTTTTGATCAGGTGTTTTCACCAAAAGATATTATAGATGTTACCGGTACAACCAAAGGGCGCGGTTTTGCTGGTGCCATTAAAAGGCATCATTTTCACAGACAACCAGTTACCATGGGTGCATCTGATCGGACCAGATCAACTGGTGCTATCGGCGCTCAAACACCCGGAAAAGTTGTCAAAGGTAAAAAAATGCCTGGACATTATGGTAATGTTGTAGTCACTGTAAAAAATTTAGCCATTTTATCCATTGATAAAGACAAAAAACAGGTTATAATTTCTGGATCTGTTCCAGGTTCAAGAAATTCCTGGCTTATAGCCAAGAAACCAAAATACTAATGAAAGTTAATCTTTACAATCTTAAAGCCGAAGCTGTTGGCCAAGTTGATCTACCCAAATCAACTTTTGGTCAAAAGCCAAATGTCCAACTCATTTCTCAGGCGATTAGAGTCTATACCTCAAACCAGAGAAAATCGACAGCTAGGGCAAAAACCAGATCAGAAGTAGCCGGAACCACCAAAAAAATTTGGGCTCAGAAAGGTACCGGACGTGCCAGACATGGTGATAACAGAGCCCCTATTTTTGTAGGTGGAGGAAGCGCTCATGGTCCACAGGGCGACCAAAACTACAAACTCAAACTTAGTAAAAAAATGGCCAAGCTTGCTAATATTTCAGTTTTGTCCCAATTCGCTTCCCAAAATTCAATTTTAGTTGTTAAATCTCTTGACAAGATTGATCCCAAGACAAAAATTGCCCATACTTTAATTCAGAGTCTAAAGAAGAAAGAGCCCAATCTTGATAAGGCTAAGCAAATTGGTTTAGTTCTAAACTCTAAAGAAAAAAATATCAAGCTTTCCTTTACTAACCTTGCCAACATTAATCTTATATACATTGAATCTACTAATCCATATCTTTTATTAAAAAACAATTATCTAGTTTTTTCCCAAAACAGTCTTACTTCATTTGATAATTCTAAAAAATAATGACTAGTTTAAATATTATTATCAAACCAATTGTTACCGAGAAGACCCTAGCTATTCAAGGGGGTCACAAATATTCCTTTTGGGTCGACACAAAAGCTAATAAAAATCAAATCAAAACTGCTTTTACCCAACTTTTTGGAGTTACACCTCTTAGTGTCAATACTATAAAAATAAAAACACCTTCAAAATATAGTTGGAGAACCAAAAGTCAGCTAAAGTCAAAAAACCTCAAAAAAGCCATTATTACAGTATCGCCAAAAGACAAAATTGATATTCTAACTATTAAAAAATAATCATGACCACCAAAATTAACAATTTACTAACCATCAAGAAAAAAACCAGTGGCCGTGATTCGTCAGGTCATATTTCTGTCCGCCACAAAGGCGGTGGTTCCAAGCGTTTCTTAAGGCTAGTAGATTGGAAAAGAAACAAAACAGATATTAAAGGTAAAGTAGTTGAAATTCAATACGATCCTAATCGGACAGCCAATATTGCTCTAGTTTCATACCAAGACGGTGATAAACGCTATATTTTAGCCCCCAGTCTTCTTAAAGTAGGTGATGTTATTGTCGCTTCAGATAAAGCCGAAATCAAACCAGGTAATTGCTTACCTCTTAAAAACATTCCCAGTGGTATAGATATCCACTGCCTTGAAATGACTCCTGGAAAGGGTGCTCAGATGGTTAAGTCAGCCGGGGCCGCTGCCCATGTTGAAGGCATAGATGGAAACAAAGCACAGGTAAAGTTACCCTCTGGTGAAGTCAGGATCTTTAATGCCAACTGTTTAGCCACCATTGGTCAAGTTGGTAATGCCGAACTAATCAATCAAAATCTATCAAAAGCTGGAGCCAAAAGACATCGTGGTATTAGACCAACCGTTCGGGGAGTAGCTCAGCATCCAAATTCTCATCCCCATGGAGGTGGAGAGGGTAGAAGTAGTATTGGTATGAATCCAAAAACGCCCTGGGGTAAACCAGCTCTAGGTAAAAAAACCCGAAAAAAGAAAAAACAATCAAATAAATTAATTGTTAAAGCCAGAAAGAGATAACTATGACCAGAAGCAGCAAGAAAGGACCATTCGTTGATCAAAGATTAGTCAAAAAGATTAATTCAAAAGTTAGTGAACCAATCAAAACTTGGTCTAGAAACAGTCAAATTTCACCACTATTTGTCGGTCATTCATTTGAGGTTCACAACGGCAGAAAATTTATTAAGGTCTTTATCACCGAAGATATGGTTGGTCACTATTTAGGAGAATTTTCTCCCACCAGAACCTTTAAGGGTCACGGACGCGTCGTTAAAAGGGTTATAGAAAAAACATAAACATGGCTAAAGTAACTTCAAAAACTAATCCCGAAATCAAAAAAATAACTACACGTTTTTTGGATAAAAATGTTAAAATATCTCCGCGCAAACTAAGGCTAACGGCTAATCTTGTCAAAAAGATATTACCCTTAAAAGCTCTGGACAATTTGGCAGTAACCAACACCAAAGCCGCTAGACTCATGTCAAAAGCGATTAAAACTGCCATAGCTGACGCTGTCAATAATCACAAACTTGACCAAACTAGTCTAGAGTTTGCCTCCATTTTAGTAAACGAATCAGTTAAATACAAAAGAATGGATAAAGCTCACAGTAGTCGTTTCGCTAGAGGTATTATTCAGAAACGACACAGTCGTCTAACTATTAATATATTAGGTGTTAAAAGTTTATAAAATTAATAATTTTGAAATTATTTAGAATTTCGAATTTAGAAATTAGAATTTAAAAAAACAATGGGTCAAAAAGTCAACCCTATTATCTTCAGATTGGCCAAAACCAAACAGGGTAAAACCTGGAAGTCGTCCTGGTTTGCTGACTCAAAACTATATCCAAAGCTTCTTTTGGAAGATGAAAAAATTAGAAAATACATCGAAAACAAATGTTATTTTGCTGGCGTTGTCGATATCGTCATCAAAAGATCCAGCAATAGGATAAAAATCGAATTATTAGTAGCTAGACCCGGTTTAGTTATTGGTAGAGGTGGCAAAGAACTTGAAACCATGAAAATTGATCTAAGCCGAATGCTCCAATCAGTTACTAAAAACAAGAACATTGATATTCAAGTAGAAGAATTCAAAAACCCTGATATGTCAGCCAAATTAATAGCAGAAAAACTGGCTTATCAGATAAAAAAAAGAATGCCATACCGAAAGGCAGTTATTTCAGCCATGGAAAAAGCTATGTCCTCAGGAGCTCTGGGTGTCAAGATTATTTTGTCAGGTAGAATTAATGGAGCCGAAATTTCCAGAGTTGAGAAATTTTCTCAAGGAAAAGTATCTCTAAGTACCATCGACGCTAATGTAGATTATTTTGAAGGACCTTCAGCCACCAGGTCCGGTTATGTCGGAATTAAAGTTTATCTAAATCTCCCCAATGCTTTCACAACCTAGAAAAGTCAAACACCGAAAACACTTTCGAGGCAAAATGCCCGGTCTTTCCAAGGGCCACTTGGTTAGCTTCGGTGAGGTTGGCCTAAAGAGCCTAGGTCGTGGCTGGATTACTCCAAACCAGATAGAAGCAGGACGTCGGGCTATTGCCAATAAAACCAAAAGAAAAGCCAAAATTTGGATTAGAGTATTTACCGATAAACCGATCACTGAAAAAGGTGCTGGCGCTCCTCTTGGTGCCGGTAAAGGTGACGTCAAGGGTTATGTCGGTGTTGTCAAACCAGGCCGGATTATTTACGAAGTTGCCGGTGTTCCTACCGATATTGCCGTCAGGTCACTTCAGCTGGCTGCATCCAAAATGCCATTTAAAACAAAAATTATCACAAAAGATCAGCTATTATGAAAAAATCTGATAAAATAAACCTACGAAAAAAGACGCCAGCCGAGCTTAGTAAAGAGCTTTTAGCTAGCCAAAAAGAGTTGTTTGAACTCAGGGTCAAACATAATCTTGAGCCTATTAAAAATACATCTCTTTTAAAAAAACTAAAAACAAAAATCAGTTTTATTAAACTTCTCCAACACAGTCATGAATAATTTAAAAACTAAAAAAACAGTTATTAAAAAACAACCAAAAACTTTCATTGGTCACGTAGTCTCCGACAAAATGTCTAATACTATAGTTGTTTTAGTACATCACAAATATCGTCATCCTCTGTATCATAAAATTGTTAACAAAAAACACAAATTATACGCCTCCAATAATTTAAAAGCTGGCATTGGTGATCAGGTCCTTTTAGCCGAAACCAAACCCATCAGCAAACTAGTTCGATTTGTTACAACAAAAATTATCAAAAAAGCTTAACCATGATTCAACTTAGATCAATTATCAAGTCTGCTGACAATACCGGAGCCAAAACTATGCAGGTTATCCATGTCTATACAGGTTTTCATCACAAAAAAGGCACTATTGGTGATATTGTTATGGCTGTGGTTCAAGATGCTGTTCCAAATTCTACCGTCAAAAAGAAAGATAAAGTTAAAGCCGTTATCGTTCGCACCAAAAAAGAGATTAGCCGACCCGATGGATCTTATATACGTTTTAGCGATAACGCCGCTGTTATTATAGATGGCCAAAAAAATCCTCGAGGTACCAGAATCTTTGGACCAATAGCCAGAGAAGTCAAAAATCTAGGTTTTAATAAAATTGCCTCAATGGCCAAGGAGGTATACTAAAAATGAAACTAAAAATAGGTGATACTGTACTAGTTCTAATAGGTAAAGACAAAAACCGTCAAGGTGAAGTAGTTAGAATAATACCCAAGGCCAAAAAGGCTATTGTTAAAGGTATTAACGTTAGTAAAAGACATGTCAAATCTTCCCAAAACCAGCCGGGTGGAATTATAGATAAAGAAATGCCTATCCACATATCAAAATTAGCTTTAGTTTGCCCATCCTGTCACAAACCAACTAGAGTTGGTTATTTAACAGATAAAGACGGTACCAAAAACAGATTATGCAAAAAGTGCCAAGCCTTAGTGGATCAAAAGAAAATTCTTAAAAAAGTTTCTCCTAAAAAATCATCCAAAAAATAACTATGCTCCAACATAATTTTAATAAAACAATAAAAAACGATCTTTGGCAAACTTTAGGTAAGCCAAATATCAACGCCGTTCCTGTCCTCAAAAAGGTTGTTTTAAACTACCGTGTTAAAGACGCCCCCTCCAACAAAGAAGCTTTAGAAAATGCTGTTTCTGAACTAACCGTTATCTCTGGTCAAAAGCCAAGTGTTGCTTCAGCCAAAAAATCAGAGGCCAGCTTTAAGATTAGAAAAGGCGATCCTTTGGCTCTTAAGGTTACTCTAAGAGGTGAAAAAATGTATGCTTTTGTAGAAAAATTGTTTAATCTAGTTCTGCCACGACTTCGTGATTTTAGAGGATTACCAGCCAAATCTTTTGATGGTAACGGTAACTACAATTTAACTATCAAAGATCAAACATATTTTCCTGAAATTGACCTTAATAAGATCAACCAAATCAGGTCTCTTCAGATAACTATGGTTACAACAGCCTCTTCCCAAGATAAGGCAAAAATGTTATTATCCGCCCTAGGGTTACCCTTCGAAAAATAAATATGGCCGACAAATCAAAAATAGCAAAATCAAAGCGTACTCCAAAGTATTCCAGCCGAAAAGTTAACCGCTGTTCTATTTGTGGTCGACCTAGAGGTTTTATAAGATTTTTTGGCCTATGCCGCCTATGTTTTAGGCAAAGGGCTCTTAAAGGTTTATTGCCTGGTGTCAAAAGAGCCAGTTGGTAACTATATGAACTTATCTATAAACTTTCTTATCTGTTTAAAAAATGCTTATACTGCTGGCAAAAAGAAAATTGTTGCCCCTTCTTCAACTTTTGTTGAATCTATCGCCAAATTAATTAAAAAAAATAACTTTATTGAAGATTATTCTGTCAAAAAACTAGAAAATGGCAGTCAGCAGATTTCAGTTGACCTAAAATACATTAACAAAACACCAGCTATAAACCATCTCAAGTTATATTCCAAACCAGGTAGACGTCTCTACTATGATTCGGTTACCATCCCGTGGGGAGTAGAACCTAATGCCTTAATTATTATTTCTACCTCAAAAGGTTTGTTAAACCAAAAACAAGCCCAAAAAGGTAAAGTTGGCGGTGAGTTAATCGCCCAGATCTGGTAATGTCAAAAATAGGTAAACTTCCCATTACTATCCCAACTGGTGTTGATATAAAAATCAACCAAACCAATATTGAGGTTTCGTCTGGTGGCCAACTCTTTACTGTCAATCTACCTCCCCAAATTAAAGCCGAACTTTTGGGTAACATTTTATCTATCACTAGGTTATCTGAATCAAAACCAGCCAAATCTAATCATGGTGCCATCAGATCTTGCCTGGCCAATATCATTACCGGTTTTGCTACCCCATGGCAAAAAGACCTGGAGCTAATCGGAACAGGTTATAAGGCTTCAGTCTCGGCTAACAAATTGTCTCTGACTGTTGGTTTTATTAAGCCAGTTATCGTTGACATCCCCCAAGGTTTAGTTGTTACCTGTGAACAAGACACTATTATTCACATTAGTGGTGTCGATAAAGTTAAGGTGGGTCAGCTTGCTAGTAATATCAGAAAAGTAAAAAAGCCTGAACCATACAAAGGCAAAGGCATTAGATACAAAGATGAATTTATAAAGTTAAAAGCCGGCAAAACAGCCAAGGGAGCCGCCTAAAAATATGTCAGTCACTCAAGATAAAAAAATCAGACGTGTCAAAAGAATTAGAGGTAAGCTAAAAAGCATTGCCTTTGGTATTCCTCGCTTATTAATAAACAAATCGAATCGTCATATCTTTACCCAGATTATTAACGACAAAAATGGTCAGGTTTTGGCTGCCTATCACTCTCAGTCAATCAAAAAGGACCTAAGTTTGGCCAAGAAAGCCCAGGCTGTTGGTGAAAAAATTGCCCAAATTGCAACTAAAAAAGATATTAAGACTGTAAAATTCGACAGAAGTGGTTATCAATATCACGGTTGTGTTAAAATTTTTGCTGATTCAGCTAGACAAGCTGGATTAAATTTTTAAGCTATGGTTAATAACTACGACAAAAATACCAAAGAAAAAGAATATACCGATAGTGTCTTGGAAATAAAACGTGTTTCTAAAAAAACCAAGGGTGGAAATCAGGTATCTTTTACTGCTTTAGTTGTATCTGGAGACAAAAAAGGTAAGGTCGGTGTCGGTTTGGGTAAGGCCAAGAGTGTGGCCGACGCCATTACTAAAGGAGCCAGAAAAGCCAAAAGGGACATGATTAAAGTTCCTATTGTCAACGGTACCATTACCAAAGAAATTAAGATAAAATTTAAAGCTGCCAGAGTCATACTTCGTCCGGGTAAAAAAGGATCTGGTATTATCGCTGGTGGACCGGTTAGGTTAGTAGTTGAGTCCGCCGGAGTACAAGATATCGTCAGTAAAATCGTTGGCTCAAAAACAAAATCAGTCAACGTCTGGGCCACTTTTAAGGCCTTGTCTCAACTTTAAAAATAACTATGGTTAATTTATCTTCTCTAAAAAAACTTACTTCCAAATCCAAAAGACGGGTAGGTCGTGGTTATGGCAGCAACAAAGGTGGCCATACCACTGGTAAAGGTGCCAAGGGCCAAAAAATCCGTACCAAGGTTCGTTTGACCAACGATGGTACCAAAATCAAAAAATCATGGCTCAAAAGACTACCTTTTCTAAAAGGCAAAGGTAGAACAAAAACACTGATAAATCGACCATGTGTTATCAAACTTGACCAACTAATCAAACACGCTGGTACTGATGGTAAAATTGATATTAAGTTAATCTCCAAAATTACAAAGATAACTCCGAAACTTCTTTCAAAAACCGGAGTCAAAGTAGTTTCTTCTGTTGGCAAAATCGAAAAAGCTCTTATAGTTGATCCTAGTATCAAATTGTCAGCCTCTGTTAAAAACAAAATTGTGGCAGCTGGTGGTAAGATAAACTAATGAGTCGAAAAAAGGGCCGCCAATTCGCTTTGGCCAAAATATTCTCAGTTAGAAATTTACGGAATAGATTCTTTATTACTATTCTGATTCTGGTCTTTTTTAGAGCCATCGCTTATATTCCGGTCCCGGGTATCAACAAAGAACTTCTAAGTTTATTTTTCTCTCAAAGCCAACTATTATCATTAATGGATGTATTTTCCGGTGGTACGTTGGCCAATTTTTCAATTGTAGCTCTAGGCCTCAATCCTTATATAAATGCTTCAGTTCTTTTTCAACTTTTAGGATTTATATCCCCTAAAATTGAAGAACTTAGTAAGGAAGGTGAATACGGCCGGGCCAAAATTGCCCAGTATACTAAGATTGCTACTATTCCCCTAAGCCTCATCCAGTCTTTTGCTGTCTATGCCATACTAAAATCCCAAGGACTAGTTACCAACCTGGATGCAGTTTCTCTGGTTGCCTTTATTGCCAGCCTGATAACCGGTACCATGATTATGATGTTTTTGGGTCAACTTATTGATACTTATGGGCTTGGCAACGGTACTTCAATGATAATTTTTACTGGTATAGTTTCCAGGATCCCGGTAAGTGTTATCAAAACTATTACTTCTTTCTTTGATAATTTTTGTTGTTTTAGCTCTTCTAATGATCTTTTTTATTGTTCTGGTTGAAGAAGCAGTTCTAAAAGTTCCTATACACTATGCCAAAAGGGGACAGCAAACATTTTTGCCAATCAAAATCGATACAACCGGTGTCATGCCGATTATTTTCGCTGTGTCCCTAGCCTCTGGACCATCAATGATTGCCCAGTTTACCAGTAATATCCAAAATCAAACTGTCCAAAAGATATCTCAGTTTATTACTACCTATTTTAATACATCTTCTATTCCTTACATTATTTTTTACTTTCTTCTGGTTTTTGTTTTTACTTATTTTTATTCCTCTGTTGTCTTCAAACCAGAAGATATCGCCGACAATTTACGTAAATCAGGAGCCTTTATTCCGGGTATCCGACCTGGTCTGGCTACCCAAAATAGACTGTCCTTCTTGGTCAATAGAGTCGTTTTTATTGGAGCTTT
>CAYWRN010000003.1:9980-32814 GCA_964461095.1 uncultured Gammaproteobacteria bacterium
TTGCTTGTGTAGCTATTTTGCCATCAGTTGTTCAAAAGATTACTGGTGTTAGCCAACTGACAGTCGGTGGTACCGGAGTATTGATAGTTATTTCTGTTATCATCGAATTAAGCCGAAAAGTCGAAAACGCTCTTGAGGTCTATAACTATGATCAGTTTGCTTACTAAAACATGGCTATAAACTTATTTATTATTGGCCCATCCGGTTCAGGTAAAAGTACCCAAGCCAAACTTATTGCTGATAACTACGACCTAACTCATTTATCAATGGGACAGATATTAAGGGATGAAATATCCACAGGTAGCCAAAATGGTCTTAAGATTAAACAATATATTGACCAAGGTATTCCTACGCCGGACGATATTGTTATCCCTCTATTAATTGATAAATTGGGTACATTAACAAATCAGGATTTTATTATTGATGGTTTCCCCAGACTTGTTGATCAAGGAAAAGTTGTGGATTTATATCTAAATCAAGTTGGTTTTCCCATAAGTCTCTTAATTCACCTTAAGTGTAATTTTGAAGAAATACTACGTCGTCGACTAAGCAATCCTGATTTCCAAAAAGACGACAAAGATAGGAGCGATAATACTCCCCAAGCTATTGCCAACCGCCAAAAAATATTATATGAAGCTAATGTTAATCCAGTTCTTGATTATTTTAATCAACAGAATAAGTTAGTTGAAATAGACGGTAACAGACCTATCCAACCAATATTTGATGATATTTGTCAAAAAATTAACGATTTATTAATTAAAGATAAAGGAAAAACTATCTAATGCCCCAAGAAAATTCAATCCGAGGCACAGTCCTGGAAGCTCTTCCCAACACTCTTTTTCGTGTTGAGTTGGAGTCAGGCCAGGTTATTATTGCTTATCTTGGCGGAAAACTCCGTCTAAATAGGATTCGGATAATCCCGGGAGATCAAGTATCACTAATCTTGAGTCCGGATGGTCAAAAAGGCCGAATTATCTATAGAAATTAACTTTAATTTAACCTTTGATATTAAAAACCTTTTAGGGTACAATATTCAAGTCTATGAAGGTATCATCAAGCGTAAAACGTCGATGTCCAAAATGTAAAATTATTAAGCGCCGTGGCGTGATTAGAGTTATTTGTTCGACCAAAAGACACACTCAAAGGCAGGGTTAACTATGAGAATTATTGGAGTAAATATCCCAGACCACGAAAGAGTTATTGTTTCCTTGACTCGACTTTATGGTATTGGTCCCTTCCAATCCCAAAAGATCTTAACTTTAGCCAAAGTAGATCAGAATATACGGGTCAAAGATCTTAGTAAAGAAGAAATTACTCAAATTATAAAAGCTTTGGAAACTGTCAAAACAGAAGGTGATCTACGAAAAGAGGTTAGAGAAAACATTAATAGATTAAAATTAATTAAAAGTTATCGGGGTATACGACATATTGTCAGCCTACCTGTTAGAGGCCAAAACACTAAAACCAACGCCCGTACCAGAAAAGGTAAGAGAAAGACAGTAGGTTCACTTACCAAGGAAGCGTGGGCCAAGATAGAAGCTCAACAAAAGGCCGCTCAAGCTGCTAAATAAATAAACTTATGGCAAACTCAACTAATAAGGCTACTAAAGCCACCAAAAAAACAAAGACAAAAAAAACAGTTATCAAAAACTTTGCTCAGGGTAGGCTGTATGTTAAAGCTACTTTTAACAACACCTTAGTCACGGTCACCGATCCCAAAGGCAACGTTTTATCCTGGTCATCTTCAGGCAGAGTCGGCTTTAAGGGCAGTAAAAAATCTACTCCTTTTGCCGCCACCAACGCTATTTCCAAGGTTTTGGAAGATAGTCGTCAATACGGTCTTAAAAAATTATCAGTTTTTATTAATGGTCCAGGAGTTGGCCGTGATGCCGTTTTAAGGTATCTAAGAGGTATCAAAGACTATGAGATCGAACAAATCTCTGACATTACCCCGGTCCCCCATAACGGTCCCAGACCTTCAAAACAAAGGAGAGTATAGTGGCAAGAGATACATTACATACTAAATGTCGTTTATGCAAAAGGGAAGGAGTTAAACTCTTTCTCAAAGGTTCCCGTTGTTCCTCTTCAAAGTGTCCTTTGGAAAAGAAAGGTCCTATAGTTCCCGGCATGCACGGTCTTAAGCGATCCAGCCGTTTATCAGGCTATGGTATTCAACTTAGAGCCAAGCAAAAAGTTAAAAGATTTTATGGAGTTCTAGAAAGACAAATGCGAAATTATTTTATAGCTGCTAAAAAGATGCCAGGTATGGTTGGTCACAACCTTTTGGCACTTCTGGAAACTAGGTTGGATAATATTGTATATGCCTCCGGTTTGTCTCTGTCCAGACCCCATGCTAAACAAATGGTTAGTCACAAAAACATTAAAGTTAATGGTAAAGTTCTTAATATAAATTCCTATCAGGTCAAAGTTGGTGACACCATTTCCATTAAATCTTTTAAAAAGTTAAAAGATGTCCAGGTTAGGGCAACTGACAAAGATTTCAAGGCACCATCGTGGCTTGAACTAAACAAGGATAAATTCGAAGTCAAAGTTACTAGATTACCCCTAAGGGACGAAATCGAAACCAGCTTTGACGAAAATTTAATTGTTGAATATTATTCAAGATAAAAAAGGAGACTAACATGCAGGTCAACAAATTCAATTTTAAAACAATCAAACAGGATAGCCACTATGGCAAATTTCAGTTCGCTCCTCTTTGGGGAGGTTTTGGACATACTCTCGGCAATTGTCTTCGTCGTGTCCTCCTAATTTCTATACCCGGAGCTGCCATTACCAAAATTAAAGTTAATGGTGCCGATCACCTCTTTACTACCATTCCTGGTGTCAAAGAGGATATGGTTGAGATTTCTTTAAATCTCAAACAAATTAAATTTACTTATAGTAAAGACGAGCCTATTACTCTTCATCTAAGTAAAAAGGGGACCGGTCCGGTACTGGCCAAAGATATAGATTCTAATCCTAGCTGTACAGTTGCTAACCCCGATTGTCACATTGCCACTATAACCGATGCTAAGACCAATTTTGAAATGGATTTGGTTGTCGAAAAAGGTTATGGTTACACTCTTGTTAAGGACAAACAAACCGATGTTTTTGGTGAAATCCTACTCGATACTACTTTTACCCCAGTCATTAAAGTCAACTACACAGTTGAACCCACCAGACTTGGTAAAAGAACCGACTTTGATTGTTTGACTTTAGAAGTTACCACCGATGGTAGTGTTAGTCCTGAAGAAGCTGTCAAAAAGGCTGCTACTGATTTTGTTACCGCTATGTCTCAAATCGCTAGTCCTAGAGAATATGAAGACGAGGTAATCACTGTTGAAGCTGGCCCGATTAACAAAGCTGCCGATATCTCCATCGAAGAAATAGAGTTACCTTTGCGTGTTACTAACGCACTTAAGAAAGCTGGTTTTATGACCATCGATGATATGATCAAAGCTGGTCGCCTTGAAGTAAGAAAGGCTAAAAATGTGGGCGAAAAATCCATTAAAACTATCGAAAAGTGGCTTAAGGAAAACAATTATACTTGGAAATAACAAACAATGAGGCATCGATATTCTGGAAAAAAACTAAGTAGAACCACTAACCAAAGAAGATCTCTGATTAAAAATCAGGTTAGGTCACTATTTACTAGTGGTTTCATCAAAACTACCTATGCCAAAGCCGTGGCCAGTAAACCAATGGCCGAAAAATATGCCAGGATAGCTCTTAAAGCTGATCTAACTAGCCGTAGACAGCTGTTTAGCCTTCTACAGGATCGTCATTGGGTTATGGCCTTTGAGAAGGCTATGGTTGATACCTACAAAGATCACCAACAAAGCTTTTTTAAAATTATTAAGCTTTTAAATAGACCTGGTGATGATGCTCTCATAGTTAAACTTTCTTTTAACAAACCAATTATCCTAGCCAAAAAAATAGTCAAAGAATCTCCAAACGCAAAAACATCAAATAAAGTTGCTAAAAAACCAGCCAAAAAAATAGTTAAAAAAGCCACCAAGCCAACCAAAAAAGATGACCAAGCCAAAAAATAAAACCACTATTATTCCGGATAATACTATTAAAAGAGACTGGATAGTTGTTGATCTCGATGGTCAAACATTGGGGCGTGCTGCTACAGCTATCGCCAAAATCCTGATAGGTAAAGACAAGGTTAGTCAAAGTTTAAATCATGATTGGGGTGACTATGTAGTTGCCTTAAATTCAGATAAAATTCAGGTTACAGGTAACAAACTCAAACAAAAAATATATTACAGACACAGCGGATACCCGGGTAGCCTCAAGGAACTAAATCTCAAAACATTACTTCAAAAAGACTCAACCAAAGTAATTAAGTTGGCAGTTAAAAATATGTTACCCAAAAACAGACTCCAAAAACCTCGACTCTTAAGATTAAAAGTTTTTAAAGATAGTAATCATTCATATCTTGCTCAAACAAAACATGCCTAAGTCAACCAAAAAATATACCTACAGTCTAGGAAGAAGAAAATCTTCAATTGCCTCTCTAAAACTTTTTAAAGGCAAGAGTGATATTTTAGTCAATGGCTTACCTATCAATAACTATTTTGGTAATTCTAAATACATCCAAATTATTCAAACACCGTTTGTAGTTACTCAAAATTTAGACAATTTTTATTTCGAATCGAAAGTTACTGGTGGTGGCAAAGTCAGCCAATCCGAGGCTGTCAGATTAGCGCTGGCCAGAGCCATTGATAAATTTAATTCTGATTATCATACCGATCTAAAAAAGGCTGGTTTACTAACAGTTGACTCCCGTATCAGACAAAGACGTCAAGTTGGT
Organism: uncultured Gammaproteobacteria bacterium; assembly: GCA_964461095.1. GTDB lineage: Bacteria > Patescibacteriota > Microgenomatia > UBA12405 > UBA12405 > UBA1372. Next base: position 14,800 of record CAYWRN010000003.1, read on the forward strand.
ACCGGTGGAAAAGCCAGAAGACAAAAACAATCACCAAAGAGGTAAACTTATCTCATGCTGTTTTTTAAGCTTTTAGTAGTCGCCATAGTTCAAGCTATTTCTGAGTTTCTACCCATATCTTCATCAGGCCACATGAATTTGTTTAAGTACCTTTTTCAACTCCCTGATGGTTTATATCTTGATGTTTTTTTCAATACAGCCACCCTTTTATCAGTCCTAGTCTTCTTTCGCACTTCTTTTGTCGATTTTATTAAAAAGGCTCCTCTATTAGTTGTTTCAACTCTTCCGGTAGTTATCATGACAATGTTTTTTCTCCCCTACATTGAGTCCTACTTTTTTAACAATATAAGTTTTCTGCCTTTTTCCTTTCTTATTACTTCGATTTTCCTATTCTCTACCAGACCTAATGGCGCCGGTCAAAAAGATGTTGACCTTACCAAAGCTCTACTAATTGGTCTGGCTCAAACCATTGCTATTATTCCTGGGATTTCTAGGTCAGCTGCTACCATTTCAACAGCTCTCATTCTTGGTATGTCGGTCAAAAATGCCTTTACATATTCTTTTTACATGTATATTCCGGTCTCAGTTGGAGCACTTTTAATAAATCTTCTTCGGCCTTCGGCTGAAAGCAAGTTAGAGCTTACCTATATTGTGCCTTTTATTATCTGTGCCATAACCGGCTTTTTCGCCATAAAAATACTCAAAAAAATTGTCCTCCATAAACATTTCTGGAAATTCGGCTTTTATACTCTTCTAATCTCAGTTATATGCTTTCTAGTAACGTTTTAAAGCTTTTTAGTCTTTTTATGCACTTTTCTTTACCTACCAAAGGCATGGACTCGACTATTGGTGGAGTTACACTGCTGCCAGTTAGACCAATCCTAAGTGTCATAAAAAAATCACCTCGGTGATATTTCTTTTCATCACACAGTTTCAGTAGACTGTCCTGAATAGTTTCAAAGCTAGAAAAATCAACCTTCTCCAACATAGCTACAATTTCTTCAAGCATTTCAATAGCTTTCTTTTTATCTTTAATTTTTTGATCGATTATATTATTGTCAACTTCAATATCATAAAATACAAATCTTCCCAGACTTACAGCCTGTTTGAGGGTTACAGTTCTTTCTTTTAGTAAGGGAGCCAATATTTTTAATTTGTTAAGGTCAACCTCTCCTAATTCTTTTTCAAAAAAAGGCTTAACTAGTTCAAAAAACTCATCATCGGTTTTAGCCCTTATGTAGTAGCTATTAAAATAATCTAGTTTTTTTCTATCAAATACCGGTGATTTTTTATGTAACCGTTCCAGAGAAAACTCTTGTATAAACTCAGCCAAAGTATATATTTCTTTATCGGTACCGGGATTCCAGCCCAAAAGCATAATAAAATTTATTAAAGCTTCCGGTAAGTAGCCATCATCCAAAAAACTTCTAGCTGACGCTGAGCCATATCTTTTGCTCATTTTACCCCTACCTTGAGGATCCAAAAAAACAGTTAAATGACAAAAGACTGGTATTTCCCAGCCAAAGGCTTTATACAGCAATATTTGTTTAGGTGTTGAGCTTATCCATTCCTCACCTCTTAATACATGGCTAATTTCCATCAGGTGATCATCAACTACTACTGCAAAGTGGTATGTTGGTATTCCATTAGACTTAACTAATACCTGGTCATCTAGGTCGTTAGTATTGATTCTAATTTTACCCCGAATTAAATCGTCAAACTCCACAATCTTGTTTTCGGGCATCTTCATTCTGATTACATAAGGTTCACCTCTGGTAATTTTCTTTTCAATTTCCTCTTTAGATAGGTTTATACAATATCTGTCGTATTTTGGAACTTGCTTATTTTTTCGTTGAATTTCCCTTATTTCATCAAGTCTTTCTTGGCTACAAAAGCAATAATAAGCCAAACCCTTACTAATAAGTTCGTTAATATATTTTTGGTATGTATCTAGCCTCTCTGTTTGCTTATATGGTTTATATGGTCCACCGATATCTGGACCTTCGTCCCAGTTTAAACCATAGTCTTTAATATCTTTAAGAATTCTTTCAACCGCTCCCGGAACAATTCTTTTTTGATCAGTATCTTCAACCCTAACAATAAATTGTCCATTATTTTTCTTTGCTAAAGCATAGTTATATAAAGTAGTTCTAATTTGACCAATGTGGAAATCTCCTGTCGGGCTGGGTGCAATTCTGGTTCTTACCTTGTTCATATGGCTATTTTAGCATCAATTATCAGTCATATAGATTTCAAGTTTGTGGCAACATTATTCCACCACGGGGTTGAGGTGGCCGTGTCTCAAGGTAACCATGTGCAAATCCTCCAATATATGTCTCCATAGCCATTTGTCCACCAGCAGATGTCACGAAAGCAACATTAAGCATTGTCCGTATATCGCCATTACGTAACTGCAATCCAACTTCTTTAGTATCGTAACTATGTCTCTTTAAAACTCCTTCAGCAACTTTAATTGGATTTCTGAAACAGATCTGTCCTTCTAGTGCACTTCTCCTCCCGTCAGTCAAACCTTGGCCATATGCATCTGTTGCCATAAGCAGCAATCGATTAATAAAGTTCATTACCTATAGTATACAACAAATAACCAATATTTACCACAATACCACCCTGGTTAATTATTCTCAAATTAGCTAAAATAAATTAATGACCAACCTGACTGAAACGTCATACATTGCCCGGAAAGCCATTAAATATGGATCAGTATTTCTGCTAATTTTTGTTATCTTTTATTCTGTAGCAGTTAACGCCTACAAGGCCTACAAAGCTGCTCATCAAAAAATTGTCCCTGATGTCAGATATGGCCGCTTACCTGCTATTATTTTTCCCCAAAAACAATTTGAAGTCAAAAACTTTTCCCTAGAACTTGCCAAAGATACCATGCCAACCGTTTCCCCGGCGGCCAAAGTCTTTGTTGTCTATCGCCCCGTTTCCACCCTTCTGGCCTTGGAAGAAGACACTCAGACAGCCCGAAAACTAGGTTTTCTCAATAAGCCAACTGAGATCCGGACCGGCGTTTATCAGTTTACCCGTACCGACTCTGATCAAACCTTGGTTATGAACGTCTTAGAGGGTAGTTTTTCAGTTAGTTATCCCTACAAAAACGACCAACTTCTGATTACCTCCAAAAACTTACCCGAAAAAGATCAAGCCATTCAACTAGCTCAAACCTTTTTGTCAACCATTGATAAAATGACTCCTGATTTAGTAGCAGGTAATCAGAATATTTCCTATTGGTCAATCAGTTCTCAAGGCCTAAAGAAAGTCTCTTCTTATTCAGAGGCCAATGCCCTGAGAGTAGATTTTGTCAGACAAGAGATTGATGACTCCTACAAAGTCGTTTATTCAGACCCGGACTCTTCCTCTATCTCAATTCTTTTAAGTGCCTCTCCAGTCGAATCAAAAAGAATCATAGACGTTAATTATAAGTATGCTCCCATCGATGCCACTTCTTTTTCTTATTACCCCATAATTTCACCCCAGTCTGCCTTTGATGCTCTCAAAAAAGGTAAATACTGGCCTGCCAGGGATTCTACCTCAAAAGATATTGCTATCAAAAACATGTACCTAGCCTACTACGAACCGTCCAGTTTGACCAATTTTATGCTGCCAGTCTATGTTTTTGAAGGTAGCCAAAATTTTGTTGCCTACGTCACTGCCGTTGACCCTGGCTACATCTCCCAAGAATAGTCACGGTACGAAACTCCGGTTTTTATCCAATCCACAACTTTTATTGTGTCCGCAAATCTGTCCTGACTGTTTAAAACAACCGATATTAGTTGGTGGCCGTTTATCTCAATTAAGCCCAGAAAACATCCACCGGCTTCCGGTGTCCAGCCGGTTTTTAAACCTTTTATTTCCGGTATCACACCTAAAAGTTCATCAGTTGTTTGTAATTCATAGTTGACACCCAAGTCACCGACGACCGTTAAATTAGTCAAAAGAGCAGTTTCTTTAATTGTTTGATTTTTTATGGCTAATCTACCGATCTGAGCTAAATCATAGGCTGATGAGTAATGATTTGGTTCATCTATGCCGTCAAAATTCATAAAGTGGCTATCAGATAAACCATATTTATTTATCAGTTTATTCATTTCCTCTACAAATCCAGTTATTTTTCCCCTATGGTTGATAGCCAAATTATATGCCGCATCATTGGCTGAGTGTACCAAGATTGCCCTGACTAAGTCTCTAACTGTTAATTCATCTCCATCTACTAACCCCATTACCTTGCCGTTTGTATACTCACTGACTTTTAATTTTTCATCCAGTGGATAGATATTTAACGCCGTCAGTGCAGTTACCAGTTTTGTTATTGAGGCCGGATACAATCTTTTATGACTCTCTTTTTGAGCCAATATTGTGTTAGTCTCCACGTCTATCACAATAAATGATTCACAATCAAGCTGCGGAATATCTTGAATTACTACCGGTAGTTGAGGGTGGTTAAAATCAACGACTCCGTATCCATAATCCATTTTTTTAGTTTTGTATTCATAGACAAAATACCCTCCCCAAAAAAGGCTTAAGACCAAAAGACTACTTACTATTATTTTTTTCATCCAATTTTGCCAGTCTAATATCAACTCTCTCCATATCTCGAGGATACAAACTTGCCTGTCTGATATTTTCCAGACCCAAAATATTTTGTGTAATTCGTTCAAGTCCTATACAAAATCCTCCTTCTGGCGGCATACCATACTTAAAAGCTTGAAGGTATGGTATTTCAAAGTCATCTGGATTTGCCCCCATTTTTTTAATATTTGTTATTAATTGCTTATAGTCATTAATTCTCTGCCCGCCAGTTATCCATTCTACCCCTTTTCCAATCAAATCAAAGCTCAATGTTTCTTCCGGACTTTCGGGGTCGGGATAGGTATACCAAGGTCGTTTCTTGGTTGGAAAATGTGACACAAACACCAAGTCACTTTTATGCTTTTCCAGAGCCCACCTGCATATTTCCCTTTCCGCCTCCGGGTCCATATCCGGCTCCCCTCTAATATCTCTACCTGTTCTTTCAAAGACTATTTCTTGAGCCTCTGACAGTTTAACAATAGGGGTATTTTTACATGTTTGTGGTACCTCAACTCCGTATTCCTCTAAAATATCACCATTCTCTTTTTTAACGGTTTCAAACATATGTTTAACCAAACTATCAGCCATTAGTAAAACGTCCATCCAACTATCAATAAAACCCATTTCCACATCCAATCCCACATATTCAGTTAGATGTCGCGTAGTTACACTTGGTTCCGCTCTGTAGGCATGAGCCACTGTAAATACTCTTTCGAAAATCGATACCATTATTTGTTTATAAAATTGGGGACTTTGAGCCATATAGACTTTTCGGTCAAAGTAATCAACGCTAAAAACCTGAGAACCTCCTTCGGTTGCGGTTGCCACCATAGTCGGAGCTTGAATTTCTATAAATTTTTGTTGGTACATAAAATCCCTAAAAGCTTTGACGATATTTGATTGAAGTCTAAACACATCAGCTATCGCCTGATTCCTTAAAGATGCATTTCTGTAGTCCAACAATACTGGTAGTGACACATCAATTTTTGGTTTGTTTACTTCAAACGGTAGATCAGAAGATTCAGCCAACACTTTGATACTTTCAAGTTGTATTTCTATTGTGCCAGTAGCAATCTTTTTATTTATATATCTTTCACCTCTTTTGCTTACCGTTCCCACAATTTCAACTGCATATTCACCCTTAACCTTGGCTAATTTACCAGTTTCATCTACTACCTGGACAGTCCCGGTCAAGTCTCTAATATCCCCAAAAGCTATTTTGCCATGTTCTCTGATCGTCGACACAAATCCTTTAATTAACACTTTTTGACCAATCTGGTCAATACATTGACTAACAAAACTCCTTTTCATGTTTATATTATATAAAAAATAACCCCGTGTCACACGGGGAAAATCAAAGCTGTTCGTGCTCTGTTTCTGATGTGACACACGCCTTAGGCTATCACGGGCTCACCCGTAGGGTTCTAGTCTCGCTTGCGCGATTTCTTCCCTAAGCTCAGTGCTGTTAACACCTCAAGCGCTTTACATATTCTAGCATATCCTCTGAACCTGAATTTGAATAGTTTTAGATCCATTGTATTCATTTAGAGTCAGCTGGCCAATTAAATTAACTTTTGTCCCAACTGACAGATTGACGTTAGCCATATTAAACCCAATCGCATTAACAGTTCTGTCCTGCCTTACCTGTAGCTGAACATGATTTTTATTTGCTCCCACCCATCTAATATTTACCACATTAACATCAGTAAATAGAAAATAGGGCAGGGGATTCCCCTCTCCCCATGGTTTTAACTTAGATATTGCCTCAAAGTTTTTAATATTAACCGCCCCCAAAGTCATAATCGCCTCTACTGATTTGTTTTTTACACTTCCTTTAATTTTTGTCTCTTTTACTAGTTTGTACCATCTAGGGTAGTTATTGGATTTAATACTAAAACCACAGGCCTGACTATGGCCCCCAATTGATTCATATAAATCACCATATTGTCTTAAAAATTTGGTTATATCAAAATCATCTATTGATCTTCCTGACGCTTTAAAAATCTTACCATCCATTTCAGATATCACGATACTGGCTTTACCAAATTTTTCAGTTAATTTTCCTGAGATTAAACCAATTATACCCGGATGTAGATCACCTTTGACTATAATTAAATCTTGTTTATATTCTTGTTTTAAATAAATTTCTAGTTTTTTGTTTTGTTCATCTTGTCTCTTTCTGTTTTCTTTTTCTAGGACAGTTGCAATTTTTTCCAGTCGGTCTTTATTACCATCACATAGAAGTCTTAAAGCTCTGGTAGCGTCACCCATCCTTCCTGATGCATTAATTCGGGGGGCTATTACAAAACCAACCGTCCATTCATCTACTACTTTGTTTCCCCATTTACTGACTGTAAGTATTTCCTCTATACCCTTATTGGGAGATAGATTTAGTTTTTTTAAGCCTTCAGCTACAAAATTTCTATTTAGTTTATTAGCCAGATTGGCACAATCTGCAATTACTCCTAGAGCTGCTAGATCTATTTCTGTTTTGCTATCAAATTCTCTGGCCACTAAATAGGCCAATACTGATGCAGTTGTTTGATCACTGTAAACAACCCCATCTGCTTCCAATTTTTCTTTACCTTTTTGATGATGGTCAATCACTACAATCTTACCAATTTTATTTTTTAGTTTTTTTATTTGTTGATAAGCCACAATCCCGTTATCAACAGTAATTAATAGATCTGGCCAAAAATTTTTTTCTTTACAAAACCTAATAACACTTTCGTCATTTAAACCATAACCGTCTATTTGCCTATCAGGTATAAACGGCAATACATTTTTGTTTTTTTTATACAAAGCTTTCCACATCAAAGCTGTGGCCGTAATCCCGTCTACATCGTAATCACCATAAATTAATATCTTTTGGTGTGTTTCCTGTTCTGCTTTTATTATCTTTATTGCTTTCTCAAAATCTTTTGTGTTTATCCCAAAGTCACTTACTTGTATATCTTCACTCTTTATTCTGTCTAAGAAATCACTTTTTAAATCTCTATTGTCAAGTAAGATATCTACTAGCTCATCCGCACCCATCTGACCATCTATTATTTTTTTGTTCTTTACCTTTACTCCCTCCACACTAAATCATATCAGTCAAACATGTTTAGTTCTACCTAGGTAGTTTAGGTGATATAAAAAATGTCCCCCTTTGTTCATCTGGCCGTCCCAAGTTAGTTATAGAAACATCAACTCCTTGGAAAGATAGATTCACCCTACCTAACGCTGCCCCAATATGATCTAAATATTGAGGAGGAATTTCACTTTTTCCTCTCGGATATAAAGATACACTAAATACACTTTGTTTTTCACTGTTGTCACCAACTACGTTTAGCTGAAGAGCACCTTTCGGTGAGTTAATTGCAGAAGCCACAGGAACCCTATCAGAAATAAATCTTGTACATCCAATTGAAACCCCGTCTTCGGTCAACTGAAGTGCAAACTGAACCCCTTCTTTTGAAGTAATTCGGTTATAAGGTGAACCAGTCATACTTTTATTATACCATAAGACAGGCTATAAAAAACAAGGAGCTTACATAACAAATATACCAACAAAATACAAACCTAAAAAATCCTTTTTTAACCCTCCACACTAAATCATACCAATTTCTCAGAAACGTTTATAACAAAATTAACTATAAGTGTAACAATGCCCTTATCTTTGGAGGTCGATGTAACTGAAGGGCGAATAATACATCTGTGCTCGAATCACCTATGTCAGGTGTAACTGGACTGCCTGTCTCAACCTCAGGTCTGGGGGCTACCATATAGTTTACTCCATGTGCTAGTGCTGATTTTGCAACCGGACTCAAGGGCTGTGTACGTTCGCTTCTCCCTGGTTTACCACCCATTCCAATAAGTCTTAAAAATACCGTCATAATCTATTTAAAACTATAACTAAAGATATTATACAACTAACATACCCCTAATACCAGATAGAAAGGGTAATTTTCACAAATAGATTTAAAATCTACTCAATTACTGGTCCTAAACTAGTTACTGTACGCCTTCCCAACCTAAGTGCTTGATTTTCAAGTAGTGGTCTTTCATCTGCAGTTTGGAGCCCTGGAAAATAAATCTTAGAAACTACCAAGGTATTGCTAATATTCGCTACTCTGATACCTACTTGTGGACTAAGCTTTTCAACCACTTCATCGCCATCGGTAACAACATCTTGATATGTAGTCTTAAAACCCAAACCTATCTTTTTTCCCATCAAATTAAATTCAATTCCAACTCTTTTTTCTATCTCAAATTTTTGTTTCATAGTCATATTATACCAAAAATAATATATATTGTCTATGTACTAACTATATACCCAAACCCGTCCATTTCGATTTGTTAGAATAGATCATGTTTAAAGTTAGCCAGATACCTAGTAAAGTCAAACCAATTCTAAAGATATTTACCCAAAACAAAGGGCAAATCTATATTGTTGGTGGTTCTGTTCGCGATCTATATATCGGTAAAACAGTCAAAGATTGGGATTTTGCTACCAATCTAACCCCAACTCAAATGAAAAAGCTGTTTCCCAAAAATAGTTTTTATGAAAACGATTTTGGTACTTTTAGTATAGTTGGCCCCAGAAAAGAGGTGTTTGAGGTTACTACTTTTAGATCTGAAAGTGTTTACGAGGATTTTCGCCATCCAACTAAAGTCACTTGGGGCAAGTCTATTGATGAGGACTTAAAGAGGCGCGATTTTACCATAAACGCTATTGCCCTTAAACCCGTTTACAGTTCAGGCAGGTTAGTTAAACTTGACATTATCGATCCTTTTAACGGCCTGGACGACCTGGAAAAGCAATTGGTTAGGGCTGTTGGTAACCCGACTGACCGGTTTAGAGAAGATGCCCATCGTCTCATCAGAGCTGTCAGAATTGCCTGTCAAATAAACTTTAGTATCGAGCCGGATACTTTTAAAGCAATTAAGTCAAACGCTCATCTATTGGACAAAATATCAAAAGAGAGAGTTAGATATGATCTTTTTAAGTTGTTATTAACCGATAAACCATCATACGGGATTGGTCTTCTCCAGAATACCGGACTTTTGGAATATATTATCCCTGAACTGGTAGCCGGTATTGGTATGTCTCAAAAAGGTCACCATGTCAGCGATGTCTGGACACATTCGCTTGACACCTTAGATAATTGTGATTCTTTGGACCCTGTGACACGTCTGGCGGCCTTAATTCACGACATTGGTAAACCGGCCTCTTGTTCTTATCCACATGGATCTGCTCAAGAACCAACTTTTCACAACCATGAGGTAATTGGCGCCAGAATTGCTAAATCAATTGGTATCCGCCTTCGTCTATCTAATAAACAGTTAGACAAGCTTTATCGCCTGGTCCGCTGGCATATGTTTACAGCTAGCGACAAACAGACAGATAAAGCAGTTAGAAGATTAATCAAACACATCACTCCAGACTATCTGGATGACCTTATTAGCCTTAGAAGAGGGGATAGGCTAGGTAGTGGGGCCAAAGAAACATCGTGGCGCTGGGAGGCTCTTAAGAAGCGCTTCGTTGAGGTTCAAAAACAACCTTTTTCGGTCAATGATTTAAAAATAGATGGTCACGATGTCATGAGTGTCCTAAAAATTACTGCTGGTCCCAAGGTGGGTCAAGTTCTCAATCAGATTTTTGCCAAGGTCGAAGACGATCCAACCCTAAACAAAAAAACTACCCTCCTAAAAATGCTTAAATCTTTTTAAGACTTATTACCAATCAGGGACAATTGTCTGGCTTTTCCACTAAACTTGTAGCTTATTACCCCTCTGCTTCTTGAAACAGAAATTGTAGCCACATCTCCCTCCTTTATATCTAAGTTAAAAACAGCCCTGGCAGGAATGGTTATCGCCAGACTGTTACCCGTTTTTATGACTTTTCGCAAATTAGGCATAATTCCCCATAATTGTAATTGGTTCTAGTAAAAATATATCGATTAGCAATGGATCTCTTCTCTGTACCCTGACTCTAAATTCCTTTTTGGTCATTACCATATAGTTTATCTCAAAACCCAGTTTCTTTTCTTGTTCCTCTATCAATTTTCCAATTTTATCAACATTTATCTTGCCAACAATTACAATATCTACATCGGTTTCGTTTTCCTTGTGTTTTTTATATACAAAATCCCTAGAGCATATTACTTTATAAATTCCACCTTCCTTGCTGTTATATTCAGTTAGGTTGATCCAAAAATCCTCGTTTTTAAATCCAATTAGCAGCAGTTCGGTAAAGAACAAAAACTTTGGATTTGGTCTATAGAACAGTTTATTAGACTTTTTTTCCAGTAATATTGCCCCTATGCTATGTAAATTTGCCAGCTCTCTTCTGATCGAATTTATCTCTTCCCCACACATCCTAACCAACTGGCGGACATAAAAGCTCTCTGTTGGATCGCTAAAAAAGACTTTAATCAGCTTGGCCCTGGTCCGGGACCCGACTATTTTCTTGAGTTTCAATTCCCATTTCATAGTTTATTTTACTATTTTTGGATACAATTTCTACCCATATCTTACCAGGTACAAAATTTATCTCCTTCCCTTTGCTATCTTTAAAGACCGTTCTGCTTTGCCTTTTAGCCTTAGACCAGGTAATATCAATTCTCTTCCCATCTTGAATCAATACTCCCTTACCCGTACCTATCATTGTATAGATATTATGCTTATGAACATCGACATTAGTTTCTTCGTTAACAAGCTGGATTACGATGTTCTTAGCCCTAATCTCTTTTTTATCGTTAAAATCAATTTGCTTCTCGCCTCCGTTCCACCTAACATAATCCCCACCATCCTGGTCATATTTCCACTCCACCACATAATCGTCATAACTCCAAAAAGGAATAGAAACATAACTGGTTTCTGTGCCGTCCTGGCTACTTCCCGTTTCACCAAATTGCCATGCCTTAAACGTACTATCCCAACTCTTGCCGGATGATTCAGTAGTATTAGTCAATCCTCTGTCAGTTGCTACGCTCCATAACTCCTTGGTAGAACAATACATAGTATGTTCAGTTGCCCTACTATCGCCTGTTCTATCAGGTTCTCGTCTGCAGACCTTATAAGATAGTGAAAACTGTGATAAATCGCTCCATGTTCCTTTTCCGGTCCAACCATACTGGTTTATTTGCTCCATGGCTTGGACTCTTCTATCACTTGTACATGCACCTGCTACCTTACCTGTAGCCGGATCTATTGGTGCACTGCAGTTAGCTGCTCCAACGTGTGTATATAGAGGATAGTCAGCATACTCCGAAGCAACGTCAAGAAAATACGTTCTGGCTGATCTGACAGGCCCTACGTCATATCTGATATCTCCAACCCTCGAAGCATCGCAGTAATAAGCTGCCATAAATCTGGTGATTCCGCCCTCGGCTATGGTTTCATAAACTACATCAGCTGTATTCAGTCCGGATTGTGGTCTGGCATCACTATGATTCTCAATCATCACCAGTAATGGTCTTCTCATCTGCCAAATGTCCTTCTGTTCCTTGGTATATTTAATTCCGTTTAAGGGGCATTCTTCAGTCTTCGGCCCTTCAAAGCTCAAAAAGCCAGTTGCCACTTCGTCGCTATCCTGATTATCCTCTTCAGCTACTTCAACTTGTTTATTTTGGCTTTTGCTAGGAACTAGTTTGTTAAAAATAAGATAAAAACTGCCTGTAAACACAAAAAAAATTCCAACGTACGTCAATAAATCTTTCTTGTTTTTCATTTATTTAGTCTTTGTAACTGCTAATGCTCTTTTTATCGCTTCTTTTTCTTCACCTGACAACTTTTCTGACTGCCACTTACTCACATTTATCTCCCTGGCATATACTCTGGTTCCGTTTCGGCCATGAAGCGATGTAAATATAATACCTGAATCCTTACTACTTAGTAAAGCCATACAAAAACTTTGATTACTACCCACTCCTTCAAATGGATTAAATTTAACCAATCCAACGCTAAAATCAGACTCTTTATTAAAGATTTTCTCTTCTTTTTTGCTTCTTGTTTTAATCAGCAAAATTGTAAGATAGATTTGCCAAAGTAGTAATATTGCCAAAAACACATATACCATTACCCATTCTAGTCTAAAAACCCCATTTTTGCTATAATATCAAGGATAAAAGGATCAACCCCGCCCTGGCGGGGAGGAAAGTCCGGCCCACTAAAAGCAAAGAACCTAAACATATACGGAAGTCGGTTACTCCGGCTTGGCTCTGCTACAGTGACGAACATTCCGATTTATTTCGGAAGAAGTGAAACGAGCACCCTTCTTGTGGAAATCCCAAATCAAGACAGTTGCTTTTCTATCAGTCTTAGGTAGGGAGAGTTAGATTAATGATCCATAAACAAAAGCCGGCTTATTTATCCTGTTTACTTTTTACCAGAGTCTTGACAACTGTTTCGGCAACTAAAAATCCTGGTATGGCCAGAAGTGTCCCCATTATTCCGCCAATTTTGGCACCTACTGCCAATGCAAAAATTGTCACTAACGGATTTAGACCTACGTGTTTGTTCATAACTCTAGGTACTATCAGATTATTCTCAGCCTGTTGAACCAAGATTCCCCAAATCACAGTTAAAATCACCACTAGAGTTGACTGATTCAAAGCTACTACAGCTGCTAATATCGTCGCCACTGTCGGGCCTATATTAGGAATAACTTCTAAAATACCTGCCATGATTGCTAGGGCCAGGGCAAAATCAATACCCAGTATCATATAGCCAATATATGAGAGTCCCCCTACCAAAAGCATTAGTAGACCTTCTGCTCTCATCCAATCGGTTAGCCTATCCTCAACTCTTGTCAAAATTTCTATAAACATTCTGCCTTTTTTCTCACCAAGGATATTGACTGCCCCCTTGTCCATACTCGTTCTTTCTAGAAGCATATAAAAGGTGATCATCATCACCAAAACTCCACCAAAAATGTTACTAAAAATTGATATTGTAGTTTTGGCAATCCCTGACGGTAATCCCTCAAGTAGTTTAAATTGAGCCGATAAATCAGACGCATTCAGACCAACTAGATCCAATTGGCTAAGTGCTCTTGGCAAAAAATTAAACAATCCGTTTACTTGACCTAGTAATGCTGGTAGCACACTAGCCAAGGCTGTCGATAATAAAACAAGTATAACTACATAAATCAAAATTATTGCCACAGGTCTGCTGACTTTCTTTCGTTCTAGTTTACCCACAATCGGGTTTAGTGCTTCCATAAAAATTGCACAAATAAAAAAAAGGGCCAATATACTTCTCAGATTCCACAAAACATACACGGCTACTAGGAAAGCAAACATAAACACAATAGTCTTATATGATATTTCTACTCTAATTGTCTTTTTACCCATAGTTAATTGTACCACCTAGATACCCGTTTCAAGATCATGTCAAGGTATTTTTTTCTAGTTATGTCATATACATATACATCTTTTTTGTTTTTATACCAATTTCCTTGGCGCCTAGCATCACAATGTTCCTCATATTTCCATCTTGTCAGACATTCATCTAATCCCTCTTTAAGGTCCTTCGAAAAGTACGGCTTAAGACATTTATAAGCTGCAATCTGCATTCCCGGGTCACTCCATTTGTATTTGTTCAATAGATTTTTAATTTCGACAACAAACCCCATTTCCATTCTTTTTTCTACTCTTTTGTCGATTTTTTGATACAAATAGGTTAGGGGAGCCGTTAATTTAATATGGAGAATATCGAAATCTATCGTATTTTTCTTGGTAGTACTGTTTTTAGATAATTTTATTTCAATTTTTCTAACCAACCTATATGGGTTATTAGCGTCCGAGTGATTTAGTCTCTCAAAACCCTTTTTATCCAATAATTTATAGATAAGTTTAAGACCGTTTATATTGATCAATCCTAATATTTTCCTTAGTATCTTGTTTGGTTTAATAGAAAAAGTAGAATACTTCGAATTTATTACCGAGTCTATATAAAATCCACTTACCCCTACCAATATTGGTAACTTACCTCTTCTAAAAATATCTTCAATCACCTCTATGGCTACTTTTTGGTAATCCGCTACGTTGTATTTAACCGATGGTTCAACCACATCTATCATATGAATTCTTATATCTTCCTCTTGATCTTTTCCCGTTCCGATATCCATCCCTTTGTAAACTTGGCATGAGTCGGCCGAAACTAACTCGCCACCATATTTTCTGGCCACTATACTAGCCACTTCAGTTTTTCCTGTTGATGTCGGACCTGATATGACTAATAATTTTCTAGACATTGAACCTAAACTCAACTACATCATCTGGGTGCATTTTATAATCTCTGCCTTCATGTCTAATTTTACCTAACTCTTTGGCTTTTTTCCAATCACCTATCGCAATTAGTTCTCCAAAACTTATTACTTCAGCCATAATAAAACCCCGTTCAAAGTCGGTGTGGATAACACCTGCCGCTTCCGGAGCTTGTGCCCCAATTCTTACTGTCCATGCCCGGCTTTCTTTAACACCGGTTGTATAAAAAGATTGTAACCCCAATGTCTTATAAGCCCTCTGAATTACCCTATTTAATCCGGCCTCCTCGATACCCAGTCCCTTTAAATACTCTATTTTATCTTCTTTGGAAAAGTCCGATAAATCCTCTTCAACCTTAGCACACACAGGCACCAACTCCATATTGTTTGTAAATTGTGAATTGGAAATTGCAAATTGTTTATAAGTATCTTCGTCTAAGTTAACCACAATAAAATAAGGTTTAGCTGTAAGTAAAAAGAATTGCTTTATCAGTT
The DNA here is from genome assembly GCA_964461095.1 of uncultured Gammaproteobacteria bacterium. Taxonomy (GTDB): domain Bacteria; phylum Patescibacteriota; class Microgenomatia; order UBA12405; family UBA12405; genus UBA1372. The sequence continues at coordinate 30,143 of CAYWRN010000003.1, forward strand.
CTGTTTCTTCTTCATCTAACCCAACATTTATAGCCAATTTTCCTTGATCCATCTCACTCTTTAGTTTTAGGGCTACTTCATACGTTTTTTTACCATCGGTATTTTTCTTATTGTTATCAATAAATCTGTCAAGAGTCTCCAAATCTTTTAAAATCAACTCTGTACATACCACTTCAAAATCAGATTTAGGGTCACTGCCAGTATTGATCACATTGCTATCACTAAAACCTCTGACTACATGGCAGATAGCGTCACATTTTCTAATATTATCCAAAAACTTATTTCCCAACCCCTCTCCCTTAGAAGCTCCTTTTATCAGTCCGGCTATGTCCATAAACTCAACTGCAGCTGGAATAGTTTTAACAGACTTTGACATTTGAGAAAGTTTTTCTAGCTTATCATCTGGTACTTCAACCACCCCTACGTTCGGATCTATGGTACAAAACGGGTAGTTGGTATTATCAGCCACATGTCTGCCCAGTAGGGCATTAAACAATGTCGATTTCCCCGCATTGGGTAAACCTACTATTCCTATACTCAATCCCGCCATGTTTGATTTTATCACCAAGAAATAATTTTACTAATTTTTTAATCTTAGTACCTGGTACGTATCTTGGCATTCCTCGGGCCGAAATCTTTTTAGGTTTTTTGTTACCGGTATCAATTGATTTACATTCTAAACATAAGCTATTCTTGTTTAGTGAACTATATACTATTCTCTCTTTTGTCTATTTTGATAATGCCCTTAGTTAGTCCAGCAAATATATTGTCTTGGTCAAATTTGTTACCTGTTTTTATAATTACTATCGGAGTTTATTTGGGAATACAATTAAAAAACAAAATGGGTTACATCTTTGTCCTAATATCGTCCATTGTGATTTTTACTTCTAGTTCATATTATGGTGGCTTAATTAACTCTTCATTTAAACTTAATTCAGAGAGAACAATTTTTGGATTTGCCCAGCTTTCCACTCCGGTTAAGCAGATTGAAAAAGAGGCTCTATATCTACCCTATAGATTACGTCCGATAGTTGTCACAACCACAATATTAACCAGGGCAATCATTGGGAATATTTTAAAATTCCTCAATTTTAATAATTTGATAGGCGTGTTACTACTAAATAACTTCGTTTGCATTGCAATTGGTATTGTATCTGCATACAAAACCAATAAACAACTATTTTATAAGTTGTTAATACTTTTTTTATCAGCTTTAATTCCGGCCGCTATTGATCGTCAACCAGGGACAGTTTATTACCTATATCCGTTATTACCAATCTTGGCCTATTTAATGTGGGTAGGAGCCAAAAAAATTGGTCTAACCAAAAGCATCGGGTTATTAGTTATAGGTTTGATATGGAAATGGATAAAATAAAATGGTATTTTTTACTTCCAATTATTGTTATTAGCCTTTTTACCCGTTTATACCGTCTAAATACCGTTCCGCCCCATCTGTCAAATGATGAAATTTCCATTGCCTATGATGCATATTCAATTATTAGGACAGCCAGAGATGAACATAGTCACTTTATGCCCCTAGCATTCGAATCACATGGTACATACAAAGCTCCTCTTTATATATACCTACTTTCACCCCTGACTTTAGTTCTACCTAATAGTTCAGCCACAGCCAGATTACCATCAGCGATAGCAGGTTGTCTGACGGTCTTATTCATAATATTTTTAGCCACAGAATTAACTAAATCATACAAATTAGGTTTGCTGTCCGGATTTGTTTTGGCCATTACTCCGTGGCATATTTATACCTCCAGGATGGCCCTGGAAGCTAATATGGTCCTTTTCTTTTTAACTCTTGGTTTGTGGTTAATCATAAGGTCAATAAATCGTCCTGATTTACACCAAACTACAATAGGTCTTTTTTCCCTGGCTCTGTCAATGTATAGCTACCATACCCAGTGGGGGTTAACCCCGTTACTATTAATTGGCCTGATACCAATTCTTTATAGACAAAATTCAAAAAAAACAATTATTGCATGTTTGTTTTTCTTGTCTCTTGTTACACCTTTAATAGCTAGGTTTTTTACGGATCTTCAAACTACGGCCCGGGCCAATACTGAGCTAATTTGGCGGGGAGCAAACCTAGCCGATAAACTAAACAATAGCCAAATCAGCCTACCGGAAAAAAGTCTAATAGCCATAAAGGCTATTACTGAAAATTACTTGGAATATATCAGTCCTGCCCCGCTATTTTATAATGGTTTAGGTCTATTTGAACGGGATCGTCTTTTTATTCAAGGTCTATGGCCGGCCCTATTTTTGATATTTTTACTATCTGGTCTAGCCAGTATTAAATATACTATACATTCAAAATATAAATCATTTATCTGGTGGTGGCTTTTGTCTGCTCCTCTGGTTCCCGCTCTCACACAGGGCGGTTTCAATCATGTAAGATTTTTACCCGCAGTGGTTCCGGCTAGTCTAGTTATTGCTATCGGCTGGCAGGAACTATCAAAAAAAGTATCCATTGTTTCTGTTTCTCTTTCTGCATTTCCTTTGCATTTTGGACATTTAACTTTAATCCACTCTCTATTTGTCTCAAGAGGATTTCCTTTTCCAAACTTAACTTTTTCAGGAAGAATAACTGGAAGATCTTTTTCAGGAACAGGAACCAAACCACACTTATCACACTTAATAATTGGTATCGGTGTTCC
>CAYWRN010000003.1:32824-58618 GCA_964461095.1 uncultured Gammaproteobacteria bacterium
GCATTATCAAGACTACTCTCAATAACTATTATCAGTACTTTTGTTTACTTTCTTTTTATTTATTTTGTTCATTTTCCAATTCACTCGGGTTTAAATTACCAATTTGGTTACCAACAGGCTGCTCAGTTTTTAAGCAGTATAGACACTACCGACAAAGTTATTAAGATTGATAATCGTTTTGGCCCAGATAATATTTACATCGGTGTACCACACCTGTATCTGGCTTATTATACGTACACTGACCCCAAAGAACTCCAAAACCGTTGGTACGATCAGGAAGGAATGCATTTTAAAAATTTTATTATCAGTAATATTGATTGGAACAAAGAAAGTTCAAATGACTCAATAATTTACTTTACTCCTGTTTATAATCTGCCTACCACTAAACCATACAAAGAACTCCACTCAATCAGCCTACCTGACGGTTCTCCGGTTTTCAAAATAATCACAATCTAAAAAACCCCCGCTTTCGCGAGGGTTTTTAAAACTCAAAAAAAATTATTTAACTAATTTTTTAATCTTGGTACCTGGTACGTATCTTGGCATTCTTCGGGCCGAAATCTTTTTAGGTTGCTTGTTGCCGATAGCCTTAATTGTTTTTTGCTTAAACATTTTGGTTTTGAAGGTACCAAAACCCGATAATTTAACTGTTTTGCCGTTGGCAAGAGCTTTCATCACTTCATTTAAGAAGGTTTCGACTGCTGCTTTGGCATCTTTTTTGCTGATTTTTACTTTTTCAGCTACTACTTCGATCAAATCTTTTTTGGTCATTTGAATTTGCTTTGTTAATTTTTAATCATCTCCATTTTATAAAATTAACAAACCTTTTCAAGTAGTAAATAGCCGATTTAACCGCAATATTATTTCAAAAACCAAACTATCTTTTCCGCCAAATTTGATTTAAAACATATTCAATATGTATCAAACTATCTGATTCTAATCCTGATCATCAGGTCTGTTTGATTTCTGTTTTGTAAAACTATTTCTGGTTTCTCTGACAGTCGTTACTCGGATTCTGCCGGCCCACTTTGCTTCTTCTTCAAGGCTTTCGGCAATGTCTTGGGCCATAATTATGGCTTCATCGTCGTTAACTTGATCTGGGTCAACTATTACCATTACCTCTCGACCAGCCTGATAAGCCGCTACATCTTTAACTCCTTTTCTATCTCTGGCAATCTCTTCAATATTTTTCATTCTTTTTAGGTATTCTTCGTGACCATCATATCTGGAGCCGGGCCGGGAGCCAGAAATCGCATCTGCCAAATATGAGATAGCTGAAATAACAGACGAAAAAGGTTTATCAGCGTGACTTTCTTCAACGGATTTGATAATTACTTCAGGCATTCGAAAGCTTTTTAGCATTTCCACACCTAGATCAACATGGTTACCTTCTTCTTCATCAGAAATTTTACCGATATCATGACAAAGGGCTGCTAATTTCGCCATATTAACATTAACCCCCAGTTGTTTGGCCAAGGATCCAGCTAATTTAGTCACCTCAATACTATGCTTGGCTAAGTTTTGTCCGTAAGAAAATCTGTATTTATATCTACCAATAGCAAAAATTAAAGCCGATGGTAGGTTAAATAATCCTACTTCACGGCAAATATTTTGTCCTTCAGCCATCAAAATCCTATCCATGTTTTTTCTGGTCAGATCAACTACTTGTTCAATTCTGATTGGTTGTATTCTGCCATCTTTTATCAACCTCTCAAGTGATAGTCTAGCAATTTCCCGTCTAATCGGATCAAAAGAAGAAATAATAACTCTATCTTCTTCGTCAAGTTCAAGTTCAACTCCGGTCGCTTTTTCAAAAGCCCTAATATTCCGACCTTCTCGACCAATAATTTTTCCTTTTATCTTTTCATCAGGTATATCAATCGTCGAAATAGTATATTCCGCTACATAATCAGTCACCCCGTGGTGAATACTATCCAAAACCATATTTTGGATAATTTCATCCTCTTTTTTCTTAATTTCCTCCTTGATTTCAACAATTCTTTTTGCCAACCAGTCACTCATCCTCTTTTCGGTGTTTTTGACAATAATATCCTTAGCTTCAGTCACTGACAAACCGGAAATTTGTTCCAGTTTATCCAACTGCTTCTTATACATTTCATCAACCATTTCTCTCTTTTTATTAACCTCACCGGATTGCCTATCCAGATTTCTTTCTTTTTCCAGTAGGTATCGTTCTTTATCGTCAAGAGACTTTAGTCGATTAAAAATTTCTCTTTCTTTGACCTCCAGTTCTTTTTTAACAATTTGATCTACTTTTTTATCAATATCTACATCCGGATTAACTTTCACTACCTTACTTTTTTTAGCTTGTTTTAAGCTAACTCGATTTTTTTCCTCCTTACTATCAGTGTCGTTACTTGCCTTTACTACTACAGGTTCTTCTTTAGTAACGTCACTTTTACTCTTAGCGGTGTCCGCCAACACACCTCTAAATTTATTAAAAAGACTATTAAACATTTTCGCTTCTCCTTAATTACCAGCTTACTTTGAAAACAACTTTATTCTATAGACACACCAACTCTGGCCCTATGTCCAGTCTGAGTATATGAAAAAATAACTTCAAAGTAAACTTAAAAATAATAATATTTAAATTCAATTAACCTATTTTACTCTATCTTTTGCCAATCGTCAATTTCCATTTTAACCAAAAAATAGGGAAAACCTTTTCTTAATAAAGCAGATATTATTCTATTTTTGGATTTAATATCGGTCGTCTTGTTATTGTTTAATTTTTTGTTTAGGTAAATCCTGATAGCTTTTGCCTCTCTGTCTTGCTCGGCTCTTATTTCTAGCCGTGCACTATCCATATCAACTTTGTACTTGTTTAGTTCAAAAAGAATCTGTGTATTCGACTTCTTTCTACTTTTCCTAATATAGTCCTGAATAAATGTTTTTTCGTCGAGTAATTGATTGTTTTCCAGATAAGTCAAACAATCATTAATTATTTCCACCAACTGATCCTTGTCTATATCTTTACTATTGTTATCAAGCCATTGACTTACAGAAAGTTTCAGCTTACCTTGCAATTCATCTTTACTTCTTGATCTTGTTGCTAACCAATTTAAGCATTTTTCCACTGTATAAACCCACAAGTGTTCTGCAATAAAAAATTTTTCTAACTCATCATCAACTTCTTGACCTTTTTTTATATTTTTACCAAAAAAATTCTCGGCTCTCAGTTTATAACAAACCTTGCCTACATCCACCGACACAAATCGGTCACCCAGTATTCTGATGTTGTCAATTAGATTATGTTTCATCGCTTATAGTTTGCACTTTAGCGTTTTTCCACAGTTCTTCTTTCAGATTTTGACACACCTTTGGGTTTTTCTTTAGATATGCCTTGGCAGCCTCACGTCCCTGCCCAATTGTTTCATCGTCTATTTTAAAGAAGGCACCTGCTTTACTGACAAAACCGTTTTCTATTGCCATGTCCAGAATTCCACCGGCAATTGATATACCCTCGTCGTTCATAATATCAAACTCGGCTTGTCTAAATGGGGGAGCTACCTTGTTTTTAATTACTCTGGCTCGATGTTGCGATCCAACCGTATCGCCATTAGTAGTTTTAATATTGGCCGTTTTTCTAATGTCTACCCTGACGGATGCGTAAAATTTCATTGCTAATCCTCCTGGAGTTGTCTCTGGATTACCAAACATTATGCCAATTTTTTGCCTTATTTGGTTAGTAAACAAAACTACTGTCTTGGATTTGGCTATAGCTCCGGCTAGTTTTCTTAAAGCCTGAGACATTAATCTAGCTTGCACACCCATCATCGAATCTCCCATTTCTCCTTCAATTTCAGCTCTTGGTACCAGAGCTGCTACTGAATCTACCACTATTACATCAACTGCGTTTGATCGAACTAAAGTTTCTACTATTTCTAATGCCTGCTCTCCGTTATCTGGTTGAGAAATCAAAAGTTCATCTAGGTTTACCCCGATAACTCGGGCTCTTGACGGATCCAGGGCATGTTCGGCATCAATAAAAGCCGCCGTTCCACCCAATTTTTGAGCTTCGGCAATCACATGAAGACATAGTGTTGTTTTACCCGATGCTTCAGGGCCAAAAACTTCGCTGATTCTACCTCTAGGAAAACCTCCAACGCCTAAAGCCATATCCAGAGGTAAACACCCGGACGGAATAACATCAATTTTAGTATCGGCAATTTTTTGCCCCATTTTCATGATGGCTCCATCGCCATAAGCCTTAGTAATTTGCTCCAAAGCTACCTTAATAGCCTCTTTTTTACCACTAACATCCACATTTATAACATCTTTCTTTTTTGGTCTGCCCATAATATCAAAAACTTTTAATACTTATTGATAACAGGGGAGCGTGGTAGCTGTCAAGCACTAAAACCCAAACAAAACCCAAATGTTATTTAAGAATCCTCAGATCTAGATGATCTGATCCAGCTCCTATCTCAGATAAAATCTTAGAGGCGACACAATCTGTATAAGAAAACAAAGTTTGTCTATTACTGGGTACTTGAAGTGTGCCAGTAACATCATCTTGCGATGCTCTTATCAGAGCTACACCACATGTTACAACTTTATAAAAATTTGGTTTAAAACCTCCTCGTATACCTTGGTCAAAGTATTCTCCTGGTAGGTTAACACCTACTCTTCCGGGATTTCTTGCATAAACATCAACATCAACAGTGATACGTTCTGGATCACCCGAACGCCTATCGGTAAGTACAATTTGAGTCCCAACTAGTCCATTGTATGGATTCATACAAAATATATCACTCATCACTCTCTCGACAAAGCCAAGAACACCTCGCAATGTTTGTCTATTAGGTTTTAATGCCTCACTAGCACTTATTATCATTCCAGAATTTTGACTCTGTACGACCAACTCACCATTTCTAGCCACGAACTATTATATCAACTCCAAAAACACAACCAGGTTGGGTATATGGGAGTCACCCAACCTGGTATTTTTTAGCCCGGATCAGTCTTGGTCTTGATGGCTAATATCGCCAACCCAACACCGGCTACTAGCCAAATAGTCAGAGGCTTAAAATAATAGGTCAACCAGCCGGATATCAGTAATCCAACAACTCCTCCGGCCGTTTTTCCGGCCATAATAGTAGAGCTGGCTGTCGACCTTATATTATCGTTAATATGCCGATTGCTTAGGCTAAAAACAATCGGAAATATCATCCCTCTGCCAATTTCGTGGACCAAAAAGCCAATTAATATTAACCACAACGAGTCACTGACACCGGCCAGCATTATCGGTAGGGCCGTTATGGCTATAGTCAGCTTTAGATCCTTCCTCTTACCGGCAATTTGTCCACCTAGAGCCGTCAAGATGGATATCGGTATCCATAGTGATCCCAGCCAAGCAAAGCTACCTGCTCTTTCCGATAATATTATGCTCCAGTACATATTTATCGGTTGGACTAAGGCTGAATACAAGAATATTCTGGTCAAATACCCTCGTAAGCTTTTATTTCTAGCAATTAGTTTAAAAACCTGCCTTAGACTGACCTCGTTTTGACCGTCACCTTCGTCTTTAAGTTTTTTCATGACCCGGTAAGTTACTATTGAGCCAACCAAGCCCATAACTCCGGCCAGTCTCCACGGCCATTCTAGACCAATTATCGCACCAATTATTGACCCAGCTATAGCTGATGGAACATTGGCCATCCTAACTGAAGGTTCAAAACTAATCGCCTCATGAGCCAGATCTTCGCCTAGTCTATTTCTAAGCCAGGTTTCCAGAGCCTGTGACATTAAAGCATGGCCGATAGCCGCCATAGACTCTGCCAAGATAGCTAGCCAAAAGCCATTAGCAAAGCCATAAACCAGCATCCCTGCCGCCCACCAGACTTGTCCCCAGATATATACTTTCTTTTGACCAAACTTATCAGCCAAACTACCCGTATATGGGTCAAACAAAGTTGACAGTGTCATGAAGACAACATTTACTAAGTTTGCTTGAGCCAAGTCTAAGCCAATTTTTCTGGTCAAAAAAATGGTGTATATACCAAAAAACCAGCCTGATGCTAAGTTAAAGATTAGATTAGCTATTAGGTAGGCTCTGATTTCAGGCACTTTCCACAGTTTGACAATGTTGTTTTTCATGTCTACCTCCTGTAAATTTTTAATGTACCGGCACACGATCCTCCCATAGACCACAAATTTACTTTGTTGTGCCGGTTAAACTTCCAAAAGGTAGGGGATAGACATTAAAAAAGCCTCCTTTCGGAGGCTTATCTGGGACAATAAACTAAGTCATAAACCTCCGACAATAACTGTATAGACAGGTTCAATAGCCATAGTGGCTAACACACCTCTGCCTAGACAGTTATAGGAGTTAAGAGATTTATAACTATAGAAACTCATAATATAAATTATATTAAATATTCAATTGGAGTAAATAGCCAATTTAAATTTGGTTTATTTTCCGCCTTTATTTTGGGTCCGAAAAGCGGTGTTAAAATTTCCAGCCGGTCCCTTAAAGTTTGGTTTATTAAATCTGTTAAATGGTACAGAGGTATTGTCACCGCCAACTCCACCAAACTTAGGTTTATTTAGTTGTGTTTTTTGTTTTTTGTCCATACCTAACTATATCACTAATATTTTTCAAAATTAATTGTTAAAATACCTAGTACTTTCAATTTAAAGTCAGGCGGGGATTGGCGCAACTGGCTAGCGCGCACGGATGGGGTCCGTGAGGCTACGAGTTCGAATCTCGTATCCCCGACTAAATAGGACAAAACCAAAGCTGTATCAAGACCTAATCATACTTTCTGCCTTCATGTTCTCCATACCAATCCTGCTCACGTCTTCGTAAAGATGTTATATCAAGACTGCTATTAAAAATATCACGAAAATTGACTGTTTCACCTAAGGATATTGTCGCCATGGTATCAAGAAACCAAAAAGGCAGTCTGTCGCTATTTACAACCATTGGTCTAAACCTAACTCCCTTAACTTGTGCAAAAAAACACCTACAGGTCCCTCCGTCAATTTTAGGGGCTTCACCTCTCCAGAAACTTGCGGGTATTCCATCAGGAAATTCGCCACATCTCAAATTTTCACCATTTAAATAACGTAACATCATACATCATATTATATCAAAAACTATCTACAATCTAAATTTATTAGCTATCTTTTCTCCCTCTTCTTTACTCGGCCGTCTTGCTTGGTCAGACTGTAGTTTACCTATGCCCTCTAGTGCCTTTTTATAGTCTATCGAGTCGTCATTGTGAGGAATTAGGTGAATATGAGCATGAGGGATCAGTCTGCCAAAAGTCATCGAATCTACATATTTATAGCCTAAAGATCTAAAATGATTGGCAATTTTAGTAGCCACTTCAAAATATCTATCTCTATTTTCACAATCCCAGACGAATTCAACATGTTTTTTAGGAACCACTATTGTATGCCCTTTGGTAAATTGGCTTATGTCCAAAAAAGCCAAAAAATCTTCGTCTTCATAAATCTTAAAACTTGGTATCTCACCTCGAATTATTTTGCAAAAAATACACTCATCCATAAAAAATTATATACCCAATTATCTTCTCATCCACCATGGTTTACCACTGTTTGATTCCAAACCAAGTCGACCTGGTTCTCGGTTTACCTTTACTATTGTAGTTGCTTGGCCAGGAATCCCTTCTATTCCTATACCTTTGCGAGTATCTAAGACAACTACTACTGGCCTTTTCTGACCATCGACTATATTAGCCATCAGCTATTATACCAAGCAATTATCAATATTTGACAAGTACATATATAATATACACTATACAAGTTAATCAAAGACATGACTAACTCTGCTGCCACTTTATACGTCGAAGCCATGAAAATTCATCATGGTCAGTCAACATCGGCCGATCCTAAAATAACTGATCAGGGCAATCATTCAGTTTGGGGTCCTGTATCACCAGGATTATTTAGACAATTAGATGTTGACAGAGAAATAATAGCTTTTTGTCAAGGTTTTAGAAGAAAAAGTAATCTACCTGTTGTTACAAAGTAGTTTTTGCTACACTTTTTTGTGGCCATTGCATTTCTTTTATTGTTTTATTTTCTTTTTTCCAAACCATCTTACGCCCAATTAAATCTCTGTGCCTTTTCCTGGTCATCAACTGACAATAATGATATGGTAAACATCTGTAATTCTTCTCAAGAAGATGTTGACGTTTCTCAATTTACACTACATGACAATTCTGCTACTCAAAACAAACAACTTTCGTCTCAAGCATGTATATTGTCACCTGGTCAGATATTAACAATACCTTTTAACTTTCTTAATAATACAAGTAGTGGTGATTATATTTTGTTAAAAAAGGGTGAAGATATTGTTGATTGTGTCAGTTATGGTAACGTAGATTGTCCTAATACATGGCCAAAAATAGAAGTTGATGATAAATGTGTACAATTAATAGATAGTCAGTGGCAATCGCATAGCTTAGACAATTGTGATTTTTCCCAAATCTCAAATTGTACCGTCCAAACTCCAAGTATAGGTGTCACAGAACCAGATAATGATTTTCTGTTTGAAATACAAGATATTCCGGATAAGATTGAAAAAGGCAAAAAATTTAGTATCGGGTTTAATTTAGAAAACGGCCAGCCAGAAACGGATTACCAAATTAAAGTATTTGACTACAGAGGGGACAGAAGTTGTTTTGTTAAAACCATGAACGGTGATGTAGTCTTAAATTCTACTTCCAAATGGGAATCTTATCCAATCTACAAGACAAACATTTCGGGAAAAATATCGGACTATATCTTTGCCATAATTGATGATTGCACTGAAAAATTTTTAGAAGACGGGGATTATGCCACTATTAAACTTAAATTGTCTATCGGTCACACAACTCCAGATTCTCATGTTGTTGGCTTAATTATCCCCACTTCTAACCCCACCCCCACACCGACTATCAAACCTACTTCCACCCCATATCCCACCTCCACCCCCAAAACCACCTCTACCCCCACACCCACAGTTAGCCCAACCGTTACCGACACCCCAACTGACACACCTAGCCCTGTTCCCCAGGTATTGGGAAATACCAACCAAACTCAAGATATTCCTGATATATATAAATTTGAAGACCCCAAATCTGCTTCGTCATCTGCCAAGTTTACCCTGACCTCATATGCCCCTTACTTTTTAATAATTGTTGGTGGCGGTCTTTTATTAGCCCCGGCCATATTTTCCAAATTTAGTTAATGAAAAGAATCATCTATTTTTTTCCATCTCTTTTGATAATGTCTACTATTTTTTATTTATCTTCTTTGGAGAGTACCGGTATTGGTGGTAGTTTTACTGTCCAATTTCTAATTCACAAATCTCTTCATCTTTTTGTTTATAGTCTCTTGTCATCCTCCTTATATTTTGGCCTCATCAAATCCGGTATTATCAAAAATAAATATTTTTTAACCTCACTTCTTCTGACTTATCTATACGGTGTCAGTGACGAAGTTCATCAATATTTTGTTCCCGGTAGGGGAGCCAAGTTCACTGATACTTTATTCGATCTTTTAGGCGCTTATATCGGTGCCAAAATTTTTCAGAAAATAAGCCAAAAATAGAGTATACTACTGTATGTGTGGTCGATACTCATTTTACCCTGATAAAACTTTTTCCAATCGTTTCCGTCTAAGCCTTAGTCCGGCCGAACTGGCCAAAATTAAACCAAATACCAATGTTACCCCTGGTCAAGTTATGCCTATTATCACCAAAAAAAAGTTTACCCATCAACTATCTTTTTTAACCTGGGGTTTTGTCCCTACTTGGGCCAAAGATGACTTTAAACCTCTTATCAATGCCAGGTCAGAAACGTTACTGGAAAAACCATCTTTTCATGATGCCTTTCTAAACTATCGTTGTCTGATTCCGGCTACCGGTTTTTATGAATGGCCCAAAAAAGTTAAACCAAATGCTCCTCACCACTTTGACCTAAAGGGTGAAAATGTATTTGCTTTTGCCGGGCTTTACAGCCCCAAAGGCTATTCCATTATCACCACTTCAGCCAATAGCTTAGTTGCTCCCACCCATCATCGCATGCCCGTTATCTTAGACAAATCAGCCGAAAATATCTGGCTGGATCCAAGTTCAAAAACGACCGATCTTATCAGCCTTTTGAAACCACTGTCTTCAGATTTGCTGTCCGAATCCTTTCACTAATATCTTGATCTTCGGGTTTTCTTCGGTTAGACTAAGGTATGCATCTTCTTATTAACGCTCCTGTTACTGTTGCCTTTGTTTCCTGGTCAAAAGGTGCCAAAATTTACCCTATTTCTCTCCAGTGGGACGGTCGCCTGTATAAAGTCACCAAAATTGGTTTTCATCACCGTTTTAGACAGGGGCGCACACTTCATCATATCTTTTCTGTACTTGCTGGCGGTACCTTCTTTAAAATTAATCTAGACACAGAATCTTTACTTTGGCGCCTGGAGGAAATTTCAGATGGTTTACCAGACTAATTTACCTTTCAATCCCAAACCTTCCACTATTATGCACATTGATCTAAACTCCTGTTTCGCCACTATCGAGCAGCAGGCCAACCCCCTATTACGCCATCGGCCCATCGCTGTGGCCGCCTATACCACCCCTAGTGGTTGTATCCTAGCTCCTTCCATAGAGGCCAAAAAACTAGGCGTCAAAGTCGGTATGCGGGTTAAGGAGGGCAAACTTCTTTGCCCCGATTTACAAATTTTGTCCCCCGACCCTTGGAAATATAGAAACGTCCACCTAAAACTACGGGATCTGATTAGTACCTATACCAATGATTTTTATCCCAAGTCCATTGATGAGTTTGGTGTCAATCTGGAAGGATACCCCAGCCTAAATCTTGGTATTATCAATGTTGCCCGCCAGATCAAGACAAAAATAAAAGAAAATATTGGTGATTGGTTAACTGTTTCTATTGGTATTGCCCCTAACTACTTTTTAGCCAAGTTAGCTGCTAATCTTCACAAGCCCGATGGCTTAGATGAAATAAATCATCAAAATTTTACCGACGTTTATCGTAATCTGACTCTTACCGACCTGCCCGGTATCAAGACGGCCAATGCCGTCCGTCTCAATAGTGTCGGTATCTACACCTTGTGGGACTTTTACCAATCATCTGTTCCTGTTCTGAAATCAGCCTTTAAGTCCATTTTGGGTTACTATTGGTACCTGCGTCTTCGTGGTTGGGAAATTGATGATGTTATCTTGGGCCGCCATAGTTTTGGTAACATGTATTCTCTACCCAAGGCTCTATCCTCTCCTCAGGACTTAGCCCCCATTCTTTGTAAACTGGTCGAAAAATCAGCCTTTAGAGCCAGATCGTCCGGTTATCTGGCCAAAGGTGTTCACGTTGGCCTTTTGTACAAAAACCGTTCCTTTTGGCATCATGGTCGAACCAGTCAACAACCTTTTCTGACCTCCGCAGATGTCTATAAAAAAGCCTACAAGATCATGCTTTCTTCTCCGTACCGTTTACCGGTTGGCAACTTATCAGTTTCTCTATTTGATTTGGTTAAAGTCAATAGTCACCAACTTGACCTGTTTGACCAAGTTGGCAAAAAAATCAACCTGACTCAGGCTCTGGATAAAGTAAACCAAAAATGGGGTAATTTTGTTATCACTCCGGCTCTAATGCTTGGCACTCAGGACAATGTTCTGGACAGAATTGCCTTTGGCAATATCAAGGAATTGGAACATTTCATCACCACCTCTCAATCCGAAACTTGACATCCGTAATTATCCAAGGTGTATATTAAATTAGTTAGTGTTAAATGTTATAGGAATTACTACTATGAAGATATTGACTTTTGTTTGCTTAACTTTTTTATCACTATTTCTACCGTCAGTAGCTTTTGCCAAAACTGACATTTTACTCTCCACAGCCGACTTCAAAACTGTTGATGGCCAGTGCCAGGTTGACGGTGCTCTGTCTCCCGATAGTTGGGGAGCCACTACCCAGGGAGGCAATTATGGTAGCAGACAAGCTGATTCTTGTGTCGTTTGGCAGAGCGGAAGTGATTCAGATAATGTTGCTTATATAACTCTGGACACTCCCCAAGGTGCTGCCAAAAGAATGGAAATAGAACATCTGGATGGTATTGCCAACGCTTCTTTTACCGTTGAAGTCCAGCATGCCAATAAAAAGTGGATACAGGTCTTTAGTTATACCGACGAAGTTTCAACAAATGATCCTGAAAAATGGCATACCGCCCATATTGATCTGACCAATATTACCCTAGGCCGCGGCCGTTATATTCCTATTCGTCTGACTGCCACAGGTGATGCATGGGTTAGTCGGCCTACTTGGGGCCAGCTTGCCATAGACTCCATTTCCCTATATGGTAATGGCAAAGGTAAATAATAATTATTAAAAATTAAACTATTTATAGATATCAAAAGTTTAATATCACAAGTATTTGTTGTTAGATAGCTAAGTATTAATAGACCTTAATTAGGTCTATTTTTTTGGTTAAAAATTAAAAATTAATAAAAGGGGGTGAACAATAAATGAAATCTATTCTAAAAAGACTTTTAGTTCTATTACTAGTGGTAGGATCAGTCTACGGAGTTAGCCGTTCCGGCGCTTGGTTTACTGATGAAGAAGTTTTAGGCGACAATACTTTCTCAACTGGTATCATCGATATCACGGTTGATAATATCTCCGAGAGTGAAACAAATCTTAGAGATATGAAACCCAGCCAGGTTGATTATCTAGATTACCTAGTTCACAACACCGAAGAATCAAATCCGGTTAATTTATTTAAAACTCTTTATAATCCTAGAAATGAAGAGCTTGGTACATCGGAGCCAGAATGTTTAGCAGAAGGTGGACAGTGGTTAGATGGTAAATGTTCAGGAAATACACCCACTGCTAATCTAGGTACTAAAATTAGATACGATATGAGGGTTGAGTTATACGACAAAAATCCTATGGATCAAAAAATTGATCCGGTATGGTGGGAAACCATCTATCTAGATAGTGACGACGTAACATTGAGTGAGCTTTGGAACAAAGAAATGTATCTAGGCATGATTCCAGCTGGTTGGTATATGAAAGTTATGCAGAGTTATCATATGCCAGGTGATGTTGGTAACGCCTATCAATCAGATGCTCTTACCTTCAACACCAAGTTTGTTGGTAGACAGTTAGGTGCAGATCTTTTGGTTCTTGAAAATAAATACGAAGCCAATGGAGATGTATCCCATCACGTTTGGGATGGTATCTCAGCTACTCTGGGTTATACAGTCAGAGACAGGACTTTCAACTATACCTTAAATACCCAAGGTATTACTGGTCCTTATACCCTGATAGCCTGGTCAGATCCTGATAATTTATGGACCTGGGCAGATAGAGCAACCGAAGCTGTTGTTCTTGCTCAAGTAACCGGTCCGGTCACAAATCTATCGGATTCCGTTGAACTTGGTAAAGATTTAATAAACGCCAAGGTTTGGTTAGTACCCGGAACATTTGGAACTGTCGGCGGTTTAGCCACAGGATTCCCAAATTGGACTGGATCTATGCCAACAGGTACCCTGTTTGAAACAGGACTGATGGACTACTATGATTCAGATCTATAACTAATCTGATGTCGATTCCAAAGATAGTGGCTGGGCGATCCAGCCACTATCAAAGGATTAAAATGAAAACAATTAAAACTAAAAATACTACTAAGACTTTTGTTATTAACCTTGTTCTTGGCCCCATCAAACTTCTTATCTCCCTCCTAATTATCTTTGCTCTTGGAGTCACTTTTCTATCAAGAAACCAGGGCATCTATGGCCTCAGATCTTTTATTATCAGTACCGGTTCCATGAACCCCTCAATCCCACCATCTTCCTTTGTAGTTACCCAGACCCAATCGTCATATCAAGTAGGGGATATCGTTACCTTTTTTACTTATGACCAAAATGGCAACCGGCAAATGTTACCCACCACTCATCGCATTGTTTCCGTTAATAATGATTCAAAGTTGACATATCAAACCAAAGGAGATGCCAATCAAGACGCCGACTCGACCAAGATTTTACCCCAAAACATTATCGGCAAGGTTATTTTTACACTGCCCCGTTTGGGTAAGTTTATCGACTTTATTCAATCCTCTAAAGGTCGGATGTTATTTATACTTTTTCCTGCCGTTAGCTTGTTTTACTACGAACTTAGCCAAATTCTAAAAGACCTAAAAAAACTAAAAAAGCCTAATACAATCATCATTTTACTGTTTCTTTTGCTACTTTTACGGCCAACTAAGGCCAACGCCTTTTTTGATGACCAGGAAAATCTTGACCAAAATTCAATTTCTACTGCAGTTTTAGACATAGCTGTTAGCCAAACCCAAACCTTAACCCTAAAAGATGATAGTTATTTTTCAGACGTTCAGATTAAAAACCTTGCTCCTGTCGATCCTGTTTCATATATGCTTACTGCCAACCTCAAATCAGGAACTTCAGTTTGTTTAAGCTCACCTCTTATTATGTCGCTAAATGGTCTAGTTGTATTCGATGATACTATTGATCGACTAAACCTCTTTACCCACCCCGATTTTATTGTTGCCGATCTCCAAACCCTTAGTCTGGAAATTGGCTTACCTTCCTCTCCCGTGGACCAAACATGCTCTTTTGAGTTCAGTTTTTTAGCTTGGCACCAGGGTTTTACCCCCGATCAAAGTTTTACTGATACCGAAAGTTTTACTGATGAATTCTTTGTTCCCATGAATATAATTAGCACCTCTATTACTCAAGAAAATTATCGCCAGATTCCAACTCCTTTGGATATTGCCTACAATTCTGTTGGAGCCACTATGGTTGATTTATGCTATTCCTTTAATTTAGGGGAGTGGACATGTGACCAGGGTTATACCGACTACCCCAATTCTCCCGGTTCGATTTCTTTTGATTTCCCCATGGGTAACGGCATGTATTATTTTATAACCTACGGCTTCAATAGTATCGGTCAAAAGGAAATTAAACCCTTACCCGACCCCAAATTAATAAATCCCTTAGACCCCTCTATTTATGCCGTTGTTAAATCCCCTCCTGATATCGATATTCAGCCTGATTACTCCGAACCCGATCATCAACTGGATATTTTATTTTCAAATACCCCCACCGATTTTGGTGACAATCCGCCTGACCATCTCGATTACACCATCAACTACCAAACTTCATCTGGCCCAAAAGGTGGTACTGGTCAGATAACAGCTGATCAGGTCTCTGCCTTTCATACCTATCAACCTCCTCCTTACTACCTAGGCAGTTGTAGTCAGGATATATGTACACCGGATGATATTGTTGATAACTCCATTATCATTACTCTTTATGGCAATATTGCCTATCAACCAATATATGTTGAAAAGGTTCTAAACCTATGATCACCACCTTTTTAGTTACTCTATTTTTATTATTTTTTTCAACTCCTGCCAGTGCCGTCGATATCCATATAACCTGTCCAAACGATTCAGCTAATACACCTACTACTCTTCAATGTAGCAAGTCTTCAGAACTTCCTTTAATATCTCACCAAAATATCCTACCTGGTTTTATCACCAACCCGCCCCATCTGATATCGGTTGAAAATCAAGACGACAACAATCCCTGTTTCCTTCAGGTTTCAAGCACCACTTCGGCAGACAACCTACTTCTTAGTGGCCAGCATCGATTAAATTTATCTATCGTTTCCGATCAGTTAATTTATTCAGGGCCTTTGGTATTTACCGATCTTGGTCTTGGCCAAATCAATCAAAATTCAACCAAAAACTACACCTGGACTGTTTCATTTCCATCCCAGGCCGGTAATGATTATCAGTCATTGTTGGCAAACTTCGATCTTGATCTTAACTTTGTTTGTGCCGACAATTCGGCCTGGCAGCCACCTGTGACCAATCCTACGTCAGGAGTTTTCTTATCTGAATTTAATGCCCATGGAGATGAGTGGGTAGAAATAACCAATACCAATCCTTTTCCTGTCGATTTGGCTAATTGGAAAATCAAAGATAATCCCACCAATTCAAATTCACCCAAAAACTTTAGCGCTCACATAAACGCCAATTCCTATTACGTTGTCAACATTATTGGTAATTATTTTAACAACACCGGTGGTGATTATGTAGTCCTGATAAGCGATATCGGGACCACCATAGAATCAGTCTACTATCCCGATGCCGTAGCCCAATATACCTGGTCCAAGCAGCCAGGGGGCTTATGGTGTAAAACCCATCCTTCAAAAGGTATTGTCAACAATGCTTGTATTGGCGCATCAACTTCAGCTACTACCACCACAACTACCACTTCACCCTCAAGCCCTTCTGTCTGTCATGATCCAGTTCCTGCCACACCAACAAATCTAACTGCTTCTGCCTCTGGTAGTAGTGTCTATTTATCTTGGGATGCGGTTCCTCAACCCTTTACTTCATATTTAGTTGCCTATGGCCCGTCTGCCGACAATATCCTCTATGGCAATCCTAATATCGGTACCAGTAATTCTTATACTGTTGGTGGTTTGACTACTGGTGCCCAATATTGTTTTTACGTTAGAGCCCAAAACGGATGCATGCCGGGTTCTCCGTCTAACACTATCTGTGTCAACACCGGTTCTACTGTTCCCATAGCCGAAACAATTCCTCCTACCGGTTTCCAACCGGAAGTTTTGGGTCAGCAGGATACAAGTCCGTCTATTGCCCAGGGGTTTGCTGATATTGGTGACATTAAAGGTGTTGAAAATGAATCTTGTAGCCGTTACTACATTCCCTTGCTTTTTATTATCGCTCTTTTAGTTAACGCTCTGTACTTGAAAGACGAAGACAACACCAATCTCTTCTTACCTTCACTAGTATCTCTGACAGCCTTTTTAATTGATTGGTTTATTCTTAGCAAATCATGTTGCCGGGTACATCACCTATATTGCCGCTATTTCTGGATCGGTAATATTTTGGCAGTTTTAGTACCTAGGTTTGCCTTTAAACACCGCCGAAAATAGTCTATACTGAATTCATGTCTAAGTTCCTGTCCCACTTATTTATTCCTCAAAAAAGCAATAATTACAAAGCTTATCTGGCCCAACCAGGCTTCATGGCTGTACTTTTGGCCATCTATATCCTAAACCAATCAATCATCAGATCTATCGCCTTTATTAAGCCTGGTGTTTTGGGGTTTTCTTCTGAAATTACCGCTACTAAAGTTTTGTATCTAACCAACCAGGAAAGAGCCAAAAAAGGTCTTCCGGAACTCAAATTAAATTCGGTTTTATCAGCTTCGGCTCAGGCCAAGGCTGCCGATATGTTTGCCAAAAATTATTGGGCTCATAACGCCCCCGATGGCACCAACCCCTGGTTCTTTTTTAAGCAAGCTGGTTACCAATACCAGGTAGCCGGTGAAAATCTGGCCAAAGATTTTTATGATACCGAGTCTATGGTTACTGCCTGGATGAAATCTCCCACTCACCGGGACAATATCCTACATACCAAATACCAGGAAATTGGTATTGCGGTTGTCAATGGCCGTTTATCCGGTATGGACACAACCCTGGTAGTTCAACATTTTGGCGATCCTTTAGTAGCTGCCGTCAACACCAGAAACAGTGACTCCTCTGCCATTTCCCAAACAGTTGAGTTACCCAGTTCACAAATAGCCAACGTCTGGGGTACTGGTACCCAGACACCTTCATCGTCACCTAGATCGCTTATCAGTCCTATTTTGTTAAGTAAAATTATCGGTGGCTTTATATTTGCTATGATGACCGTAGTCATGTTTATAGATGGTCTGGTCACTTTAAAAAACAAAAATTATCGACTTTCTAGTTCCAATACCGGCCAAATTGGTTTTTTAGCAATTATTTTCATCATGTTAATGTTTACCAAACAGGGGGTAATTTTCTAATATGCTGCCTACTGAAATCAAAAAGAAACCACTAGAATATGTATTTCTTTTGCTGATATTGATTGTTTTTGTGGCTGCTTACCTTTATTTTTCCTATTCACCTTATGCCCAAAGAAGGGTAGTTTATTTGTCTGCAGGAGCTTACTTTTACTGGAGCATTATTCACCACTACAATAGGGGAGATCTGACCCTGTCTATTGTTCTGGAATACCTGATAGTTGCCTTATTTGCCGTTATTTTAATATCAACCAGCCTATTTTAAATTTTCTTTTTCCCATTTAGCTATTTTTTTCGGATCACCGGATACTAGCTCACTAGGCACTTTCCAATCTTTATATTCTTGTGGTCTGGTAAATCTGCCAAACTGCTTAAGCCTACCAATACTTTTGCTATAACTATCATTAAGGCTCGATTCATCTTTTCCCAATACTCCCGGTAACAATCTAACAACACTATCAATAAGTATCATACTAGCAAGTTCTCCACCGGTTAATATATAGTTACCTATCGATATAACCATATCTACCAAATTATCTAAAATCCTCTGATCGAAGCCTTCATAATGGCCACATAGGATAATAATATTGTCAATTTTTCTAATTTTTTCAGCTGTCTCCTGTTTATAGGTTTTGCCTTTGGCACTCATTGCCACCACCAATCCTTTTTTACCATCCCAATACTTCTTTTTAATATCAGTAATAGCCCTATCAATTGGCTCTATCATCAGTACCATTCCCGGTCCTCCCCCAAAAGGTTTATCGTCAACTGTTCCATAACTGTCCATAGCCCAATCCCTTAGATTGTGAAACCGTAAACTAACCTTTTTGTTCTTTACCGCCCTACTAACAATGCTTTCCTCAAAAGGACTTTTAAACATATCAGGAAACAGGGTTATTACATCTATTTGCATAATGTATTTTACCAACAAAGACAGTACGGATAAAATGAAGAAAAGATGAATAATTACACTCAGAAAAATATAAATGCCTAGTTTTTGATATAATTCAATATGGTTAATTCCACAATATATAGATTTCATTGCGGAGACTGTGAAGGGTTTGAGGTAGGAGGTTCTTCTTCCCCTAATACCATACAGCCGTTAGTAAATTTACTAAGGAAAAATCTACACACTCTTGCGCTACCGTGTAGATTGGCCTCATTGGTAGCATCTTTTCAAGCCGATATTGAAAAGCACGGTGACATACCCGGTCGACGTTTTTGTGATGCAGTTGAAACTTTCGGTATATATCCACACGCATCCACTGCCTTACTTTGCCCAATTCCAGATTGTTTTACACCACGAAATCAGTCTTAGGAAGTAGGAAAAAAAAGACACACTCCAACTACACAGGATATCTTGTTACAACATACTCCACAACTGTACTTCTCATCTTAATCACACCATCAGAAGGAGGAGGTGTTTTTATAAACTGAACATTCTCACCTTCAACTGTGACCAACTCAGGAACACATGTTCCTGTATTAAGTCTCACAAAACCTGAACCAATCTTTTTAGGTTGAGCACCTAAAACCTCAGCTCTTTTACCACCTACCCTTATTACTGCTATTAAATTATCCATACAAGACATTATACATACAAGGTCAACCGTTAGCTACGGAACCTGTTCTAACACTCCTGGTTAATACTTTATGCTGCTTTTTTAGCGTTCCAACCTCTTTTTTTAATCCTTTTTGAATATCTCTTAAGGCCCTAACTTGTCTACGTTTAAGATATACTACAGACCGAGACTCTCGATTACGTATAAGTTGACTTAAAAAACGTTCATAGGTTGCTTCTTCAGGTAAACATCGGCCTTCTAATGCCTCCATGGCAATTACATCCCACCTAATTCCATTACAATCACTAACAGGGCAAAGATCTTCATCTAATCTCCAACATTGTTGCGCATTGCATATGTAATTAAATGTCTTTGGTTGTTTTCGATATCTTCTTTTAATTATCACTTCTTCCTCATTTACAACACGTTTGACCCAGCCTTTTGACCAGCTATTATAGATACACGTAAACCAAAAACCACCAATAGTCCAGTCAACCTCCCTGTTCTCACTAATATAAGATCTTCTCTCTTCAATTCCTAATTCTACTAGGTTTAACGTAAGCTGTCTCTCTTCGATTTTCTCACTCAGACAATTAACTATAGTCTCATGGTGTTCCTGGTTAACCTGTTCCCAAACATCTCTTGGTAATACATCAAGTGGCATGTACCAATAATCTTCCCTTGGTATGTCTTCACCCGATTCATACCATTCACCAGCAAAATAAGGTGCCTCATCCCACAACTCTGGCTCTGACCGTTCAAAACTAAGATCGGCCTCTCGGCGATATTCGTCAGTATAGTAATAAGTTAAATAATAGTCACTCTCGTATCCTTCACACATTTAAATCATAATATATCAGAAATATTACTAACAATACAAAGCTATGTACCCAACAGTTATAGTTCTCTTCTCGACGAAACCAGCATACTATCAGCTGGTTTAGCCAAAACAGACCCAGATCCAATTACATGTGTTATTATCCTGTCGCCTCTAGAAGTAGATTGACCCAAAAATGTAGCTCTTACAAGAGGAAACCCATCTCCAGTTCCTGGCAACTGATAAGCAGTAACCTCGATTCTTTTAGGTACACTTACCGCTCCAGGTGATAACAACTTACTTATATCTAATATTTGTCCTGGTGGCATTTTAATAGGTTAAAAAACAAAAGTGTACTTCCAAATTACCATATTCCTTTTTACATATTCAATAGGCAAGTATATATTTAGATCTAGATATAGTTTTCAAAAAGTGTTAAAAATACCATTACCCTTAAATATGAAGGTAATAAATAAGATTTTAAACTTAAAGACTCGTTGCTATTTAGAATTTATCGATATTACCGATAAAGTTGAGAAGTTGCTTAAGCTAGCCCACATCAAAGATGGTCTTATTTGCATTTATTCCAGACACACTACTCTAGCGATTAGGATCAATGAGAAAGAATCTGGTTTTTTTCAAGACTTTAAAGACTTTTGCAAAAAGTTATTACCAGAAAATATCTACTATCGTCACAATGATTTGTCTATCAGAACAGAAAATATTGTTTGCTCTCCCGGCGCTACCGATTGTTTAAACGGCCATTCTCATTGTCAACACCTTCTGTTGGGCACCAGTGAATCCGTCCCAGTTGTTGCTGGCAAGATGCTTCTTGGCACCTATCAGCGTATTTTTGCCGTCGAACTAGATGATCATCGTCATCGTCAGGTGGTCATACAGCTTATAGGAAAGTGATATAAATTGATATAATTAAACCATGTCAACTTTTATTGTTAACGTCACCAGAAGCAAAGAAGGAACACCGGGTTTACTGAATACAATAACAGTCAAGGATTGTCGTAAAGCTTTAGGTTGTCTAGGTTGTGAATTTCATATGTGTCGTGTCAAAATGCAATCGTTTATAACTGGTGGAGGGCATCAAATAAGACAGGCTCAAATCGACACTCGCTGTATAAATCCACCTTGCTCTACCAAAAAAAATATTGAAGTTATTAAAAAGTCCTTCTTTTAAATGCTATACTTTTTCTATGTCTAAGCCAATTTCAAAAACTGCTGTAGTTGTCATCCCTACCTATAATGAGGCCGAAAATATCGGCCGGATGATTGAGTACTTATCCACCAAAACCTTTCCCGATATCAAAGCCAAAAAAGGAGGTCTAAAAACCGATTGGCTTATGCACGTCCTCGTAGTTGATGGTAATTCTCCCGACGGAACTAGTAAAGTTGTTGAGAAATATAGTAAAAAATATACCAACGTTCACTTATATACCGAAACCAGTAAAGACGGCATTGGCGCTGCTTATCTTAAGGGTTTCAAGTATGCTCTGACCACACTAAAAGCAGATTATGTTTTTGAATTTGACAGTGATTTCCAGCATCCTCCTGAAACTATCCCAGTTATGCTCAAAAAAATGGAAGAAGGTTACGATTATGTCATCGGTAGCCGAAAAATTAAAGGTGGTAGTAACCCCAAAGGTTGGGGATTTAAACGAGTTTTCTTTTCAGAAGTTGGTGGCTTTACAGCCAGGTTCATTATGTTTTTTCCGTTCAAAAACTTTTGGCGAGTCACAGATCCCACTACTGGTCTTAAAGTTACCAAAGTTAAGGGTTTTATTGATCAGATGGACTTAGATGATTTTAGCCATTTATTAACCAAAAGTTTTGGTTACAAACTTCAGTTATTATTTGAAACATTAAAAGCCGGAGCCAAGTTTTGCGAAATTCCTCTAAACTTCCAGGTTAGAAACGCTAATGAATCAAAAATTGAACCCCAAACAGCTAAAGAGATTTTTAAAGTTGCCATCCTTCTTCGTTGGCAGGATGACTTTACTCAAAAATTCCTAAAATTTGCCGCTGTCGGCGGATTTGGTTTTGTAGTCAATATTGTTGGTGCCATTATCTTTAAAAACTTACTACAAAATCTGATCGTTAATATCAGTCTTTTAAACAGTCTAAGCAATGCTCTGGCAGCAGAGTTGGCCATTATCAGTAATTTCGTTTGGAACAATCTCTGGACCTTTGCCAAGGAAAAGATTACCGACAAAAAACAATTAGTGGGCAAGTTCGTTACCTTTAATTTATCGTCTCTGGTTACGGGCATTCTAATTCCCTCTACCGTTATTGGTATTCTTACTTCACTTTTCGGTGATCAATTATTTATATACCAGGTTATCGCTATCTTCGGCCTAACTATTCCTTTAAATTGGCTAGTTTATAACAAAATTATTTGGAAAAAATAAACTAATTGAGGCTAACACTTTTGCCATCGGTCAACCTGACCCAACAGGAGATAGAGATCAAAACTCTTTGTCCCAGAGTAGATTTATGTCCTAATACCTGTAAGTGCTGTACGATGATTGGCCTTGAACTACAAGAACTAGGTCAATTGGTCGGTACAGGAGCTCAGGTTATACAATATCCACAGCGTCTAGGTATGATGGTTCAAAGAAAACCCAGTCATTGGTTACTGGCATCTGTAAGTGACAATGGAAAGATAAATATTGAAGCCTTTTAAATGTTAAAATTGGCCATGGAATCAGTTCTAAACAAAACGATTAAATCCTGGTTTGGAAAAAATGCACCTAAGGTAGAGTTAATGACTCCTCCCGATCCAAAATTCGGCCACTTGTCTACAAACATTGCCATGATTTTAGCCAAATCCAAAAAATCTAACCCCGTGGAATTAGCCCATCAGTTGGTGGCTGATTTCTACCAAAAAATGGACACTGATATAGTTGAAAAAGTTGAGGTAATCAACCCAGGCTTTATTAACTTTTTTTTAAAACGAAATTTTCTTTTAAAGCAGGTCGAAAAAATAAATTATGATCTTGAATTTTCCAATTATCTTGGCACTTATGGCAAAGACAAAACTGTAGTTATAGATTATTCCGCTCCCAACATCGCTAAACCTTTTGGTATTGGTCATCTTCGATCTACTAATATTGGTCAGGCTATATATAACCTTTACAAAATCTTGGGCTGGAATTGCATTGGCGACAATCATTTAGGAGATTGGGGTACTCAGTTTGGCAAGTTGATAGTTGCCATCAATAAGTGGTCTACCAAACCAGCTGATCAGCTTACTATAGAAGATCTGGAAAAACTTTACGTTAAATTTCATAAAGAAGCCGAAAATGATGCCACCTTAGTCGACCAAGCCAGAGTGGTTTTTAACCAACTTGAGAAAGGGGATAGCGATATTAAAAAGATGTGGCAACTTTGTGTCGATGTGTCTCTAAAGGAATTTGATCGGGTTTATGAACTATTAGGAGTCAAAATTGACTATGCTCACGGTGAAGCATTTTATCAAGACATGTTGGATAAAATTATTAAAGCTTTTACCGGTAAAAAATTAACCCAAACCAGCCAAAAAGCTACTATAGTTAAACTAAAAGGTCTGCCTCCGGCTATGTTGGTTAAATCTGATGGCTCCACCACTTACTTTACTAGGGATTTAGCCACGGTTAAGTACCGCTTGGATACCTGGAAACCGGATTTAATTGTCTACGAAGTTGGCGCCGATCAGACCCTTCATTTTCAGCAAGTATTTGCTGCTTGTCAAAAAATTGGCTGGGTACCAAAACTTGGTTTTGTCCATGTCGCTCATGGTCTTATCCGTTGGCCAGATGGCAAGTTTTCAACAAGATCTGGGGACACTATCCATTTAAAAGATGTCATTGAAGAAGCTATTACAAGGGCCAAAAAGTTAACTGGAAGTAGTCAGGTTACAAAATCTTTAACACCGCCAGAAAGAAACCAAATGATTCAGGATGTGGCTATTGGGGCTGTCAAATTTTCTGATCTGGCTCAAAATCCTCAGAAAGATATTATTTTCGATTGGGACAAAGTTATGACCTTAAGTGGCGATTCCGGTCCCTATCTTCAATACACTTACGCCAGATGTCTAAGTGTCCTGGATAAATCACGAATTAAAGAAACCAAAAATATCTCACCTGAATCCATAATTGGCAATATCACCTCCCAAGAATCAGAACTATTAAATAGTTTATTTCAATTAGAGTCAAAAATTTTAGAATCAGCTTCAGCTACCAATCCTTCGGTTTTGGCTCAATATCTACTAAAGCTGGCCAAAAACTACAACACTTTTTATGGTGGTCAAAAAATAATTGGCAGTGTTAATGAAACCTTGGGCATCTTTTTGACCCAATCCACTGCCTCTGTCCTTCACCTTGGTCTGACTCTTCTGGGTCTAGTACCCATAGAAAAGATGTAACTATCAGAATTTTTAAAATAAAAAGCCTATCAGTACAGTTATCTATTCACAATAATATGTCCATATGTCCATCTAGGTATAGTACCTAGTCTTGATGTTGTACCTTCAATACCACCCCTTCTTGATACTTCAAATTGCTTCTTTGCCATAGCTAGTACACCAAGTCGTTCCAACCCTCCTACTATATCGCCGTTACCATTGTTATTTACAACATCATCGAAAGCTGTCGCTAATGACTCAACGTGTAATTGGTTTGCTAAACTCATTTTCCGTAAAACTAAAATCAATAATATATCACATCTATTATATCAAAAAATCTTATAAAATAAAAACTGACCTTATTTTCTTCTTAGCCAAAAATACTATACTACCCAAATACCTCTTTATACACTTGATCGTAGTGGGATACCGGTACAAACTTGACTCCTTTTTTGACCTCCATAGGTACATCAACCAGATCCTTTTTATTATCTTGTGGTATCAAAATTTTTGTCAATCCTGCCCTATGTCCGGCAATGGTCTTTTCTTTAAGTCCGCCAATTTCCAACACGTCCCCTCGTATGGTAATTTCACCGGTCATACCAATCGTAGCCGGTACCTTTTTACCAGTTAGTGCTGATATTAAAGCAGTTGTTATAGCACTACCTGCCGACGGTCCGTCTTTGGGTGTGGCCCCCTCTGGTACATGAATATGGATATCAATACTATAAAAATCCTTTTTTATGCCAAACTTCTTAGCTCTTGATCTAACATACGATAAAGCCGCCTGGCAAGACTCCTTCATTACCTCACCCAGCTTACCGGTCAATATTAATTTCCCCTTACCTGGCATTATATTTACTTCAATAAACAATATCGACCCGCCGACAGGGGACCAGGCCAAACCCGTAGATGCTCCCACCATGTCTTTTTTACCTTTAAGTTGACTGGTGAATTTTTCCGGTCCTAAATATGCCCTAATCTTAGCCTGACTGCCGACTTCAATTTTCTTTTTCTTTTTGCCAATCATTTCTCTGGCTACTTTTCTCATAATCTGGGATATTACCCTCTCCAGGTTTCTGACGCCGGCTTCTCTGGTATATTTTTCTATCACCTAGCTAATCATATTTTCTTCAAGGCTTACAAT
>CAYWRN010000003.1:58628-68735 GCA_964461095.1 uncultured Gammaproteobacteria bacterium
TTTAAGACCATTTATTTTTAGCTGTTTACCAACTAAATATTGGCTGGCTATATTTGTTTTTTCTCTAGGTGTATAGCCGCTAAATTGAATTATCTCTACCCTGTCTCTTAATGGGCCGGGAATTCTTGATAAATCGTTGGCTGTCAATATAAAGAAAACGTCCGATAAATCAAGAGGAAAGTCCAAATAGTGATCTTCAAACTCTCTGTTTTGTTCTGGATCCAAAACCTCCAATAAAGCTGATGCCGGATCACCTCTATAATCGGCTCCAATTTTATCTACCTCATCCAGCATAAACACCGGATTCATCGATCCGGCATTTTTAAGACTTTTTACTACCCGGCCCGGCATTGCTCCCACGTATGTCCTTCTATGCCCTCTGATTTCAGCTTCGTCTCTAATACCGCCCAAAGATGCCCTGACAAATTTTCTATTCAAAGCTTCAGCAATTGATTTACCGATTGATGTCTTACCAACTCCCGGTGGTCCCACAAAACACAGTATGTTTACCCCTCTTTCCTGACGTCTTTTCTTATCTTCTTTTAGTTTAAGAACCGACAAATGCTCCATAATTCTATCCTTAACATCTTTAAGGCCAAAATGATCTCTTTCCAGTATCTTATTGGCCCTTTTTATATCTACATTTTCACCATCTACAATTCCCCAAGGTAATTCCAAAACAGTTTGTAAATACGTTCTGATATAGCTGGATTCAGGAGACATTGTACCCATGTCCCTTAATCTTTCTAGTTCCTTTTCCAGTTTTTGAATCACTTCCTTAGGAGCTTTGCATTTTTTGATATTTTTGGCTATTTCATCCATTTCGCTCAGCTCTCCTTTGTCTATTTTGCTAAGTTCCTCTTCAATTTGTTTTTTCCTTTCCTTTAAAATATTCCTTTTGATACCGGTATTAAACTTATCCTGTGTTTTTCTTTCAATCTCTTTTTCCAGCTCAGCCGTTTTCATTTCTTTTATTAGTAGCTCAGTAGCCGCTTCCAATCTTTTTGTTACATCTGTTTCTTCTAGTAGTTTTTGTTTTTCCTCAATCGATGCCTGAACCGAGAAAACTACCTGATCAGCCAGATCAGACGAAGAAATCCCGGTTGATAGTCTCATCATAGCCGGTAAATCAAACTGTCTTCCGGCCGCAAATGCCTTTTTTAGCTGGCTAAGTAGTATCTCAGAAGATTTCTGAATTTCAGTTGATTCCTGTTTTGTGTTATCGATAAAAACAAACTCAGCCCATGTAAACCCGTCCTTATCCACTAAATTTCTTATCAATCCTCGTTGGATACCGGTAATGACCGCATGGACATGACCATCGCTTTGTAATATATGTTCAATCCGGGAGACTACGCCAATTTGATATACATCATCTTTACCCGGTTTTTCTGTTTTAGCCTTTTTTTGGCTGACTACAAACACCAACTTACCTGTTTTGTCGTACGAGTATACTAGAGCTCTTTTTGAAATAGGTCTGCCAACAAATAGGGTAGTTTCAACTGAGGGAAACATCACTACATTTCTAACGGCAATCAAAGGTAGTTTTTGTGTTTTTTCTATTGGTTTATTATCTGTTATTTTGTCCATATTTAGCAGTCTAGCATCACTTTTGCTAATAGTCAATTTCAAAGTAAAAGTATATAATACCCCTATCATGGATACTAGTAAAGATACATTGCCGACAATAGTTGTTATTGGCCGGCCAAATTCAGGAAAATCAACCTTAATAAACTCTCTTCTCGACCAAAAAGTTGCCATTACCTCACCCAAACCTCAAACCACCAGGAAAAACAAAAGTTATTTATATTCTTCCGAAGATGGTTATTTTTATATAACCGATACTCCTGGAATTTTAGGCAGAGTCAAAGATACTCTATCAAAGTCCATTAACAAACAACCTCAAAAGACATTATCAAATCCGGATGTTGTTATTTACTTAGTTGATATCAGTCGCCCTTGGGGCGACGAAGAAGCTAAATCCCTTGGCATGGTTAGAAAAATTTCATCCAAAAAGATTCTTGTCTACAACAAAGCTGACAAGGCTGTCGGTACAAAAAACTACTTAGCTCAATACAATTTTTTAGAGTCTGAGTTTGACTACAGTCTACAAATCTCTGCTCTTAAAAAAACTCATCTAAAGAGTCTACTGGAGCTGATTTTTAAGTGTCTGCCTACTCAGGATCCCAAGCTGGCCCCACCCAAATCAAATCCCTTATTGGATATCAATTCATATGAATTTATATCGGAACTTATCAGAGAAAAAGCTTTATTAACCCTAAGAAAAGAAGTTCCCTTTACTGTCAATGTTGTTGTCCGTGATATTAGGGAACATACCACCAAAAATATATTAGAAATATATGCTGATATAGAAACAACCCATGATAGGTACAAAAAAATGATTATTGGTCACGGTGGTCATATGATCAAAAGTATTGGTACCATGTCTCGAAAAGAATTGGAGCTTCTAAGCCGCAGACATGTATTTTTAAAGTTAAATGTTATTGTTAATAAACATTGGCAGGAAGCCTATTTATGAACAAAAAAATCAAACAAACCAAACAAGAGTTTATTGGCTTTTTAAAAGACCAAAAAGTCATCTCTTTATCCATTGCCGTTATCATAGGTGGGGCGGCCAAAGACTTGGTTAACTCTATAGTGTCAAACTTAATTATGCCTATTATTGGTATTTTAACCCCCGATGGCTATTGGCGACAAATCAAGTTTAAAATTGGCAATTCAGAGTTTGGTCTAGGTAGCTTTTTAGGGTCTTTGGTTGATTTTATAGTTATTGCCCTGTTGGTCTTTTTTGTTACCAAAAAAATCCTAAAAATTGACAAAGCCGGTAAGTAACTCTAAACTGAACTTAATGCTTATTTTTTAAATTCAAATCTAAATGACCAAAACCAAAAAAGGTAGTTTTTTCTTAGCCAGTATTATTGGAGCCGCAGTTGGCGCTGTGGGTGGCCTTCTGTTAGCCCCTAAATCAGGCAAGGAAACCAGAAAAGATATTGTCTTGTTAGCCCAAAAAATCAGTGACCAATTCAAAGATTCTGCCGTCAATACCAAAAAAAGACTTATTAGTGTCTACGGTCAGGCTACCGATACCGCCAAACAAAAATATGCCGAGCTTCAGTCCACCTTAAGTGGAAAAATAGCTTCCCTCAAAAAAGCCGGTCAGGCCATCGATAAGGATAAATATTCCAAGATCGTTGATGATGTCGTGGCTGAGTTTAAATCTGATTTTGTTAACACCAAAGATGGTGCCAAGAAAATGGCAGATCTTCTCAAAAAAGATTGGCTTAAGATCAAAAAAGCTCTAGTCTAGCTTCTTGTGCAAAAAGTCAGATAATTTTTTCAGACTATCCTCATCAGCTATTGATACAGCCATTTTGGCCTTGGTTACTTTAATCAAGCGATTTATAGTCTTACTATCGTCAATTAAGTCTGACTTTGTCAATATTATATATTCCTTAAGTTTTGCAAGTTTTTGACTATACTGGCTAATCTCTTGTCTGATTATCTGATAGTCCCTTTTAATATCACTACTGTCACATGCCAGGCAATGCAGTAATATTTTAGTTTTTTCAACATGTTTTAGAAATTTAATCCCCAAGCCTTTGCCCAGTGATGCGCCTTCTATCAGTCCCGGTATGTCTGCAATTATTTTTCCACCCATACTTACTCCTAAGTTTGGTTCTAGGGTAGTAAAAGGATAGTTAGCTACCTTTGCCCGAGCGTTTGTCAGTTCATTAAGAAGACTGGTTTTGCCGGCATTTGGTAAACCAATAAGACCAATATCAGCAATTAGTTTTAGTTCAACCCTAAGTTTTTTCCACTCACATTTCTGGCCGATCTCGAATTCTCTCGGCTGCCTGTTAACCGAACTGCGAAAGAAATAGTTTCCTCTGCCTCCATTACCTCCTCTGGCCAATAACACTTTCTGATCAACGTTACTTAGTTCAATTTGACTGCCATTGTCATAGTAGATAGTCGAACCGACAGGAATTTTTAAAATTAAATCTTGGCCGTTTTTACCGGTTCTTTTGTTTATCCCGCCATTGTCACCGTTTTCTGCCCCGTATTCTATTTCATGCCTGTAATTTTTTAAAGCCATAATATCTGGTACTACCAGTGCATATATATCTCCACCTCTGCCACCATCACCACCATCAGGGCCGCCCTTGGGTCTGTGACGGTCATGATAGAAATGTACCAGCCCACTTCCTCCGTCACCGCCCTTTATTCTGATTTTTACTTCATCTACCAACATATCTTATTATCTCAAATATAGTTTGGAAAATTATATTTTAAAAAATTTGAATTTATTTAGAATTTAGATTTTAGGATTTAGAGTTTATTATTAACTGTCCGCAAGCTCCCTGAATATCACGCCCAAGTGATCTTCTTACACTGTATTTAACTCTGTATTTATCAAGTATTTTGACAAAATCATTTATTTTAAAGCTTGGCTTTAGGCTGTTGCCAGCTACAGGATTTAAATTGATTAGGTTTAAATAATATAGCTTATTACTATTGACAAATTTAGCTAGTTTAACTGCATCACCTAAATTGTCATTTACACCGTTAATCAAAGCGTACTCGAAAAACACCTGCCTTTTTCTTATAGCTACATATCTGTCAATATCTGCCAAAAGTAAATCCAGGGGATATTTACCGGCACCCGGCATAATAGATTTTCTTACCTTCTGATCAAGACTATGAATGGAAATTGCCAAATTTACCTCTTTATTAAACTTGGTAAATTTATTGATACCATCCCTAATACCGGCCGTTGAGATACTAATATTTCGCCAACCGATATTTAGTCTATCGTGAATCAAAATAATTGATTGCTCCACTTCTTTCCAGTTCAAAAACGGCTCACCCATTCCCATATATACTATCCGGTCCGTATCATACCCAAGGTGCCTCCAAAATAATACCTGGTCGATTATTTCTAGATGATTTAAGTTTCTCTTAAAACCCATCTTACCTGTAGCACAAAACTTACACCCCATAGCACAGCCTACTTGGCAGGACACACAGACACTATTAAAATCTTTGTATTTCATCAAAACAGTTTCAATACAATTTCCATCTTCAAGTTCTAGTTTTGCTTTTAAGCTATCGTGGCTTTTTAGTATTTTGCTACCAACTATAGTTTCAAACTTAAACATACTATTTAGCTTATTTCTTAACTCTTTAGAGATATTGCTAAGCTGGTCAAAGCAGTTATATTTGCCACTAAAATAGGCCTCTTCAATCTGTCTATATCGAAAATTCGGTTGGCCGCAAATCTCAAGATATTGTTTTAATTTTATTAAATCCATATTAGTATTATCTCACCATGATTAGGATATACAATTCTGCCAATAGGCCATTAGATCCCAAAATAGAAAAAATTGTCAAAAAATATCAAGCAAAATTAGACTTAATAATTTCCTATGGCGGAGACGGTACTCTTTTGGGGGCCGAAAGAGATTATCCTGGCATCCCCAAGCTTCCAATTAGATCTTCTAGTGTCTGCCAAAAATGCCGTCACTTAGATGACCTGGATAATATTTTGTCCTCTGTTAGCCAGCATCAGCTAAAACCAAACCAATATACCAAGTTACAGACCAATATTAATGGCCATAAACTTATCTCACTAAATGAGTTTTGCCTCAAATCAGCCAAACCCAATACTGCCCTCAGATTTTCTTATACGGTAGGCGATATTGCCACCAAAGATATTATTGCCGATGGCATAATAGTTTCTACCTCCTTCGGTTCTACTGGATATTTCAAAAGTATTACCAGGACAATCTTTTTCCATGGTATCGGCGTGGCAGTTATCAACCCTACTATTCCCATAAACAATATAATCTATCCCAAAACATCAGTTATTTCTATTACCATAGACAGAGTAGAGGCTCATCTATTCTCTGACAACGATCCTCAGATTATTACTATTAATCCAGGCCAAATCATCGTCATCAAGAAAGCTACTAAACCAGCTCTTATTTACTAGACACCCAGAGCGGTCAAATAGTCCTGCTTACCTCTAAAACCTACTAGCTGCTCTTTTACACCACCTTTTTCAAAAATCATTACTGTTGGGATTCCGGTGATATTGTATTTTTGAGAAATTTGTGGATTTTCATCAGTGTTGAGCTTAACTACTTTTACTTTATCTTTAAGCTCACTAGCTAATTCTTCAATTATTGGCCCCAGCATTTGGCATGGCCCGCACCATGGTGCCCAAAAATCAACTAATACTAATCCGTCGTGCCCTAGCACTTCGGTTTCAAAATTTTGATCAGTTACGTGAATCATTTATAGTTTTAATTTCTAATATCTTTATTAAACCACAATAAAGTCTAGTTCAGGTTAATAAATTCCTCTTCCAAGTTAAGTAAACCAGCTATTTTACTCACTCTTACCAGTTTATTTCTTATTTGCTTGGCATTCCGAAAGTTTTTACTATATGCCAACAATTTAGATCTTAAGTGTTCCAAACTTCTTTTAGAAAAAACTGTAGAAAATATCTGAGCATGCAGTAGCATCGCCTGAAATTTTTCTTCTTTATCAATATCTCTAATTGATTTTTCAAATATCCATGGATTACCGACACTGGCCCGACCGATAAGCACACCGTCAACTTTATATTTATCAATATATGTTCGGGCTTCTGTTCTATTTTGAATATCCCCGTTACCCCAAATTACTATATCTTTATTTAATTTCTTAGCTATACTGGCTGCATTCTTAATCGCCAACCACTTAGCTTTACCGGCATAACCTTGTTTTAAAGTTCGGCCATGAAGACTAATAAGATCAATACCAGTCACAGCCAAGTTCTTAACCCATTCCTGGCTAATATCGCTATCAATTCCCAGTCTGGTTTTGACAGAAACTGATGGCCAATATTTTTTACCATTATATTGGCAGTATCTTAAATTCTTTTTAAATCTTTCTATATTTTTCTTTTTAAGTCCTATGCCATTAATGCCAATCTTACCCTTAAACCAATCTCGCCTGGCCTTTAGTACAGATTTGATTAATTCAAATGCCCGATCTGTGTTTATTAATGATGCCCCTCCTCCATGTCTGACTACTTTGTTGGCCGGACAACCCATATTGATATCGACACCAGCAAAACCAAGCTCCAGGCAGATTATGGTAGCTTTATAAAAGCTTTCCGGATCTTTACCGAATAGTTGGGCGATGATTGGTTTTTCCTGTTTTGAGTAGAGTAGGGGATCAAATAATTTTTCCGACCCTCTGCTAATCCCCTCGGCACAAACAAATTCAGTAAACATCACATCTGGTTTGGCAATTTTGCTTTGTAATAGTCTGGCCGGTTCATCTGTAAACCCGTCCATTGGTGCTAACCCAACAACCTTATTATTTTTTATGTAATCCAAAAAATCCATAATTATATTTTACTTTAGAAGTTATATTGTTTTAATGATCTACATTTTAAGCATTATTCATGACAAGTATGAATAATATGAATTGTAAATAAACCCTTATGTATGGTAAAATACCATATTAAATTTATATAATTATGTCTATTAAAAGATATGAGTTAGGACCGTTTTCTCTTGTCCTACGAATTGGTAAGCCTGAATATTCAAGACGTGAGCTAATAGAAAACCATGATGGCCAGTTCAGAGTATACAGACAAGAAACTGAAAATATGCAAACTAACGAGATATTATATACATACGTTGTCGACGGTGTTGATATCGTGGGTATAAGAGGCTTTAATAAATCTCCAGTTTGCTTTCATATTACTTGTGTTGAGAATTTAACTGGAGATGCGTTTAGCGGTGTAAACGCACCTACTTGTTTTAGCGTAATGGAAGATGATTTGAGACATCGTGGAATAACGCGTTTGACAACTAACTCCGTTGCACAGCTTGCTCCAATTTTAGTCAGAAGGTACGGTTTTACAGCAGACTGTGGGATGAGTTACGAAAGACTTAAAAGTAAACAGTCCCAGAGAATTCTAGGAAAGGCCTTTGGTCTAACTAAGTTATTACTGGAATAAATCTCACAGAAAACGTATTTTAAGATTTAAGCAGATCTAAGTTTAAAAAACTACCAATAACAGCAGGTAGTTATAATAAATAGACAAATAAATTATTATAATTACAGTATTAATCTAGTAATCTATGTCAAGTTCTAATGAACAACAATACGATATTACCTTAAGGGGGTATCATTTTCAGTTGTTGTACCAGTAGTTTATATGTGGACCCAAGTGGACAAAAGAGCGAATGGCAACAGTTACTGTATTCCGATATGGAGAAGAAATGGTCCAAAAAACAGTTGGAATTATTATCAAGAATTTCTCGAGAACCTTGTTTAAATGTTATAATTATTGATAATCAACTTGATTCCATATGTGGTTTTTGTGGAAGAAGTGTCGAGACAAAAAGTGCGTGTGTTGTTCTCCCAGACTCGTCACAATTTAACGATGATAAAGAAACCATAGATAATTATGGATTTGAGGCCGGAAAAGTATATTTGGCTTCAGAAATTGAAGAAATTGTACGAAATAGATTTAGGAAATGACTTTATAAACTAAACTACACTGTCCAATATATTAGATCATGATTTATAAAAGTTAAAGTGGACTTTTGATATTTCTAATAGCATTGTTTGTCACATGAGTATAAATTTGAGTCGTTTTAATATTTTGATGACCTAGTAATTCTTGCACATATCTAATATCAGTTCCGTTTTCTAGTAGGTGTGTTGCAAAGCTATGCCTTAGGCTATGGAATGTGGCCGATTTTTTTATACAAGCTTTTTTCAAAGCCTTTTTAAACGTTTTTTGAAGGCTCGCGGTCGATAATACACCACCTCTTTCACTTTCAAATAACCAATCCTTGGGCTGTTTATAAAAAATCAAGTTTTTTAGATCCGGAATCAATTTCTCTGACAATAGAGATATCCTATCTTTTTTACCCTTGGCCATCTTTATATGTATTAACTTTCTATCAAAATCTATATCTTCTACTTTTAGTTTAACAACCTCACTTACTCTCAATCCAGCTGAATATGCAACTTTCATTATAAGTTTATGTTTGACATTATCAATTGCGTCAAAAATATTTTCTATCTCTGGCTTACTTAATACCACAGGTAGCCTACTAGACCGTCTTTGGTGTCGAAGTTTTTTATAGTTTTGTTTGTTAACTATATTTATATATAAATAGTTTATGGCGTTTGCATATAGAGAAATGCTTTGATCAGATAATCCCTGGTCTATCTTTCTGGTTATAAATTTTTCAATATCTGGACTAGTAAGACTTTGTATATCCTTTGCACTGTAAAACGATTTTAAGCTATTAATAGCCATACAATAAGCCTTTATTGTTCGCGGGCTATAGTTACCCAGCTTCATTTTCCGTTCGATTAAATCGGTGTTATACTCCACTAGCAATCTTAACATAGTTTATATAACATTCCCCGTGGGATGTTTATCTATATTTTAATCTGTATATAAACTAGTTAGCAGACATTTTATTAAGACAAATAATATGAATAAAAAACTTTGTAGTGCTAGTTTACTTGGAGTTAAATGTCGCTATGATGGCAAGAGTAAACCAAACAAAAAAGTTCTAAATTTGGCCAAAAAAGAAATACTGATTCCTGTTTGCCCCGAACAGTTAGGTGGTTTACCTACACCAAGAGTCGCAGCTGAACAAAAAGACGGAAAGGTTATCACGAAAGATGGTGGTGATGTAACAGATGGTTTTGAATGTGGTGCTCAACAGGTATTGGGGATAGCAAAAATCTATGGGTGCAAAGAGGCAATTTTGAAACAACGCTCTCCTTCTTGTGGATGTGGCCAAATTTATGACGGAACTTTTTCTGGAACAATTATTGAAGGAGATGGGGTCACTACAAAGTTATTAAAAGAAAATGGTATTTCTGTTAAAACAGAAGAGGATTTGTAACTGATTTGTCTTAATAAAACGCTTCGCCTTCCGCTGTCGCTATGGGCTTGCCACGTTGCACTCTCATTTCGCTCGGTTTAAAGATTTTACCTCGCTCCATTCAGGTCTTCTAACACAGTATATGGGGTTCGTCGGTTGCACCTTCCTCAAC
>CAYWRN010000004.1:0-10535 GCA_964461095.1 uncultured Gammaproteobacteria bacterium
TTTTTTTACTCTTAATTGTTGCTCTGTTTTTATTAAACAGAGTCCCAAATAAAGCTATTGATTTTAACCCTGATGACTTTATTCTTATCTTTACCTCTCCTACCTGTCCTCATTGTCAGGCAGTTAAGGAATTTGTGTCTACAAACTCTCTTGAATCAAAACTACCAATAAAATTTCTTGATCTGACCCAAAACCAGTCATATTCAAATCTTCTGAGTCAAAAAGCTTCCATATGCCAAATAGATCAAAAGTCTATCGGTATACCTTTTTATTTCTACGGTGGTAAGTGTCTTATGGGAGACCAGCCCATAATCGACGTTCTTTCTCAAATGCTACAATAATTTGTGGCCAAAATTAAAGATCCCAAACCGTTTAAGTTTAAATTAACCCACTTTTTTAGAATTACAGTTTTTATAGTTTTGGTCTATCTTTTGATATCTTTTTTTTCTACCAAAAGTTTGGGTAAAATTAATATGTCACTTAATACAGGTATTGTCAGTAGTTTCTTAACTTCTTTAATAAACAAGATTCCTCCCCAAACCGTTGAAAGATTTAATCAGATTCCTCAAACCCCGGCCGTTTTAGGCGTTACCAAAACAATTGATCATATCAAACTTAATCTGGACGGCTTTCCTGGCAAACAAATAAATGATTTTAAAAAAGC
This sequence comes from uncultured Gammaproteobacteria bacterium, assembly GCA_964461095.1. Lineage (GTDB taxonomy): Bacteria > Patescibacteriota > Microgenomatia > UBA12405 > UBA12405 > UBA1372. The sequence continues at coordinate 665 of CAYWRN010000004.1, forward strand.
TATATTTACTCAAATATATCAGAGTATAATAAAAGATATTGATGACTGATTTAGATAAACTTTCACAAGATTTTAGTATTATTACCACTAAGTTTGACTTAGTTAAAGCCAAATCTAAGCTTTCTAAGTTAAAAAAGCTATCTCAAGCCAATAATTTCTGGCAGACGGACAATCCGGGTAGTATTATGTCTCAAATTTCCGAATTGGACAGCACTATAGCCAACCTTGAGTCTATACAAAAAGAACTAACTGATCTTAAAGAAATATATCAATTTTTAAAGATCAATCCCGACCAGCTTTTGGAAAACAATTTTGCCAAAAAGTGCCAAGAAATAGAAACGCAAATCATGGACATAGAAAAAGTAACATATTTATCTGGTAGATATGACAGCAACGATATTATTTTTTCTATTCACTCTGGCCAAGGGGGGACTGAAGCCATGGACTGGACAGCTATGCTTTATCGGATGTACACCCGTTATTTTGACAAAAAAAACTATAAATATACTGTTCTAAGTTTAAATAGCGGTGAAGAGGCGGGGATAAAAACCGTCTTTTTAAAAATTACAGGCCAGAAACCATACGGCTATCTAAAGGGAGAAGCCGGAGTACATCGCCTGGTTAGATTATCTCCGTTTAATGCCGACAATTTACGCCAAACATCTTTTGCTAAAGTCGAAATAAGTCCGATATTGGCCAGTACCGATGATTTTAAACTAGATCCTAAGGATATTGATTTTAGCGCTTATAGATCAGGCGGATCCGGTGGCCAAAATGTCAATAAAGTTAGCACTGCTGTCAGATTGGTTCACAGACCAACTAACATATCTGTCTCTTGCCAATCAGAGCGATCTCAGGATCAGAATCGTCTCCAAGCTCTAGAGATGCTTACTTCTAAAGTTTTTGACCTTGTTAGCCAACAGTCAGATAAAGAAAAAGCCGATGCTAGTCTGGCCAAAGATATTAAAGCTGGATTCGGCCGGCAAATCAGATCCTATGTTCTTCACCCCTACAAAATGGTCAAAGACCTGCGAACCAACGTCGAAACATCTGACACTGATTCTGTCTTAGCCGGTAATCTTGATCAGTTTATAGAAGCCCAAATTAGGCAATTATGAAATATATAAAAGTTCTTGCGTTATTTTTGTTTATCCTATCTTTTGGTGTTTTCTCTTCCTTACTTTTTGTATCGCACTATCTAGACATTCCGCCTAGAGTTATTATCAGTACTCTTATCGACGCCAAGGCACGGTCACGTACCATCGAATCTAAGTTAAATTTTTTGATACTTGGTACCGACCCCAGAGACGATTGGCTCGAATCAAATCAAGATACTGATACGATCATTTTAGCGTCGTTGGATTTATCTTCGGCCAATCTAAGGCTTGTATCTTTGCCCAGGGACTTGTGGTACCAACCCATCTCTTCAAGAATAAATAAAATATATTCAAAGTCTTTTGATCAGCCTTCACCTTTTAATTATGTGAAACAATTATTTTCGGATATTACAGGTCAAAAAATAGATTATTTAGTAATAATTAATACTGATTTTATCAAAAGCCTTGTTGATATTGTTGGCGGACTTCAGGTTGAATTAGCTTATACACTAATTGATGACCAATATCCAAACCCTCTCTATATCTTGGATCCTGTCAACAATCCCGATCCGTACATAACCATTAAATTTGATCAGGGCATTAATCTGATCAATGCCGATAATGTCGATTACTTTGTCAGGTCCCGAAAAAGCGACACCATAAACGGAGGTACTGATATGGGCCGCTCCCTAAGACAGCAAATGTTAATTAGTGCCATATTTACCAAATTATCTGATTTTAATAATTTAAAACTACCTTTAATAAAAAATTTATACCAACTTTGGTCACATGATGTTACCAAAGATATCTCCGATCAAGATTTATTATCTATCTTTTTTCATCTAAAATCATCGATAAAAGATCTGTCCATTACACCAATTTCTCTGCCTATTGCAGACTCCGTTAAAGGTCAAGGTATCATTTATAATCCCAAGTATTTTGCCAATAATGCTTGGGTATACATGCCAGTAAACAATGACTATACCAATATCACCAAATTTCTGGACTCTTGTCTAAATTAACTGATATACTGATTTATGGATATCAAAAACCTTAACCAACCTGGTCCAGTCGATACTACTACCACTCCCTCCATGGAAAAAAATAGCCAACCGATAGTTACCTCAAAGGCCAAAAAAATAACTGTTTACCACTTAATGATGGCTATTCTAGGAATCTTTACAGCTTTCTGGTTATCGCGTTTTTTTCCTTCATCCCAGTCTTCAACTCTACCACTTTCACAAGATTCAGATAATCAAGACATTGTCTCTTCCGAACAAATATCCAGTCAGGAAGATATAAAAGTTGGCCAGACTTATGGCAACTTAAATGGCACCTTCAAGGATACTGCCACAGGCTATGTCAGGCAGGGTAATATTAATGGAGTTGGCACCCATATCTTAGAAAGAGATGGTGGTCTTAGTCAAAGAGCCTCTCTAACTTCGTCTGTTCTGGATCTGGATCTTTTTGTCGATCGGAAAGTCGAAATTAAAGGGGAAACCAATTCCTCAGACAAAACCTCATGGCTTCTTGATGTGGGTTCCATTAAAGTTTTGGAATAGTCAATGGACATCACCTTTCAGTCTGTAACCAAAAACTACGGTCTCATAACCGCCCTTAAAGATGTCTCTTTTACTGTTAAAAGTGGTGATTTTATAGTTTTGACAGGACCTTCAGGTGCCGGAAAAACTACCATTTTTAAAATTATCCTAGGCGAGGTTCGGCCAACCCAGGGCCAAGTTATTATTGACAAGACTGATACCAAAAGCCTTAAAAGAAAGGAAATGGATCTAATTAGACGCAAAATAGGTGTTATTTTCCAAAATTATCAACTTATTTTTGACAAAACCGTTGAAGAAAATATATATTTGGCTCTTGATATTATTGGAGTCGAACCCGGAAATCGCCCATCCAAAATCGAATCGGTCTTAAAGACCGTCGGCCTTCTTTCCCGCCGTTACCTCTTTCCTTCACAATTATCCGGAGGTGAACTTCAGAGAACTGCCTTAGCCAGAGCCCTGGCAGTTGAACCTGAACTTATTTTAGCCGATGAACCTATGGGTAATTTAGATGAAACAAACTCTCTCAATCTTATCGATCTATTTAAAAAAATAAATCATGACAATCATACTACAATTATTATGGCCACTCATAACCCATATTTTATTAGTAAGCTTAATTATCCCCAAATAAAAATTGATTCAGGTAAAATTATCGAAGCACCTATTACCAAGCCAAAATTAAAAAGTACCAAAAAGAAAAAAAAGAAACAATGACCAATTCAAAAACTGCCTGGCATCACATCAGAAGGTCTCCTTTTCAAAGTTTAGCTGCATTAATAGTAGTCTCGTTTAGTTGCCTACTTTTTTCTTTATTCTTTCTTATTAGTCAGGGTATGCGTCAGACACTAACATACTTTGAAACCAAACCTGAGGTTACCATTTTTCTTAAGGACGGTCTTAGTAAAGATATTGTTCAATCCATTCAAAACGATCTAGCTTCATATTCGGATATCAGAGAAATTAGATTTATTAGCAAAGAAAAGGCTCTTGAAATTTATCAGGAGCAAAATAAAGACAGTCCGCTTTTATTGGAGATGGTCACTTCAGATATATTACCTGCTTCTTTCGAAGTTTCTGCCAATGATCCTCAAACACTTGATAAAATTAATCAAGACTTCTCTAACCGGTCTGATATCGTCGATGAGCTAATTTACCAAAAAGACATAATCTCCACCCTCCTAAATTGGACAGATAAAATTAGGATTACTGGCCTTGTTTTTATTGTAATTTTTTCTTTAGTTAGTTTTTCCGTTATCTATACTATTATTGGTATGAAAATCACTTCCCGAAAAGACGAAATTCATACTAGTCGTCTTTTGGGTGCTGGCAAATCATATATTACCAAGCCATTTCTATTAGAAGGTTTCTTCTATGGTTTTTTTGGTGGTATCATCGGAAACGCAGTTGTATTTATCTCTGGCTATTTTCTCAAAGACCAAATCAATAAGTTTTTTAATCCAATAAATTTTATTGATTACAGTCCTGTTAACATAGTCAAGATCATTTCCATATCCATAGCTACCTCATCTTTACTAACTCTTTTTGCCAGTCTTAATAGTGTTAAAAGATATTTCAAATTTTAACCATTGCCAATTCTAAAAAAACTTTTTACCATTTTTACCGGTATTCTTTTTCTTCTGTCATCATTTTCCTTTGCTTTAGCCCAAAACACCGATGAACTCCAACAGCAAATAGAGCAGTATACCCAAAAAATTTTAGAACTATCAAAAGCTAAAGACACACTTAGCAATCAAGTTAGCTATCTAAATTCTCAGATTAGTCTTACTCAGCTAAAAATTCAGCAAATTCAGCAATCTATCGTTGTTTTGGAAAAGGAAATCCAAGTGCTTTCCGAATATATCGATAAGCTGGACAAAAGTCTGAATCAATTATCATTAATTTATATTGAAAATGTTGCCAAAAATTACAAAAATACTAAAAAAATTCCTCCTCTTATTTTTGTCCTAAGTCAGAAATTAAATCAATTTGTTGACCAATACAAATATCTAAAAACTGTCCAGGCCAATAACCAAAACCTTTTAATTGAAATGGAAACTACCCGGACAAACTTCGATCTCCAAAAACAACAAAAGGCCAAAAAACAGGAAGACTTAAATGCCCTAAATACTCAATTAGCCAAACAACAATCTGACTTAGAATCTCAAAAAAAAGCCAAAGCAAATCTTCTTGAAACTACTAAAAACGATGAAAAAAAATATCAACAGCTTAAAGCTGCTGCTGAAGCAGAACTAAAGTCCCTTTTAAACGCCCGCCTGGATAAGGTCGTTAACGTCAAAAAGGGAGACATTTTGGGTATTATGGGTAATACTGGCTATTCTTTTGGTGCTCATCTCCATTTCGGCCTTTACGAACTCAGAGAAGAAAATTTAAGTAAATGGGCTTATGAAAAAGATATTGATCCAACAGGATATATTAATCAGAACCGCTGGCCCATGGATAGCCCTGATATTACCCAAGGTAGGGGAGCAACCCAATATTCATATCTATATAGTGACCGATTTCACCATGGTATTGATATGGTTTCTGGCAATAAGTTAATTTATGCCGTCAACGACGGTGTAGCGTATTATTATAAAGACAAATACCCCAACCAAAGAATTGGTTCTGGTAACCACGTCAAGTTGTTTCATTCAGATGGTAAAATGACTTTATATCTCCATATGGAATAATTAAAAATTTTTTCAACATGAAATCTACTAAAAACTACTTAATTGAAGAATTATCCGTTTTTTATCCATGTTATAACGTCGAAGAAGTCTTACCAAAAGTTGTCAAGAAGACTGTGGAAGTGCTTAATAAAATCACACCTAAGTGGGAGATAATACTTATTGAAGACGGATCTAAAGACAATACCAAAATAGTTATAGATAAATTGGCCAAAAAATACCCAAATATCCGACCTCTCTATCACCCTCAAAACTGGGGTTATGGCGGTACTATCAAACAAGGCTTATTCAATAGTCGGTATCAATGGGTAACTTTTACCGATTCAGATGGTCAGTTTGATTTTTCGGAAATTACCAAGTTAATTACGGCCAAAAACAAACACCAGGTAGATGTCGTTCTTGGCTACCGTATAAAAAGGGTAGATCCTCCCATAAGAAGCCTAATAGCCTACATGCTAAAAGTGTGGAATTTTATTTGGTTTGGTTTTCATGGCGTCAAGGACGTTGATTGCGCCTTCAAATTAATTAACAAAAAAATTCTTGACCAAATAGGTCATCTAAAAACTGATAGTGCTATTACTACTACCGAGTTATTAATTCGTATTCAACGGCTTGGCTACAAGTGGACTCAGGTAGGAGTTCATCACTACGAAAGAAAGTATGGTCAGCAAACGGGTTCTAATTTTAAGGTTATGAAAAGGGCAGCTGTTGATTCTATTAACCTTTTCAAAGCTCTCCACTAAACAAGTGAAATTCCTCAAAAAAAATATCCATATTTTAGCCATACTATTTATAGCGGCCATCTTAAGATTCTATAAAATTAGTTCATATATGGAGTTTTTGGGTGATCAGGGTAGGGACGTGGTCATTGTTTCCAACTTTCTTAAGCACTTTGATCTTATGTTTATCGGGCCTCAGACATCTATTGGTAATATGTACCTAGGTCCCTTTTACTACTATCTAATGGCACCTTTTCTTCTTATGTTTAACTATAGTCCTGTTGGGCCGGCCGTCATGGTTGTTTTGTTTGCTCTAGCGACCACCTACCTAATCTATTATGTATATCTAAAGTTATTCAAAAACCATCTGTTTGCCTTATTATCAAGTCTTTTATATGCCATTTCTCCTGTAGCTATCAAGTATAGTAACTTTTCCTGGAACCCAAATATCATGCCCTTTTTTGCCCTGGCATTTTTTTATATATCGTACCAAGTAATATTTTTAAAAAAATATAAACTTTTACCAATTCTGGCCATATGTTTTTCCATGGCCCTAAATTCACATTACCTTGCTCTGATTTTGGTTCCAATATTCTTTTTTTATTTATTAATTAATACTTATCAAACTAAAAACAATTTGTTGGTAATATTTAAGCAAAATATCAAACCACTACTATATTCACTTCTGGTTTTATTGATATTCCTGTCTCCTTTAATACTTTTCGATCTAAAACATAATGGTCAAAATATTAAATCTATCTATTCCTTCTTTGCTTATAGACAAACTACCGTCAATTTAAAGGCATACAAAGCCCTGCCTCAAATAGTTCCTTTGTGGACTCAAATAAACACTCGTCTTTTATTTGGTAAAAACCAGACAATGGGCAGTATTACCTCTATCGTTTTCCTGGTTTTTTTGTGTTTGTCATTGTTAAAAAAATCATCAAATCGTCAAAATATTTTTATATTGGCATCATATATTTTTATTTCCATAATAGCTTTAGGCCTATACAAACAGCATATTTACGATCACTATTTTGGCTTTATGTTCCCAATTATCTTTATGCTTTTTTCAGCTCTTATTCAAACCTTGTTTCCGGTTAAATTTTTTCGTCCTTTTTTAGTACTTCTATTAACGTCATCTATATATTTATCTTTTATCCAAAACCCTTTACATTTTCCGGCTCCAAATCAACTGGCCAATACCCGTCAAATATCATCTCTAATTCTCGATCAGTCCAAAGGTCTTCCTTTTAATTTAGCTCTTTTGGCCAAAAATAACTATGACCCTCCCTATCGTTACTTTCTAGATTTATACAATGCACCTTTATACCATCTAAAAGATCAAAAAACTGATCAGCTTTTTGTTATCTGTGAACCCAATCCGGAGCTTGACTGTAACCCAGAGGGTAATCCTCTCTGGGATATAGCTGCATTTGGCATAGCTAAAGTTGAGTCAACCTGGCATACCAATGGTGTTGTTATATATAAAATGGTTTCTTACTAATCTAGTTGATACAATAATTTAATTAATATTTATAGCTATATGAAAAAAAAGATTAAAGAATTTAGTTTGTCCGTTATTATCCCGTGCTATAACGAAGAAAAAAACTTAAATCGTGGTGTTTTAGACCAAGTTTATGACTTTATGTCTACTCAAACATATCCTTGGGAGGTTATCGTTGTTAATGATGAATCAACCGACAATAGTCTGTCTTTATTAAACAAGTTTGCCAAAAAACATCCAGGTTTTATTATTCTTGATCTTCCTCATGGAGGTAAGCCTTCTGCTCTTAAGGGGGGATTGGCTAAAGCCAAATACAACCATGTTTTGTTTACCGATACTGACCAATCTACCCCTATATCTGAACTATCAAAAATCATACCTTATTTTAATAAAGGTTTCGATGTGGTCATTGGTTCCCGCGGTATCCAAAGAGATAATTTTTCTGCTATCAGAAAAATCGGATCAGCTATTTTCTCTACCACCAGACGATTACTTTTGTTACCCAACATTGTTGACACCCAGTGTGGTTTTAAGGCATTTAAAACAAAAGTAGCTAGATCTATTTTTCCCCATCTTGCCTATTTCCAGGATAATGTTGCCAAATCCGGTTGGGCCGTTTCTGCCTACGATGTTGAATTTCTCTTTATCGCCCAAAAAATGGGTCACAAGATAAGAGAAGTCAGGGTTTTATGGCAGGATGAAGATATTTCTTCTACTAAAGGAGACCTGTCAAAAAGATACAAAAAAGAATCAATTCTTATGGCCAAAGAGGTTTACAGAATAACCCTAAAAAATTTACAAGGTGGTTATGTTTTCTAAAAAAGAATCCTGGTCAAATCGTTTCTTTTCAATTTTAATCGTTATTGTTTTGTATTTTGGCACCAGGCTCATAAATCTCAACGCTCTGCCCGTATTTGCTGACGAAGCAATCTATGTTCGCTGGAGTCAAATCATCAAAAACGTTGAAACACTAAGATTTATACCTCTAACTGATGGCAAACAGCCTTTGTTTATGTGGTCAGTTGTTCCGTTTTTATCTTTTTTTACCGATCCTTTAATTGCCGCCAGATTCGTATCAGTCCTATCCGGTTTTATTAACCTTGTTTTTATTTTTCTGACTACTTGCCTTGTTTTGTACTACAAAAACCCAAAAACTGAAAACCCCGTCAACTACATCCTTGGCTCAATCAAACACAATTATTATCCAGCTCTAGTTAGTAGCTTACTCTATATTTTCTTGCCGTTTTCAGTGTTTTTTGATCGCTTGGCCGTCCCTGATACTTTGCTAACATGTCTGGCACTTATTTCCACTTACTTAACCATCATCCAGTCTAAGTATCACCGATTCGATATTTCTATTATTTTAGGAGTTTGTCTAGGTCTGGCTTATATGACCAAATCACCAGCTCTTTATTTTATTGTTTTATCCTGCTCGTTTGTATGTGCCTCCTCTTTTATGTCAAAGTCAAAATTATTCCTAAAACTTTTTTACTCACTCCTATCGCCACTTATATCATTTTTAATCTATTCATTTCTACGACTTGGACCTCAGTTCCACATGATAGCTTTAAGGAATAAAGATTATGTCTGGCCCATTTCTGATATTTTAAAACATCCTCTGGACCCCTTTAAACCCCATCTATTAGCTTTTTTAACTCTTTATTCCTCGTATGTTTCTCTTCCCTTTATTTTTCTTTTTCTGCTTGGTTTGGTCATTTTTCTTAAAAAATTTAAATCAAACATTTCCTTAGGTTATTTTTATCTATTACTAGTTTTTATTGCTCCGGTTTTTGCCACTATCTCTATGGCCAAAGTTTTTACCGGTCGATATGTTTTATTCAGCCTGCCTTATTTTATTATTATCTTATCTACCAATCTAAGTTTTATTAAGCTAAAACCAGTTAAGCCAAAACTGCTTGCCCTGATTTTGTTTGTAGTTACACTTATCCCTAACCTATTTTTTATTACTAGACTTTTAACTGTTCCCTACACCCTCACTCTTCCCCCCACAGAAGCCGGTTATATAAATGATTGGACATCAGGCTGGGGCATTAAAGACATTTCTATATACCTAAAAAACAGGTCCAAATTAGCCAACGTTATTGTTGGTACCGAAGGTTTTTTTGGTACTTTGCCAGATGGCCTACAAATTTATACCGATGGTACTCCCCAGCTGACCATAGTTGGTGTCGGTGTCAACCTTGATTCAATTCCTTCAAACCTTATCGAAGCCAAAAATTATGGAGACGAAGTATATTTGCTGATAAATCCTCATCGCAATTTCTTAAATCCCGACAGT
>CAYWRN010000004.1:10581-20328 GCA_964461095.1 uncultured Gammaproteobacteria bacterium
AAAAAAACTTTTTCCCATTTCTACCTACCCCCGACCGGACGGAACTAGTCTTATTCTCTATTATCTTCAGAGTACATAACTCGGTTCAAAGTTCAAGATCACCAGTATATATACCACTGCCATTAACACACACATAATCTTATAGTTAATATTTTTAAATATTTTTATTTTCTTTGATATATAGCCAAACAGTATCGCAATACCTGCTGTCAATATATATACATCCCACTTTGACAATATACTCTCTATATCAACTTTAATTAGTGAGTCTGCCAAAAAACCAAAATCTTTGTTGATCAATCTGATATTTTTGTTACCAATGCCAATACCTATAAATTGATATTTATTAACTAATATTCCTATATATCTAGACCCATCGGATACTGTATACCTGATTAAATTGCCCAATCCTACTAATCCGTAAAAAAACATTACACTATATATATCTAAGTATTTTTCTATTTTAATAAATATCCACAATCCAATCATCATAACAATCGCCTGTACCAGCATCATATTTTGATAAATATCTACAAACCCGATTGCCCAGCCATATTTTTCGAATCCTTTAAATATCAGTAAATTAACTATCACGGTACACAGGCTGACTCGTATAATCTTTCTGATATCAATTCTTACCAATAACCCTAATCCTATAAATAGAGTCAATATAAGCCAATGTACAGGTATATATTTACTGCTCTTTTTTGTCTCAATCTTGGATAAATCTCTTGTTAAAATATCACCTGTGTCAGCCACAAAATAATCACTAAATACATAATCTGGATATACTAAGTTTTCCCCTAAATACTCATTCGTTCTCTGGTTTTTTGTTAGAGTCCATTTTTTGCCATCTTCCCCAAATCTAATCTCATCGATACTGGTCCATCTATCTTTAAGCCAATTTCCAAATTCATTTATTGTCATGTCATTAATCTTCATGTCAGAAATTTGTTTCAACTGTTCATCGTATTCGTTAATATATTTATATCCCTCCATACCTGTTTCCATGCCTATTGTTATCTGACCAAAACTATTATCACAATCTAGATAATAGTTGGCAGTATTTACAAAATAATCCTCAGACAATCCCAAACTGGTATAGTCATTTGCCTGAAGTGAATAGTTTGACACCTCCTTTCCCTGTCCGTAAAACGCCAAGTTTGGATGTCTTTGAGCCCATTGAATTACCGTAATCTGACCTTGATCTTTACTCGGTACCAAAACATTTCTAGTATTAGCCCGATATGGCCAACCCCACCATTGACCCCATACTCCATAACCATCTGTTGTCTTTTGATCTGACACAATCATCACGTTTTCAATGCCGTACTTATTTTTCATATACTCAAGACTGAACCCATCAATCCACCACGCCCCAACCGTTTTAGGATTATAGCCAAACTTTTTTTTAAAACTACCAAACAATTTATTAATTATTCTTTTTCTTTCATTCTGGCTATAGGCGGACAAAAATATATTATTAGAAAAATACCATGGTTTATCTATTCTATATCCAGTCCGGCTGTTTTTAGCCAATTGCTGGCTAACTTCTAAAAATATTCCATACTCATCATCTTTGTAAGTTTGTATCTCCTCTACCACGCCTTGATCATCTAAACTATCGTAGCTCAGTAACCATGTGGCCCTAAAATTATATTTTGATAATATTTTTTTCTGTTCCCTTAAAGGCATTAGACTGTTATCCACCCACAATGATCTATCTCTAATAGGATTTACAAAAGTAACCATCCTGTCTTCACAATCATAGGCATAAACTAAGCTTTTGCACATCACCAATAATAGTCCTAATGTAAATGCTGTTAATTTCCAATTCATAGTATTAATTGATATTATACTTATAGTCTAAATGAATATAAAAAAACCTCTTGTCTCACCTTTAATTCTTCTCTTAATTCTCATTATCCCTGCTTTTGTCGCCCTTCTAAAACCCGGCTATTACAATATGCACGATGATATGCAGATGATCAGACAGCTTGAGTTAGAAAAGTGTATTAAAGACGGTCAAATCCCATGTCGCTGGTCACCTGATTTAGGCTATGAATACGGTTATCCTTTGTTTAATTTTTACCCACCATTACCTTATATTGTCGGCCAAGTTTTTCGAACCTTAGGTTTTTCTTTTATGTGGTCGGTAAAATTAACCGCCCTCCTTCAGTTCATCCTGGCAGCTGTCTTTATGTATCTATTTGCCTTGTCATTATTACCATCTTGGTACGCCCTAATTGCTTCGCTTTTTTATGTTTACGCCCCATACAGAGCCATCAATATTTATATTCGAGCTGCCATGAACGAGGCTTGGGCCAATGTTTTCTTTCCTCTAATTTTTCTGTTTATCAAAAAAAATGTTAGTAATCCCAGTAAAAAAAATATTATCTTGCTAGGCTTGTCCATCGTTGGACTGATGCTTTCGCATAACCCCATGCTTTTAGTTTTTGGACTATTTTGTATACCCTGGCTTATATTTTGTCTTTTTAATCAGTATCGTCAGGACAAACTAAAACACATCAGTAAGATTTTGTTAAGTCTGGGTTTATCAGGTGTTCTGGCTCTTGGTATCGCTGCCTATTACACTCTGCCTGTTCTTTTTGAAACTAAGTTAACCCATATTGATAGTATGTTTGTTGGCTATTATAGCCACATAGTCCACTATGTCAGTCTGTTCCAGTTATTTATTAGTAACTTTTGGGGTGACGGAGCCTCCGTTTGGGGAACCGAAGATGCCATGCCTTTCATGGTTGGCTATATCCACTGGTTAGTACCGGTGATTTATCTTTTCTTTACCTTCGTTTTGCCACTAATAAAAAAAACTAAGCCAAATATTCGAATTGATTTACTCATGCTAATTTCTTTGTCGTTTATATCTATTTTCATGACTCATGCCAGATCAAATCTTATTTGGACTATTATTACTCCCATTCAAAAAATTCAGTTTCCGTGGAGATTTCTAAATTTATCTATTTTTTTTCTGTCTATATCCTCAGCCTATGTTATTTATATTTGGACAGTCTCTATCAAAAAACAAACTGGTCGTAGTTTACTTTTAGTTCTGTCGATAATTACTCTTCTTTTTGTCAACTTTTCCTACTTCAAACCTATCACTTCAGGACCTCTAACAGACCAACAAAAATTTTCAGGTTTAGCCTGGCAAAACCAGGTTACTTCAGGTATCTATGACTATCTGCCTATTACAGCCCAAAAAGCTCCTGTCTCAAAAGCAAACTATGTAGTTGATCTGGTAGAACCTCAAAATTCAGCCAACGTCTACGGAGCCAAAAAGGGGACTGATTGGCTTTTTTTTAATGCCTCTGTTTTCTCTGATTCCACCATAACTTTAGCTCAAATGTATTTTCCCAATTTTACCGTCACTAATTTTGGCAAACCGATTCCTTTTTCCATTGAGCCTGAGTTTGGTCGTATGGTTTTAAATCTACCTCCAGGTAATTATCAAATTTATGTCAAACTTAAAAATACTCCTATTAGAAATATTTCAAATTATATCTCTCTGTTTACTATCGGCTTTTTACTCTTTTCACTTTTAAGTGCCAAAAAACGTCAACCAAATTAAAAGAAACTCTACTATAGGAGTTATCTTTTTGTCTCTAAGAAATATTTTAATCCAATCAATTTCTGCCATTGGATATTTCCTTCTTACCTATTTTATGGGAGTAGCTGAAGCAGGTCTGTTTGATATTGTCAATGAAGTTGTTTCCATATTTGGTTACTTTTCCGACCTAGGCTTCGTATCTGCTTTAATTCAAAAAAAACAAGAACCAACCAAAAAAGAACTTCGGACTGCTTTTACATTTCAGCAAATCTTGGTTTTTTTATGTCTTCTTGTCACTTTTATCTCATATCCTTCAATTAAACTTGCTAAAGGCTATGGCCCCAAAGAAACATGGCTTTTAGTTGCTCTCTGCTTTTCCTTTCTCACTTCATCTCTAAGAACTATACCTTCGGTTCTTTTAGAAAGAAATCTAAAGTTTAAAACCATATCCTACATCGCCGTATTAGAAAATTTTATTTACTATCTTTTAGCTGTCATACTGGCCTCCCGTGGTCTTGGTTTATATTCATACGTTATAGCCATTTTTGTTAGAAGTACTGTTTCACTTCTTGCCTATTATTTGGTTTCGGCTTGGCCAATTGGCATTAGTTTTTCTCTAAAGTCAGCCAAATTACTATTTTCTTTTGGTATTCCCTATCAGTTAAACTCACTTTTGGCCATGATCAAGGATAGGGCTAGTAACGTTTTTGTGGCTGGAATTATTGGTAGACAACAGTATGGCTATCTTGGTTGGGGTCAAAAAATTCCTCGTTACTCTCTTACTTTAATGGATGCTGTCATGAAAGTAACCTTCCCAGCTTTATCACGCCTTCAGCAGGACAAAGATCTGGTTAAAAAATATCTGGAAAAAAGCATATTTTTCATTTCATTTTTATCATTCCCCCTATTAGCAGGCTCTGCCCTTATTACCCCTGATTTAATCAATCTCATACCCAAATACACCAAGTGGCTTCCGGCTCTACCCTCTCTTTATACTTTTAGCTTTACCATGGCTGTCTCTTGTTTGACCAGTCCTCTAATTAATGCTTTTAATGCCACAGGCAATATAAAGTTGTCCAGCAAGTTTATGCTTATGTGGACTGTTCTCACCTGGCTTCTTTTACCTAGCCTAAGCTTTCTTTATGGTCTCCAGGGGACTTTGGCAGCCAACATTATTATCAATTTTAGTTCTTTCATCGTCTGGTTTGTAGCCTATCAGAAATATGCCATAGACGTTATAAAAAATATTTCAAAAACTGTAATTTTCACCTTCTTCATGTCTTTACTCATCCTAACTTTTGGCCGATATGTTCATTTATCTCTAGCTCTATCAATCGTTTCCAAAATCCTGCTTGGCTCAAGTTTTTACTTTATGCTTCATTTTATTTTTAATCGTCAGGAAATTAACTGGTTTTATCTTCAGATAAAAGATCTACGATGTCCAAAAAAATAACTATACCTATTTTGGTTCTGTTTGCTTTAGTTTTTTTACTATCCACTATTTTAAATGGCTTTAGTTACTCCTTTGGCTTAGGTTTTTGGAACGCCCATGGTCATGATGCTATTTGGCATTTGGCGGTCATAAACCAATTTGCCAAATCCGTTCCGCCGCCAAACCCTGTTTTTTCTGGACATCTTTTAAGCGGTTATCATTGGGGTTTCGACTTCTTGGTATACCTGGTTCATCGATTCACTTCTATCCCTACGATCAATTTATATTTTCAAATATTTCCTATACTCATAACCATTTCTCTCATTGTCCTGTCCCTCAAACTCAAACCAAATCACATTCAGTCCGGATTACTTTTTGTCTTTCTAAATTTTTTTGCTGGTTCTTTTGGTTATTTAGTAACCTTGATCAAAGATGGTCAAATTGGTGGTGAGTCTCTATTTTGGTCCATGCAATCAATTTCTACGCTTATTAATCCACCCTACGCTTTATCTGTGTGTATACTTCTACTGGCCTTATATTTTTACAACCAAAGTTTTACCAAAAATTCAACTAAATTTGCTGTATTTGCTGGCATATTATTTGGACTAAACACTATTATCAAAATTTATGCTTCAATTTTATCCGGCTTGGTTCTCTTAACCATCTTTGTCATAAATTTTCTAAAATCCAAAAAAATTCTTTCTACTCACTTCTTTACTCTTGTATCCATGGGTATTGTATCTTTAGCCTTTTTACTTATCCTAAATGTTTCATCTTCTACTTTGATTTTTAAACCTTTTTGGTTTGTCAATAGCCTTATTGATGCACACGACAAGCTTTATCTACCCCAAATTTCTTCTCTTAGGTTCAATCTGGAAAATCAATTTAACCCGGTAAAACTTCCCGTACTACTATCAATATACCTTGTCTCCTTTTTTATCTTTTTAATAGGTAACCTAGGAACTCGGGTTTTTTGTATACCTATAATAATAACTAAGTTTAAATCAAAGAAAATTAGTCCTTTAGATAGATTCCTGTTTTTGCTTGCTTTTTTTTCCCTCACTATCCCCATGCTCTTTGTTCAAAAGGGGACTGCTTGGAACACAATTCAATTTTTTTATTATTTTCTAATAGTTACCAATTTTTATTTTGCCGACTTTCTTAAAAAAATATATTCTAATAAAAAACTATATTTTTTTCTTTTAATATTATTAACCATTCCCACTACTATCTCCACTATAAGATCATTTATTGGTTTTCCTCCGCCTAGTTGTTTACCTTCTACAGAACTACAAGCTCTTAACTTTCTTAAGTCTCTTCCTGATGGTATTGTCTTAACCTATCCATTTCAGTCAACAGACCAACCTACTCCGATTCCTCTGTACCGATATCAAACATCAGCCTACGTATCTGCATTTTCCAACAAAATTAGTTATGTTGATGATTATGTAAACTTAGATATTACCAATTACGATTGGTCTGGCCGTCTAAAAGACACTCAGTACTTTTTCTCTCAGGCAGATCAGTACCAGGCTGTTGGTTTTTTACTTAATAACAATATTGACTATATATACTTACTAAAAGATCAATTACTCCCTCAAACACTACCCACACACCAAATTGCTTCTGTATATTCACAGTCAGGCATAAACATTTATAAAGTATTAAAATAACAATATGACCAAATTTATTAACATTTCAGTTCTTATTAACACCAGAAATGAGGCTGTTCACATTAAAAAATGCATTTCATCAGTCAGAGGTTTTGCTGATGAGGTAATCGTAGTAGACATGTTTTCTAGGGACAAAACCGTGGCTATTGCTAAATCACTTGGAGCCAAAGTATATAGACACAAATTCTTGCCTTGGGTTGAACCGGCTAGAAATTACGCTATTGGAAAGGCCAGAGGAAATTGGATTCTTATTCTCGATCCGGATGAATATTTGACCTCGGCTTTAAAAAATGAACTTCTTAAAATATCTAAGCGAATTGACGTAAATTTCGTCAAAATCCCCAGAAAAAACATGATTTTTGGTAAATGGCTGCGACATTCAAACATGTGGCCTGATTACGTTACTAGATTCTTTAGAAAAGATAAAGTTAAGTGGAGCAAAAAAATCCATTCACAACCCAAAACCATTGGCCAGGGTACCACTATGCTGGATTCCGAAAAGCTGGCTATCCGTCACAACAACTACACCGACATTGACGATTTTGTCAAAAGAGCTCTTAGATATTCATCAACTCAGGCCAATGAACTGATTAAATCAGGCTATAAACTGAAAACCGGTGATTTATTATTAAGACCAATTCAGGAATTTAACAGTCGATTTTTTGCTAATAGTGGTTACAAAGATAGTTTTCATGGCCTTGCCTTTTGCCTTCTCCAGGCCTTTGCTATTTGCTTAATATACCTTAAAATATGGCAAAAACAGGGTTTTGAAGATAAAGTTTTGGCCAAAGGATCTTTTGTTTCAGCATCACTCGAAAGTAGTTTTGAATATAATCACTGGTTTAGCCGTTACTTCACTACGGTATACTCAAAAAACTTTTTCAAAAACATTGTAGTTAGACTTAATCAGTTACTATCAAGACTTATAAAAAATGTCTGACCATGAAAAAGATTGCCATCATTGTTCTTAATTATCATCGGCATACTTTATCTTTTAACCTTATCCAACAACTGAAAACTGCCAATACTAAACCTTTCTTCTGTCATATAATCCTTGTAGATAACGCTTCAACCAAAAAATCTAAACAGTTTTTTAACAAAAGCTTTGATAAAGATCCTCAGATTACTACAATCTTTTCATCCAAAAATTTAGGCTTTTCTGGTGGCGTAAACCTAGCCTTAAATCATGCTTATCAAAAAAGATATGATTATGCCTTGGTAATTAACAATGATGTCGATATTACCAAAAATTTTTTAGTACATCTGTTTAAACCATTTAACCGTCATTCTAAGCTAGCTCTAACAGGTCCCAAAATATACTTTAAAAAAGGTCATGAATATCACAAAAACTATACAGTTAGTCAGCTTGGTAAGGTTATTTGGTCAGCCGGTGGAACTATTGATTGGGACAACATCTACGGTCAAAATAGGGCTATAGATCAAGTTGACAAAGGCCAATTTAATCAGTCAACATCCAAAATTGATTTTATCTCCGGATGTTGCTTTCTGGCTGATTTAAAAAAATTAAAAGAAGTTAATTTTTTCGATGATTATTATTTTATGTACATGGAAGACTGCGATCTTTGCCAAAGATTAAAAATGGCTGGTTACAAAATCGCCTATATTCCAAATTCTGTTATTTACCACCAAAACGCTGGGTCGAGTCATGCCGGTGGTCCTCTTCAGCAGTATTATCTAAGCCGCAATCGACTCTACTTTGCCAAAAAATTTGCTTCACCAAAAACTAGGTTTGCTCTGTTTCGTCAAAGTATTTTGACCGTTTTATTTTCAAAATATACTTGGCAAAAAAGGGGAATCTTGGATTACTATTTCAACCATATGGGTATTAGCCGATGGCACTCAAAAATCAAATAACGGCTATTGTAATCGCCGGCAATGAGCAGGACAAAATTGCTAAGTGTATTCAAGCCCTGTCCTGGTGCCAATCAGTTGTCTTGGTAGCTGCCAATTCCACCGACGATACTGTTAAAATATCAAAATCTATCAACCCTAATATAGTTATAAAAAAGACTACTGATGAATATGGTAAGAATTTTGCTAAATGGAGAAATATTGGTCTAAAAGCCACCAAAACAAGTTGGGTTCTTTATATTGATTCGGACGAAATTGTCACCAAAAACCTGAGGGATGAAGTCCTAGTAGTTACTTCAGACCCAAATCAAACATATACTCACTTCGCCATACCCCGAGCCAATCATTTTTTACACACCAGGGTTAGACATGGAGGAACTTACCCGGATTATGTTATCAGACTCTATTTAAAAAATAGCCTTAAAAAATGGATCGGTAAACTTCATGAAACTCCAAAGGTAGAAGGACAGTTAGCTTATCTAAAAAATGACCTTTTTCATTACACCCATAATGATCTTACCTCCATGCTTAGTAAATCCATTATTTGGACCCAAATAGAAGCCCAAGCCTTGTACGATAACCACCATCCGCCGGTTTATTGGTGGAGATTCCCCAGAATGATCTTTACCAAACTATGGCAAAGATTAATAGTCCAATCTATGTATAAAGATGGTATCGTAGGTTGGATCTCTGCCATTTTCGAAAGTTACAATACTTTTATAATTTATGCCCGTCTTTGGGAACTTCAATATCATGAAAAAAGCCGCCATTTATGATCCATATATCGATACTTTAGGCGGGGGAGAAAAGTATTTACTTACTATTGCTCAGATACTCCTTAGACATGGCTACCAGCTTGATATTTTTACTGACATTAACAAAGATATTCTAAAAAAAGCTGAAGATAGATTTTCTCTTAATCTGTCTGGTACAAACATCTTGCCTGATATATTTAAATCAACTGGCCTTGGCTCTATTATTAAAAAAGCCTTTTTATCATCAAAGTACCATATCTTTATATATCTTAATGATGGTAGTATTCCACTGCTTTTTTCTCGAAACAACTATCTTCATGTCCAGGTACCGTTTGACAAAGATCCAAACTTCACTCAAAAACTTAAAAATTCAATAAAACTTTTATTTTTCAAACAAATATTTGTTAATTCTAAATTTACTCAATCAAGAGTCAAAAAGATTTATCT
>CAYWRN010000004.1:20346-36587 GCA_964461095.1 uncultured Gammaproteobacteria bacterium
ATTCTCAGGTTCTCTACCCACCTATAGATACCCAAAACTTTTCTCCCTCAATTAATAAAAAAAATTATATTATCTCTGTTGGTAGATTTGATAATATTTTAAATGCCAAAAAGCAAGATGTTATGGTTAAAGCATTTATCGATCTTGTTAATAAAAACAATCTTAAAGATTGGCAATATATATTAATTGGTGGTAGTCTTCAGTCGGAGACTCAAAACAATTATTTGATCCATCTCAAGCACTTAGCCAAAAATTATCCAATTAAATTTTTGGTCAACGCACCTTTTTCCCAACTCAGGCTTTTTTATTCAGAATCTAAAATTTTTTGGCACGCCGCTGGTTTTGGTGTTGACGAAGCCAAAAATCCCCAGCAAACTGAACATTTTGGTATGAGTACAGTAGAAGCCATGGCGGCCGGAGCCGTCCCCATCGTTATTAACAAAGGGGGCCTCAAAGAAACTGTCCAAAATGGCGTCAATGGATTTCTTTGGCATACCCCCGAAGAGCTGATTAGTAAAACCCAGCTTTTAATAGGCCATCCCGACATGTTGTCATCCATGGCAAAAAAGGCTATTGCCGACTCCAAAAAATTTTCAGTTGATTCATTCGAAAAGAATTTTATGAAAATTATTAAATGAAAATTTCAATTATTATTACTAACTTTAACGGTTATAGTTTACTAAACAAATATCTACCGTTTGTTTATAAAAACAGCCCCGAAGCTGATCAGATTATTGTTGCCGATGATGCTTCTACCGATGATAGCCTCGTCTTTCTTAAAAAATTTGCCAAAACACACTCTAAACTTTCTATTATTTCACACAAAAAAAATATCGGTTTTTCCGCCAATTCCAATCAGGCCGTCAACAAGGCCACGGGTGATTTAGTAGTTCTGTTAAACAGTGATATTAAGCCCGAGCCCGGCTATATCAAAAAATCTCTTCATCATTTTTCCAATCCTTTAATCTTTGGAGTAGGTTTTGCAGAAATAGGTCGTGAAAATTGGTCAAAAATATTTTGGAAAGGTGGATATTTTCAATACAGCCCCGGCCTAATATTAGACAAACCTCATATATCCGGATGGTTATCCGGAGGTAGTTCGATTATAAGAAAATCTATATTCCTCAAATTAGGCGGCTTTGATACTATCTACAAACCCTTTTATTCGGAGGATGTTGACCTTGGTTTTAGGGCCTGGAAATCTGGCTACAAATTAATCTGGGACCCAGCTTGTCGTGTTCATCATTTCCACGAAAGCACTATTAGTAAGTTCCCAAAAAGATTTCTAGACTACGTTAAGGAAAGAAACAGATTACTGGTCAGTATGCGCCTAATAGATGATCCTCAAATGCTTTTTCAAAACACTATAGCCCGAACTCTTCGATGTTTCACCGGACCAAATTATATAAAAATCATTCGGGCCGCCAAAATAGAGCTAGGCAAGCACCCTGGACCTATTGTCTTCCCTAAGTTAACCGATAAACAAGTATTTTCAAAATTTATATGACCTTAAATATTGTCATTGTTAATTGGAACACAGCCGATGTCACATGCAAATGTATAAATTCGATCCTCAAACACACTTCAAAAGTCAACTACTGTATAACTGTCGTCGATAACAGCTCCACCGATAACTCAATCAAAAAAATTAGTACTATCAAAAATTCACGCCTCAAGTTAATAAAAAACACGTCAAATTTAGGTTATGCCAAAGCATGTAACATAGGTGCCAACAGTACTAAAAGTAATTACGTCCTTTTTCTTAATTCTGATATTCTTTTCTTCGACAATAGCATAAAAACTCTACTAGATTTTCTACACAAACATACCAAAAACATTGGTCTGGTCTCACCCCAGTTTCTTAACCCGGACAAATCTATCCAAGCCTCAGTTTTCCCCCCCCAAACACTTTTCAATGCCTTTAAACAATATATTTTAAATATTCCCAATTCCTTTTCTAAATATACCCCAAAGACCAATAAACCAACCGAAGTCTGGTCAGTTTCAGGCGGAGCAGTTCTTATAAAAAATTCAGTCTTCAAAAAATGCGGTGGCTGGGACGAATCTTATCATTTTTATTTTGAAGATTTACAACTATGCAAGGACATTAGGCATATGGGTTTAAAAATTTATTACCTACCACAGGCTAAGTTAATTCACTACCATGGCCTAAGTGGCCAAAAACTCTCTTCTGATGACCAACAGTGGAAAAGACTTGTTCCGGGAAGCATAAAATTTCACGGTCCCGTAAAACACTATCTCTTATCAACCGTTTTATATCTTGGCCAGAAAAAGTTGATGTTGTCAGTCTTTCTGTTATTTCTGATCTTGCGGCTCTTTCTATCTCAATTTTATAACGACCTAAACAACGATCTTCTGGTACATCTGGATTGGTCCCGGTCTTTATACCAAAACGGTTTCAAAAATTTTTTCTTTAAATCTGATTGGTTAACTACACCGCCTACACAACCCAGCCTAATTAACTTCCTTTTTTATTTATCTTCTTATATTTATCAGCACAGATACATTCTTTCACAACTCCATAACCTGATTAAAATTCCGCCTTCTTTTCTTATCATCTGGTTTGATAAATATGGCCCTTTTATCAGTCTCAAACTCTGGTCTATCTTTGCCGACCTGGCCTCTGCTGCATTTCTCTACTACGTTTTGTCAAAAAACAAAAATACCCGTCGTTCTATGCTTCCAGTGATTCTATTTTTGTCCAGTCCAATTTTACTTTTCGAATCATCAATATGGGGTCAAAATGATGTTCTTTCTTCACTTTTGGCTACCATATCATTATTTATACTGCCCCAAAATTATTTAATAAGTTCTGTGTTTTTCCTCTTTTCATTATTACTAAAGCCAACCACTATCATCATTTTTCCTCTCTTTTTATTTGCCTTTTTCAAGTATCATACTTGCCTCAAAAAAATTCTTCGTACCGGTCTTATTACTTTTTCGATATTTATTGCCTCCTTTATACCTTTTTGCCGGGTCAACAATAGTATATTTCCGGAGATTAAAGATATCTTTATCAACCGCATCGCACCATCGTCCAAAGGTATTAGTCTGGCCAGTGTTTCTGCTTTTAACTTTTATAGTAGCTTCTACACTATCGACAAAACCACCGGGGCTACTAAGATAGCTTTTCTGACCATAGATCAAATATCTATTCTGGTATTTATTTTCATTAATATTTTAGTAATCAAACAATTACTTAGTATTACCCAATACCATACCTCGATCTTTAGATATATATACATAATTTCTCAGACTAGTTTTATTTTTATGACTTCGATGCTGGAGCGATATTTTCTGGTCGGCTTCATATCGTCAAACATTGTTCTGTTTTCAACCAAAAATAAATCTACAAAGTTAGCGTTGATCTTCCAGTATTTTATTCATTTTCTAAACTTGTTTTACGCCTTTTTCTACCGCCATATTGATATAATCAAAATAATCTTTCAGTCCAATAACTATCTTCTAATCCGGCTTCTGTCTTTTGCTAACACTTTGCTAACATTATTCATAGTTAAGTCTCTTTTAAATGAAAAATCTAAAGCCTAAAACCATATTATTAATTGCCTTTTTAATCAGATTACTATTGTTACCACTAACCTATCATGGTGATGTTCAGGTTACTTATTGGTGGGGTAAGTTTGCCACTGATTTTACCTTAACCGGCTATTATGACTGGTTGAATTTTGGTGGCTACGGTCAGCCTGATCAGCCAATGATAAATATTTTTTATTGCCGAATCATAAGACAAATATATCTATTTATATTTAACATCATTTGGTATATCAACACTCATTTTCCTCTTTTTCCTTCCAACCTGATGACTTGGTATGAAGTTCACGGCAACCAGATCCTGCTAAAGTTTCCCATGATTATAGCTGACATTTTATTAATCAAGTTAGTCTATACTTATTTTTTGTCACAAAAAAAACTAAAACTTGCCAAATTATCTCTAATCATCTTGGCCTTTTATCCTCCCTTAATATACAACAGCGCCATCTGGGGAAGCGGGGATAGTATAGTCAGCTATTTCGCTCTTTTAAGCCTACTTTTACTTTTTAAAAAAAACTATCTTGTTTTTCCAATTTTCTTTCTAGTGTCAATTTATTACAAACCTAGCCTGGTTATTTTATTACCACTTTTTCTTATTGTGTTTTTCAAAACTGCTCCTTCGGTTAAAAATATCTTGACTACTTTGTTTATGTCTTTGTTGTTTATATATCTAATCAGCCTGCCGTTTGCCCCCAAGGAAACTTTTCCCATTGTGTGGAATTTTTCTACCATGACCCAAAAGATACTGCCTGGCTGTATGCATCAGTTAACTTCAAATGCCATGAATCTATGGGCACTCTTTTTTGGTTTAAAACCACCCCTTTTAGACGAAATAGTTGTTTTTGGTCTACTACCCGCCCGACAGTTGTCAATTCTTGTTACCCTCACCTTATACGCCTTTATATACAAAAAACTTATTAAAAATTACTCCCAAGATAACATCATATTGGCCTGGGTAAACATAGCCTTAGTTACATTTACTTTCCTTACTAGAATGCACGAAAGATACACCTTTCCTGCTCTAATACCCTTAATTATCTTAAGCCTAAAATACAAAATATTCAAAAAACCTCTAATATTTCTAACCATCACTCACATGTTAAATGTATATAATTGGTGGTGGTGGCAACACATAGGTATCCTAGTAAAGTTTTTAGAGTTCAAACCAGTCATAAGGCTCATTAGCCTAAGTAATATATGCCTTACCTTATATCTTTTCTATATCCAACAAAGATATTCAAATACTATTAAAAACAAATGAAAAAAATATTTCCCACCGTTCTGTTTCTTCTGATTCTTTTGCTTTCGATTTTTATGCGATCTTTTAGAATATCTAGAAACCCTCCTGCTTTATTTTCTGATGAGGTTGATGCCGCTTATCAGGCATTTGTTTTCAATAGGTGTCAGTCTGATTATTACGGAAACAAGTTTCCTATACATTTTAAATCAATGTCTGACTATCGTACTCCCGCCCTGATATATTTAATTTCATTGTCACAGCATTTTTTTGGCATCAACAACTTTTCGGCTCGCTTTCCGTCTCTTTTCTTCGGTTGTCTTATCCCGTTAGTATTCTATTTAATCGGAATTTCTACCAAAAACAAAAAACTGGCTTTTAGTCTATTTTTTGTTTCTGCCGTCAATCCTTGGTTAATCCACTATAGCCGGTCTGCTTTTGAAGTATCGGGTATGTTGTTTTTTATTTTTCTATCGATTCTTAACTGGCAAGTTTTTCTAACCAAAAAAAACATAAAATACCTTTTTGTGTCTTTGGTCAGCCTCCTCGTCTCCACTTATTTTTACAGCACCGCCAAACTGGCAATTATATTTATGGCCGTATTTTATTTCATAACTTGTTTTTCCTACCTTAAAAAAATCAACATTAAACGCTATTTATTACCACTTGTCTTACTGTTTATCATTTTTCTCCCCATGGCTTATTCAACTCTAAAGGGTCAGGCTGGATATCGTTTTTCTTATATCAGCATTTTCTCAGATCCCACCATTTCTAGTCAGGTAGACCATTCTCGGTATTTAGATATCAAATCAGATAGTCAGCTTGTCGGGGTCAAAACACCTCTTTTCTCAAAAATTTTCCACAACAAGTACCTTTCAATTTTTAAAACTTTTCTAAATAATTACCTAAAAAGTTTTTCTACAGATTTTCTGTTTATAAGTGGTGATTCTAATTTACGGCACGGATTTAGACTTTTTGGTTATTTCTACCCATTTGAATTACTATTACTTCTTTTAGGTCTTTATATTTGTTTTAGGGCCCGTCACGTGTCCCCATTGTCTTATTTATTTCTATTCTTATTACTAATTGCTCCTATACCATATTCCCTTACTAGAGACTCCTTGGGGCCTCATGCCACCAGGCTAATATTACTTACCCTGCCTATCCTGTATTTTATTGGTCTTTCCCTTTATTACATTTTTAAAACTCACAGTGCCTTGCTAAAAATTATCATTTTGTCTTTTTATATCTTTTCCATATCAAATTTTTACTACTACTATCAACTAAACTACCCCCATTTATCTGCTTCAAGTTGGCACACCGGTATCTCAAAATCCATTACCAAATTGGCTTTTTACCAGGATAATTACCATCAAATCTACTTTAGTAACAAATACGAACCAGCTTTGTTTTTTTATTTATATCAAACTAATTTATTACCATATAGTCAGTGCAACATCTTTGACAATATGCCCTTTGTTGATCAACCAGTTGTCTCTGGATATCATCCAAATGATAAGTATTATTTTGGTAACATAAACTGGACAGAGGTAAAAAAACAGTATCAACCGGATAAAAACAGTTTATATGTCATATCCGAAACCGAGCTAAACACTGTTACCCAAGCCATCGCACCCTTACTAACCAAACCAAAGTATACTACCGCCAATACCTATGAATCCGAACCAAAGTTTATATTTTTCGAAATTGTCGTCGATGACACTCTTTAAACACAAATATATATTTTACATCCTGACCATCCTGGTCTTGGCCCTCTTACCAAGACTATATAAGGTCAATTCTTATCCTCCTCATCTAAACTGGGACGAAGTCTCTCTTGGTTACAATGCCTATTCAATCCTAAAAACCGGCAAAGACGAATATGTTTATTTAACCACTATACCGGTTAAACTTTTTGACTTAAATAGTCTATCTACTAAGTTTGTCTCCATCGTTTCCGGATCAGTTTCTGTAGTTTTTATCTTTCTATTATTAGACTTGATTTTCAATCATAAGCCAACATCATTTGTATTAGCTCTTTTATATTCTATATGTCCTTGGGCTATTTTTTTATCCCGTATCGCTCTTGAGGCTAACCTTTTTTTATGTTTATTTATTGCTTGTATTTATTTTCTTGTAGTCAAAAAATATTCCCTTAGTTTGATTTTCTATTCATTATGTCTATTTACCTACAATAGTAGTAGGGTATTATTACCATTTTTTATCTTTCTTTTTGCATTTACTCTGATAAAAAGCCATGTTCGATTTTCATCTTTTATCACCAAACACAAATATGGTTTATTGTTCTTTTTGGTCTGTTTTGTTTTGTTTATGGCCCAAACATTTAATCAGTCCGGTCAGGCTAGGTATAAATGGGTCAGCCTTCTGGATCAGGGAGCCATAAACCAAATAAACCAGCTTAGGCAGGTCTATCCAAGAATTTTAGTTAATAAGGTTACCTATTTTCTTTATCAGGTTATTTCAAATTATTTATCTCATTTTAACCCTGGCTTTCTTTTTGCCAAAGGTGGATCTCACTATCAATTCAACATTCCAAATTTTTATCTTTTAAGCCCATTTTTACTACCTTTTTTTATTGCCGGTATATTTTATTTTCTTAAAAATAGATATTATCTACCTTTGTTTATTCTGTTAATCTCACCCCTGCCTTCCAGTATAACCAGAGATGCCCCACATACTTTAAGAAGTATAGTCTTTCTCTCTTCTTCAACTTTTATATCACTTGTAGGTCTTGGTTCTTTACTAAGTCGATCTTTTTATAAAATTGTCATCGTAGCCTTGTTTATCGGTATCTTGTCTCAAATTAGTTTTTGGAAAAAATATAAACAATACTCGGTTGACTATTCATCATCGTGGCAATATGGATACGACCAACTTACATCATATCTAAAGTCTAACTATTCCAAATACCAGCACATCTATATAACCAAAGAATACGGTGAACCACACGAATTTCTAATGTTTTATTGGCCATGGCCTCCTTCAGATTATCAACTGGATACCACCAAGACCTGGCGTTTCCAATCCGATTGGTTTTGGATTGACAGTTTTGATAAGTTTACTTTTGTCAATGACTGGGATATGCCCCAAGTTTCAATTCCCAACAATTCATTGGTGGTAACTTCGCCCAAAAACATGGCTACAGGCAATCTAAACTTACTCAAAACTATCAATTATCCAGATAACAGCCAAACCTTTTTAATATTTTCAAATTAACACCACTATCTATATACAATAGTAGCGCCATCGTAGTCTTCCACATCTTTTTTTACTCTAATTAGTTTGTATCCTGAATCTAACACATCCTTTTCACTTATGGTTGGATCTGCCCAAAATATTGTATTTTCCAGGTTTCTATCATCAGGCCAGTAAATTTTCCTAAATTCAAATTTATCAAAATTAAAGTTTTGATCTCCTTCCTTGTCAGGTTTTGGTCTTAAATTTGAATAACTCTGAAGTTTGACCGGATCGTAACTGCTATAAAACAAAAAGAATATATAACTTTGAGCGTGCGGACTATCAACAATAATCTTATCGTAGTCTTTCGATATTTCCATAATTGTTTTTACACCCTGCTTAAATCCGCCTGACTGGAACTCGCCATTGTTTACATATGCCCCATATACAATTTCATTATTGATAGTGTAGCTGGCTGTAACTGCAAATACTAAAAAAAATGCACTATATACTAGACTCTTTTTTATTTTTTTTGACATATATTCAAATACTTTTAGATATCCTAAAGCCGCAAATACTTCCAACACAGGGTATATATTTAAAGACCTAAGCGAGTGAAACCAGTTCCACGTAGCTGCCGCTGGCATGATTCCAGCTACCATCCAATAAATTAACACCCTATAGCTAAATTCTGTTTTTAGCTTTTGCATTACTGTCACAAACCCCACTAACACTAGGCTTGCTGATAACCAACCAAAAATTACAAAACCAGGAATATATTGGACTGAGTGTTCCACCCAATCAAACAGTCTTACTGTTAGGTTTATAGGTGATAAATATGCCGTAAATCTACCCAATATCTGACCTATCAAATAGTACAAGGGGTGATTCCTCCAATTTAACCATACATTTTCAGTCAAAATTAATTCTTTGGGAGTGTACGGAAAATATCTTGTTAGTAAATTTTCAATTCTTAGTCTTGTCATTACCAAACCAACATCATCTACTAAAAATATTGGTAATAATAGTATTACTAATATCGCTACCAATCCTATCCATATTCTTTCTTTCCTTAATTTTTTTACACCAAATACCAGCCATTTTTTGTTTTTTAACCATCCTATTGGATCAATCCACCACAACATTAGCAACACCAGGCTTGAGACCCTGGCCGAATGATAACTATAGACAGACAGACCCAAAAACAATACTGCCAACAATATTTTTATATACTGCTTATTAATTTTTTCTGACTTATTAATTAAAAGTAAGTTATAAGATCCAAGCAAAAATAGACAGGCAGACAGATTTGTTTCTAGTGCAACTCTGGAAAAGTGAATTCGCCATGGTTCAAGACTCAAAAATAACCACACCAAATATAGCGTCATTTTGTCTTTAATAAACAGCTTTAGTAAAGATAGTAAGACCAGAACTGATATCACTCCGGCCACGGCTGACACGGCCCTTGTTGACACTTCTGACAAGCCAAATAGTTTTACAAACGGTATAGACAAATAAGCATATAGAGCAGGTTTGTAATCATTAAAAGACCGTAAACTCAAAGGTAACAACCGGCCATATTCGTCTCTACCGTTTGTTCCTAAACTATAAGCATTGTATCCTAGGGCAGCTTCATCAAAGTTCATAGAGATCGGCGATTTTCCCAAACCATAAAATCTGACAAATATGGCCAATAGCATCACCAGTATAATTACAATCTTGTCTGTGTTTAGCAATTTATTCATATATGCCAATAACCAAATAATCACCATACCGATAAGCTATAGTATCCCAGGTTTTTTGTGTTTCTAAAATCTTTATTCCGCTTTTATCAAAATCAAACGCTACTATATTTTTCGGATCAGGGCCGACAAATTCTCCTCCTATACCGGCATACAGAGCCCTGGTTTTCCCTCTAGTTTCCATCAAATTAAAGTTATCAAACTTAAATTTATCGCATTCGTTTCCTAAATAAAACCAACAGTATCCTTTGGCGTCTCCAATTAACGTGGTTACATAGGCAGTATCATATCTACTTTTATCAACTTTTTTTATATTTTCATACAAAAATTGATAGGCAACCGGTCGATTGTCAAACCAAAAGTCCCGTCTTATTATCAAATCGTCATAGTTTTTAAATACACCATAACCGATTCCTGTTATACAAATTCCCAAAAAAATTCCGGCTAGTCTCATATGTTTTTTGTTTAGTTTAATCAAACTATCTATCCCGCTGGCTATTACAATAGATATCGGTACTAAAACCAACATAAACCTCAAAAAAGGTTGACCTATACTAAAAACATAATACAACCAGCTTACTATAAATAGTTTTCCGTCCACATTCACCCTTGTGTCTTTTTTTGCATATATCAAGCCCCATCCCAATAGTAAAAGGCTTGGCCAAAAAAACAGGATCATAGATTTTTGACCCATAGGGTGTATTTCTTGAAAAAATATCGTTTCTACATCCAAAAATTTTAATATTTCTACCCACACATATTTATAAGTTATAAAAAATTTGTTATAGCCAACTCTTCGAAACAGTAGGGGAAAAAAGACTCTTTCTCCCAACATGTCTTCATTAGATATTCTGATTGTAACTTCTTGTTTAGCTTCTGCCAAACCATTAAAAAATTTATGAAAAATAGCCGGAGTCTCTTTATAAAAAATATACTGTCCTATGACAGCTATAGCCAAAAAAAGCACTATACCAAACCATTTTTTGGTTAACCCATAGCTTGCTAATAAAAACAATATTAAGATCAAACAGTAAGCCGGGTAACACATCCAAATTTCTAGTTTTCTAAAAAAATACACCAAAGCCAACATCAGACTCAGCCAACACACAAGTCTTAACCCCCACAAACTCATTTGTTTGTCATTAATAAACTCAAATATCCTAAGTATTTTTAACTGCTCCTCTGTAGGTGGATAGTTAAGCTTTACTGCTTCAAACCAGCTTAGTATTGAGACAATCATTAACAACACAGACATACCCTAGTATAAGATATAATTAATACAATATATACCCAAATATCAGATGTCTAAAAAGAGTTTATTACCATTTTTATTAATTATTATTGTCTCGTTTACAGTCCGTTTTTTCAGATCAACTACCTACCCGCCTCTATTATGGGATGAGGCCTCTATTGGATACAATGCTTACTCTATATTAAAAACTGCCAAAGATGAACATGGTAGTTTTTTACCTTTGATTTTTAAATCTTTTGGCGACTACAAACCAGGATTATACATCTACCTAACTGTTCCGTTTGTCTGGCTTTTTGGCTTAAATCCTCTATCTGTCCGTCTTTTGTCGATCATTACCGGCTCTCTCACCCCACTACTTATATATTTACTAATAAAAACAATTAAGCCCGGCAACCAAAAACTGGCTCTTCTTTCCTCATTTCTTTTAGCTATCACACCTTTTCATATTCACTTTAGTAAAGCTGCTTGGGAGACAAATCTATATACCTTTAGTTTAGTTCTAGCCTCGCTGCTTTTTTATAAATTTATTTTAAACTTTTCAAACAAATACTTATTATTTTCATCACTGATCTTCTGCCTTTCTTTGTTTATCTACCAATCGGCCAAAATTATTACTCCGTTATTTGTATTATTTCTATTTTTACAAAACTTCAATTCTTTCAAACCTTTAAAAAAACACATTTTTTACTTTCTGGTACCTATTGGTATCGTATATTCCAATATTCTATTTGGACTATTCTTTTCCTCTGATGCCAACCGGCTAAAAGTATTAAGCGTCTTTGCCTATTCACCTACAGCGACTGAAAATCAGCAGATACTAGATGCTTCCGGTTATACCCGCTTTCTACTTTTTAATAATAAATATGTTTATTTTTTAAGACTTGTCTTATCCCACTATTTCAACCACTTTTCACCAAAATTTCTTTTTTTTGATGGTGATTGGCAAAACGCCAGACATTCTACTGTTTACCAAGGTGTTTTATTGTTACCAAGTCTTCTACTTTTACCCCTAGGTTTATTAAAAACAAAAAAAGATAAACTTGATTTGTTTTTTCTATTTTGGTTATTGGTCGCTCCCGTACCCTCCTGCCTGTCTCGTGATTCAATTTCTGCAGTCAGATCGACCTCAATGGTTATTCCCCTAACTTACTTTACTGCCAAGGGCATCATGTTTGTTTCAAAATTTCTCCTGCCTGTTCTGTTTACGTTTCTGATTTTTTATTTAATATTTTTAGATTTTTACTTTAATCACAATCTTAAAACCAATCCTGATCAATATTTATTTGGATACCACCAAGCCATTGATTTCGTTATCAAAACCAAATCTCTTTATAAAACTATCTATATGACAGATAGCTACAACCAGCCATACATTTTTTATTTATTTTATTCTGCCTATCCGCCTCAGACTTACCAAGCCTCAGCTAATCTCACCACTAACTCTTATGACACTGGTTATGTTGGTCAGATAGACAATATTAAATTTGGACCAGTAGAAATTAACCAATGTCTGACCCAACAAGACATCTTGTGTATTATTTCTCAAAATGACAAAATTCGTTTCAACTCCGACTTAGCAGGACTGGACAATAGACTACAGCCACTTTCCTCTATCAATAATACTTCAACTTTCTATGCTATCACTCACTAAAAACAATATATTTCTTGTTTTAATACTATTACTGGCAACTTTGGTTAGATCTTATAAAATTGCTTCATTTCCGCCAATTAATTCCGACGAGGCTGCCATTGGCTACAACGCTTATTCTTTACTAAAAACCGGGCTTGATGAACATGGGGCTTCCTGGCCTCTCCATTTTAAGTCATTTGGAGACTTTAAGCCTGGTGGATATTTTTATCTAGTTTTACCATTTGTTAAACTAATTGGTCTAAACACCCTGGCGGTCCGTCTTCCCAATCTGATCTTATCCATTCTTTCAATATTTTTTATCTACAAGCTACTAAAGTTACTATCTAATAGATCACTGGCTATGTTTAGTGCCTTTTTATTGGCCATATCTCCATGGCACATTCATTTTAGTAGAGGTGGTTGGGAATCTTGTACAGCCCTCAGTTTCACCATTATTGCCATTTTTTTATTTTATTCTTACATCTTAAATCATAAATCTTACATCTATCTATTCTCATCCGTCGTCTTTTTTGTCCTAAGTCTATATACATATCATTCATCAAGATTAATTACACCCCTTATCATTGCTTTTTTGTTTATTAATAATTTCAAAACCTTAACTAGCAAACTTCACCTCAAAACTACTATTTACGCTCTTGTTTTGGCTATTATACTGGCACTCCCGGTTACTCTTTCATTTGTCTACTCAGGCGGAACTGCCAGATTTGGAGGCGTCGGTCTTTTGGCAGATCAGGGTCCAATTTGGCGTGCCAATGAGTTATTGAATCAACACTACCCCTTAACTCTTTTTTACCGGTTAATCCACAACAAACGAGTTTTATATTTTATATCCTGGCTAGATAACTACACCTCACATTTTACTCCCGATTTTCTTTTTCTAAACGGTGACCAGGTCGGCCGTTCAAAAATCCCCTTTATGGGACTTTTTTACCTGATCGAATTACCAGTATTTGTTATTGGTCTGCTTAGTCTAAAAAAAATATCATATAAAAATTTACGCCATCTTTTGGTTTTTCTTCTCCTTGTCTCTCCCATCGCCTCTTCGTTTACTTTTCAGGCCCCATCAGCCCTCAGATCCCTACCCTTAGTCGTTCCTATTGCTATTTTATCTTGCCTCGGTCTTCAGTATCTATCCAAACACATAAACCATTTGTCTTATTTCTTAATTCCCATTTATATTTATTCTTTCGCCTTTTATCTCAACTCTTACTTTTGTTTATATCCATACCTATACCCACTATCCTGGCAATATGGCTTTGATAAGATTGTTCCTATTGTCGAGGCCAATAAGGATAAATATGAACACATCTATTTTACTAATAAGTATGATCAACCATATATTCTCTATCTATTTTATAGCCAATATGATCCTACTCTACTTCATGCTCAGATAAAACTAACACCTCCTGATCAATATGGTTTTTCTACCGTTAAATCCATCGATAACATTATTTTTGACAAAATTGACTGGCAAGCTATTCCTGGCAATTCAATGGTTATCTCATCTGACGAAACCATTCCAATCGACACAAATAACTTTGTTAATTTCCCAAATGGCCAAAAAGCCTTTAAAATATATACCAGATGACCAAAACAAACCTTTCTGTTGCTATCGCTACTTACAATGAAGAATCAAATATCAAAGATTTTTTAGACCAACTTAGGTGGGTGCCTCAAATTATTTTGGTCGATGGTCAGTCTACCGATAACACCGTCAAAATCGCCAAAAAATACCAAAACGTTAAGCTCATATCCACCACCAATAAGCCTATTTTTCATATTAATAAGCAGTTAGCTATAGATAATTGTAGTCATGATTGGATTCTTCAGCTAGATGCAGACGAAAGACTTTCTGACCATCTAAAACAGGAAATTTTATCGGTTATCAAAGACAATAAGGCCTTTGATGGCTACTGGATTAAAAGAAAGAATTATTTTTTAGGTAAATTTTTAACCAAGGGCGGCCAATATCCCGATCCCGTCATTCGTTTGTTTAAAAAAGGCAAGGGTAAATTACCCTGTCTGTCTGTCCACGAACAAGTTGAAATTACCGGCAGGGTAGGGGAGTTAAAAAACGATCTACTCCACTATGCTGATATATCTTTCTCTCGTTATCTGGAAAGAAACAACCGCTATACCACCTTAATAGCCAGCGATCTTAAAAAACACAAAACCCCCCTTAATTTCTTTTCCTTTCTAAAATATTTTCTATTATTACCACCTTACTGGTTTTTGTTAACATATCTGCGCCACAGAGGCTATGCAGATGGCTTTCCCGGCTTTGTCTTCTCTTGGTTCAGTAGTCTTAGGTTCCCTATCGCTTATATCAAATTTTGGGAACTAACCAAATCAAGTAGACAGGCTGATCTAAAACATGACTGGAACTAAAAAAATCGCCATAGACATATCTCCCACCCAGGACGCCAATTCAACCAGAGGTGTTGGTTTTTACACCAAACACTTAGTTGATGCTTTACAACATGAAGTTAAATCCAACCCTGATTATCATAATTTTCAAATTGACTTGATTGAAAAATGTAAATTGAAAATTGATAATTATGATTTGGTTCACTATCCATACTTCGATCCTTTTAAACTAACATTACCCCCAAAAAAAATTCCTACTATCGTTACGGTTCATGACCTTATCCCCAGATTATACAGATCATCATATCCGGTTGGTATCAAAGGCGAACTTAAATGGTTAATGCAAAACGCCAGATTAAAAAAAGTTGACTACATAATTACCGACTCTCATACTTCAAAATATTCTATCAAAGACCTTGTTAACTACCCCGTAGACCACATATATACCATATATCTGGCTGCCGATTCGTCATTTAGCCAAATTAAAAACAAAAAGCTTTTAGCCAAGGTTAAACTTAAGTACAAACTACCAGATAAATTTGTTTTATATGTAGGTGATATCAACTGGAACAAAAACATTCCCAGACTGGTTAAAACTTGCCTTTCTCTGGAGTATCCCTTAGTCATTGTTGGCAGTGCTGCCACTAGAAGCGATGTATCCGATCATCCATGGAACAAAGATCTTTTATGGCTCCAGTCTATCGCGCTAAAGTACCAAAGTACTAGGGCACTAACCCTAACCGGCTTTGTTCCTGATCAAGATATACCGCCTATTTATAATTTAGCTACCATATATTGTCAACCGTCTATAGCAGAAGGTTTTGGTTTACCGGTTCTAGAAGCCATGGCTTGTGGCTGTCCTGTTGCCTATAGTCTTTCTAGTTCTTTGGAAGAAATCGTTGATTATCATGGCCAACCATTTAATCCAAATTCGTCAGCTAGCCTTAGTCAGGCCCTAAAAACACTCTGGACCAACCCATCTTTGAGAAAGAAATTGAGCTTACAAGCTCTTAAATACTCTCAAACCTTCTCTTGGAATCTGACAGCCAAACAAACACTGGCAGTTTATAAACTAGCTTTGGATAGATGAAAAAAAACACTCACCACTTTTTGTCTGTTATTATTCCTGTCTATCTTAAAGAAGATACTAAAAGTCCTTCAATTCTACTCAGGGTAAGTTGGGATAGTGAAGAGCGCATCCCGGTCTTGAGGGCCATTTTG
>CAYWRN010000004.1:36597-50494 GCA_964461095.1 uncultured Gammaproteobacteria bacterium
AATTAAGGTTCACCACACCCTCGAACATATTCGCTACGACTATGAATTAATAGTAATCGTTGATGGCACCAGAGCTGATAATTCATATCAGCAAGCTAAATCAATCAAACTCGCCAAGACGAGAATATATGGCTACAAAAAAAACAGAGGTAAGGGGCATGCTATCCGCTATGGAGTCACCAAGGCCAAAGGAGACTATGTTCTTTTTCTTGACTCAGGCATGGAAATCGACCCAAATGGAATTTCCATGCTTTTAGAGCATCTGGAGTGGTACAAAGCCGATGTTGTCGTTGGTTCA
The DNA here is from genome assembly GCA_964461095.1 of uncultured Gammaproteobacteria bacterium. Lineage (GTDB taxonomy): Bacteria > Patescibacteriota > Microgenomatia > UBA12405 > UBA12405 > UBA1372. The sequence continues at coordinate 36,896 of CAYWRN010000004.1, forward strand.
AAAAGACATCCGGCCAGTCAGGTTAACTATCCTCTCAATCGCCAGATAATAAGTTTAGGTGCCCAGCTGATAGCTAGATTTCTACTTGGTATCCAAGTTAGAGATACCCAGGCAGGTATAAAAATTTACAAAATGAAAGTTCTCAAAAAAATTTGTCCCAGACTTCTGGTTAAAACGTTTGCAATTGACCTAGAGATGCTGTCTGTTGCCAACCGACTCGGCTTTACCAAAATATATGAAGCCCCCATTAAACTTAGTTTTGATTTTAATGATTTTCACCTAAGTGGCAACACCCTAAAAACTATCTATGTCTGTCTAAAAGACGCCTTAGCTGTTTTCTATCGGCTAAAGATTTTAAAATATTACGATGACTCTACCAAAAGAAAGTACTTCTATGACAAGGATCTAAAAATTAAAATTAATACAGGTTGATGGCCACTACTCCTTTCTTTTCTATTATTATTCCTGTTCGTATTTCCAATTCCTATCTACGCCAAACCGTTAGACATCTTAATAATCAGGAATTTAAAAATTTTGAGCTTTTAGTTATTACTGACAAAATATCTCATTCTGCCAACCCTGCAGTCAAAAGAAATTTGGGCGCCCGAATGGCCAAAGGTAGTTATTTGGTATTTCTCGATGATGACTCCTATCCTGCTAGAAGTTATCTAAAAAAACTTTCGCTTTTGATCAAAAAACACCCGGACTGTGGTGGTTTCTGTGGGCCATGTTTAACTCCCCCGTCTGATGATACTTACCAGCAAGCTTCCGGACTGGTTCTATCCTCAATCCTCGGCAGCGGTGGCGCTGGAGTATATAGAAATACACCTCAGGCCACTAGATTCGTCGATGATTTTCCATCTGTCAATTTAGTTATCAAAAAAACTGATTTTCAAAAAATTAGTGGATTTAACACCAACTATTGGCCCGGCGAAGACACAATTCTATGCTTAGATCTGGTCCATAAGCTAAACAAAAAACTTTTATATCATCCAGATCTTCTTGTTTATCACCATCGCCGGTCAGTTCTGGTTCCTTTTCTCAAACAGATCAGCCGATACGCTCTCCATCGAGGATTTTTTGTTAAAAAATTTCCCAAAAACTCCTTTAAATTTGGATATTTTGTTCCTTCACTATTTTCTTTATATCTTCTAACCATTCCTGTTCATCATACTATCTTGCCTCTATATATCTACATCACTTTACTTATCATTACTTTCATTATTTTTCTTATTAATAAAAATTCTTTGCTCCCATCTCTTTTAGCCATTTTTACTATACCATTTGTTCATTTAGTCTACGGCCTATGTTTTATCAAAGGTTTAACCTCATCCCACCTTGGCTTCAATCCGCATTCTGTCAATACTTCTACCGGGGATTATATTGGTGGTTAAGATATAATTATCTGTGCTTCCAATTGGTCATACATCCACAGGTTTTCTAATCTCGCAGATTAACAAATCCAAACCATCGCCAAAAGTTGTCTTAATATACATCCTGGCTGCCAATATATTTGATATAGACATCATTCTTCTGACTCTTTTCAATCGCCCCAGCTTTATTCACCATCGCCTGCCTACTCATACACCACTATTTGGCATTATTTACTTTCTATTTTTTCTTTTTATTATCCAAAAAAAATTTAGCCCCAGACAATATTTTCTTTTGTTTCTGGCTATTATAAGCCATCTGGTTTTAGATAGCCTTAGTTATCTTATATATCCTCATATTGTTAATCATCAAATTGCTTGGTTTTATCCTTTTTATGACCCTTTCAATGTTATCAATACCAACCTTTTATCCAATACCCTCAATTACAGTCTGGATATCGATACTTTCACCAGTTATTATTTTTCAAAAACAATTGTCGTTACCCTGATTGAATTGTTACTTTTCTTTTTGGCCACTAATGTTTATTATCAAAACTACCTAAAACATGACCGAAAAACTATCAATTAGCATTAGCTACCCGCCTTTATCTTCATCATCGAAAACTCCGTTTTTGTCTCAAAATAGGCAATTTCAATGGACTCATACCGGTAATGTCATTTACCCGGTTGTCCCTGCCCAGGCAGCCAGTTTACTCAAACTTCACGGCTATCAGGTATATTGGCATGATGCCATAGCCCAAAAAATTGACTATCAAACCTGGTTTAAACAAATTACCAAAACACATCCCGATATTGTTGCCATAGAAACCAAAACCCCTGTTATTAAAAAGCACTGGCAAATCATTAAACAAATCAAAAAAAGTCTTCCCAAATCTAATGTTGTATTGATGGGGGATCATGTAACTGCCCTACCTGCCGAATCTTTGATTTTATGCTTTTAAATCTGGCTAATCACTTAAGTCAAGGTACCAGACTCGAACCAGGCTTTTACTGGAAAAAAGGCAACAAAGTTTTTAATTCCGGTCCTTTTGCTCTCAAACACCACCACCTGGATAGTTTACCTCTAATTGACCGATCCCTAACCCAGTGGCAACTGTACTCACAAAACAACAGCAATTTTAAATACATTCCCGGGGCCTATATTATGTCAGGCCGTGATTGTTGGTGGGGTAAGTGTACGTTTTGCAGTTGGACTACCCTATATCCCGGTGCCCAATTTAGATCATTTTCCCCAAACCATGCTTTTGAAGAAATTAAAAATTTAGTTGACAACTACCAAGTTAAAGAAATCTTTGATGATTCCGGCACCTTGCCAATTGGGGATTGGTTATCCAAGTTTTCTTCTCTTATTGATAAATCTGGTCTAAATCAATTAGTCAGACTGGGTGCTAATATGCGTTTTTCCGGACCAACTGAAATTGATTTTGCTAATATGTCTAAAGCCAATATTAAGTTTCTTCTCTATGGACTCGAATCAGCCAATCAGGTCACTTTAAACAAAATAAACAAGAATCTTAATTTTTCTCAAATTGAAAAAACACTAAGGTTAGCCAAAAAATATCATATTGATAATCATCTAACTGTCATGATCGGCTACCCTTGGGAAACCGAAACCGACGCTCAAAAAACTATCAATTTAGCCAAGCACTATTTTCATTTAGGCCTAGCTGACAGTATCCAAGCCACTATAATTATTCCCTATCCCGGCACTCCGCTATTTACCCAAGCCAAAAAAGAAAACTGGCTCAAAACCACCAACTGGGACAAATATGATATGAGTCAGTCTGTTTTAAAATCACCCATTGATTCTAATAAGCAAAAATTTTTGGTTAAATCCATCTACAAAGGCATTATTACTCCCAAGTTTATTATTCGTAAGCTTCTATCTATTAGATCACCAGCTGATGTAAAATTCCTGTCAAAATATGCCATAAAATATCTAAAAAAGTTAAACGATTTCTAGATGATAACACTAAGTATTGTTATTCCTACCTTAAATGCTCAACTCCAATTAAAGCAATGTCTTGCTTCTATTCGTAGCCAAAGTTATCCTCAGAACAAAATAGAGATCATTGTAGCCGATGGTGGCTCAACCGATAATACCCTCAAAATAGCTAAATTTTATAAGTGCCGTATAGTAAAAAACAAATTGAAAACAGCCGAAGCCGGTAAAGCGGCTGGTCTAACATTCAGCCGAGGATTATATGTGGCCTTTATCGACTCCGACAACATTCTCCCTGATCCTAATTGGCTCAAGTCCATGCTTGCTCCTTTCAAAAATACATCTATAGTAATCTCTGAACCCTGGGCCTTTACTTATCGACGCCACGCCGGGTTTATCGAAAGATATAGTAGCCTAATTGGCAGTAACGATCCATACTCATACATTTGCGGCAGCTACGACAGGTTTAGTCTTCTTTCGGGTAATTGGACCGGTTTACCTCTTAACCAGCACAACTATAAAAGTTTTATTCAAGTAAACCTTACTTCTTCCACCAGTTTACCAACTATCGGAGCTAATGGTACTATTTTTAGATCATCATTTTTACGCTTATTAAATATTGATAAATATCTATTTGACATTGATCTTATTTCATCATATCTAAACAGCCACAGTAATATCACCATCGCTAAGGTCAAAACAGGTATTATTCACACATATTGTGAATCATCTATACAAAAATTTATCAGAAAACAGACACGCAGAATGACTGACTACTACATCTACAGAAACCTGAGACTATTTAATTGGCAAAAAAGTAACACTTCTTGCATTCCAAAATTTATTATTTACACCTTGTCAATTGTGCTACCCATACTCGATAGTTTCAAAGGTTTTTTCAAAAAACCGGATCCTGCCTGGTTTTTCCACCCTATAGCCTGTCTTCTTAGTTTATGGATTTATGGCCTAGTTACCATTAAAAGTTGGCTTGGTCTTTTAACACCTTTAAAAAGAAATTTATGGCACCAGTAAATAAAGGCATATTAATTATTAGCCCATTTTTTAGCCCAAACATAGGTGGTGTAGAAACGCACTTAGACGACCTGACTTCTCTTTTAGCCAAAACCTATCGGGTTTACGTGCATACTTATACCCCTCTTACTACTTCCAATACAAAATTCCAACTTGTCGAAAAACACAAAAATTTGACTATCTATCGCCATCGTTGGATCGGTCAAAACCTATTTCACAAACTTGAAAAATACCCCATCCTTCAGTTTGTCTATTTAACTCCTTTACTTTTTTTACATACTTTTTTCTGGCTAGCTACTAACCAGAAAAAAATTTCCACTATTCATAGTCATGGTTTTAACGCTGCTTTTATCGGCCTTTTTGTAAGTATATTTTTTAAAAAACGTCACATTATCAGTACTCACGCTGTTTATGATCATCTGTCATCGTCAAAACTTTTAACCTACGTTATCGACAACTCATACAAAACCCTTACTTTATCTCTAGCCTCACAAAAACAGTTAATTAGTTGGGGAATAAACAAGGCTAAATTAGCAGTATATAGATATTGGATTGACCTGGAAATATTTAAACCAAGATCCCCAAAAACCAAGCATTTTTCCATCCTCTTTGTAGGTAGACTTATAGAAAAAAAGGGTGTTAAACTTTTGGTCAAAATTGCCACCTCTATGCCTAATATTGATTTTATTTTTATTGGTACCGGACCTTTAAGCACTTATCTAAAAAACCTAGCCCCAAAACACAACAATATAAAATTTTTAGGTAAAATTGATAACAAATATTTACCCAGATATTATTCTCAATCCCACCTAACCTGCGTTCCTTCTTTATATCAAGAAGGTTTTGGTCGGGTTGTTATGGAATCAGTTGCCTGTGGTACACCAGTTTTAGCATCTAACCTAGGTGGTCTGCCGGAAGCTTTAGATAGTTCTGTCGCAATTTTGGTAAAACCTACCTTTACTAATTTAACCAGATCCATCAAAAAACTTTCTAGTGACCTCTCCTTTTACACATCTTTTAAAAAAAGTTGCCGTCACTACGCTCTAGTAAACTTTAGTACCGACAACATAAAAGGTATTACCAAATACTATGTCTAAGTTTATATTTATCAGTAACAATAATATCGGTACTGGCCAAAGTGGCGGGGATACTATTTTTTTAAATCTGGCTAAGTTTTGGCAGCCAAAAAATTCTATCACTATCTTTGGAAGTAGTGAAACCAAACGATTAGTCGACCAATATTGCCCCAGTGTCTCTTTTATTAAAACCGATATTTCCAATCCAAACACCAGTCTATCGATAGTAAATCTTTTTAAACACCAGTTCAGGCGTACTTTTCTAGGCCTAAAATCTATCCTTCATCATCTATCTTTGGTCAGATCATCAGATTTTATCTATTCAGTTTCTGATTTCTATCCGGATTTACTAATAGCTTTGGTCGCCAAATTAATCAGTCCCCGAATCAAATGGATAGCCGGCTTTTATCTCAAAGCTCCTAATCCTTTTTCATTTAGATCACCCTACAATCTATCCGGTCACTTCTTAAAAGGCCTTGTTTACAGTCTGTTTCAATATCCTGGATTAATTTTAATAAAGTTATTTGCCAATGTAGTTTTTGTCACATCAGAGCCTGATAAAAAATTTTTTCCCCATAAAAAAGTTGTCGTTATCCAAGGCGGTGTAGATCTTGATCAGATTAAAAATATCAAGGCTATTCCTTTATCAAAAAGAAAGTACGACGCTGTCTTTTTAGGTCGTCTCCATCCCCAGAAAGGAGTATTGGAACTGGTAGATATCTGGCAAAAAGTTGTCAAAGTCATACCTGACGCCAAACTAGCTATTATAGGTGATGGCCAACTGGAAGACCAACTCAAAACAAAAATTGTCAAACTAGATCTTTTAAAAAATATTGACGTTTTGGGCTTTTTATCTGGTCCTGCCAAGTTTCGATTATTTGCCAATTCAAAAATTTTTGTTCATCCTGCCACCTATGACAGTGGGGGAATGTCAGCCGCCGAAGCTATGACACTTGGATTACCAGCCGTCACCTATGATTTACCAGCCCTAAAAACTTACTATCCAACCGGTACTCTCAAAACTAACTGTTTCGACCAAAACCAATTTGCCCAAAATATAATTAAATTACTAAAAAACAAACATTTATACACCCGCCTTTCTGGTCAAGCCCAGCTTTTAGTTCAAAATCATTGGTCATGGACTAATAAATCATTATCAATATACCAGACAATTTTTCACAAAAACAAACCTAGTTTATTGGCAGGATCATAATCAAGATCCTTAACTGCTCTTTCACTATTGTAGTGTGTACTGGCAAAATCCTTTCGCAAAATATAATACAAATTATTTTTGCCATAAACCAATCGCACCAATAAACATATTAAGGCCTTTGGTAATCTAACTGGAACATAAAAACTATTTCTCAGTTTAGACATTTTCTTCAAATAGTCACCGGCACTAATGTTTATCCCACCCAATACATATTCTCCCCGTAGCTTCTTATTCTTTACAATCTTACATATAGCCGTGCTTATACTATCTACATCAACAATATTAATTAATTTATCTTTTTTTCCCACTCTAGCCATCAAAAATCCAGGTACTAATCCTTTTGTTAACCTACTACTATCAATAATTGTTGTTGGATATACAATTACCCAGTCTCCTTGTTCGTCTTTTTTAATAATTTCTGTAGCCTTCTTCTTGCTAGTGGCGTACCAATCGTTTTTTCCAATTTTTTGCATAGTTACTGTGCTAGAGCAGTATATAAATCTAATATTTCTCTTTTTACACGCTTCGTACAGTCTCCTAGTTGCCTCTATATTAACTGCTTTGTATCTTCTGTCGTCTTTATCATTCAAATTTCCCATATAGGCCGCCAAATGTATTACCTGGCTGACCCCATCCAAGATATTAAGGTCAAAATCTCTAATATCACTTGTTATTTTAACTAGGTTATTGTCCTTTATCTCAATGTCATGTTCTCTTATTAGTGCCAAAACTCTCAGTTTATTTTTTAATAATTTGCTAGTTATATTTCTACCAACAAAACCAGCCGCACCCGTTACTAGTACTGATTCTTTCTTAAATCCACTTATATCCATTTTGACTATTACTTTTAACCCTAAAAAAACAATTTGGAGACAATCCTTTTGTAGTGCAAATTTTACAATTTACTAAGTCTGAATAGTTATTTTCCTTCATCAGTTTCATTATCTGATATCTTTTTGAAATACTATTACAAAAATCATTGTACACTTGTCCATCCAACACATTTCCCAGGAATAAACTATCAAACTTTTTAGCTCCAGAATATAGGGCCGGATCACACGGATAGATATTACCATTAATCTTGATTGCTATTCGAAACAATGGCTGGTTACAGGGATATGTTATTTTATTTGGTTTCTTGATTTACAAATTCATGAACAAACCACTTATCGCGTCCTTTCATGTATTGTTTCCAATATCCGTTTTCCTTATTGTAGTCATCAACCCTGCCCAGATATTGAATATTGATGTCTGTATTAAAACTATATCTGTTCCTTTTAATAAACAATCTCTTAACATTACCTTTTACAATCACATATCCATCTATGCCCATTAACTTTTTATATCTACTCTTATTGTCAGCATTTAAACTAACAGTTATCTCATTTACCCCAGATTTCAACAATAATCCAATGTTTGTATCGTTTAATAACAACCCGTTTGTAACTACAATAACCTTAATACCCATCTTTCTTACCTTCTTTATGATTTTATATATCTGGCTATACATCAGCGGTTCTCCTAAACCCATCGGAGTAAAGACTACTTTATAGCCAGATTTTTTAAATTTCTTCATTTCAGTAAACACTTTATCCAATACTTCTTTCCTCATTTCTCCTACCTCAAGACACTTGTTATTAACTAGCTTTTGTCTGGTACACATCCGGCACCTGGCGTTACACTTTGTAGTTAGCTCTACGCTAAACCTTATTTCTGGTTTAATCAAAACAATCCTTGAATACACCCTATACACCATACTGTTTAAGATCTTTTCTTTGACGACTGGGCTGATATATTTTCTCAGATTAAAAAACACTTAATTATTATATATTAGTTAAACTACTACTATGGTCACCAGGAAAGTAAAGTTTCTCTTTATTCAATCCGAACATGAAAATATTGGTATTGAGTATCTATCTGCCTGCCTCAAGCGGGCCGGTCATCATGTCCAGCTTCTATTTTTCCCCAAAGCTTTTGATAATGTTTCTATTAGGTTGATTAAGACAAGTCAAACAACTGAAAACCTGTATCTTAAACACAAATTATCAACATATAAGGCCAATGTAGTTGCTTTTTCACCTTTTACTAGTCAATATAGATGGTGCCTATCCAAGGCTAAATACATCAAACACCACTATCCCCACGTCTACACATTGTTTGGTGGAGTGCATGTCAATTCTGTTCCCGGATATGTCATAAAAAATAAATACGTCGATGGAATACTGATTGGTGAAGCCGATTATACTATTGTTGATTTTGCCAATCATTATCACACCCACAGTTTTTATCACTTAAAATCATTTTGGGGTAAAAAAAATAATCAAATAATAAAAAACCCGATTGCTACTTTACCAGACAACTTAGATTTACTTCCTTTTCCTGATAAACAATTATTTTATAGTCAGATTCCCAAATCACTTCAAAGTTTCAGTTACGTTATTATGGGTAGTCGTGGATGTCCCTTCTCCTGCACTTATTGCTCAAACAATGTTTACAATAAGTTATATTCCGGCCAAAAACGACTTAGATTCCGTAGTCCTCAGAATATTATTAGCGAATTGCTTGATGCCAAAAATAAATATAAGTTCGACAGGGTAGAGTTTATGGATGATGTTTTTGCAGTTGACCAAACCAGGCTCATAAACATATTAGCCCTATACAAAAAACATATCAATATACCTTTTAGCTGTTTTCTTCACCCTCAATTTGTCAACGAATTAATGATCAAAAAACTCAAAAATTCAGGCTGTTATTGGCTAAAAATGGGTGTTCAATCTGCCAACGAACATTATCGAAAACATTATTTACATAGACTAGAAAAAAATAAAGATTTAATAAAAATTTCCAAGTTGTGTCATAAACACCATCTTAATTTTTCTTTTGATCATATTTTCAATCTTCCCGGTGAGACCAAGTCACATCTGGTTCAGGCACTCAAACTATACAACTTATGTCATCCAACCATAATAAACTTTGGTAGTCTAATATATTTACCCAAAACAGACATTATCAAAAAAGCTATTAAGCTCAAAATCTTACACTCAAAGGATGTCACAAAAATAAACCAGGGATTAGACCCCATACTTCAATCATCTAATATAGATAGACTCTCTCATCAGGCTATTCATCGACAAAAGGTAAATATATCTGCCTTTTCCCTGATGTTTATTCTAATTACTATCCTCCCTTCTAAACTAAATGATTTTCTAATTAGACATAGATTTTACAACCTGCCTTTTGTTGTTCCAAACTATGTTATCGTTCCGTTTAAGATCATCTCAAAAATTAGAGCTCATCAATTCTATTTATATTACTCTGCTATCAAAGCATCCTTTGTTTATACTTTAGCTTCTATAAACCTTAGAAGTAGCTCCTTTTTTAGAAAAAGAAGTATTTAGGGCCATTCTAGTCCCATAGAAACCTAACTTAATTACATACAACAGATCTTCTAGACTATTTATCTTTAATAATATTCTCTTTGGATTTAGAAAATCTAGTAATCGTCTTTTTAAAAACTGTCTATATGCATAAGCTTGTATTTCCAGTAACTCTCCTTTGTTAAAATAACGAGTCCTGCAAGATATATCCTCTGACAACATATATTTCTTGTTTTTTGGTAACCAGCCTTCCTTTTCAAAAACTTTATACACGGGTGTTCCCGGCCGAGGACTTAGTCTAAAGAAAAAAGCAAAATCTACATCTGAGTCTATGGCATATTTAATAGTATCTTCAATCTGACTTCTGCTTTCATAAGGAAAACCAATTATGTTTGTGGTTAAAGTCCACATACCAATTTGATTAGCATATTTGATTAATTTTTTTGCTTGCCCCAAATCATAAGGTTTACCAACCCAACGCCTTATCTCTTGATTTCCGGATTCAATCCCAAAAGTAATTCTATAACAGCCGGATTTTTTCATTAGTTTCAAAGCCGGCTTATCCAATGTCCAGTGGGCTATTCCGTTTGGGGTTGTCCATTTAAGATATAAATTATTCTTTATCATTAATTTACATATTCTTTTCAATCTGTCCAAATCTACCGAAACGCTATCGTCTTGAATCACAAAACTGTTCATTTGATAATTGTTTACCAGCTCCTTTATCTCTTTAATTACATCCTCAGGGCTCCTACCGCGCCATCTGTGATTGTATACTGAATGTATCGAGCAATATACACAGTGATTAGGGCAACCTCTTGAAGTTACCAACGGAAAAACTCGCTTTCTCATTGCAAACGGGTCACTGTACTCAAAATATTTGTTCAATTTCAAAAGGCTGTAGTCAGGATGTTCTATATCGTCTAGATTTTTAATAAACCTAATATCGTTTAAAACAATCTTGTTGTTTTTTCTCCATGCCAAACCGGATACTTTAGTAAATTCTGATTTATTACCCAGAGCTTCGATTAACTGTATCATCGACAACTCACCTTCACCTTTAATGGCATATTCAATCCTCTTATTTTCTTTTAACAATGTAATCGGCTTTACGCTAATAGCCGATCCTCCCAAAACTATTGGGGTTTTGGGATATCTAAGCTTGATCTTATTAGCCAATCTTATCCCATCGTCTTCAAAGGCACTATACATCACACTTATTCCTATCAAATCCGGCTTAAACTTATCAATATACTTAAATATCTTACTATTACCAAGACCTACCTTAGACAAATTTTTGTCTACTAACCTTGCTTTACTGTTTTCTGCTATAGCATCAACTATTTTTACTTGATAATCTCTCCTTTTTAAATAAGTGGCTATATACAGTAATCCTAACGGTATATGTGGGTTTATCTTTCCGGCTCCGTAAATCGTTACTGGTGGATAAATCAACAAAATCCTTTCTATTTTACTTGATTGACTCATACAATTGTCTTGCCTCTAAAAAGTTCGGATTTAATCTAACGGTTGCTTCAGCCTCTTTTCTGGCCTCTTCTATATTCCCAAGTTCCTTCAATACAATGGCTTTAATAAATCTTACCTGAAAATTATTCGGTGCCATTTGACTCGCCGTTTCAGCATATTTAAGGGCTTCATTTAGTTTGCCACCACTTAGTTCCACCTGAACTAAACTAATATAAGTCTGTATAAGGCCGGGGTTAAAACTAAGAGCTGTCAGATAACTGTCTCTGGCCAAATCAAAATACCCTAATTTAAAATAGATATTGGCTCTATTGTGAAATGCATCAGCATAATTTGGTTTCCAAACCGTAGACTCAGTGAATCCTTTAATGGCATTTTCATACTCCTGTAACTTATCGTAATCATCACCAATATTGTTCCAGGCATTATGGCTGTTTGGCGACACCTGGACAGTAGCCACCCACAACTTATGGTTCGTTTGCCAATCAATGTTTCGCATAAACACTTTTATGGCAAACAGCCAACATACAAACACCAGTACTGACCATTTGATAAGTTTGAATTTTTCGAAATATGTTTCCCACACTTGAGCCAAAAATAAACACCAACCTACAGATCCCAAAAATATATAACGTTCGGCAGTCAACCAGCTCACTTTGACCGGTGCCATAGTTGGGGCTGTAGCCAAAAACACAAAGGCCAAACTAAAAAACCAATCTCTTTTTTTAAAAAAAGTATAACCCAACAAAGTCAAATACGTTATTAAAATAACCCAATTTAACCATGGTGGAAATACGTACATTGTATGATACAAAGTCAAATCAGCCGGAAACCAAAGTAGCTGAAGATATTTTGATACCGAGGTTGGATATTGAAAAAACGGATCATAAAAAATTCCTCCATCACCTTTATAACCAAAATTAACATCACCAACTCTCCCTCTGACTGACGGCCACAATATCAATAATAAGAAAGGTACCGAACCCGCTAAAATTGCCAGAAAGTTAAACAAAGTCTTTTTTGATATCGATCCAATTCCTTTCCAACTTAAATATAGAACGATTATAGGTCCGACAAACAAAAAGGCTAACGAATGTACTCTGGCCGACAAAAATGACAACAAAATTGATAGAAACAAATATGGCCAATATTTAGATCTTTTATACAAGATCATTATCAGGCTTATATAGGCAATCATTTGGAATAGGCCCACATACGTATATGGCTTACCTGATATCCACGATACAGCCTCAACATGTACCGGGTGAAGTGCAAATATGGTCGTGGATACACTTGCCAATTTCCTTCCAAACAACAGATAGATCAACACAAACATCATCACAATATTAAGAAGATAGACAACTAAACTAGCAATATGATAGGGGATAGGGGAATCTACCCCAAACATAAGCGCAATTAGATGGTGAGTAATTGGAATAATTTCAAATGGATTATCTGATGCCGCTTCTCCTCCGGCCCATTTTGTGGCAATTTCTGGATTATTTAATACAGTAGCATAATCATCGGACACAAAATCACCCCACATTCCATTTATATATATCCCAATAGTCACAAGTAAAATTATCACTAAAAATTTCCAGTTTTCTTTTAATATCTCTCTAAACCCTTTAATCCTATCCAAAAAAACTGCTTTTCTTTTTATCTTTTCTTTTTTCCTTTCCTGTTTTCTTAAAGCTTTTGCTTTTTTGCCAGACATAAATTCATTTTAGCAAAACTAATATATAATTAACTCATGTTTCTTCTACTAAAAGAGACCAGATCCATTTTAAAACGAAGTGAGCTTTTAACTCAAATGACTTTGAGGGAAATTAAGTCCCGTTACAAACAATCAGTTATGGGCTACTTTTGGGTCATTTTAAATCCCTTTTTCCAGATTCTTATCATGAGTTTTGTTTTTTCCACTATTATGAAGATCCCCACCAATGCCGGCCCCGATATTCCTTATATCGTTTTCTTATATGTTGCTCTTTTACCCTGGACCTTATTTACCAATTCTTTATCTTCTGCCTCCGGCGCCATTGTCAGCAATGCCGCCCTCGTCACCAAAGTCTACTTTCCCAGA
>CAYWRN010000004.1:50504-54328 GCA_964461095.1 uncultured Gammaproteobacteria bacterium
TCCTTTGGATAATACCCATCTTTATTATCCAACAGATGTTTACCATCGGCCTTTCTCTTTACCTATCCGCCATCAATCTACTATATCGGGATATTCAATACCTGCTTTCTCTAATATTAAGTTTATGGTTTTATCTAACTCCAATCGTTTATCCTACAGACATTGTTCCTGATAAATTCAAAATTATCTTTAAACTTAACCCCATGTCAGTTATTATTAATGCTTATAGACAAGCTATTTTATCCGGCAAAGTTCCCAGCTTAAGTAGCTTATCAGTGGCTTTTATAGTCTCTTTTTTAACCCTATACCTAGGTTTTACATATTTCAAAAAACTTGAGCGTACCTTTTCAGATAACGTATAAATTTAGTACTTTAGAACTCTAGTTCGTTAGTACCCTAGTTAAATTATGAATTTTACAGATCTAAAAATTTGGCAATTAGCTCATCAATTAACAATTCAAATATACAAACATACAACTACATTTCCCAAATCTGAATTATTTGGAATTACATCGCAAATTAGAAGATCATCAAGTTCTATTTCTGCCAATATTGCTGAGGGTTTCGGCAGGAAAGGTAAAAACGAGTTTGTTCAATATTTATATCAAGCCAAAGGATCACTACTAGAAACCCAAAATTTTATTTTTTTAGCTAGAGATTTAAAATTTTTAAACTCACACTCTTCAATAGATTTGCTAAATAAATATACACAATTAGCTAAAATGTTAAACTCATTTATCACTTCCATAAAGAATGAACCAAAGAACTAAAGAACCAAAGAACCATAGTACTATCAAACCGATAATTCGGTTTGATCATGTTACCAAAAACTTTTCTCTAAACAAACAAAAAACCTTCAAAGAATTTTTTCCTGCCTTTCTAGCTGGTCACCAAACCAAAAAAGAATTTACCGCCCTAGACAACATTTCCTTTGAAATCAAAAAAGGGGAGACCGTTGGTATTGTCGGTCCCAATGGCAGTGGCAAATCAACCATCTTAAAGCTTATAGCCGGTGTTATGTATCCAAGTACCGGTAAGGTAACCGTTCATGGCCATGTCTCTCCCTTAATCGAGTTAGGGGCTGGCTTTCACCCCGAGCTATCCGGCACTGAAAATATTTACCTTAATGGTTCGATTCTAGGTCTGTCTCAAAAAGAGTTAAAAGACAGGTATGCCGATATTGTCAATTTTGCCGAACTGGGCGAATTTATTAACCAACCAATTAAACACTATAGCTCTGGTATGTATATGAGGTTAGCTTTTGCTGTAGCCATTCATACTCATCCCGAAATTCTTTTAGTAGATGAGATCTTGGCAGTTGGAGACACCGCCTTTCAAGCTAAGTGCTTTGCCAAAATGGAACAGTTTAAAAAAGACGGAGTCACCATCGTTTTTGTCTCTCACTCCATGGAAGAAGTTAAGAACTTTTGCACCAAGGCTATCTATATTGATCATTCTAGACTAATCAAAATAGGTAACTCTACCGACGTCGTAAATCTATACCAGGGGATTTAGCACTAGTTGCCACATTGCTGTCATCTAATACGCTCAGAACATGTCTTTTTAGGTTACCCGTTATTAACGCATCTTCCGTAAACACTCCATCTAAAAAAACCTCTCCATTCCCAGTTACAAAAAACCTGGTCTTTGATCTTACCTCAATGACATATGTACCTCCTAATCCTTGTGTTGTTGGAGTTACTTGCCAACTTTCTTCAACTTGTGGTCCTTCTATAGATCTCTTTTTATTACCAAAAACCTTCTTTAACCATGCCATCTAATATTATACCTAAATCGTGTTTTCAAAGATAATTATCTATCCTATTAAAATAATTAGCTATTATGATAATTAGTTTAATATTATATATACTATATTTTATATATGACAATGAAAAAAGCTTTAATAACAGGAATTACGGGTCAGGATGGCAGTTACTTGGCTGAATTTCTTTTGTCCAAAGGATATCAGGTTCACGGAATAATTAGACGATCCAGTAACTACAATACTTTTAGAATTGATCACATTTATCAAGACCCACATGATTCTAATAGAAATCTTTTTCTTCACTATGGAGATTTGTCCGATTCTTCTTCCACAAATAATATTGTCAAACTAGTAAAACCAGATGAAGTCTACAATCTAGCCGCCCAGAGTCACGTCAAGGTCAGTTTTGAAATACCCGAATATACAGCCAATATTACTGGTCTTGGCACTCTAAGAATATTGGAGGCTATCAGAAACTACCAACCCAAAGCCAAATTTTACCAAGCATCATCCAGCGAAATGTTTGGCCAAGTACTGCAGACCCCACAATCAGAGACTACGCCTTTTAACCCACGCTCACCATATGGATGTGCTAAAGTTTTTTCCCACTGGATAACCAAAAACTATCGGGATAGCTACAACATTTTTACCTGTTCCGGCATTCTGTTTAATCACGAATCACCCAGAAGAGGCAAAACCTTTGTCACCAGAAAAATTACCAGAGCCGTAGCCAATATCAAATTAGGTAAACAGGAAACATTATATCTTGGCAATATGGACTCCAAAAGAGATTGGGGATTTGCCGGAGATTACGTAGAAGCTATGTGGTTAATGCTTCAACAGCCCAAGCCGGATGATTACGTCATTGCTTCAGGAGAAACACACACCGTCAGAGAATTTGTAGAACTTTCTTTCAAACAAATAGGTATTTCCATTAAATGGAAAGGTAAAGGCCTAAAAGAAGAGGGTGTCGACCAAAAAAATAATAATGTTTTGGTAAAAATAGACCCCGCCTATTTCCGACCGAGTGAAGTTGATTTGTTATTGGGTAATTCATCCAAAGCCCGAAAAATACTCAAATGGAAACCAAAAATTTCCTTTGAAAAGCTTGTTCAAATGATGGTTGATTTTGATTTAAAAAATGAAGCCAAGGCCAATAGCTGGGCTTCGTATTAAAACAAATTAATATGAAATCAAAAAAAATTTTAGTTACTGGCGGAAATGGTTTTTTAGGCAAAAATGTTATTGATCAATTGATAAAACACGGTTTTAAAAAAGAACAAATATATTCCCCTGGACACAATCAGGCTGATCTGACCAAATTGAAAGACTGCCAAAAAATTGTCAAAGGAGTAGATACTGTTATACATCTGGCCGCCAAAGTCGGTGGTATCGGCCTAAATCGGGAAAAGCCCGGAGAGTTATTTTATGACAATTTAATTATGGGTGTTCAATTAATGGATGAGGCCAGAAAAGCTGGTGTCAAAAAATTTGTCGCTGTCGGCACAGTTTGTGCCTATCCCAAATTTACTCCCATCCCGTTTAGCGAAGACAATCTGTGGACAGGTTATCCCGAAGAAACAAACGCTCCCTATGGTTTGGCCAAAAAAATGTTGTTAGTTCAGGCTCAAGCATATCGTCAACAATACAGTTTTAACGCCATTTATCTATTACCTGTTAATCTTTATGGCCCCGGCGATAATTTTAATCCAGACAGTTCCCATGTTATTCCCGCTCTGATAAAAAAATCAATCGAGGCTAAACAAAATAATACAGATATGATAGTTTGGGGAACGGGTACAGCCAGCCGGGAATTTCTCTATGTTACAGACGCCGCCCAAGCCATTGTTTTAGCTACCCTCAAATACAATCAACCCCAACCTGTTAATATTGGCTCTGGCATGGAAATAAGTATAAAAGATCTGGTCTCTTTAATAAATCAATACACCGGTTTTAAAGGTAAAGTGATTTGGGACAAAACCAAACCCGACGGTCAACCCAGAAGATGTCTGGACACATCTAAAGCCAAAAAAGAATTTGGCTTAAAGGCTCAAACCGA
>CAYWRN010000005.1:0-5082 GCA_964461095.1 uncultured Gammaproteobacteria bacterium
TATCGATGGTTCTATTATTACTCACCCCAAGGTTTGGGAAGCCTCAGGACACGTTCAGAATTTTGGTGATACCATGGTTGAGTGTAAATCGTGCCATAAAAGATTTAGGCCCGATTTAATTGACAATGCCAGTAAATGTCCTGAGTGTGGGGGAGAATTTACCGAACCTCGTAAGTACAATATTTTATTTAATACCCAAATAGGAGTTATTGAAGGTGAAAAAATGCCAGCTTACTTAAAGGGAGAAGCTTGCCAGACTATCTATTTGGATTTTAAAAACGTGGTCGATAGCACTAGAGTAAAAATACCTTTTGGTATAGCTCAAATTGGTAAGGCTTTTAGAAATGAAATTAACCCAAAAAACTTTTTATATCGGACCAGAGAGTTTGAGCAGTGGGATATCCAATATTTTGTCCAAAAAAAAGATATGGACAAATGGTATGAATATTGGAAAGCCCAAAGAATGGCTTGGTATCAGTCAATCTTTAATGACCAGGCTAGCCTAAGATTCCGTCAGCACGCCAAAGATGAATTAGCATTTTATGCTCAAAAAGCCTTTGATATTGAATACAACGCTCCTTGGGGTTGGTCTGAAATGGAGGGCATTCACTGGCGCTCCGACTATGATCTAACCCAGCACAGCAAGTTTAGCGGCAAAGATCTGTCTTATTTAGACCCCGTAACCAATAAAAGATATATTCCTTGGATAACTGAAACCTCCGGAGGAGTTGACAGATCATTTTTCTTTATGCTTCTGGATGCCTACCAGGAAGAAAAAATGGACAATGGCGATATTAGAGTTTATCTAAAAATAAAACCTCAAATTGCTGCCTACAAACTGGCCATCTTCCCCTTAGCTAGTAACAATCCCAAACTAGTTGACAAGGCCAAATCAATTTTCGATAGTCTATCTGGCAAATATAGCCTTGATTGGGACGATAGTAGTAATATTGGTAAAAAATACAGGAGACAGGACGAAATTGGTACTCCTTGGTGTTTAGTAGTCGATTTTCAATCTCTAGATGATGACACGGTTACTGTAAGAGATAGGGATACTACCAAACAACATCGCCTCAAGGTAGTAGAACTTGATCAAAGACCATATGTTTCTCTGGTCCCCAGAGATGATGGTCACGAACTAAAACTGACTGTCAATGATATTCCCGATATTGTTACCCAGGTTGAATATGAATTTATATATACAGCTGCTGATGAAGGCTTGATTATTGAAAAAGGTCTAGCTGGTACCTTAGAAATCTCCAACTCACAGGCCAGTCAGGATCTACTTCTGGGAACTGCCAGTTGTACTAATGGCTGTAAGTATAAATATGATACCGGTGTTACCGGAGGCAGCCTGATACTAACCTTCACTACATCTCAAAATCAAATCGCTATGTATGAAACAAATTTTGTTTTGACCACCACGGCTGATATAAAACAAGACGGCCTAAACCTTGATGATTTATCTATAGTGGCTACTCCTAAAACAAACGCTTATTTTATTATCTTAAAAAACTACACTCAAGATTATTCCGTCTTTTCCAACGGTCCGGGAAGTGCCACCATTGAATCAATCACTGATGGTTTTACCAAAGAAGATATGACCAAAATTACCGGTGATTATTCCTACCAACATGTATCACCAACCGGTATTTGAAGACCAAGTCCTCAAGACTTTTAACCCTAAAGCTGGTCAAATCTATATCGATGCGACCCTGGGTAATGCCGGTCACACTATATCTCTACTGAAATCCGGTGCAACTGTATATGGTATAGATGCCGATTCCAAAAATCTTCAAATTTCGGTAAACCGTATCGAAAAATTAGGTATATCTAAAAACTTTACTGCCATCAATGACAATTTCAGAAATATCGAAAAAATTCACCACCAGTTCATTAAAAAAAAGGTTGATGGTGTTTTATTCGACCTAGGTTTAAGTCTAAACCAACAAACAAGTACCAATAGGGGATTTTCCTTTAATGATGAGCTTTCTCTAGATATGCGTCTTAACCCCAATTCCGACACCCCTTCTGCTTATAGCCTAATAAAAAGTGCCACCGACGAGCAACTTTTTGAAGTTTTTTCTACTTTAGGACAAGAAAGATATTCCAAGCTTATCAGTCAAGCCATTGTCAGAACTAGAAAACACTCACCTTTTAAAACCGCCCGTCAATTAGCTGATTTTATCAAAGATATATATGTCCAAAATAACCTACCCAAAACCAAACACCATCCGGCTACCAAAGTATTTCTAGCTCTAAAAATCTATATCAATAACGAACTGGACAACTTAACAACAGCCTTAAATCAAAGTTTAAAACTTGTTAAACCATCCGGAATTATCCAAATCATTACCTTTCATTCAACCGAAGATAGACTCGTTAAAAACTTTATCAAAACTCGAAATTTACCAAGTTTTAAAGTTATACCTACCTACCAACAAATTAAAGCTAATCCTCTCTGTCGTTCAGCTGTTTTAAGGGTAATTAATATCTCATGAAAAAATTAATTTTTTTAGCTACCTTAGTCACCCTAATCCAAATTACCGTTACTTTTTTTACCTCAAATATGATTGTCTCTACCAGCCTTGAATACCACCAAAATCAAAAAATGTTAGAAACACTTAAAAAAGATAACTCAACACTCCTAAATCAATATCTGAGTTTAATATCCATCGACTACTTAAAATCCAATTATTCTCCACAGGCTTATTTTCCTATTACAAAAAACATTGATCTTACCAAGTGACCCAAAAAATTAAACTATTTACCTACATCGTCATATTATTTTTTATAGTAGCCTTAGGCCGATCTTTTTATTTACAAGTCCTCAATGGTCAAAAATACAAAAGAATCAGTTTTTGGCAAAGTTATCAGTTGACCAAGACTGATCCCGATAGGGGAATTATCTACGATAAATTTAATGTTCCCCTGGTCACTAATCAAACTAAATATCAAATATCCCTTTATAAACCAAATATCGACATCAGCCCAGACGAAGTTCAAGCTTTAGTTGGTACTGATTCCGCCCAAATTAACAATCTTTTTTCTAATCCAGATCTAAAGTGGGTTGATCTAAAAACATTAGTCGATCAGGATAAAGCTAAATCACTTAGTGATATTACCGGCATCGTAATAAATCCAGTCAATCTTCGTTATTACCCCGAAACGGATTTAGCTACAGATGTTTTGGGTACTCTGGCAAAAAACAAATATAATCAGTTTACCGGATATGACGGACTTGAGGGCTATTACAACCAACGACTATCCGGTAAGGCTGGTTTTATTTGGCAAACCAAAGATGCTAGTGGCATTCCCATTTTAAGCCACCTAAACTGGTCAAAACCAAAAATTGACGGCACTGATATTTACATAAGTCTTGATAGATTTATTCAATCAATCGTCGAAGAAGAACTAACAAAAGCTGTTAACGATTATCAAGCAGATTCGGCCTCAGCAATAGTTATGGACACATATTCAGGCCAGATTTTGGCTATGTCAACCAAAGAATCTACTATATCTGCCACTCTAAAAAATCGGGTTATTGCTGATTTATACGAACCCGGATCTATTTTCAAACCCATAACTCTTAGCATTGCTCTAGATAGTTTGTCAATCGACCAGGACTTTATTTGTGATCAGTGCACCCAAAATAGGTCTATTGATGGCCATCAGATTGCCAATTGGAATTTTGAAAATCATCCAGATTCAAACTTATTCGACATTATTAAAAATTCCGATAATATTGGCATGACCTATATTATGGATCAAATTGATTTCGACACTTTTTTGGATTATGCCAAAAAATTTGGTTTATATCAAAAAACCGGTATCGATCTCCAGGGTGAAGCTAAACCAAGATTTACCAAAAATTTCTGGTCTAATGTCGATAAAGCAACTGCTTCTTTTGGTCAGGGTTTTGCCATCACTAATATTCAGATGATTTCCGCTTTCAACGTTATTGCCGCCGACGGACTGTATTACAAACCCCATTTAGCGACATCCTTTGGACAAAACACTTCACAAAAAAATGTTAATTTAAATTCTTTTAAAATCTTAAATCAGACTACCACCGACCTAATCAAATCAATTCTCAAATACACAGTTGACAACAGTAATGTCAGTAAACTAAACACTAGTCACCTGGATATTTGCGCCAAAAGTGGCACTGCCCAAATTGCTCAAGATGGCCAATACGGCCAACTCACAGACGCTTCGTATATTGGTTTTACTCCTTGCCTTCAACCCAAGTACACCATCAGTGTTACAGTCAGACGTCCCCAGACCACTCCCTGGGGAGCCACTACTGCCGCCCCAACCTGGTTTTCTATTGTAAAAAGAATAAACCAAATCTCAAACTAGTGTTATACTTAATATGCATTAATGTCCACAAAAAGACTTCTTCCCCAACAGTTAATCAATACCTTTTGGCACAAACCCCTAAGTATTTTGGCAAGGGCGCTAAATGGCTTTCCGGATAAAAAACTTTTTATTATCGGTATCACCGGCACGGATGGTAAGACAACCACATCACACCTTATATATCATATTCTTAAAAATGCTAACTTACCGGTCTCGCTGATTACCACTGTCGAAGCCAGAATAGGGGACGAAGTCATTGATACTGGTCTCCACACTACTACACCTGATAAATTTCAAACGTTTAAACTGTTAAAAAAAATCGTTGCCGCCAAATCAAAATATCTTGTGGCCGAAATCACAGCTCACGGCATTGACCAATGCCGTTATGCCAATATTAGATTTGACATAGGTATTCTCACCAACGTCAGTCACGAACATCTAGATGACTTTAAAAACATCAAAAAGTACACCCTAACTAAGTTGAAATTGCTCCAAAATTCAAAAGTTGCTATTGCTAACAGGGATGATCAATCATACCAATATATGGACAGAGTCAAGACAAAAAAGATTTTTTATAGCACCAAAAACAAATCTTCATATCAGGCCACCAATATCAAGTTAGGGTCAACCAATCTAACCTTCACTTGTAAAAACAAAAGGTTCACTACAGACAGTAATTACCTTTATCAGGTAAACAATATCCTGCCTGCATACATTACC
>CAYWRN010000005.1:5092-10682 GCA_964461095.1 uncultured Gammaproteobacteria bacterium
TCGATTTTTTTGGATACCATCAAAAACTTCCCCGAAATTAAAGGGCGCCGACAACAAATCGATAATAATCTTGGTCTAACTACTATCGTCGATTTTGCTCACACTCCCCAAGCCCTCCAAGAAACTCTTAAAAGTCTTAGAAAAAGACGACCCAATCGGCTGATCGTTATTTTTGGTGCCACCGGAGGTAGGGATAAAACCAAAAGACCTTTAATGGGTAAAACTGTTTCTAAACTTTCTGATATTGCCATAATTACTGCCGATGATACCCGAAACGAAAAGGTTGAAGATATCAATAGCCAAATCATTGAAGGTATAACCGGTAGCAAAAATCTTTTTTTAAAGCCTGCTCAATACAAACAAGTCGATCCAAAAAAATTTACCTACTTTAGTATTCCCAATAGACAAGATGCTTTCAATTTAGCCATAAAAATTGCTCAAGAGGGTGATCTTATCATCGCCTGTGGCAAGGGCCACGAATCAACCATTCTTCATGGTAATACAGAGTATCCATGGTCAGAGGCCCAGGCTTTTAGAACTGCGTTTAAATCAAAATCTACCTAAATGCCCATTTACAACATAAAACCAACCGACATTAAAAATGCTTACCAGTCTGGTCTACTACCCCAAAGAAACAAAAAATCCTATTTTTATCAAGACAGCTCTTGTCGTTGTTCTTTAAAGGGTTTCAATCTAAGCTCCGAAAATCGACGCATCATCAAAAACACTTCTAAGTATAGTTGTCAGAAAATTTTACTTGCCGACTTTTTACTTGATCCGCCTACCTTAAACCAAGTTTATCTTTGGACCGAAGATCTTGGTTGGCAATTTCCTAAATCATCAATAAAAAATGTCATAACTCATCATATCTTTAATTATGTCTACATATGGAAACACCATGATCAAATTATTGGTTACGCTATTTGCCTTGTTGAATCCGATTTTTCCCATATAGCTTATGTTTTTTACAATCCCGAATACCACAAGTTAAGTCTACCCATTGCTATGTGTCTTAGGCTTATTATCGATTCAATTGATCTGGGTTTAGCTTACGTATATCTTGGCCGTTTTGATCCGGACAACCATATTGGCACCTACAAAAGAAATTTTCCAAATTTAGAGGTTTTTGATTACAACCAGAATATATGGCAGAAATTCCAAAAGTAAAACATATTCATATTCTGTCTATTTGTGGTCAGGGCATGACTACACCAATTGCCCTATATCTAAAAAAACAGGGTTATTTAGTTACCGGCTCTGATCAACAACAAATCTACCCACCGGCCTCAACCTTGCTCAAAAACGCCAAAATTCCCGTCAATAAAACTCCTATAAGCTTAGATATTGGTTTGGTAATCATCGGCTCAAGTTTCAACAAGTTCTCCAAAACTATAAAAGATTTTGAACTTATCAAAAAGCTCAAAATTCCCTACATTTCTGCCACCGAGTTTGTCAGAAAATATATTATTAAAAAAAATTCAATTGTCGTGGCCGGATCATATGGTAAAACTACTACTACTGGTCTGCTGGCTTGGATACTTAGTAAATCAGCCCTAAGACCAAGTTTTTTGGTTGGAGGTAGAAATATCGATGCCTCCTCTTCTTTGACAATTACCGGTTCGACTTGGTCAGTCGTCGAGGGCGACGAATCCATAAATGGTCTGGACACCCAGGCTAAATTTCTTTATTTCAAACCCAAATATGTCATTATCACCTCAGCTTTTTGGGAACATAGGGATTCTTATCCAACCAAGCAACATAATTTAGATGCCTACAAAAAATTAATTCAACAAATACCCCAAGACGGTTTTTTGGTCTACAACAAATTTGATTCTGACTTAGTAAAACTAGCCAAATATTGTCAAGCACCGACCTACCCAACCGGTCTTGATCTAACATTTGATTCACGCTTAGTTGGAGATCATAACCAATTAAACATAAATTTAGCCTTTAAGCTTTGCACCCTATTGGGTCTAGACACCACCACTACTAGAAGATTAATTCAAAATTATCAAGGCATCGAAAGGCGACTTCAACTTGTAGGTCAGTACCAAAATATAAAATTTTTCGATGATTTTGCCCAATCTCCACCCAGGCTCCAATCAGCCATCATGTCTCTGAAACAAAAGTATTCTGAGTCAAAAATAAAGGTCTTTTTTGAGCCGCATGCCAGCTTTTTATCCGATAAATCTCTTATTGGTCAACTTAACAATTCTTTCAAGAAAGCTGACCTGGTGGTGTTATCGAAAATAAATTATCAAAAAACCGATCATCCCAAAGATAGGGTTACCTTTGCAGATTTTAAAACAAGTATTGGTTCAAAAACAATATATCTGCCACTTTCTGATCAACTGGAATCATTTTTTGTTCAAAATCTTCAGGCTAATGATATCCTGATCCATTTTAGTTCCGGTGGTCTTAAAGGGTTACAATCCTTTCAAAACATCATTAATTCATTTAAAAGTTTAGATAAATAATCATTTATGTCCAGATATATCATCACAGGCGGGAAACCTCTTAAGGGAGAAGTATCCATTAGAGGGGCAAAAAATGCCAGTTTTAAAGAAATCATAGCTAGTTTATTAACTGACGAACCATGTCTTTTAACTAATCTTCCAAAGATTTCCGACGTCAAACTCACCAGCTCTATTTGTAAACACCTTGGTTCAACCATTGATCAGTTTGGTGAACATGGTCTAAAAATTCATACACCTAAAATCATTTCTAACCAAATTCCCTCTGGTACAGGCGAAAAATCTAGAACTTCTTTTATCTTTAGCGGCCCGCTACTCGCCAGAATCGGTCAGATTACCTTTCCCATACCCGGTGGCGACAAACTAGGCCTAAGACCATTAGACAGATTGTTTGATTGCTTAAGATCGATGAACGTAAATATTAAAGAAACCGATAGTAACATCACCATGACTACCGACAGTTTAGTCGGTACTCAGTATACCTTTCCCAAACCATCCCACACCGCTACCGAAGTTATTGTAATGGCCGCTAGTCTTGCTAAGGGCCAAACCACTATTAATAATGCCGCCAGGGAGCCGGAAATTGATGATTTGATCTCTATGTTAAATGATATGGGTGCTGATATCAGTCGTGACCCTGATAATCCTCAGGTTATCTACATCAGAGGAGTCAAAAAACTTCATGGAGTGTCTCATCAGATCATATCCGACAGAAACGAGACTGTTACCTTTGCCTGTGGTGCACTCTGCACTAAAGGCTCAATCAGTATCCTCAGGGTTGATCCAAGTATAGTTACTGGCTTCCTAAATATTGTCAAAACCATGGGTGGTCAGGTCGATACCGGCAAAGACGAAATTTATATTTCCTGGGTCAAACCTCTTAAGGCAGTTAACATCGAAACCGAACCGGAACCAGGTTTTATGACCGACTGGCAAGCCGTCTTTAGCTTAGTCTTAACACAAGCCATCGGTTGCAGCCAGGTTATTGAAAAAGTCTTTCCATACCGTTTTCAGCACATAACTACCCTAAACTCCATGGGTGCCAAAACCAAGTTTTTTAACCCGGATGTCAAAGATCCTCAAAGTTACTATCACTTCAACCCAGACAGCGATCGTCCCCAATATTTTCACGGTGTCAAAATCTATGGTCCAACTAAACTGATACCAGCCGACCTAACCATCAATGATCTTAGGGCGGGCGCGACTGCTACCCTAGCCGCCCTAACCGCGCCTGGTCAGTCAGTTATAAACGGGGTAGAATATATAGAAAGGGGTTACGAAAAACTAGCCGATAGGCTTCTGGCCCTGGGAGCTGACATAAAATATATCAAAACATGACCAATCTTTATTTAGGTTTAGTACTATTCTCTTTTTTGATCACCAGTATTATGATTGTCCCTTTTATTGGCCTATTGTACAAACTTAGATTTTATAGACAAAACCAAAAAACCCTAGATTTTCAAGAAAAAAGAACTGTTATTTTTGATAAATTTCATTCCAAAAAGTCAGGCACTCCAGTCGGGGGTGGCATTCTGATTATTTTCCTGGTGACCCTGCTTTTTGCCTTCATTCTTCCCTTGATGCAGGCCTTTAATATTTACATCAGCCAAAACTACAACTTTTTTACCGAAATCTTTATTATATTTTTTACTTTTCTCAGCTTTGGTTTACTGGGGCTCTATGATGATGTTTTAAAATTTTTTAACTTTGATAAAACCGGTTTCTTTGGCTTAAGAATGAAACATAAATTTCTTCTACAAATCGCTTTGGCTACCATAATCTCTCTTTTAATTCATTTCAAACTCCACATCAACTTTATATATATCCCGTTCATCGGCCCTATCACTCTTGGACTTCTGTTTATTCCTGTCTCAGTTCTTCTCATAGTTACTTTTAGTAATTTCTTTAATATTACGGATGGTCTTGATGGTCTTTCTTCCGGTCTTCTATTAATCGCCCTATTTGCCTTCTCCGTTCTCTCTGGTAGCAGTTTCGACACTCCTATTTCCATTTTTACCTCCCTGTGGATTGGTGCACTTCTGGCCTTTCTCTATTTCAATATTTACCCGGCCCGCATTTGGTTGGGTGACATGGGTGCCTTATCTTTTGGTGCTACTTTGGCTGTTATTGCCATCATCTTGGGCCGTATTATCCCCCTGGCTATTGTCGGAGGAGTGTTTATTGTAGATGGCTTAAGCTCTGCCATCCAGATCTTCTCCAAGAAATATTTTGGTAAAAAAGTATTTCCGGCAGCCCCAATTCACCTGACTTTACAAAAGAGAGGCTGGGAAGAGCCTAAAATTGTTACCAGGGCTTGGTTAACCGGTATTGTATTGGCAATTTTCGGACTATGGCTAGGTCTAAACTAAATACACTAAAACAAGAAATAAACCATTATATAGGTATTCCCTATTGGTCAAATAAGTTAGACAAAGGTAA
The DNA here is from genome assembly GCA_964461095.1 of uncultured Gammaproteobacteria bacterium. Classification (GTDB taxonomy): domain Bacteria; phylum Patescibacteriota; class Microgenomatia; order UBA12405; family UBA12405; genus UBA1372. The sequence continues at coordinate 10,006 of CAYWRN010000005.1, forward strand.
AATTGTCTTAAGCGGACCATATGGTGGCAAGGGTAGCCGTAAACAAATTGAAGCCCATACCCAAAAACTAATCAAAAAAAATAGTTTGTCTGCCACCAAGCTCACCAAACAGGCCGTCTACAACTTACAAAAGAAAAACCGTCTTGGCATCGATTGTTCCGGACTTACTTACCACCTTCTTGACTTCTGGTCCAGGCTAAATACCGGTGTTTCAATTAGAAAATTCGTAGTCGGTACTAACGGTAAATCTGGACCAAGACGCGTTAATGTTCAGAGCCTAGCTAAAAAAGCCAATTCAACCAAAGTTACCAACCTAGTTGATATCAAAACTGGCGATATGTTAGTTATTAACAAAGCCAGTCATGTCCTTTTTGTTATTAATAAAACTGATAGTTTTATTACTTATATCCATAGTAGCCTTTATACCAAAAAGAGGGGAGTCCATTTAGGTAGAGTCAAAATTGTCAACCCTACCAAAGGCTTACAACATCAACATTTCTCTGATGTCACAAATCAAGGTATCCCGTACCACAAACTCTTTAACCCCTCTAAAGGTGATGGCATTTACCGCCTCAACATCCTCAAAAATATCTAATCACTTTTCTTCCACAAGTTCTCCGTATTTAAATGGCTCAAGAGACAGAATTTCAACTTCAGTTCCGCATTCCTGACATTCT
>CAYWRN010000005.1:10692-12402 GCA_964461095.1 uncultured Gammaproteobacteria bacterium
CCTACTTCTAGTTTGCCTTCAACTATAATCTCAACTCCACAGTCCGGACAAATTATTTTATATTGATTGTTTGCCATAAACCTAACTTAAATCTATAATAGTACTATTATATGCACAAAACCCCTTTAGTCAAAATCGACGACTTCTACATAAAAAGAGAAGATCTAAATGCAACCGGTTCTGCCAAAGATCGGGCCATTGGCCATCAGGTTAGTAATCTAATCGCCAAAGGCTTTAACTCAGCCGTGATTTCTTCTACTGGCAACGCCGCTATCTCTGCCATCTATTACTGTCGCCAATCCCACATAGATTTAACCATTTTTGTTTCCCCAACTATCGACCCCAATAAACTTACCCTGATTAATAAGTCGGGTTTTAAGGTTATTCAAAGCCATAAAGCTATCAGTGATGCCTTTAAGTTTGCCAAAACTAATCATGCCTATAATCTTAGGCAATCCACTGATCCGGTTGCTCTGGCTGGCTATCAAACAATTGGCCAGGAAATTTTAGATCAACTTCCCAAAATAGATAGTATTTACGTTCCGGTTGGTAGTGGCACTAGCCTTTTAGGTATTAGCCAATCACTGCCAAAAAACGTAAAAATTTATGCTGTTCAGCCGGCTAGTAACCCCCACATAGCCAAATTTTTTGATCAGGACTACCAACCTGAGTCCACATCTCTAACCGACTCTCTGACAGCTAAATTTACGCCTCTTAAAAACCAAATTAAATCTTTTTTAAAAAATAGGGGTGGAGGCTGTGTTGTTTCCAATCAGCAAGTTGATAAGGCTTATCAATTTTTATTAGCCAAAGATATCACAACTTCATACGAATCAGCCCTGGCCCTAGCCGGTTATTTTAAATCTAAAGCCAAAAACTTAGCTGGTTTATTTCCTGTCATTATTTTTTCAGGAGCTAGAAGATAATGTTAGCCAACCTTATCAATAACTCCAAATACACTATTTTTTTTCCCATCATTGACCAATCTCTGGGTCTGTCCATTACCAAACTCACCAATCTCTATTTAATTTATTCTCAACCCCCCAAGACTACTCCCAGTCTGCCTTACTTTGTTTGTCCTCAAAAAATAAAGGCCAAAACTGAATATCTATTAGGCAATCCAAGTGTTGTTGACTATATTACTACTACTTGTAAAAAAACCGGTAAATTACCAGCCATTATGCCATTTAAGCCTTCGTCAAAAACCGATCTTATTTGCCATCAGTATAACTGGCTTAAAATTGGTATTGACCGCCGCCTTAACCTAAAGCTTGAAGATAAAGTAAACTTTGCCAAAATTTGTCATCAAGTAAATATTCCCGCTATTCCCAATATCATTACTACTTATACTCCGTTAAATATAAGTCAAGCCCAGCAATTTTTTGGTACCAAGCAATTAGTTATCCAGACCAAAACAGGTTGGGCCGGCAATAATACTTTTATGTTTGATCCTAATCTTAGTTTACCAACCAACGCTCAAATAAAAATTATGCCCTACCTAAAAGGCTTCGCTATTACTACCAATAATGTCATCTTTAAAAATACTTTAATTTCTAGTCCTCCGGCCAAACAACTCAACAATCCGGCGCACACAACAAACATTTTTGCTACCACCGGCAGAAGCTGGCCGTCGGATCTTAGTCAAGATCAGTTGGCTCAAATTCAATCTATAAACCAAAAGATGTTATCAGTATTGACAGATTTGAAGTT
>CAYWRN010000005.1:12428-29572 GCA_964461095.1 uncultured Gammaproteobacteria bacterium
GATCAGGTTCTTTTGATTGAATGCAACCCTCGCCTGACTGCCTCTTTTGATTTTTACAGCCGTCTCGAGATAAAAGCAGGTTGGCAACCTCTGCTCTTCTTTCATATTGCCCAATTTTTAAACATTAACATTCCAGCCAGCTTAGACCTTTATCAAGACCGTTTTTTTGACACATCTGTAAGTGGCAGCCAAATAACCAAAAGAAACAAATTAGGTAAAATTTGCCAGATCATTGAAACATGTTAAAAAGCAAAACAGCTGTTTTTTCCTACCTGCTTATTTTTATCGGTTTTGTATTCCTATCTACTAGTTCAGCTTTTGAAGCCAAACAAAATCTTAGCAATCAGTATTTGTTTATTAATAAACAGCTGGTTTGGATATTCTTAAGCAGTTTAGTTTTTATTCTTTTTAGTAAAATTTCAACCAATGTCGTTGGTAAAATATCTTTCCTTGCCTACCTTACCTCAATATTTTTTCTGATTATGTTATTAATACCTGGTTTCAGTACCACTATCTATGGAGCTAATAGATGGCTCAATATTGGCTTCTTTTCCTTTCAACCTACGGAGTTATGTAAACTTTCTCTAGTTCTTTACCTAAGTCAGATTCTATCTAAACCCACCGATTTTGGAAAATTTTTTATTATTACTTTTACCCCTATTCTTCTGATACTTCTTCAACCAAATCTAAGCTCTTCCTTTCTTTTATCTGCTATCAGTATAAGTCTATATTTTTTATCTCAAAACAATTTAGGCACGGTAATAAAATCTTCTAGTATCCTTATAGTCATCTTCATTATTTCTATAATTAGATCTCCATACAAATTGGCACGTTTAAGTCAGAACTATCATTCCGACCAACTAATAGTTAGTTTTTCTTCAGGCTCACTGTTTGGTAAAGGCATTGGTAATTCCACTCAAAAGTTTAAATTCCTACCTCAAATAAGTACTGATTCCATATTGGCGATTATTGGAGAAGAAGTCGGATTTGTTGGTATTATGTCTATATTTATTGTCTATTACCTTCTAATCAAAAAGATAATTCTGGTTGGTCAAAAAACTCAGAATGACCCCCAAAAATTATTTTGCTTTGGTACTGCCATCTGGATCTTTTACCAGTCAGCCATCAACATTTCTGTTGTTTTGGGTCTGGTTCCCCTCACCGGTGTACCTCTCCCATTTATATCCTATGGCGGCTCCTCCCTTTTGATGTTAATGTCCGCAGTTGGTATTGTTAATAATATAGACATTAGTCAAACAAATGATCAAAAAAAACATCGTCATCACCGGTAATCACCACACTCCTGCTATTGAGTTAATTCAACAGCTAAAAAATGACCACATCACCTGGCATATTTTTTATATTACCCACTCCACCCAAAATGAAACTCATGTTCAAAACAGTCTAAAAAAACTCAACTTAAAAAAAATATATGATATAAATTGCGGCAAATTTTACAGATATTCTTTGCTAAAAACACTTAAAGGTATCCCTGACATCCTAAAAGCAACCAGTCGGTCATATAAAATTATTAAATCTATTAAGCCGGATATTGTTATTTCCTTTGGAGGATATGTTTCTGTTCCTGTAATTTTTACTGCCTGGCTTCAGAAGGTCATCTGTTTCACCCACGAACAAACCTCAACATTAAGTCTTAGTTCGTTTATTAATGGTTTCTTTGTCAAAAAAATATGTCTATCTTTTGGACTTAAGCACATGCCTTTCTTTTTTAGGGCCAAATATCTGGTAACCGGCAATTTACTAAGAAGACAAATCTTTTCAAAAACTACCAAAAACTATCAATTTCTTCAAAATCACAAACTACCTATCATATATGCCAGTGGTGGTAATCAAAGTTCTCAGATAATCAACGATACTCTCTTAAAGCTCAAAAAAGACTTGGCTACCAAATGTATTATTATTCATCATATAGGCAATCTGGGTTTCGACCTACAAAACAGTAAAAATTACTATCCAACACATTACGTTGGCCTAGATGATATCGGTTGGGTTCTGAATAATAGTGATCTTGTTATTAATCGGGCCGGAGCTAATTATTGCCAAGAAATTGTGGCTCTTAATAAAAATTCGATTTTAATTCCTCTGCCTACCTCAGCCAGGGGAGAGCAACTAAAAAACGCATCCTGGGTCAAGTCCGTCCACCCCAAAAACACTATTATCATTGACCAATCCCAATTAACTCCCCAGCTTCTTTTAAGCTCTATTAAAAAACTACTTGAGACTAAACCTGGCCATCCTGCTGTCAACTCACGCATAAATACCAAAATCCTCTCACTTATTCACCAATATGTCTAAAATACTTATTGCTATATCCACTATTGCGTTAATTTTAGGTTTGTCCTATTTATATCCAACCCACAGTAGCTTCTCCCCCTTATCCAATAATCAACAATTAGACCAACAACTTAAACTAAATTTAAAAAATTCTAATTTAGAACCAATTGATCTTAATATTGATATTTATAACAAAATTATTAGTTTTACTCTTATCGACAACAATCTTCCTTGTCAGGTTGTCTTTTCTACCCAAAAAGACATATACCTTCAAACAAATGCCTTACAAAAACTTTTCAAAACAGTTAGAATTAACCATCAAAATCTAGCAAAAATAGACCTAAGTCTTCAAAAACCCTATGCAACAATCGAAAATTATTAACGTTATCGATATTGGCTCATCAAAAATCACGGTTTTAGTCGGCCAGTACCTGACTTCTGAAGAAAAAATGAACATCATTGCTTCAGTAGTTAGTAAGGCCGATGGCTTTCGAAAAGGTCAAATAATCAATCTTGAACAAGCCATAGATACTTTAACCGATGTTGTCGAGTCAGCCGAAAGAATGGCCGGTGCCAGTATCAATCAAGCTCACGTATCTATTTGTGCTCCTCATATTGAATCAATTAATTCTCAAGGGGTAGTGGCCATTTCCAACCCCCAAAACGAAATCTCCTCAACCGATGTTCAAAGAGCCATCGAAGCTGCCCAGGCAGTCACCCTTCCATCCGGCAAAGAAGTTCTCCATGTCATACCTAGAAAGTTTATGGTTGATGGTCAGGATGGCATCATCGACCCGGTTAACATGACCGGGATCAGACTTGAAGTAGAAACTCATATAATTTTTGCCTCCTCGCCGGCTATAAAAAATCTAAAAAAATGTTTAGATCATATTGGTATAAAAATCCAGTCATTGAGTTATTCCGGAATCCCAACAGCCAAAATTGGTCTTACTGAAACCGAAAAAGAACTAGGAGTCGCTCTGGTTGACGTCGGTGGCCAAACCACCAGCCTAACAGTCTACAACCAATCTTCGCCCTGTTTTTCTACGGTAATACCAGTAGGAGGTAATAACATCACCAACGATCTGGCTATCGGATTAAGATTATCTATAGATGAAGCCGAAAAGCTAAAAATATTTTTAGACAACACCGATGACAACAAATTCACCGATGAAGTGGATCTGCTAGCCAAACAAATTAGTCCCACCAAGAGAAAAGTATCAGTCCAAACCGCTGTTAACGGGATTATCAAACCCCGCCTGGAAGAAATTTTTGGTCTTATCAAAGAACAGCTTGATCAAAATAACCTTACTGACACCATTCCGGCCGGAATCGTTTTAACAGGTGGTGGCTGTATGACCATAAATAGCCTCGATATTGCTTCTAAGGTTATTAACCTACCAGTTAGAGTCTCTTCTCCCCAAAACGTTGGTGGTCTCATTGACGACATCAATACTCCTAGCTACACAACTGCTATTGGCATGCTTTTTGACAATCTAAACACATCGACCATAAAAACAGGTCAAAAAAGTAGCCAAAAATTTACTAGCTTGTTTACTAAATTTAAAGATATTATTAAGCCGCTTCTTCCTTAAATGGCCCTCATTAAAATGTTAAGTAGTCAGTTTGCTAAAATTAAAGTCATCGGTGTTGGTGGCGGAGGTAACAACGCTATCAATTCCATGATTGACGAAGAACAGATTGAGGGGGTTGATTTTGTCGCTGTTAATACTGACTCTCAGGTTCTACTAAACTCCTTAGCTCCGGTCAAAATCCAAATTGGCCAAAAACTTACCAAGGGTCTTGGTGCCGGAGGTAATCCCCAAATCGGTCAAAAAGCTGCCGAAGAATCAAGAGACAAGATAAAAGAGATACTCCAAGATACCGACATGCTCTTTATTACCGGTGGTATGGGTGGTGGTACTTGCACTGGCGCTGCTCCAATTATTGCAGATATTGCTAAAAATGAGCTGGGTATTTTAACTATCGCCATTGTAACTAAACCTTTCCTCTTTGAAGGAACCAGGCGGATGACTAACGCCATTCAGGGTATTTCTATACTCAAAAAAAATGTTGACACTTTAATTGTTATTCCTAACCAAAAGGTTATGGACATTGTTAAGGACAAGGCCACACTTAAAGATGCCCTCAAGATGGCTGATTCAGTATTAAGCAAGGGTACTAAAGCCATTTCTGAACTTATCACTACCGCTGGTCTGATCAATCTGGATTTTGCCGATGTTAAGTCTGTCATGGCCGAAGCCGGTACTGCTCTTATGGGGGTAGGGGAGGCTGATGGTGATGATAGAGCAAAAAAAGCCATTGATTACGCTATTTCATCTCCTTTAATCGAAGTTGACATTAATGGAGCTAGGGGAGTTTTAATCAACATTAGTGGCGGACCGGATTTGACCATGGCCGAAATTGAGGAATCAGCTCAGAAAATTACCAAGTTAGCCGCACCAGATGCCAATATCATTTTTGGAGCATCGATAGACGAAAAACTTAAGGGTAAGATCAAGATTACGGTTATTGCCACTGGATTTGAAGATAATCCTAAGGTAATTCAGCACCAAATAGACGTTTCCCAAAAGCAAACCGATTTCAAAACACCGCCACCAAAGCCAACCCCAGTTTCTGACAAAGATGATGTCCTAAAGGATCAGTTTATCCCTGAGGGAGTAGATATTGTCGACGAATACGATATCCCATCTTTTTTAAAAAATCGTGTATAATAACTTTAGTGTTTAATCAAAATTACATAATTATTTAAAAGACCGCCTCTTGCGGTCGTTTTAAGGTCCCTAAAAAGGGGCCTTTTTTTTAATCAATGACCAAACCAAAACTAAAACCAGTCGACAACCAGATAGACTTTTCAAAAGCCGAAAAAGATATCTTAAATTGGTGGTACAGCCAAGGTGTTGTTGATAAATATCTTCAAAAGAATAACAATAGCTCCAAAAAATTTTCTTTTATAGACGGTCCCATAACTGCCAACAACAGTATGGGTGTTCATCATGCCAGAGGTAGAACTATCAAAGATGTTTTTCAAAGATATAAAAATTTCCAGGGATTTAAACAAAGATTTCAAAATGGATTTGATTGTCAGGGCTTATGGGTGGAAGTCGAAGTCGAAAAAGCCAACGGTTTTAACAGTAAAAAAGATATCATCGACTACGGCATGGATAAATTTACTAACGATTGCATTGCCAGAGTTGATAAATATGCCGGAATTCAAACAGAACAATCCAAGCGATTAGGTATGTTCATGGATTGGCCCAATTCCTACTATACCAATTCTCTTACCAACAATGTTTATATCTGGCATTTTCTAAAAAAAGTATGGCAAAAAGGTTGGTTATACCAACAAAAAAGTGCTGCTACTTGGTGCCCTAGATGTGAAACCGGATTGTCTCAGCACGAACAGGCTGATGGTTACAAAACCATTGATGATACGTCTGTCTATGTCAAATTTAAGTTAAAAGATAGGCAAAATGAATATATTTTAGCCTGGACGACTACTCCTTGGACCCTAGCAGCCAACGTTCTTTTGGCTATCAATACTAATTTTGAATATGTCAAAGTCAAGGATAACGATCAATATCTATATATGGCCAAAACATCGGCCCAAAGACTTGGTTACACTGACTTTACACCTGTAGATCCTTCAAGTTTACTCGACCTACACTTCGAGCCCTTATTTGATATACCCATCCAGCACCAGACCAAACACTATGTGGTTAATTGGGATTTAGTTGATCCAATTGAAGGTACCGGTGTTGTTCACATTGCCCCCGGTTGCGGTCAGGAAGACTTCGAGCTGGGACTTGAGGTTAAATCAGACCTAATCGAACCAATTGATAGTACTGGTCACTTTGTCCAGGGCTTTGATTTTTTAACCGGCCAATACGCTCATGACGTCAGAGATCAGGTAATTAAGTTTTTAGAAGATAATCACTATCTTTATAAAACTGAAATAATTAAACACCGATATCCACATTGCTGGCGCTGTGGCACTAAGTGTCTTTTTAAGTTAGAAAATAACTGGTTTATCGACTGCAGTCACATTAAACCTCTACTAAAAGAACAAACCGATCAAGCTAATTGGATTCCTAAGTATGTCAAAAAAAGAATGCATAACTGGCTTGACAGTATGTCGGATTGGATGATCAGCCGTAAACGCTTTTATGGCCTGTCTTTACCTTTTTATCTATCGAAAGACGGTGACTTACTGGTAGTTGGCAGTCTTGAGGAATTAAAACAGTTGGCCGTTGATCCATCTCTGGTTGATAAACTTTCCTCCCTTCACCGTCCCTGGATTGATGATATAAAAATTAAACATCCAAAGACAGGGGAAATATTGGAACGTATTCCCGACGTAGGTGATTGTTGGCTTGATGCCGGTATTGTTCCTTTTTCAACACTTAAATATCTTGAAGACAAAGAATATTGGCGCCAGTGGTTTCCTGCCGAATTGGTCTGTGAAATGATAGAACAGGTCAGGCTTTGGTTTTATTCCATGCTTTTTTATGGAGTCGTTCTAGAAGGCAAAATTCCTTACAAAAATGTCCTAAATTATTACGAAGTCAGAGACGAAAAAGGCGAGAGAATGAGCAAAACCAAAGGTAATGGCATCCCATTTGACCAAGCCGTCGAAACCATGACTGCTGATGCCATGCGTTGGCTTTATTGTAAAAATAAATCGTATGCGGTTCTAAATTTTGGTTATTCCATCGCCGACACCATTAAAAGAGGTTTCCTGTCAACTTTGTGGAACTCATATAAATACTACGTAAGCTTTAGCCAAAACATGCCATATCAGGATAGTCCTAGTATAGACATTACAGATAAATGGATCTTATCAAGGCTCAACAACACCATTAAATCTGTTACTCACCATCTTGATAAATATGACACTAGTCGGGCCACCGAGGATGTTGAAAATTTGGTAGATGATCTGTCCACCTGGTACATCCGAAGAAATAGGGACAGAACCGATAATCACCAGATACTCCATCAAGTACTGTCAACTCTAGTGGTTCTCATGGCACCTATAACCCCGTACATGTCCGAAACCATTTATCAGAATTTATCCGGTAATCATTTTAGTAACGATGATTCGGTTCATCATCAAAACTGGCCTGATCTTAATTCAGATCTAATCGATCCAAAGTTAGAGTCAGATATGGTTACAGTCCGAACGGTCTGTCAGCTAATTCACGCCCAAAGACAGTTAGCCCAGATTAAAGTTCGGCAACCTTTATCGCAAGCAACAGTAAAATCGAATTTAAAAGAACTGTCGATGGATCTGCGTAATCTGGTCTGCCAAGAAACCAATATCAAAAAGTTGATTTGGCACTACGATCCTAAGCTTAAGGACACTCATGTTCAGCTTGATACAAAATTAGACGACACTTTGATTGAAGAAGGGGTCTACCGAGATTTCTGTCGACAAATCCAAGTTTTAAGAAAACAAGCTAATCTCAAGCCATCAGATAAGATAAATATCTTTGCTCCAAGTTGGCCCAAATCCTTTGAAAAAGATATCTTGGCCAAGACCAATGCCAGCTCCATTAAAAATGGTCAAGCAGTCAAAGTCGAAAAAATATAGTAAATTTAATTGTGGCTAAAAGTTACAAAACTACAGTTATTGTTTGTCTATTCTGTCTCTTTTTCTTTAATGTACTAGTGACTTCATCCCTGGCTCCCAGTTCTTTAGTCAAACAAGTAATTTCCTGGATCATTGGTGCCTTTCTCTTTTACTTGTGTCAAAATATCAATCTTTTACAAATCAAACACTATCGGGTAATTATATTGGCCGTTATCGTCCTCCTTCTTTTATCTCCTCTAGTGTTAGGCCAAAACATTAGAGGTTCAAAGAGGTGGGTCGGAGTTGGTTTTTTTAGGTTTCAACCGTCTGAAGTTATCAAACCTTGGCTGGCAGCTCTTTTAGCTTCTACTCAAAATCATTTCTTATTAATTCCGCCGATACTTGTTACCCTGGCTCAACCGGATCTTGGCACATCTATCTCGATTGCCTTTATGCTTCTCCCCCTGTTTTTTTACAATTCCACTATCCGCAAACACCTATCCATCCTTTTGGCAGTTTTCATTATATTTCTACCGTTACTTTATCAGTTTGGTCTAAGAGATTACCAAAAAGATAGAATTACTTCATTTCTCAATCCTCAATCAGACCCTTTGGGCAAAGGATATAACCTAATCCAATCAAAAATTGCTATCGGATCAGCCAACTTATTTGGAAAGGGCTATCGGCAGGGAACTCAGGGCCAGCTCCTATTTTTACCAGAAAAACACACTGATTTTGTTTTTGCTGCTCTAACTGAGGAATTAGGGATTATTGGTGCTTTTTTCCTTTTAGGACTTTATTTTATAATCATAAAATCTCTAATTAGCAAGGCCTATGCTAATCAAGCCAATACACCATCGTTTTTATACACCCTAATAATCGCCAGCCAAATATGGGTTCAGGCTTTTGTAAATATAGGTATGAATGTAGGTTTACTGCCGGTTACAGGTACGCCATTACCCTTTATGTCAGTTGGAGGTTCTTCTGTTATCACTCTATTAATATCCCTTGGTATGGTCTTTTCCAGCTAATAAAATGTGCTATAATCTCAAAGTATGAATTATGCAGTTATAGAAATCCAGGGTCATCAGTACATGGTTTCACCCCAAGATACCATCGTTGTTGACTCTATTGACAGTCCCAAAGACTCCAAATTAGAAACAGACAAAATATTGCTCTATGTCGAAGACGACAAAGTATCTGTCGGTAAACCATATTTACCTCAGATGTCGGTTTCCTATCAAATTGTTAGCCATCAAAAAGGCGACAAAATTGATGTTTTTAAATTTAAAGCTAAGTCCAGATACAGAAGAAAAGTCGGTTTCAGACCAAGTCTAACTACAATCAAGATTATAAAAGTTAACACCAAAAAAACAAAATAGTTTATGGCACATACCAAATCCCAAGGAAAAACCAGACAAAAAGGTAACCGAGTCGGTCAGAGACGAGGTGTAAAAATTTTTGGCGGTCAAAAAGTAAAAAACGGTAACATTATTGTCAGACAGGTTGGCAGTAAATTTAACCCTGGTCCTGGTACCAAACAAGGTAAAGACTTTACCATATATTCAATCAAAGACGGTATAGTATCCTTTTTTACTAAAATGGGTAAAAAATACATCTCAGTTGGTAAGTAATAGCTTCTTTTTCACACACAATTTTCATGATAGTCTTAGTAGATGGTTACAGATATTGATACCAATCAGTTAGAGCCAAATCCACTTCAGCCAAGGGGTAATATTGATAATTCTTCACTAGCCGATCTTGTCAATTCAATTAAAGAACACGGTATTCTGGAACCACTTATTGTTGCCCAAACACCCGCCGGATACCAAATCATTGCCGGTGAAAGAAGATGGCGGGCAGCTAGAATTCTCAAGCTTCATAGTGTTCCTGCCATTATAAAAAAGACAACACCTCAACAAATGCTTGAAATGGCTATTGTTGAAAATGTTCAGAGAAAAAACCTCAACCCTATTGAAAGAGCCAAAAGTTTTTTAAGATTAAAGGATGAGTTTAATCTCGATACCAAAGCTATCGCCAGAAAAATTGGTAAAAGTGTTCCTTATATTATTAATAGTCTCAAACTTCTTGACTTGCCAGACGCTCTTAAAGACGGTTTACTAACCGGCCTTATCAGTGAAGGCCACGCCAGAGCTCTTTCTAGCATTAAAGACACTCGATTAACTATCGAGGCTTACAAGATTGTCCTGATGGAAAAAGCTTCTGTTAGACGGGCCGAGGACATCACTAGAAGAATGAAAAAGAAGATAGAAGAAGGTGCTGTCCCCATTACCAAAGAAAACATTCCTCAATTTCTTAAGTCCAACCTCGACAAAATATCAACAGATCTTCAAAAATCATTCAGTAGTAAAACTACCACCGTTAGGGTTTCTCAAACAAATATTCTTACCAAAGTAACTATCCAATTCCGAGGGGATCAGGACGGCAGATTCAGCCAACTCAAAAAACTCTACAAAACTCTTTGTAAAAAAGAGCTTATCGAAGACAACTAAAAACTTACTTCTGGCACTAACCCAACTGATGAAACTGGCCAGTATTTAAAAAATGCCCTGCCTACAATTAAACTCTTATCTATAGGCCCAAACTCTCTCCCGTCTCTTGAGTGGGATCTATTGTCTCCAAAGCACAAATACTGTCCTTCTGGAATAACTTTTTCAACACCCTCCATGGCATAGTCCCCAGGACTAGTAGTAAAATCGCTTGGTAAAAATGATTGATCCAGCATTTCTCCATTTAAAAATACCTTACCACCTCTGACCATAACTCTATCTCCGGGTACACCGATCACTCTTTTAATATACTCACACTCATCTTCGGCACACGGTTCACTCGGGGCGCTTTAAACACTACCACGTCACCTCTTCTAGGATCTCTGGTCCGATAACTTATTTTGTCTGTCAGTAGATATTCCCCATCTACAAAGTTCGGTAACATTGAATTTCCTTTGACTTCATTTGGTTGAGCAATAAACATATAAAGTAAAACAAATACAGAGGCCGCCAGTACAATCGACTGTACAAATTCAAGTAAAAAAGCACCCAAAGCAAAACCCGATTGTGAATATCTTCTAATTTTATGCATATCTAGAAGTTTATAACGCCAAATCTCTTATAACAAGATATAAGTTATAATAACTTACGGCCGTATGGCTCAGTTGGTTAGAGCGCATCGTTCACATCGATGAGGTCCCTGGTTCGAGTCCAGGTACGGCCACTTACCATACCTGTTTTAATAATCTTCTGGTCAGTTCAAATCTCGCTTTTACATCTCCATATTTTTCGCTATCAAATTCACTCTCAATAAATTTAAAAACATCACTAGCCAAAGCATAACTATCCACACCAAAATCATCTGTATCTATCTGTGATTTTTCCTTCAACAATCCCGCCATATCTACCAATTTAAACATGTCTTTACCATTTTTAATAAACCACTCGGCGCTTGTTTTGCTCACATCACTTTCACTGATTACGGGTATTAACATGTTTATCATCTCAAAACTTAGTGTATTAACCCTAACTCTTGCCTGGAAATCAAAAACATCATTAACTAATCCAGGCCCATTTTTTGAATCCGTATCACTAACACATTTAAGTAAATCCGTATCTCCAGGATAATCAACTAAAAGTTCTTGGCAATGTTTTTTATATATTTTATATATATTATTCTGAGACACAAGTAACCCACCTTTACCAAATACATATGAATCCACTTCTCCCATCATTACATTGCTTTTATAAATACTCCATTCATCACTACTGCTATTACCAACTACCAACTTATAGTCCCCACCACCTCCATCAGCTACCACATTCACCTGACACTCATTAAAATCAATACTTCTATCAATGATTGCAAAACCCATCGAATCAGACTGGAAAGTATTTAGTCCACAGGTAATTTCCAAATGCGCCGGTGAAGCAATATAAAATATTAAACTATCATCACTATCATCCTCACTTATTACACCTGTCTCCCCTAACCCTAAAATTGATTGAAGCGTACTAATAGAGGTTGTTGTCAGTTCTCTGTGTCCAGAATTAAATTCATAATAGTTAGGACCCATTAAAGCGCTTGATATCAATACAGTACCATCACCAAAATCAGATGTAGTTATACCGGCAATCCTTCCATCTGGCCACAACCCCAGTCTTTTATCAAAAAAGCTTCTATCTGTCAGACTGACAAACTGACTTGTAGCAATACTTTTACCCCCAATAGTGTGTAAATTATCCAATTGGCTTACTCCTATATCATTATTTTTTAGAGTTAAAACACTATTAAAATCAGTCATCGACGAGTAGGGGAGTAACTGAGCCTCCCTATAAGCAAAATCAAACACAGGCTGAAGGTTGTTAACCACGGGAGCATATTCATGTATCACACTCATTCTGGTTTCGTTTACGTCTTTGTTAAGAAGTATGAGAATGTTTAGTAGTACAGATAACAAACCTCTTGAAGACACTTGGCCTCCTGCCCATACCTCATAGGCATCAACTGCACCTTGATGCGGACTACCAAGACTAACCACTTTTTCGATCCTATTATCTAATAAGTTGTTTTGATACCACGATCTGGCTACTAGACCACCCAAACTATGACCAATCAATATTATCTTGTCATTACTGTCAGTAATTGATGATATGTAGCTATCAAAGTTAGTCGTAATTTCATTTACTGGCCGTCGCCAGTCATAACCCCAGACAAACAAATTTTGATCTTTTACATATCCATTTGCCTCAAAAAATCTTACTAGATTATCATATACATGAATGAAAGGTGGTACCGACCACACCAAGTTTGGATCGCTAATACCCATTACCCCTAAGGGATTCCAACTTGCCCCAAGTCCAGGCAAAATCACTACCTTGGTATCTGTATCTACCGACGTGCTCTCAGGCACATAATCTAATTTAACATTATCAAAAACATTCTTTACTCTACCCATAGTATAACTATTAAAATTTCCTCCCCAATTTCTGAATATTATTTTTCCTGCCGGCAAAGGACTACTGTCTAAATATTGGTAGACTAATAAATCATCTAAGTAAATGGATATCTCACCGTTTTCATTAAAGTATAATCTAAGACGATACTGTTGACCTGGGTTTAAATTAGGCAAACCGTTTGTCCCCATGTCAACCTGAGTAAAATATTCTTGAACTCCATTATTCACTTTTCTGAACGAAATCTTATTATGATCCTGTGGCCAATCTGGTTCATTGTATCGATAATTAATCTCATAGTAGCTACTACCATCTTCTGACATTTTCAACCAAAAAGACTGATCAACACCGTTAATGTTCATCGCATCACATGTAAAATCAAAGTAAGAAAAAGTTTTACCAATATCCAAAGTTAACAACGAAGTCTCGTTATAACCAGCCTCTCCAAACAGTTTTCCATCTTCAAGATACCACCCATATAGTCCATAAGAAGTCCCAACACCAATTACCTGAGTATACCCATCGTCAATCAAATCCCAGTTATCTAAGTTAACGGAAAAATCATCTTCAAATGTACTGGTTGCGTAAACAAGTGTCCTATCAAGGCAAATTATATATAGTGATATTATAAAAACTAAGACATATAAAAAAACCCTGCCCAATCTACCCACATCAAATTAAAACAGTTGACAATTATCATGTCAATCAACAAGACAAATAGAAAACCTATAAATATTATTGTTGTTAGCTACAACTGTGAAAAATACCTTGACAAGTTATTATTATCACTCAACAAGATTGATAATTTAATATATGAAACAATAGTTATAGATAACAACTCAAATAAGACTCCTAATATTAAAAAGTTATCACGAAAACTCAATTTCCGTACTAAATTAATTGTCAACAAACAGAATGTCGGCTTTTCTAGGGCAGTCAATATTGGTATCAATAACTCCAACAGGGAACTAATACTTCTCCTGAACCCAGATTGCCGTATACACGATGAGTCCAACATCAAATCAATGATTAAATTAATTTCTAAAAATAAAAATATTAGTGCTATCGGAGGAAAAATTATTAAGAACCCGTCCTCTAAACAAATTCAACCTTCTGCTACAAACAATATAAATTTTCTAACAGGGTTGTTTGAATTTACAAATCTTAAAAAGATATTTCCCAACAACATTTGGACAAAATTATTTTGGATAAACACAAAAACGGTCACCAAACCAATATATGTGGTGTCGGTATGTGGTGCGTTTATTATGTTTAAAAAACATATAGATAAAAATACTAACTATTTTGACGAAGGTTTTTTTCTATACTTAGAAGATGTTGAATTCGGTATAGCAAACACACAAAGTGGCCATAGGGTAATGTATACTCCTAACTCATCAATTATCCATTATGGAGGAAAAAGCAATAATAGTGTTTACAACATTAACTTAAAACAGTGGTACAAATCACGTAAATATCTTTTCTACAAAAACCTACCAAAATTCCAATCGTTTATACTACTCGTAGTATTTACATTTGAAGAAAAACTTTTACAACTTTACCACTTTCTAAAAAATGAACCAACATATTAGCCTTTGTATCATATCCAAAAACGAACAAGACAACATTTCAAAACATTTCAAGTGGCTTAAAGATGTCAAAACCATAGACGAAGTTATTTTAGTCGACGACTTTTCTACCGACAAAACAGTCGATATCTTAAAATCCCAGCTTGGCCAACACCAACAATTACACGTCTACAAAAGAAAACTGGCCGATAATTTTAGTCAGCAAAGGACATTTTTGATAAGTAAGGCCAAAAATAACTGGATTCTTTGGTTAGACCCCGACGAAAAACCTACTAAAGAATTTGTAGATTTTCTAAATGAATTTGAATTTTCTAAATATATTTCTGCCTGTTCCTTTGTAAGACAAGATATTTTTTGGGGGCAACCACTTCGACACGGCCAAAACAGTAATTACCATACCAGGCTTTTTGACAAAACCAAAGGCAAATTTGTGGGTCAGGTTCACGAAGTATGGCAGACTTCAAACGCATGCAAATTATCATATCGCTTCCAGCACTATAGCTGCCAAAATTTAACTCAAATCATCGAAAAAATAAACCGGTATTCATCTATCCGAGCCCAAGAACTATACCATCAACATTATCAGACTAGTTTATTTCAAATTATTTTCTACCCCATTGCCAAGTTTACCCAAAATTATTTATTTAAACTCGGTCTCCTTGATGGTATCAGGGGAATAATATTCAGTCTCTTAATGAGTTTTCACTCGTTTTTAGTTAGATCAAAATTATGGCACTTATCCAAAACATCTTCTTCTACCTAAGTTGTCTTCTGTTTACCTTAGGACCTTTACTAAAACTAACCATATTTTCTTCTTCTGTACCTTTATTTGATATATCGATAACAATCTATATTATCAGCTATATATTTACCAATAAACCAATCATAAGTAAAAACCTAGTACTGTTCATTATCTGGACTATCTTAAGCCACTTTATAAATATCTTTCACTTCGGCTTCAATACCGGCTCTTTTTTTTATCTTCTAAAGCTTTTCAACCTATGTCTATTAACCTATGCCCAATTCAAACTAAACCAAAAACAAAAAAATATATTTGTACTTGTTGTTTTGGCCAATCTTATCTTTGGCTTTTTCCAATACCTAATTTGGCCGGATCTTTATAATTTTAAGTTTCTAGGATGGGACCCACACCAATACAGACTGGTAAGTACCTTCCTCGACCCCACCTTTACTGGACTGATCTATCTTTTGTTAATTATTTATTTGTTTATTAAAAAATACCCCAAAATATTAATCTTTTTTACCTACACTGGTTTATCTCTGACCTATAGCCGATCTACATTTCTAGCCTTAGTACTAATCTCATTTGTTTATAGCCTCAAAATAACTAAAAATTTCTATTTCTTTCTTAAAGTTTTATTACTTGTTGCCCTGACTATATTTCTTTTACCAAAACCAATAGGGGAGAGTACTAACCTTACCAGAACATCTACAATTAAAGCCAAACTAATCAACTATCAACAGGCACTTCAGACCATTAAACTAAATCCGGTTATAGGTCAGGGATACAACAACTTACCTCTGCTCCTTTCTGGGCAAACCAGCACACCAGATCATTCACTTTCCGGGTTTGATTCTAGTCTTCTTACTATCACTGCCACCACAGGTATACTCGGCTTAATACTTTATATAAATCTTTTATCTAGCTCACTTAAAACATTTGCTTATGCTCAAAAATATGCTCTTATCGCTATCCTAATCCACTCTCTTTTTAGTAACTCACTCCTATATTCCTGGGCTATTTTTTCCTTTTTTGTCCTTTTTTCTGATAAATCTAATAGTCGTATTCTATCGTAATCTTTTTGGTAGTCTCATTACCAGCCATATCCCGCACCTTGATTTCTATGTCATTTTTACCTGGCGATAGCTGAAACTTGAGTTTAAAATTACCCTCACTATCAACCAGTGCAATTTTTCCGTTTATGGTCACGCTTGCGTCAGCTTCTGCTATACCTGTCACATCGAAGTCAGCATAATCAACTGTTAGTGTTTCCTCTGATGGATTAGTCATTTTTAGTGATGGTTGCTCATCGTCAAAGACGATACTAACTTCTTTAGAAAAATCACTTCTTTTTCCATTGGGTGCCACAGCCACTGCCGAAAAAGTATTATCCCCCCTCTCCAATAGCACATTCTCAAACTCAAAGTCTCCATCCTCATCTACATCCATGGTGTCTAATAACACATCGTCTTTAGACAGCTCAATTAACGTACCTGTTTCAGCTGTGCCGCTTACGTTCAACACTGCGCTATTCGTTGCCTCAAAGGGAATAAAAATCCTCGGTGGCAGGGGAGGCAAACTGTCATCGTTATTACTATTTGTTGCTTTCTTACTTCCACCCAAAAACGCCGAAAAACTTATTAAAAACGAAAATCCAAAAAACACAATTAATACCAAAATCACCACAATCAAAAGCCCCAAAACAAAAGTCTTCTTGCTATCTGAATTCTGTCCAACTGTCCTTCTTCTATTATCCGGACTCACTTTAAATTTCATCTCCTATATTATATCAGAGCCAGGGAGGAGATTCGAACTCCCGACCTAAGCTTTACGAAAGCCTTGCTCTACCAACTGAGCTACCCTGGCATGGAGCGGCTAGGGGGAATTGAACCCCCGACCTATCCTTGGGAAGGATATGTTTTACCGCTAAACTATAGCCGCTTACCAAAAATTTTACCACA
>CAYWRN010000005.1:29621-49780 GCA_964461095.1 uncultured Gammaproteobacteria bacterium
CGCTACCACATTATCTGTTGGTAAGTTGGCTGTTGTCAGCTCTGGTAGTTTCAGTTTTTGGCCAACTTCCAAGTTCCCATAGTTTTCCTTAGCAATACTGTTAGCTTTGGCAATCTCAGTCCATTTATAGCCGTTTCCATATTTTTTTACAGCAATTTTCCACAAACTATCACCGGCCACTACACTGTAATCAGTTACCGAAGTTAGGTCTACAGTTTGACTACCACCAACCACACCTTCTTTATCACTACCTGCTTCTTCACTAATAGTTGCATCGGTCACTCCATCCAAATCTATTCTACCTGATTTACTCTTAAAGTAATTTACCATCACCAGTATAACCACTCCCACAATAGCCAACCCCAAAATCATACTTATAAAATCTTCTCTATCCATTAATGATTTATTTTGATTATTTCCCATATTTAAATTTACATACAAATTTTTAAATCTAAAATACTCTACACCAGTATTGTAGTCAATAGTTTTATCTTCTTAACACAATACCAGTGTCAATAATATTTCCTATTTCATCACCTTTTCCACTACTGCCAAACATTTTATTCACTTTACTAACAAACTCAGTCAATGTTTCTTTTTTTAGTTTATACATCCTAAATTGACCCCTCTTTTCTATTTCTACTAATCCGACACTCTTTAAATATGCCAAATGAGCCGATAAAGTGGCCTGTTTTATTGGTAAGTTAACCAACATGTCATTAACACACATATCGCTTTTTAAAAGCATCGACACGATCAACCTCTTATTTTTGTTTGACAAAGCTTTAAATATGTTTCTCATCTATATTTATATATATTGATATTTATCGATAGTATAACAACATATTGTAAAAGCTTTCAAATACTCTTAAAATGATCTATGAAAAATTTCGATACCAAACAAGAAAGAACTTTAGTACTTATTAAGCCCGACGGAGTTCAGAGAAGTCTAATTGGTGAAGTTATTAGGCGATACGAACAGTGCGGACTCAAGCTAGTTGCCCTTAAGATGCTTATTCCTTCCCCTAAGTTAGCCCACGATCATTATCATCTAGATCCACACTGGGCCTTAAGTAATGGAACCAGAACACTTGAAGGCTATCGATTAAAAGGCAAAAAAGCCCCAACCGATGACCCTCTTAAAATGGCAGAGATCACCAGAGCCACTTTGACCAAATATCTAAGCTGTGGACCTGTAGTAGCCATGATCTGGCAGGGTATGAATGCTGTACTAAACATTAGAAAAATCACTGGTCACACCGAACCCACCCAATCAACCCCCGGTACTATAAGAGGGGACTACACCATTGACTCTTATGATATGGCCGATCTGGATCACCGGTCAGTTAGAAACATCATCCACGCCAGCGGTTCTGTTGAAGAAGCGGAAAAGGAAATCAAACTTTGGTTCAAACCATCCGAAATCCTTGCCTACCGGCTTATCTCAGAGGAAATCATTTACGACGTCAACCTTGATGGCATATTAGAATAAACACAAATAAATTTACAATATAGCGGGTTTACCCACCGAAGTGCAACGTAGGCGGGCCCTACGGGAGTCGAACCCGTGATCTTTCGCGTGACAGGCGAACATGTTAGGCCACTACACCAAGAGCCCGTGGACAAAATATAGCAAATTTACCTTAAAAAGACAATCAAATAAAAATGTTACAATAAACCATGATCTATTTCTTAATACCACTAATTTTACTAGCCCTCTATTTAGTATCTTTTTACAACAGCACTAAAACTACTCAAGTTAGAATTGATGCATCTACCCAGGAAATTGGTAACCAACTCAAAAGACAAGCAGATCTAATCCCAAATCTGGTTTCTTCTGTTAAGGGTTTCCTCAAACAGGAAAAGTCCATTTTTGAAAATTTAACTGAAGCTAGAAAATTAATTGACTCCAAAAATATTGAAAAATCACAAGAATTAATTGGAAAAGCCTTAAACGCTCTAAAAGTCATTGTAGAAAGTAACCCTCAAATTCAATCCCAACAACTGGTCGGTAAACTTATGGACGAATTAAGAGATACCTCAGACAAAATTATGTATTCAAAAAGAACCTTGATTGACCTTACCGCTGACTACAATACCAAAATATCTACTATCCCCGGTATTTGGCTTGCTCCAGTTTTTAACCTTAAACCCCAAAAAGGTTTGGTAGTTGAAGATATTGACCAATCTCTTACTGTTACAGCCAAAGACAGTCAAACTCCCAAAATAGATTTGTAGACATGCAAAATATTTACGAACAAGTATCTCAAAACAAACTTAAGTCAAACTTAATTGTTGTTCTTTTTATTGCTTTTATCACTATAGCAGCCTATCTAATTTCATATTCCCTGGATCTGGATCCATCCTTAATATATACATGCTTCCTTATATCCATCGTGAGTAGTCTGGTGTCGTATATATATGGTGACAAAATTGTATTATCCCTAAATGGTGCCAAACCGGCCAACCGTCAGGACTATTTCGATTTCTACACAGTTACTGAAAATTTAAGTCTGGCCAGTCAAATGGCTATGCCCAAACTTTTTGTTATTAACTCCCCAGCACCAAATGCTTTTACTACTGGTACCGATCCTAAAAATTCAACTGTATGTGCTACTACCGGTCTTTTAAATAAACTCAATCGAACCGAGTTAGAAGGAGTTATTGCCCACGAACTAACACATATCAAAAGTTACGATACCAGACTCATGACATTAGTTTCTGTTCTAATTGGTAGTCTATCTATCCTAGTTGACTCAACCCGGCGAATACGCTTTGATAGTGACGATGATAGAAAAAAAACTTCTCCGCTCCAGTTTATTGGCTTTTTGCTTATAATCTTTGCCCCATTAATAGGTAAGTTAATTCAACTAGCTCTGTCTCGTCAACGCGAATATTCTGCTGATACAGGTGCCGTTATGCTCACCCGCCAACCTCAGGGCTTAGTTTCCGCTTTAGAAAAAATCTCTCAAGACCAAAACGTTTTGACACAGGCTTCATTGGCTACAGCTAGTTTATATATCAATAACCCTTTCAAAAAAACATCGTTTACTAACTTATTTTCTACTCACCCGCCTGTTGAAGATAGGATCAAAAGACTTAACCAAATGTTGTAATAACAGTAGTTTGTCCGCACACAATAGTATAAGATCTTGACACCCTATTGAAAATTTATAGTTAAAAACTAACAATTAACCAATGACCGATTTTGTCCATTTGCATGTCCACACCGAATATTCTCTTCTTGATGGCCTACCAAAAATAAAAAAGCTGATCAGTAAAGCCAAAGAATTAGGTATGAAGTCCATTGCTATTACTGACCATGGATCAATGTATGGTGTCGTCGAATTCTACAAAGCCTGTCTGAAGGAAGAAATCAAACCAATTATTGGTTGTGAACTTTATATTTCACCCAAAAATCATCTTATCAAAACAACCCAAAACAAAAAAAATTATCATCTAACTGTTTTAGCCAAAAATACCCAAGGGTACAAAAACCTAATGAAATTAGTCAGTATCGCTCACTTAAAAGGTTTTTATTACAAACCAAGAGTCGATTTTAAAACCCTCAAAAAATACAAACAGGGCTTAATTTGTCTTTCTGGTTGTTTACAGGGGGAGGTGAGTAGAAAAATTAGAGATCAGAAAATAGACTCTGCCATAAAAACAGCTTTAAGATATCAAAAAGTATTCAAAGACGATTTTTATTTAGAAATACAGCCTCATAAAGATCTGGAAAACCAAGATGAAGTCAACCAACAGATTGCAAAAATTAGTCGGCAATTAGGCATTCCTTTAGTAGCCACCAATGATGTTCACTATATCAACCAGAAAGACGCATTTGCTCAGGATGTCTTAGTCATGATCAACACACAAACAACCCTCAACAGCACCAATAGACTCTCAATGGCCGATATCCCTGATTTTTACCTAAAAAGTCCAGACGAAATGAAAGATCAACTTAAAGATTATCCGGACTCAATCAAAAACACTGTAAAAATTGCTGATAAATGTAGTCTGGATATTGAAATAGGTAAGTGGTATTTTCCCAATTTTGAACTCCCTAAAAACGAAAACGCTACCAGTTGGCTTACTAAAAAAACTTATAATAAAGCTCAAGAGATTTACGGAAACCCTTTACCCGAAGATATCAAGAAAAGAATTGAGTACGAGCTAGACATTATATGTAGCAAAGGCTACGCAGCTTACTTTCTAATTATGGAGGATTTTATTAGATGGACCGAGAAAAATGACACTATTACTAACACCAGAGGTTCCGCCGCAGGATCATTGGTTTCTTTTGTTCTAGGTGTAACCTCTGTCGATCCACTGGTCTATCAGCTTCCTTTTGAGCGATTTTTAAATGCTCAAAGACCTAGTCCTCCTGACATTGATCTGGATGTTTCAGACGACAAACGCCAAGACATGCTCTACCATATTATCGATCAATACGGCAAAGATGCAGTTGCCCAGGTTTGTACTTTTGGTCGAATGATGGCCAGAGGTGCTGTTAGAGATACGGCCCGAGTCCTGGGTTACGATTATGCAACCGGAGACAAGATCAGTAAACTTATTCCTATGGGTTCTCAGGGATTCCCCATGACTATCGACAAAGCCTTGGATACAACTCCAGATCTAAAAAATATGTATGATACCGATGTGGACGCCAAAAAAATTCTTGATATTGCCAAACAAATTGAAGGTTGTGCCAGACACGTTAGTGTCCATGCTTGTGCCTTAGTTATTAGTCCTACCACTCTAAACGATTTCTGTCCTCTCCAAACCGAAACTGGTGGCGACAAAACTATCACACAATACGAAATGCATGCTATTGAAGATGTTGGTTTAATCAAATTTGATATCTTAGGTATCAGAAACCTGTCTATTATTAGTAATGCCGTAGTTAATGTCAGGAAAACCAAAAATATTAAGGTAAATATACGTCAAATTCCTCTGGATGATCAAAAAACCTTTAATATGCTTACCAAAGGCAACACCATGGGTGTCTTCCAACTAAGCGGTTCTGGTATGACCAAATGGTTAAAACTCCTTAAACCAGAGCGTGTTGAGGATCTAATGGCTATGGTAGCTCTATACCGACCTGGACCAATGGCGATCATCCCAGAATATATCAAAAGAAAAGAAGATCCTTCCGTCATCACTTACGCCGATCCCAGAATGGAAGAATACCTCCAAAAATCGTATGGTTTGATTGTCTATCAAGACGATTGTTTATATACTGCCATCAAACTAGCAGGTTACGACTGGGTCGAAGCAGATAAGTTCAGAAAGGCGATTGGTAAGAAAATCCCTGAAGAAATGAAAGAACAAAAAGACAAGTTTATTAAAGGATGTATTGATAACGGTCTGACAAAGAACAAGGCTGAAGAAATTTTTGGACTTATAGAACCATTTGTTGGCTATGGTTTCAACAAAGCCCACGCCTGTTCATACGGTATGTTGGCCTATAAAACTGCCTATATGAAGGCAAATTATCCGGTTGAATATATGTGCGCCCTCTTAAGTGCCGAGTCGGAAGACATCGATAAAATCTCAGCCGGAATAGAGGAGTGTCGAAAAATGGGAATTATCATTAATCCACCAGATATAAACCTATCCGGTCGGGGTTTTAAAATCGAAGAAAATCAAGATTCTCTAGGCAGTATGGCTATTAGGTTTGGGTTAAACGCCATTAAAAATGTCGGCAAGGCTGCTATTGACAACATCCTCAAGGAACGAAAAAACGGCGCTTTTTCATCTTTTAATGATTTCTGCCTAAGAACCGATAGCCAAAAAATTAATAAAAAAGTTTTAGAAAGCCTTATAAAAGTAGGCGCCGTTGACAGATTCGGTGATAGAACTTCTATTTTAGAAAAACTTGACGAAATAAAAACTAATTGTGACAAAATCAAGAAAAGCCACCAGAGTGGCCAATTTGGCCTATTCGAACAATCCTCAAAAACTATTACCACACCGCCCGATAATTTTAACCAAGCCGGTAATGTTGACGACAAATTAAAGCTGGCTTGGGAAAAGGAATTACTTGGGATCTATGTATCTCAAAATCCATTAACCAAACTTCTACAAAAATACCAAACCGATGATCTACCTAAGATAGAGGATCTTGAATCTATGTCGGAACAACAATCTATTGAGTTAATAGCCATAATTAGTCAGATTAGAAACATTAGAACAAAAAGAGATGGCAAACCAATGGCCTTTGTCACTGTTTCTGACCAAACCGGTAAAATAGAAACTGTTGTATTTCCAAAAACATATCAAGAGGTTAAGGATTTTTTGGTTGAAGACAGAGCCGTCTACTTAAAAGGTAAAATCAGTATTAAAGACGATGAAAAGTCCATCCTTGTCGATCAAATTACTGATCCTGCCGATCAAAAACCCGCTACTTCCAGAGTCATTAATAAATCCAAAGAATATGATTTTATAATCGATATTCCCGCTAAAACTAGCCAATCACAACTTATGTCGCTCAGTCGACTTCTCAAAAATAACCCAAACAGCCTTAAGGGTGCTATTAAGATGTCTGACGGCAAACTAATCCCCATATCCTTTGGTGTTAACTACAACCAAAAACTTCAATTAGAGATTGATAAAATACTTATCATTGATAAAATATGATAAATCTAATACAATAAGAAGTTTCAAAAATAAAAACATGGCACTATCAATAGATTTTAATCAAAAAACATTTCTCGTAGGAGACTTTATAAAAGTTAACTACAAGATTAAAGAAGGGGACAAAACCAGAGTCCAGGCTTTTGGTGGCATTATAATTGCTATTAAAGGTAAACAAGGTGAACGTGCCTTTACTGTTAAAAAGGAGGCTACTGATTCGGTTAGTGTTGAAAGAATATTTTCCGAAAATTCACCCTGGATTGAAAGTATAAGTAAACTTCGATCTCCTAAAAGAAAAATTCGAAGAGCCAAGCTTTACTTTCTCAGAAACCCCAAGGCTAAAAAACTTTAACAATATAAATCCACAATAATCGGGCTCATAGCTCAGGTGGTAGAGCACCTGCCTTTTAAGCAGAGGGTCGGGGGTTCGAGTCCCTCTGGGCCCACATGAATTTCTACGGTCTATTAATAGGCACTGCTATCTATGTCGGAATTTCTAAATTTCAACAAAAAGACACTCTAGTTCCTAAAAAAAACCAAGACAGCTTTCTTATTTTTACTATTCTGTTTTCTGTCATTGGTGCCAGACTTTACCATGTTTTTGACTACTGGAGTTACTATTCACAAGACCCTGTTCAGATTTTAAATTTGCCCGCTGGCGGTCTAGGTATTTTTGGTGCTATTATATTTGCCTTTATCTATATATTATATTTTTGCGTTAGACATAAAATACACCTACTTGCCTTACTAGACGAAATAACTCCACTTCTGGCTTTTGGCCAGTCGATCGGAAGGTTAGGTAACTATTTTAATACCGAAGTATTCGGTATACCAACATATATAGACTTAGGTCAATATATTCCACCCAGGTTTAGACCAAGCCAATACAACCAATATTCGTACTTCCACCCTATTTGGCTCTATGAATCAATTGCTATGATGATTATTTATCACTTTATAAAAAACAGGAAACACCCCACTGCAAATTATCTAATTCTCTACGGCATAGTAAGATTTTTCTTAGAGTTCCTGCGCTTTGACACTTGGCAAACCGACACAATCAAGGTCGGTCAATTACTTTCTTTGCTAATGATTCTAACCGGTTCTATACTTATAGTAGTTTATAAATTTAAAAAATTATGACCAAAACAGCTATATTGGTAATTTCTCTACTTCTATTATCCGCTTGTAGTTTAAACATCAGCATAAACCAAACACCCACATCTACGCCTCCAACTAATACTCCTACACAAACTGCTTCAAGTCCACCTCCTTATCCCTCTATAGAAGATCAGCTTACCACGTTCTTTTCCACCAAGTTTAGTAAACCGGTCGAGGATGTAATCTTAACCGTCTCCGATAATACCAGTACCCACGCTCGAGGTGGCATCAAGTTTCACGGTGAAATAGCTGGCGGTATGTGGTTAGCCCATCTAGACTCTGGGGTTTGGAATGTTGATTACGATGGCAACGGTACTATACCTTGCACTAGTGTTGAGCCTTTTTCCTACCCCAACTCTATGGTTAGTGAATGCTGGGACGAATCAATTAGCGGTCTAAAGCAACTATAAACTTGAATTACACTATTTTTTTGTGTTTTAATTGACCGTGGATAAACACATCAAAAAAGTGGGTGATAAGTTTACCCAAACAGTCTCTAACTTTCTGGGAAGTTGGATAGGTGTTATTTTTCACTCGGTTTGGTTTTTAACCTGGTTAGTACTTGATTTTGACATAAACGTTCTAACTTTTAGTGTTTCCCTTGAGGCCATTTTCATTGGAATTTTTCTATTAATGGCTGGTAACAAGGCCGAGGAAAAAAGAGATGCCAGAGAAGCCAAACAACGGGCCAGTGACAGAGAAAGACTTGAACAGGACATTAAATTAGACCAAAAGGCCGATCGTCAACTGACAGAAATTAAAAAACTTCACAAAGAGCTTCATCTGGAAATAAAAAAACTAAAAAAGGATATCAACTTAATTAAGTCAAAAATATCCTAAAAATACCAAATACTTTTTCTGTTTTGTGACCCCACGGGGAATCGAACCCCGGTTCTTAGGATGAAAGCCTAATGTCCTGACCACTAGACGATAGGGCCAACGGTCCAATTATACCAAAAAATATTCCGATATTTCACTAGTATTCTAAATTCAATATTACCATTATAAATTGACTTATAGGTTTTATTATGATACCATCAATACACATTTAATAAATACTTTAATACCAACATGATAACCAAACATTTAACCAAGACAATAGTTATATTGTTAACTTTATCTATTGTTTTTTATACTCGTATAAATTTATATGCACAAGGCATGGGAAATTGTGCTGACGGTCAAATAAAAATCGAATCAGACCCTTTTACTTATACCGATCCCCAGGGTTTACCAATATCCTCAATCTGGATCAAGGCTGGCTCAGCTCAAAGTACTGACGATAATCAGTGCACACAGTTTGATCAAGATTCCAATAACGGTTGTTATTCAGTTACTGGCATTGGTACTTCCACTGTCACAGCCCAAAAAGTAGGGGATGGACCTGATTGCAAAGATATTTCACACATTGAAATTGTTTTGGTTCAAGCCGAGAACACACCCACAACTATCAATACACCAACCCCAACTCTAACTTTAACCTCTACGCCTACTCCCTTACCAACCGATACTCCCGAGGTCACATCTCAACCCAACCCAACTTCGACCCCACTTCCAACTTCGACTCAATCTCCTCAACCCACCTCAACCCCCACTCCGGGGCCAATCGGTGGTGGTGAAACCAACAACTTAGAACAAAATACTTCATCCCAAACCGAGACCAAAACTACTGGTCAGGTTTTAGGCGTTTCTACTATGGCTAATACTGGTTCGTTTACCGAAATTGCTCAACACCTAACTAATCTAATTGGTTTTGCCTTTTTAGCAAAAAAATTCAAAAAAAATGCCCCAAAAAAGAACAATTAGTCTTGGAGTTGCTCTTTGGATATCAATTCTACTGCTAAATAATAGTCTGCTACTGTCAAAACACTTTATCAAAACAAACACTCCTGATAAATATATTCAACTTCAATATTATCCTGCCAAAATCGGTATAGAAAAAATAAATCTGGATTTACCACTATCTTTGGGTAGTGTTGAAAATGGCTATTGGATCTTGTCAAATGACAATATCATGTATATACCTCCCACAAACTCAACTGGTACTATCATATACGGTCACAACAAAGCTCATCTGTTTAAAAACTTATCAAAACTAAAGACGGGTGACACTTTTAATATTACCAATAATTTTCAATCTGTAACTCAATATCAAATCTACCAAATCGATACCGTTTCACCCGACCAGATCAACTCATTAGAAACTGACCAAAGTCAAATAGTGCTTTATACTTGTACTGGTTTTCTCGATACCAAAAGATTGGTCATTAAAGCCAAGCCCATAACCTAAGATGTCAGTGTTACACTTGGTCAATGCTTTTTATTTTTCACGGCCCGGATCTCTACCAAAGCCGAAAACAGTTAAATCATCAAATTAGTCAGATTAGTAACCGACATACTTTAAGGTTAGATAAAAAATCTACCCAACTGGAGACAGTCAATAATTTTCTCAATACTTTTTCACTTTTAGATCAAACAAATGTATTAGTTTTAGAGGATTTTTTTTCCATTCCATCAGGTAAAAATAGATCTAAACTAGAAGAAATTATTAAGAATTCAGATCATCCCATTTTTATATGGCACCCCAAAAAGCTAACCATAAGCCAACAAAAAATATTCCCTAGTGCTAAGTTTTCTGAGTTCAACCTGAGTAGCCAGCTTTTTTCTTGTGTCTATTCCATTAAACCTGGTAACCTAAAAACTTTTAACTCTCTTTTTGATCAAATCAAGGACAAAGAGCCTTTTGAACTAATTCTCCACCTGATTAAGTCCAATCTGAGAAAACAACTCACCACCTTTACACGCCTTAATCAAAACAAGCTAGAGCAGGCTTATAAAAATCTTATTGAACTAGATTTTCAATCAAAAAACGGCACCCTGATGACCAAAAAAGAAATCGCTTTGTCCCGGATTATTTTTAATCTCATAAACTAACCACTTCTAATGTTATCCTTAATATATGCCTGCCCAAAAAGTAAAAAAGCCCTGGGGTTTTGAAATTATATTTACTGAGCCAGACCTGCCTTATGCCGCCAAAGTTCTCTTTATCCAAGCCGGCAAACGTTTATCTCTTCAGTATCATGACCAAAAGACTGAAACCCATGTTTTGATATCCGGGCAAGTAGAACTGACCACGGGTGCCACCAAGGCTGATTTAAATACAGTACCTATGGTTAGTAACCACGGCTACACTGTTCGGCCCAATACAGTCCACAGACTCACCGCCAAAACCGATTCAGTCATTTTCGAGACATCAACTCCTCAGGTTGGTACCACCTATAGACTTGAGGATGACTATAGCCGTAACAACGAAAATATGGATCAAAATTATAATTTAAAAAATTAAAAATCATACTTATGTCAACACTTCTTTGGTTTTCTCAAATTGATAAAAACGATATTGACAAAGTAGGCGGTAAAGGCGCCAATCTTGGGGAAATGTATAAAATTGGTATCCCTGTTCCCAATGGGTTTGTAGTCACCTCCCAAACCTACTTTGAATTCCTTAAGGAAAATGATTTAAGACCCCAAATAGAAAAAGTTATCAATAACACCAGTTTCGACAACCCCGACAGCTTAATCAAATCTAGCTTAACTATCAAAAAAATAATAAATTCTGCCTCTATTAGTGAAAAAATAGCTATAGAAATCATGAAAGCCTATCAAAAACTTTCCGGTTTTGCTGGTCTTTCTAATGTCCCAGTAGCAGTCAGATCCTCGGCCACTGCCGAAGACCTACCCGATGCTTCTTTTGCTGGTCAACAAGAAACATTTCTTAACGTTGTTGGTGAGGCAAACCTACTTGTCAAAGTTAAGGCCTGCTGGGCGTCTCTTTTCACTCCCAGAGCTATCTTTTATAGAAACAACAAAAAGTTTGATCACTTCAAAGTCGGTATCGCTGTTCCTGTTCAAAAAATGGTTAATTCAGAAATCTCCGGCATTATGTTTACTATAAACCCGGTCACTAACAACAAAAGTCAGATCGTAGTCGAAACTGCCTGGGGTTTAGGTGAATATATTGTCCAAGGGTTAGTCACTCCCGATCAGCATCTTATCGACAAAACCAACTGGAAAGTAATTTCCAAGCATCTTTCCAAACAAACATATCAACTAGTTAGAGCCAAACAAGAAACCAAAAAGGCTTCTGTTCCCAAATCAAAAACAAATAAATATAAAATTACCGACCAACAAGCCGTTAAAATAGCCAAAATCGGCCAAAAACTCCACGATCATTACGTTCATGGTCAAGACATTGAATTTGCCATTGAAAAAGGCAAAATTTATATTGTCCAGACCAGACCAATTACCACCCTTCAGGGGGGCTTAAAGCAAAACATTGATACATCTTTACCTCCTATCCTTACTGGTGAAGCTGCTAGCCCGGGTTCCGCTTCTGGACCGGTTGTCATTATTAAAAGCCCAAAAAACATTAGCAAAGCCCAAACCGGCCAAATTCTGGTTACTACTATGACCTCTCCTGACTTTGTGCCTGCCATGAAAAAAGTGGCTGGAATTGTTACTGACAAGGGTGGTCAAACCTCCCACGCTGCTATTGTCAGCCGTGAGTTAGGCACACCTTGTGTCGTTGGTACCAAAGACGCCACCAAGCTTCTAAAAAATGGCCAAATTATTACCATTGATGGAGCTACTGGAAAAATCTGGGATGGTCACATAGAAAGCTTTTCCACCACCCAAAATGAAATTAGTCTCCAGCAATCCTCATCAAAAACAGCTACCAAATTATATGTCAATTTAGGTGAACCAAGTCTGGCTAAACAAATTTCTGCCAGAAATGTTGATGGAGTTGGTTTGCTTCGGGCTGAATTTATGATGGCCGAGATTGGTGTTCATCCTAAGCGCATTATCGCCACAGGCAAACAGAGAGAATATGTCAATAAACTATCCAAAGATATCGGTACATTTGCCAAAGCATTTTCCCCAGCACCGGTTATATACAGAGCTACTGATTTCAAGACAAATGAGTACCGTTATCTCAAGTGGGGCAATTTATACGAACCCGAAGAAGCCAATCCTATGCTTGGTTACAGAGGAGCTATTAGATATATCTTGGGTCAAGACGTCTTTAAAATGGAACTCGAAGCCATTAAAAAGGTTAGAGACCAAATGGGTCTAAAAAATCTTTGGTTAATGATTCCTTTTGTTAGAACAGTGACCGAGCTGGCTAAGGTCAAACAAATCATAACCGAAGCCGGACTGGTCAGATCTCCATCCTTTAAATTATTTATGATGGTAGAAATTCCCAGTAACGTCCTACTTTTAGATAAGTTTATTGATGTTGGTATAGATGGAGTTAGTATCGGCAGTAACGATCTAACCATGCTCACCCTAGGCTTAGACAGGGATAATGGCCAAATAGCCAACCAATATGACGATTTAGACGAATCCGTTTTGATTCTTCTCAAAAAGACAGTTACCACCTGCAAAAAGAGGAAAATTCTTTGCTCTATATGCGGTCAGGCACCCAGCAATCATCCGGATCTAGTTGAAAAATTAGTTAAATGGGGAGCCAGTAGTATTTCTGTTTCTCCTGATGCTATTGATCACACTCGCCAAATCATAGCTTGGGCCGAATCCAGGGTCCTTAAATAAATACTACCGTCACCTCGCCCCGCTGATCACCGTTTGCTACCATACTTTTCACCTGATCAATCTGGCCTTTAATTACTTCCTCATGCATCTTTGTCATTTCCCAACAAATTGCTACTTGGGTTTTGTTTCCAAACACTTCTTCAATATCGTTAAGTAAATCATTTAATCTTTTGGCTGATTCAAATAATATTTTACTGCCGTCAAAGGATTTTAAATCTGCCAACTTCTGTTTTCTCTTACCAGCTTTTTTAGGCACAAATCCAACAAAACAAAACTTATCTACCCTTAGTCCTGATAAAATTAGTGCATTTATAACTGCTGATGGACCAGGAATAGCCGAGTATTTTATATTTTCCTGCCAACACTTTTGAATTAGTTTAAAACCAGGATCAGATAGTAGGGGAGTACCGGCATCGCTAATCAGGGCCACCTCTGTACCTTGTTTTAGAAGACTTATTACTTTACTAGTCACTCTTTCTTCTACCTCATCATAAAAAGCCATCATTTTCTTATTTTTTATTCCCAAGCTATCCAGTAGTTTCTTGCTTACTCGTGTATCTTCAGCCAAAATAATATCCGCTTTTTTTAGAGCATCAATCGCCCTTATGCTTATATCCCCCAAATTTCCAATCGGTGTTGATACTACTAAAAGCATTAGTTAAATTTCCTTATAACCGACACCACCTTACCTCTGATTTCAATATTTGTCACATACATCGGTGCCATTGTTGAATTAGCCGGTTGCAACCGAATTCTGTTTCCCTCGTTATAAAACCTTTTTAGAGTGGCAAACCCATTTTTAAATACCGCCACCACAATATCCCCATTATTAGCATATAACTGTTTTTTAATTATTAGATAATCACCATCAAAAATTCCATCATCTACCATCGAATCTCCTTTGGCCTGAAGTACATAGCTATCACTGTTCCCATCAACAAGCTGTGGATTAACAGATAAAGTTGCCATCGGATCAGTATATGGCTCAATCGGTTCACCACAGGCAATATAACCCAGAATCGGCAGTTCCAATAGATTTATATTTTGTTTCTTCTCTTCATCCGAAATTCCCAAAATTTCTATACCCCTAACCGCACCCTTGTATCTTCTGATAAACCCCTTCTTTTCCAGAGCTTCCAGGTGTTCGTGTACAGTCGCCAAAGACGATAGTCCAAACTCATCTGCAATTTCAACCAGTGTTGGCGCACTACCGCCTTTATCAATCCTTTTAACAATGAAATTCAAAATTTGTTTTTGTCTTTTATATAAAACTTTAGCCATAAATAAATAATACACGAACATAACCCGAAAAAAAAGTAGTAATAATTTGTCTATAATAGGTACATGGTTTTTTTATTATTATTACTAAGTCTTTTAATTCCCACCCCCATTTTGGCTGATTCCGAGTTTATTAGTACCAAAAAAATAAATTATCATTTCAGTCAAAATGGCGATGCTTTTGTTAATCAACAAATACAACTTAGTAATAAATACTCCACCATATACCCCAAGGAATACCAGCTAACTGTTTACAACCACCAAATCAGCCAAGTCAAGGCTTATGATTCTCAAGGTAACATTTTACAAAAAATTGACTCTCAGGATGACCAAAGTCAGATTTACCTAAAATTTAACAATCCCTCTATTAATACCCAAAAATCTACTGATTTTCAAATAGACTATCAGATCAAAAATTTAGCCCAAGACTTGGGTAATATCAAAAAAGTAGATCTCCCCAAACATGTAGTCGATAGTCAGGATCAGATTTCTATTCAGCTTGATATACCCCAAACATGGGGTGACATAGTCTATTCATCCATAGACATTTCAGGTCCCACACCAGAAGGTCAGTATTCTGTTTATCAAATAAATAACCTAAACGCTCAAGAAAACATATCCATAGCCTGTGGCAAAATGCAGCTTTTTAATTTCAATCTCAGCTACGAACTAAAAAACGACCAATCTATTGCTGTTACCAAATCCATCCCAATTCCACCTGACACAGACACCCAAACCATAGTTTTTGATACTATTAACCCGCCACCACAAGAAGTTACTATCGACCCAGATGGCAACTACCTAGCCCAATACGCTCTAGAGGCCAACCAATCAGTTCAAATTGTGGTATCTGGTCAAGCCCAAATACACCCTAGTAATCCCAGTTTTCCTCATCTGCCTCCTCAGGATTTCCATATCCAAGCAAGTCATTTTTGGCCTAATGACCCCATTTTTTCCTCATATGCCAAAAGTCTAAAAACCCCAAACAAAATATTTGATTTTGTCGTAGACACCCTCGACTACGATGTAAACCAGATAAGTTCCGCTGTCAGAAAAAATCCTCTCCAAAGTCTAAAAAATCCTCAAAACTCTCTATGTACTGACTTTACCGATCTTTTTATTTCTATTGCCAGATCCGCCGATATCCCTAGCCGCGAAATTCAAGGATATGTTTACAACCAAAAACTACCAACCTATCAGTCAAACATTGCTCCGGATATTCTCCATGCCTGGCCCCAATATTGGAATCAGACTGCCAAAAAATGGCAATCTATCGATCCTACCTGGCAAAAGACTAGCCATGGTACCGACTATTTCAACACCATTGATCTAAACAGGCTGATATTTGTTATTCATGGTCAGGATAGCCAAAACCCGCCAGCCCCTGGTTCTTATAAGTCAAATCCACAAGATAAAACTGTAGTAGTTACCCCCAGCAATACTCTTAAAGAAGGTCAATTCGCTCCGATCCTTATCAATTTGACCACAGATGGACTAGTTGTCAAAAATCCAAATTATCAGACAATTACTAACCTCGAAATCACAGACGGGGGTTTATTTTCACAAAATGTTCCTATACTTCCACCGCTCTCAACCATCTCCCTAGATTCCTCAAGCTTTAATAATTTTTCTTCGATCCTGTCAAAAAACAAAGACATTACCTTTTCACTTCAGGCTGATCAACTCCAGACCAACACCCAAACCAGTAATCCTTATTTTATCCGTTATCGTCTGTTAGTCTTATTTTCCTCATTACTAGTCTTAGGCGGTATAATAATATTAATAAAAATCAAATGGTCAAAAAATTCATAAGATCCGTCATTATTGTCTGTCTTGCTGTTTACTTAGCAGACCAGTTATGGCAGAATATTAACTATTCCCAAAAGTTAGGTACAATCCTATTGGCCTCCTTAATATTAACTATCTTTGAATTTGTTCTCAAACCCATTTTAAAGCTTTTACTTCTGCCAATAACTATTTTAACCTTAGGAATTCTTAAACTAATCATTAATACCCTTGGTTTATACATTGCCCAATATTTTATTGATGGTTTTAATGTTGGTAATATTAGCTTTATTAATAAGACTCTACTGGGCATTCGGCTGCCGGATATCCGGCTTGATAACTTCTTTGCTTATCTTGTTACCTCGCTAACCATAAACATCGTATATAATTGGCTAAGTCGAATCCTTATTAAAGTTAAAAAAATAAAAACATGAATCAAGCTGTAAACATTATCCAAACAATCCTTGCTGTTATTTTATCTGCCCTCATCTTCCTTCAGATCCAGGACAACCAGGATCAAATCAATTTAAACACCAGTCCAAAAACTCTAAGAGGTTGGGAAAAAGTCACCTTCACAGTTACTATTATTTTTCTTATTATCTTTACCATCTCTTCTACAATAAGAAATATCATCTAAAGTGATTAAAACTATCTATTTCCAGTTGGAAATATTATTCCGTTTTCTCAAAAAAAACTGGCTTTTCATTGTTCTTGGTATGGTAATAGGTTTTCTTTTTATCAAGACCTATCCCTATATAAATCAATTTATCAAAAGTCAAAATGCCAAAAGACAAAAAATCGGTATGGTTGGTCTTTATACGGTCGATAACTTACCCGAAGAAATCCTAAACCAGATTAGTTTTGGTTTGACAGTTTTCACATCTAACAATAAAACAGAAAATTCCCCCATAGTTAAAGAGCTTGTTATAGAAAACGATAATAAAGATTTTATCTTTACTTTGGATACCAGTAGACAATGGCAAGATGGCCAAAAACTAAAGCCTGCCGACATCAACTATCAAATTGCCGGATTAAACATTACACCTGTTGGCAAAGATAAGGTCAAGCTCAGCTTAGAAAAATCATACAGTCCGATTTTGGCTAGTCTGTCAAAACCACTTATCAAAAAGGGCATTGTTGGGCTAGGTCAACTCCAAATTAGCAACATTTCCTATCAAAAAGATTTTATAAAATCCATTAACCTGGTTGATACTATCGATAAAAATATCAAAAAGACATATGTTTTCTATGACCAAGAAGAAAAACTTATCGAAGCCTACAAACTTGGCGAGATAGACGCCATTGTCGGTATTTCTTCCCCGCAAGATCTAACTGATTGGCCCAAAACAAAAATCACCCCTGTTTCAAAAGTTGATGATACCTATTTGGCCGTTTTTTTAAACACCCAGAAATTGGCTCAAAAAGAACTAAGACAGGCATTAGCCTATGCAACCCCCAAAACACCTAATAAAGAAGATCGTTGTTTAGGCCCCATTTCTCCCTCATCATGGGCTTTTAACAACTCTGTCAAGGAATACAATTTAAGTCCCCAGAAAGCTAAAGATTTATTAAAAGACCTTGAGTTGCCTCAAATCGAATTATCCGTTATTAATAGACGATTTATTCAGGAAGCTGATTCTATCAAAGATTCCTGGCAATCAGTTTTAGGTATCAAAGTTAATGTCACTATAAATACCCAAATAAATCCAGATTTTGATGCAGTTTTAGCTTTAGCAGCTATCCCAAAAGACCCGGATCAATACGAATTTTGGCACTCCACCCAAGCTACCAATATCACCAAAATTAACAATCCCAAAATTGATAAACTACTTGAAGAGGGTCGACAAACTTACGACACCCAAAAGAGGAAAGAAATATATCTAGAATTCCAAAAAATTCTCCTGGAGGAATCACCGGCCATATTTTTGTCTTATCCTACCAGTTTCAATATTACTAGGTTATAATAAAAAAAAGCATGCCCCAAAAAACCGATCCCGTCCTTTCTACCCTCCTTTTTATTTTTTTATCGTCTCTTACTTATGCCGGCTTTCTGGCTCTAAGGAGTATTGATTACAAAATCCTCGATAAGCTTGAATCTGCTCCTATTAGCCTACCCACGCCCATACTACCAACGGCAGAACCTTCCTTTACACCTACACCCGAAATAACCCCACCTCATTCGTCGACGAACTAACCAACCAACTTTGCCCGTGAACCACAATTACCATTTCTCCCTTTGATAGTAAACCTGCTTTCACCAATTCATCAATCACTTTATCATTTGGATCAAACCTGCCTTTCCCAAACTCCTTAAAATAGGGGACAAGTCCATAGCTAATCAACAAACGGTTAGATACCAACTGGCTGTCCGTTACCCCCACAATCGGCAATCCAAGTCTATACGAAGAAACTAGTCTGGCTGTTTTACCGGATTTGCTAAACACCAAAATCTTATCAACCCTCACATCACTACTGTTAACCACCAAGTTCCTAACTGAATCAACCACTAGTTTATCAACTTGGTTTTTATCCTTTCTAATCTTGTCTATTTTTCTTTTCGATTCAATAAATTTGCATATAGACACCATGTTATCCACCACCCTTACCGGATATTTACCTACAGCGGTTTCTCCGGATAACATCAATGCGTCTGCTCCATCAAACACTGCATTAGTCACATCTGATACTTCTGCTCTAGTGGGTCTCGACCTTTCTATCATTGATTCCATCATCTGGGTGGCCACAATTACTGGCTTATTATAATACCTGCATTTTTTAATGATTTCTTTTTGCCAAAAACCTACTTCTTTCATGGGCACTTCTACTCCCAGATCTCCTCTGGCTATCATTACTACATCTCCTTCATTTATGATTTCATTTAGGTTATCCAAACCCATACCACTTTCTATCTTACAGACTATACCCGCCTTCATTTTTTTGATCTTCAGTACCTGTCTTAGTTTCTTAACATCTTCTGCTGATCTACAAAAAGACAAACAAACATAATCAACCTGTGTCTTAGAAAAATTAGACAAATAGGAAAAATCCTCTCTGGTCAGTGCCGGTAAATTATTTTCAAATCCGGGAATGGCCACACTTTTACCGTTTTTAACTACACAGTCCTGATATGACTTCAACACCACCAATCCTTTCTTGCTAAAAATGACCTTAAATTCATACAAACCATTGTCTATATATAATTTTTGTCCTGTTTTTATTTGTCTAATCGCTTCCGACTTTGTCAAACTAATACATTTTCTGTTTTTCAAAAATACATCAGCCAAACAAATCTCTTCTCCTTTGTTAATCTCTAAGTCTTTCCCCTCATCTGTTGATAATCTTAACTCCGGTCCCTGTAAATCAATCATCACTGCTACATTAGCATCCAGTTTTCTGGCCACATTTCTAATCTTACTAACTACATCTTTGTGCCAACTAATATCATTGTGTTTTAGATTTAATCTAAACACACTCACCCCGGCTTTAATTAATCTTGCCAAAGTTCCCTTATCCTCAGAAACCGGCCCCACCGTCGCCACAATTTTCGTCAAACACTTCATATATTCATCTTACCAAATCCCTTGTTACCTCGCATGGATTCGAACCACGATAAGCACCTCCAAAGGGTGCTGTCCTACCATTAGACGACGAGGTAGTCTCCTATATAGTTTTGTGCCGCGGGAGGGAAT
>CAYWRN010000006.1:0-644 GCA_964461095.1 uncultured Gammaproteobacteria bacterium
ACGGCGGTCAGGAATCAACTTGGAGAGTCAGAGAGTGGGGTAAAAACAGGAAGAGAGGTGGTCGATAAGTCTGGACTAGGTTTATCTCAAGGAGATGAAACAAATAAAGAGCTAGCGAGGGAGAGGGGTGTTTTTGAAAAATATTATACAAAAGACGGAGAAATGCTAGCGGTAAATGAGGAGAGGTATATGGAATATAGGACAAGAAGACACAATCAAATGGAAATTGAGGAAAATTTAGTTGAATATCACGGAATGGGGGCAACAGAAAGATTGTTGAAATTGCAGAAAGATGCTTATAATGGGGTAGATGACATGGATTTGGGAGTTAGATCAGTGGAAGTGGTAGTGGGAAAGTATGAGGCCCCGGCAAGAGGAGATCTTGAGGCGTTATTGCAACAAGGAGACACTTTAATAAAAAGACTGGTGGACTGGAATAAGGAGAGGTTTGATAAAGATTTTGACTACGCGTTGAGGGCAATGTCGGTGGGATATTTATATTTTATTCTGACTCATCCTTTACGGAACGGGAACGGTCAATCCTGCTATAACCTAGTGTCCTCATACTTGTTTGAAGGTGGTTACAAACGGGTATTTTTTGATCCGTTTAAAACTGATCGATTAAGAACAAGAGCATTTTCATC
>CAYWRN010000006.1:816-3049 GCA_964461095.1 uncultured Gammaproteobacteria bacterium
AAAGGGGCAACTGATGGGAGGATTGGTGGAGAACCCAAAAGGGACAAAAAGGCTGGAGTTTGGTGAGATGCAAAAAGCGCAGGAACAGGCAACGCAGATGTAAAAACTGGTAAAATTGAGTAATGGAACAGCATCCGATACCGCAAAATATTAGCTCGTACGAATTTAAGCTGGTGGGCGAGATGACCTTGAAGCAATTTTTTAAGGCGGGGGGTGGAATAGTACTGGCTTTGTTGGTAAATTCTACGAAATTGATATTTTTTATTAAATGGCCGTTGATGGCCATATTTGGACTAGGTGGAGTGGCACTGGCTTTTTTGCCGTTTGAGGAAAGACCGTTGGAAACATGGTTGATGGCATTTTTGAGATCGATTTATGGACCAACAATTTACACCTACAAAAGGGCAATAGGTGATAGTGATTGGCTGGATAATCAGCTGGGGCAAGAACGTATCGTCCCGCAGAGCGGGACTGACGTTCTGAAAGAAGAAGATGAAACAGGAAAGGCGGTAGGGGTGGCGTTGATGGGATTTGGAATTAAAAGAAAAAAGAAGAAAACAAAAGAGGAAGTAGTTGAGATCCTGAACTCCCTAAAGGGACCTTCGGCAGTTCAGGATGACAGTAATGAAAAAGGGACAAGTAAGGATGTTGACATGGAGGTGGAGGAAAAAGTGGCGGAGGATTGGAAAAGTAGGAGGACCAATTTGCAGCTAGAAAAAGAAAAATTGGGGGCAACGGGAGAGGCAAATTTTGGAGAAATTCCAATGCCAGACATACCGGAGGTACCGAATTTGATTGTGGGAATGGTAACGGATAAGAGCGGCAGAATGGTGGAAGGAGCAATATTGGAAATACAGGATAAAAAAGGAAATCCAGTGCGGGTGTTAAAAACTAACGCGCTGGGGCAGTTTAGATCATCAACGGCGTTGGCGGACGGAACTTATTTAATTATCCCAGAAAAAGAAGGCTATAATTTTGATCGGATTAACGTGGAGCTGACTAATAAAATCGTGGCACCGGTAAAAATTCAGGCAATTGCCTAGAAGAGGTCTTTTGAGATATGATTAAACATAAGGAAATTTTGCCCCTATGCCAACTGATCCGATAAAAGTTGCAATAAAAGGTAGTACACAGCAACATCTACCAATTGAGGATGTGGTGGAAGATATTGTGGTGTTGAAAAACGGGAGTTGTTGTATGGTGATGCAGGTATCTTCGGTTAATTTCGATCTGTTGTCAGAGAGGGAACAGTCAGCCTTGGTCTATGCATACGGAGGAATATTGAATTCGTTGAATTTTCCGATTCAAATAGTGATCCGATCAAATACAAAAGATGTAAGCGCCTATTTGACAATGCTGTCAAGGGCTGAGGAAAAACAGGTTAATCCCCTACTTAAAGAGAGAATTTCTGGTTATCGAAAGTTTATTAGCGAGACGGTAAAGAAAAATGATGTGTTGGCTAAATCGTTTTATATCGTGGTACCGTTTTCTTCGCTGGAACTGGGAATTAAAGGAGCTGGTAAAGAGGTGGGCAAGAGCCTGTTGGCTTTTGCAAAAACGGGAGAGGATGATAAATTGCCGTTTGATAAGGCATATATACTGGAAAGAGCTAGAGCCAGCTTGGAGCCAAAAAGAGATCATGTGGTAAGGCTGTTTTCGAGATTGGGGTTGGAAATAAGGGCACTGACGAGCAAGGAGTTGGTTGATTTGTTCTATGCGATTTATAACGAAGAGACAGCGATAAACCAGAAAGTAACTAGTTTAAATTTTGATAGCCCGGTGGTAACGGCTAAAATGCGTAATTGATGAAATTAACAGGA
Source organism: uncultured Gammaproteobacteria bacterium (assembly GCA_964461095.1). GTDB lineage: Bacteria > Patescibacteriota > Microgenomatia > UBA12405 > UBA12405 > UBA1372. Next base: position 2,637 of record CAYWRN010000006.1, read on the forward strand.
ATATTAAAAAAACCAGTAAAAGAGGAAGAAATCCAATCTGACCCTCCTTTGAAGAAAGGAGGAGATGAAAACAGAAACTTTGCGGAGGGGATGGTGAGCATCAAGGACGTGATTGCGCCGTCGGCATTGGAGGTGGATTTTAATTTCATCAGAATTGAAAATAAGTATTATAGGACTTTGTTTGTAGCCGGTTACCCGAGATTTGTGGGGATGAATTGGTTGTCACCTTTGGTTAATTTTGACGCCTCATTGACAGTGGCAATGTATATATATCCGTCGGACGGCAAAAAGGTACTAGACGATTTGAGACGAAAAATTGCGGAAATGGAGGCGGAGATTAATACGGATGTGCAAAGAGGAAGAGTGGTTAATCCGTCGACTCAAGCAAAATTGGAAGACGCGTTAAACTTGCA
>CAYWRN010000006.1:3059-5131 GCA_964461095.1 uncultured Gammaproteobacteria bacterium
CTTGGCTAAAGGGGAGGAAAGATTTTTTCAGTTTGGGCTGTATATAACGATAGTAAGTGATAGTGAGAAAGAGCTGGATTCGATTAATAAAAACTTGGAGGCGGCACTGGGATCGTTGATGATAATTTCAAAAAAGGCGACTTTGCAGATGGAAGATGGCTTTAAGTCGACATTACCATTGTGTCAAGATAAGCTGGCAATTTCCCGAAACATGGATACGACCAGCTTGGCAACAACTTTTCCGTTTGTAAGTTCGGATTTGTCTGACGATAAGGGAATAATGTACGGAATAAACATGCACAATGGGTCACTGGTAATATTTGACCGGTTTTCAATGGAAAACTACAATTCAGTAGTATTTTCGACAGCAGGTGCGGGTAAGTCGTATATGATCAAGCTGGAAGCGATGAGGTCGTTGATGCTGGGGACAGATGTAATCGTAATTGATCCAGAAAATGAGTATAAAAATCTATGCGAAGCGGTGGGAGGACAATATATTGCTTTTGGCTATAACGAAGAATCGAAAATTAACCCATTTGACTTAAGCCTTCTTCTCAAAAACGATGAAGATAAGGAAAATGCACTAAACAATAAAGTTTTAAACCTACATAAGCTTTTTAAGGTGATGATGGGTGAAATGGACCCACTGTCTGAATCAATATTGGATAGAGCTGTAATGGCGGCATATAAAGCTAAAGGAATTACTCCCGATCCGGAAAGCCAAACCAAGGAACCGCCACTGATTGAAGACTTGTATAAAGCGTTAATTGGTATGGAGGAGGAGGGAGCCAAACAGCTAGCAGCCAGACTGGAGAAGTTTATTAAAGGATCGTTTGCGGGAGTATTTAACCAAAAAACAACAGTTAATTTAACTAATAAGTTTGTAGTATTTGGGATTAGAAACCTGGAGGACAGCCTAAGACCGGTAGCGATGCACATTATTTTGGATTACATTTGGACAATAGTAAAATCTCAGCTAAAGAAGCGAATAATGGTGGTAGATGAAGCCTGGTATATGATGCAGTACGAAGATTCGGCATCTTTTTTACGGGGAATAGTAAAGCGAGGCAGAAAATACTACTTGGGAGTGACGACAATAACCCAAGATGTAGGGGATTTTTTGAAAACTCCTTACGGAAAAGATATTGTGACAAATTCGTCGATCCAGATACTGCTAAAGCAACATTCGGCGGCCATAGATAATGTGGGTGATACTTTTTACCTTTCTGAGGGAGAAAAACAATTGCTTTTGTCGGCTGATAAAGGAGAAGGAATATTTTTTGCCGGACAGAACCACGTGGCTATCAGGGTGATAGCATCGGAATCTGAACATAAACTGATAACTTCTGACCCTGAAGAGCTTTTGCGGATGAAAAAACAATCAATGGATCTGAAGATCGAACCTGAGGTTAAGGCGGCTGCACCAGTGTTGGCAAGCGTAAACGATGAAGAGGAGTCCTTCGACTCCGCTCAGGATAAATCGACATCAGATTTAGGATTTAAGAAGAAGGATTTAGGAATAACTACAAAACAACAAGACTCAGGATTTAAGAAGAATGATTTAGGAATGGCTACTGAAACTGCAGAGACTACAAAAACGCAAGGTTTAGAGGATAAAAAGCAAGAGATAAAAATAGAAAAACCAGTACCGGTGTCAGAGAATGAAGTGGTAGTGGAAGTAGGAAAATCGACATCAGATTTGGGATTTAAGAAGAATGATTTAAGTATAGCGACAGAAACTACAGGGCAACAGGAAGCTGGAGAAACTAAAACCGAAGAAGTAAAGACGGAACCGGTTGGAGACCTGGAAAAGAAGATTGCCGAAATGGAATTAAAAGAAAAGGAAAAAATCGCCGAACATGAGAAAAAAGTAGCCGAAGAGACAGCTCTTAAGCAGGCAGAAGAAGATAAAAATAAGACACTTTATAGTGCCGGATTACCAAAATATCAGGATTTGTTTAAATCTTATAGTCCACCTGGTGCTGGAGCGACTAACCAAAATAAGGCTAGTGGAATAGGCAGTGGAGTGTTGCCACCACTTTCACAAGTAACAACTCCTAAACCTATAAACA
>CAYWRN010000006.1:5200-11415 GCA_964461095.1 uncultured Gammaproteobacteria bacterium
GGGGGCAAGTAAAAGTTGAGGTTGAGGTTGAAGAAAATAAACCCCTCCCCGACCCTCCCCTTGACAAGGGAGGGAGTACACCGGAATCAAAAACCGAAGAGGTAAAGACAGCACCGGCAAAGACAGATGACAACACTAAGACGGAACCTGAAGATAAGAATGATAAGAAAGGAATGAGTTACGAGGATTTGTTTGGGAACTAAGGCTCACATTTAAGATATAATTTGGTGTGGCACTAGACGAGATTCAAATTAGGGATACAGATACGGCGAGAGACAAATTATTATCTCGATATAATTCTGGTGATTTCTTAAGGGTAGAAGAAGTGATTGAGGCGGTAAGGAACTTGAGACAACATAATTTACCAATTGTGATTAATGGATCACTCTATAGATCCTTAGTTGATATATACGCAAGTTTGGGTAGAGTTTTTCATATTAACCAGAGAGTTGCCGTGGAAGAAACTGCTAGAGTTGCTAATGAACTGTCAGCGATAGTTGCAAATCTAGAAAACTCAGAAGAATGGGTTAAACAAAACCCTAATAGGCTGAAAAAGCGTAGAAGCAAGGAGTTTGAAAGTAGGACCTTGAGCAAAGCTAGTTTGGAGAGACTTCTAGACGATTATGATAGAGCAATAATAAAAAGAGCTGATAGACAAGAAACAATCAAAAGACTATCTAGACAATTTGAAGTTGATGAGGATTTAGTGGGATCTTGGATTTCTAGACTAGAAGAACAACAAAGTATCTTGCAAAAAAAGGGATTAGAAGGAAGTGCAAATCGGATAGTAGCTGAAAAATCCTTAATAAGACAGATTGAGATGGAGAGAGAACTAAACAGAATGGGTGTAGGTGAACAAGAAATCGAAGCCATTGTTAGAGAACTCGGCAGGTCTTTTGATAATCCAAATGACCTAATGGAGGCTGTGAGAAGTAGGGTGTCGGCTATGCCAAACAAGGTCAGATCTGAAGTGGTAGAAATGGTTGAAACACAAAGAGAAAGGTTGGTTCAAGAAGTTGAAGTTACGAAGAAAATAGATCGACAAACAAAGATATCTTTAACAGAAATAGAGGAAGGATTAAGAAGTAATCAACCGGGAATAGTCTTTAGCAACCATAAGGTAATGATTGATAGGTTGGTAAATCGAGCAACGATGACTGTTTGGGAAGGTAAGTACGACAGTATAGGGAGTGCTGAGGTATGGATAGAAAGAGGAGGTAGTTTGGTTTTGGTTCCACTAAAAGAGGCTATTGGTCAAACTTTTAATGCTGATGAATCGGGACAACAGGCTTTGGACGTAGCCATTAGAACAACTTCGGCACGAAATAGACAGTTGCAGGAAAACAATATAAAGCTGGCATGTCGTTTTGAACAAGACACAAGAGTGGAAGGAATAGCAGGAGAAATCCTGAGGTTAAATCCAGAAATATCTAGATCTGTAGTAAATGATTATGCTAATGCGGTGACAAGGTTTACAAGTAGTTTAGTATTACCTCACGAAAGAAGAGAGAGAGAAACTAGTGGTCGTTATGGTTTAGACGATGATGCCTACAGGGTAACAAATTTGGTTTATAGGTCGATGATGAACGACCATAGAGAACTAACTGAAACAACGAATAGACTTGAAAAAGCTGGAGGTGATTCTTCTATACAGATACAAGCTGGTTCGAGTACCCGAGCTTCTTTTAGATTTCTAAGAGAACTACAAAGAAACCCTTTACTTGATAAAGGTATAGCAAATATAAGACGACAGGTAACTAGAGTGGTTTTGACAAATACTGTAGTGATTGAAGGGGCAACAAATTTTGTAAGCAGTACGCTGGGATATGAAGCTATTTTTGGTATTCAAACAGCTACGGCAGTACCAGCAGTAATGGGATACTTTGCGGCTGGTGGTACAGTAGCCGGTGCTGTTGGTGGTATGGTTAAAATGGGTGTACCGGGCTGGATAAATGGTTTGATAACGGCAGGGGGAGCGACAGTGACAGCAACAGGAGAAACGGCGGCGGTGGCAGGAGCAACAGCTGTAGCAACAGGAGCTGCAGTAGCAGGAGGGGAAGCGGCGGCGGCTGGTGCAGCTGGATTAACCGGAGGAACTGTAGCAGCAGCTAGTGGGCCAATGGGTTGGGTAATTGCTGGGGTAGTAGTGGCTGTAACAGCAGTAAAAAAACTGGGTAAAAAAGCGGTTGTTTGGTTAAAAAAATACGGAATAGATATAAGTAAATTCAACCCGTTTATACCTGCAAAAAAACTATTTGAGGAGTTGGGACTTGGTAAACTCGGAAGTTCAATAATGGGTGCGTCGGTAACAGTGGCCGGGTTTATGATAATCTTACCGTTTTTAGCAATTTGGGCGGCATTTGCTGCACTATCTGCAATATTTGTTCCAATATTTATTGGTGTATTTATTCTAATTTTTGTTTATCAAATGGTGATGGTAACCACACCACTTGGATCGGCTTTGTTACCAACAAGGGAAACAATTACTGGAGAAACAAGCAATAGAGGAGGTTATACCAATGTCAACCCGATATATGGAGAGAGTTGCGAATCAACTTTGGCTTGTGTTTCAATAGAGGCATTAATACAGAATGGATTTGAAAGAGTAGTGGTTTCAAATGTACAGGCAGCAGCAACGATACTGAGATCCTTAATTGGCAGGTTTCCTTTTTTTGATATAGTCAGATTTATATCGATAATGATTTATAACACCAACAGATTTAGTGCCTTTCAGTGTATAGGTTATGCGATAGCTGCTACATCAGGACTGACAACTAGTCCATCTTGGGAAGCCTTATATGCAGGAACTCAACCTGGATGTGTTAGAGTAGCACCAGAAAATGCTGGTTTAGGAGATTTGATTATTTTCCCTCTGTCTTCAAGTGGCCATTATCACGTTTGTGTATTAACCGTGGTAAGACAAGACGGATCAGCTGTATGTTCTCAAACAAACACGGACGGAGCAGGCGCATTAGGTAAATGGCCAATACCAAACCTGGCTAATTTTGTGAGTGGTGACAACAGTAGAAATCGAGGTGCACAGCTTACAATTTTGAGATGCGGAACATGAAAAAGAAAATTTTAATAATCACCGGACTAGTAGTATTAATTTCGGTGTTAATAGTGGCTCGAATTACCAGCCAAAGACAAGAAAGTCAAAAAGGACTAGAAATTGTTAGTGTGGAACCAACAGAAGACAGTAAGGTTTGGGCATCGACAAAAAAATTGAATGTAATAATAGTTTTTTCCAAAGAAATTGGCAATAGTTACGATAATTTAATGTTAATAGATAATGTTGGTTTGAATTGGGATAAGAACTTAACAGGAGTAAACACAGTAGAATTTTCGGCTAGTTTTGGAAAGGAAATAATGTCAGTTCCTCAACTTAAAATCGAGCTACTGATGGGTGAAACATTGCTAAAGTCCTGGAGTTATGAAGTACCGATTGATGAAAAACTAGCAGGAGAATATGGAGAAATAGAAGTTGAAGAAGGGGCGTCTTTTATACCTGATACAGCAGATATTGAATACTTTAGTAAAGTAGATGAACAGATTAACAAAGATCAACCTCTGTGGAAATTGTTGCCTTATGAGACAGATAAATTTAAAATCAATCACTACATAGAACCACTTAAACTAGTGGTTTATTTAAAAAGTGAGGCAGTTCAAAAAGAAGTAGAAATAGAAGTAAAGGCGTGGATAAAAGATAATGGTGGAGACGAAAAGGTACATAAGTTAGAATTTAGAAATTAAAAATTAGTAACAAGTAATGAGAAAAGGAATAATATTGGTTTTGGTATTTATAGGTCTGACACTTAGCGGGTGTAGTTTAGGGACAACAAATAGTGATGATGTGATGGATAAGGGCAGAGTGGAAATAAGAGGGCAAGTATCGACTAGAATAGGAGATGAATGGGTGTTTATAAAAGACGGCGGAGAAGTAGTAAATGTAACCAGCCAAAAAATAGATCTGGGTCAATATGAAGGTCAGACGGTAACTTTAGATGGAATGTTTTCGGGATCGACGCTGTATGTAGATAGTGTTAGTAACTAGAGATTAGTAACGAGTAATGAGTAACTAGTAAAGAGAGGTATAAAATCTTAGTCTTGAAGTCTAACGGGCATGATGATGTGGGTAAAAGTTGGATCGGAATCGTCTCTAAAGATAGCAGGAGAGAGAGGATCACTTAACTCAATGGTGATGTTGTCACCCTGACAGACAGAGATAAAATCAGAAACGAATTTGTAGTTGAAGGCAATCTGAAGACTGTTTAAATCCCCTTCTGCCTTGACATCCAAAAAAGTTTTGTTCTGACCAACCTGAGGAGCATTAGCTGTCAACTCTAATTTATTTTTTATAAAAGAGAACTTAACAACATTGGCAGATTCTCTGGCAAAAACAGAAGCAATCCTAAGAGCTTGGGCAAATTCCTGTTTGTCTATAGAGATGGTTAAAGAAGAGGATTGGGGGATAATTTTTTGGTAATCAGGGTAGTCACCTTCAACAAGACGACAGAGCAGCTCTAGATCGTCTAAAACAAAGACTAGCTGACGTTCATCTGATGTTAAACTAACATCGATATTGGCAGCGGTTTTAGACAGTCTGGTGAGCTCTACAAGGCCTTTAGTGGGAACCAGGAAAGTAACTGATTCTTGTTTGCCAATGTTAATGGGAGTGGCTAATTTGTTTTGTTTTAGGGAAAGTCTAAAACCATCAGTAGCTACACAAGAATAAGAATCAGGAGTCAAATAGAAAAGGGTTGAAGTTAGGACCGGTCTAGTATCATCAGTAGCAGCAGCAAAAGAAACCTGAGCAATAGTCTGACTTAATAGCTGATTATCGAGTTTGAAGCTATATTTTTTGTTTTGGGATGAAGTATCGGGAAAATCGTCGGTGGCCATGGTAGCAAAAGTAGACTGAGCTTTGGATGAAACGAGCTCTAATAAATTACTGGCATTTAAAGAAAGGTCAATTTTACCAGGAGACAGATAGGAGACAAATTCTACTATTTCACGATGTGAGACAGTAATGGCACCCTCTTTGTCAATTTTGGCTCCAAGCCAATAGTTGATGGCTAATTCAAGATTGGTAGCCGATAGTTTAAGACGGCCATTGTCTGTTTGGAAAAGAATGTTGCCAAGAATGGGTAGTTGAGATTTAACAGAAACAAAACGGGAGACATTACTTAAAGCTTGATTGAGGTTTTCTTGAAGAAGAGAGAGTTTCATAAAGGTATATGAGTATAAGTCTTAAAGATAAAAAATTAAATATCAATAATAGAAGTAGTGGTATTAGGAGCGGTTAATAAGTGTATAAATAGAAGCGAGTAAATAGAAACGAGTAATGAGATAGGTGAAATATGATTTAGAAGAGAAGATAAAAACAGTTGAAAAGTTAGAAATAATGGAAAAATTAGTAGTAGGTTGATGTTTGGATCTTATAAAGAATATAGGGAGTTTGGTTTTTGTTTGGTTGAAAAAGTGAGATGAAGTGTGGATAAAAATGTGGATAAGTTTACAAAATTGTGGAAAAGAAATTACGGAAATTTAAAGTTGGGACTTGATTAGGTTTAGTTCTTTTTGGAATTGTGGGTTAGTGGATAAAAGAGTGTGGATTTTGTCACGAGCGTGCATAATACTGGTGTGATCCCGACCACCTAAAATTGATCCAACCTTTTCTAGGGGTAAATTTAGATAATCAAGCAGAAGATATGCGGTGACGTGGCGGGCACGAACAAGATCTTTTTGTCTGGCTTTTCCACAAAGGTCACCGGTTTTGATTTGGTAAAACTTGGCGCAGGCTGAAACTAAATGCCGTGGACTAACCAAATGGTTTGAAGAAGTTTGGTTTTGGGATAAGTTGAAATATTGAGAAACAAAATCAAGATCGATTTTATCAAGACGACTGGCTTGGGCTAAAACGGACAGCTTTCTTAACTCCCCTTCTATATCCCTTATATTTGACTGGATAGTTTTGGCAACCAGATCAGAAGCCTCCGGGGTGATATTAAGATTAATTTCCAAACTTTTTTGTTTGACGATAGCCAGACGCATTTCGTAATCCGGCAACTGAATATCAACAGTCAGACCACCCATAAAACGGCTAACCAGACGGTCTTCCAGATGATCAATATCAGACGGTTTTCTGTCAGAAGTGATAACGATTTGTTTACCACTTAGGTGGAGGGAATTGAAGGTGTGAAAGAACTCCTCCT
>CAYWRN010000006.1:11425-40968 GCA_964461095.1 uncultured Gammaproteobacteria bacterium
GTATTCTTTGCCAGCGATAAATTGAACGTCGTCAACCAGGATACAATCCAGATCTCTGTATTTATTTTTGAACTTGCTCATGTCTTTACTTTTTAGAGAGGAAATAAGTTCGTTGCCAAAAGTTTCAGCAGGAAAATAACGGATATTTAGTTTGGGATTGTCTTTAAGTAGTTCGTGACCAATGGCTTGCATGAGATGAGTTTTACCCACCCCTACCCCACCCCAGATAAAGAAGGGGTTATAGGAAAGTCCAGGATTTTTGACTATGCCTTGGGCAGCGGCATAAGCGAAGTTATTGCTATTACCAACAATTAGGGTATCAAAAGTATATTGGTAATAGGTTTGTCAACTTTAATCGGCTGTTGATTGATAAAGCTAAGAGTTAGATTGGCTTTGGATTGATTATCTAAAGACGATTTAAACAGATGATAGTAACGCTTGGAGTTCATATCTACAAGATAGTTACTGGGACAGGCAATGGTGGCGGTGTCTTTGTCAAGACTAATAAGCTGAGTAGGAGAAACAAAAGTTTGAAAAACGGCCGGGGCCAAGATGACTTTTAACTCTTCCTGAGTGTTTTTCCAAAGTTGATCGAGATCCATAAATTAGTAATTAGTAAATAGTAATGAGTAACTAGAAAACTTGTAATGTTGGGCAAATTTATTAGGTATAGCCAAAGAGGAGGGTTTGGGTTATCCACAAACATGATATAAGAGTTTTCCACACTATTCAAGATGTAATGAGTAAATAGTAATGAGTAAATAGTAATGAAGTAAATAAATTAGGGAAAAGCTGTGATAAAATAGCCCTATGAGAAAAGGAGTTTATCAACCAAAAAAGAAAAAAAGAGTTAGAAAGCATGGCTTTTTGAGACGGATGGCCAGTGCCAAGGGCCGAAAAGTATTGAAAAGAAGAAGACTCAAAGGTAGAGTTAAACTGACAGTCAAAAAGAAACTGAAGGCGTAGTTAGTAACGTGTAATGAGTAACTAGTAAAGAGAAAATTGGTAGAATTGGGTATGTTGGCAAAAGAATTGATTCTTAAGAGAAGGAAAGACTTTGAGCTAGTGATGAAAGAAGGAAGAATGCATCAGGCTCCCCTATTTGGTCTTTTGATTTACAAAGGAGAAGAAGTGGATTGTCAAAGGTTTGGTTTTTTGGTTTCCAAAAAGGTGTCTAAAAGAGCAGTAGATAGAAATAGGATTAAAAGATTATTGGCTGAAGCTGTGAGGAAGAATATTGGAAAATTTGCCAAAAAGACTTGGATGGTGTTTTTGACTAAAAAAACACTTTTAGATAAAAAATATGAAGAAGTAGAGAAAGAGATCTTAAAAATTAAATTATAAATTTTTAATTTTCTCATTACATTTTTTCTAGACTGGTACAGTCTACGTCAGTAAGGTCGTCGAAAAAAGTAATTTCGAAAATTTTATGAAAAAAGTAATATTGTTTTTGTTAGTTTTTTATAAAAAGTATATTTCGACTGGGAGTCGTTGTCGGTTTTATCCGACTTGCAGTCAATATACATATGAGAAAGTAGAAAAATATGGAGTGGTTAAAGGACTATGGATGGGATTTAAAAGGATTTTAAAATGTAATCCTTGGTATAAAGCAAAACTCTAAATTCTAAATCCTAAACACTAAACACTAAACAAATTTTAATTTTTAAGATAATAAAAATTCAAAACGAAATTTATTTGATAGAATAACTGATGATTTTGGTACAAATATTGGCTTCGGCTTTAATGGCCTTAAGTGTATGGTTAGATAGTTTAGGTTGGGCGGTGGTAGCAATGACAGTGTTATTAAAGTTTTTACTACTACCTTTGATATTGCCGTCTTTAAAATCAGCTAAAAAAATGAGGCAGTTGCAGCCAAAACTACAACAACTAACTAAAAAGTATGGAGGGGACAAGCAAAAGTTGGCACAGGAGCAAATGAAACTGTATACCAGCGCTGGGGTAAACCCAATGTCCGGGTGTCTACCTCAAATTCTACAGATAGTAGTGTTGATTTTGTTTTATAGTTCGTTTCAAAAACTAGTTAACTACTCTGTTGGGAGCATAGATACGACTGAATTAAATAAATTTTTGTTTGACGGGCTTAAGATAAGTGAAGGTTTTAAAATGAACACAAGCTTTTTGGGAAGTGATTTAGCGGTGACACCGGCCGGAACTTTTGGTGAAGGTAATATTGCCAAGATGATACTCCCCTTTTTCCTATTGGTAGGATCCGGAGTACTGCAATTTTTTGGAGCTAAGTTAACCATGCCGGATATTAAAGGAAGCGATGAAACGGCCTACACTAAGGCTACTGAAGATAAGGGTGATGATATGCAAGCGGCGATGAGAAATCAATCTTTGTATATGATGCCACTAATGACAATGTTTATCGGGTTTAAGTTTAGTTTGGGGATTTTATTGTACTGGTTTGTTAACTCCGGGATGGTGATAGTACAGCAAGTAATTGTTAACAAACTAAAGACGAAAAACTAGGATTGATGATTTAAGAAATAAGATTCATGGTAAAATAGCGACTATGGTAAGCAAAAAGAAAGAAACAAAAAAAGAAGTAAAAATAGACAACAAGGAAAGAAATAAGATAATTTTGGAGGTAACTTGTGATTTTTTTGAAACAGTTAACCGAGAAGTTGAGGATGTGTTTGTGGAAGATGTGGTGACAGAAGAGGGAGAGAATGATCAAGTATTAATTGGAGTGACTTCGGCCGACCCAGCATCTTTGATAGGCTACAAAGGAAGAAGTTTGGCATCGATGCAACAAATACTGGGATTGATGATAAAAAATAAGCTGGGGTATTGGGTAAAGGCTTTGCTGGACGTAAATGAATACAGACAGGAACAAAAGAACAGACTAAAAGAGATGGTGGTAAATGCGGCTAAGAGGGTACAAGAGACAGGTAAACAAGCAATACTATCTCCGATGAGTTCTTATGAAAGAAGGATCTGTCATATGGCTATAGAAGGAATTGAAGGAGTGATGACAGAATCGGAAGGAGAAGGAGAAGACAGACACGTGGTAATTAAGCTAAAGGTTTAAACAAATCCTAAATTCTAAACTCTAAATTCTAAACAATTTTCTAAAATAACAATTTCATAAATTACAAAAAAACATTGAAACAGTTTTGGTAGAATAGGCCAGAGTGGTAAGGGATCTAATATATATATTTTTTTTGATTAGCCAGCTGGGACGGCATTTTTGGCCAGAGTGGAGTTTTATTTCGGGTATCAAGATAGACTACCTCTCCCCTACTGTATATTTTTTGGATTTAATCTGGTTGTCGATTTTTTTGGAAAAAAGTAAAAAAAGTGATTTTAGGTTTAAACATGGGGAAACCTGGGTAATATTGGGACTGGCTATACTAAACATTGTATTGGCCAAAAGATGGCAGTTGGCGGTGTATGGGTGGTTGAGGATGGGACAGTTTTGGTGGACTGTCAGATATTTTTCACAGAAAAAGAAAGAGATCAAAAGGATACTGGTTCGAGTTATCCCTTGGTGGATTGCGATTGAAACGTTTTTGGGTTTGGCTCAAGTAGTGACAGGAGGAAGTATAGGTGGGCTGTATTATTGGCTTGGAGAAAGGAGATTTGACTATATGAGTTTGGGAGTAGCCAGGATAAGTTGGTTTGATAGTCAATATATTCGGGCCTATGGAACTTTTTCGCATCCAAATAGTTTGGCTGGGTTTATTTTGGTGGCAATGATGATATGGAATAGGAACGCATATATGCGTTCCGTACTGACAGAAAATAGATTACGGAAATGGATAGTAAATTGGATAGGAGTAGTAGGGTTACTAATAACAGGAAGTAGAATGGTATGGTTTACTGGAAGTTTAATATTGTTTATAAGGTCAAAGATAAAGTTTGGGTGGAAATTGGTTGGATTGGGGTTGGTAATGATGATGTGGGCATTTTTGGCAACTAACATGGAAGTGGTGGGAGGTTGGAGTGTCAGTAGTGCTGACTTAAGATGGAAACTATTTAAAAGTAGCTTAGAAATTTTTAAAAGTAATTGGCTGTTTGGGGTAGGAGTGGACAATTTTTTGGTTAATCTACCTAATTTTATGACCGATTATTGGTGGCTACAGCCGGTTCATAATATATTTATGTTGGGGTTGGTGGAAACAGGAGTAACGGGGATGTGGATAATACTTAGAAGAATAGTTAAAAGCGTGGATTTTGGGAAATATGGCTGGGTGTGGTTAGTAATAATACTGACCGGCATGTTTGATCACTATTGGCTGACCTTACCTCAAAATGTGGGGTTACTGGCGGTGGTGATGGGATTGAGTAAAAAAATAGATTAAAGTGCAATGAATCTAGATGTTCGTAAATAGAGAGCATCTTTTTCGATTTCCCCAAGTTTTTTATTTCCCGGGTTGTCTTCCGAAAGTTTTCTAATTTTTACTAAAAACTCCCTTGCTTCAGAACGAACGTGTTTAGAAAGAACCCTTTCGTGAGTAACGAGTGTTTTTACAAGATTTCCTAAAATATCTGTTGGAACAGACTCAATACGATCTTTACTCGTCTGGAGAAGCTTTGAAAAACTATTAATGTCATCTGGTCTGTCAAATTCATATCCGCCAGTGGCTTGAGTTACAAAATGACAAAAAGCTTCTTCAATTTGAGAAATTGAATCGGTAGTTTGACTTCTTTTACCACCGGCTAATTCTGAAATCCTTTGTCTAATTAGAAACAGGAGTTCAACGGAACGATCAAAAATGTCGTTAATTTGAGGGTTTACCGATATAACATCATAAGCAATATTTAGTGCTTGGCAGATTTGATCTGTTTGTGACTGAAGACTTTTAATGAATGCTCCTGTCGTTGATGTATTAATATTTTGATACGCCTCCGATAGAATTTGTGAGATATCATCACTAGATTAAGGTGTTTCTATATTTGGTGGCGCTAATGGTGAAGGAATTAATTGTGGTTGTTGTGTCTGCGTTATTCGTTTGACCTGAATGTTTTCAGTGACCTGGCCTAGAGTAGTTTTTGGTTTTAGATAGATGAGTGTGACTGAATCTTGTGGTCCGGCAATACCATTATTTAAGTCGGCACAGAGTTTGGAAAATTGGCCACCAAAAACTTGATATATGGCTGGTGGTGTCTCCGGGATAGGTTTACCTTCTTCTTGTGGAGGTGGAGTCCAATTAGGTAAATCAAGAATCAAGTCTCGATTAAGTAGTACGGTTGCTTTATCTGAAACTGATCGTGAAATGGCCAATACATCAACAACGGTATCTGGTGAAGCGCCTGCCTCTTGTACTACGTGAAAAGCAATATGTGGGATATCTTCCGGTTTTGATTGTTGGTCACCAAGTTCACGATAAAGACGTTTAATTTGATTTAAATGTTCGGTATCGGTAAAGATTTTAATAGCAGATTCGATCATTTCAGGATGCGTGGTGATTGCATCGCTTTGTGGACTGGGTACAAGTTCTTGTTTAGCCATGCGATAATTATACAATGTTTAAGATAATAAAAAATACAATTTGGCAGGGGTTGGGGAAGATGGTAATGATGGGCGTGGGGTTTGTGACTACTTCCCTACTAATAAGAGGTTTGGGTGAAGAAATATATGGAATGTTTTGCTTGATTAGCTCTAGTTTTATTTTGGTGGATGCATTGGCTGAAATGGGAACAAAGATGATTGGGGTAAGAGAAATAAGTAAATGTGAAAATAAGCAAAAAACATTATCCAATATAATTTTTTTGAGATTTGTAATGGTGATAGCAGCGTTAGGGTTTGGGTTAGGATTTGCTTATATTTATCCAGCTTTTTCTAAATACAGAACAGAGGCACTACTAGCTTTAACGATGAGCTTTTGGACTTACTTGGCAGGAAATTTAGAAATCAGATTTCAGGCTGAAGAGAGAATGGGTAAAAAGAGTTTGGTTGATAGTCTTTTTCCAAGTATTTTCTTGGTTTTGTTTTTAGTTTTTTTTAGAGAAATTAATCTACTTCTGGTGTTTGGGCTGTATCTGGTGGCTAGAGTGGTTAGTTTAGTAATTGGCTTTGGAATGGTATCTGATAAGGATAAATTTATTCTTAAAAAGGTTGAATTAAATTTGGTAAAAAAACTATTTTGGCAGAGTATGCCAATAGGGGTGTTTTTACTAATGTTTACGGCCTATGATAAGGCAATTGACAGCATGATTATTGAAAGGTTTTTGGGGGTGGCGGAGGTGGGTTGGTATTCATTGGCTTACAAGATATACGGAAACTTAGTTATGCCGGCCTATTTTTTGGTCAGTTCTGCTCTACCCTCTTTTAGTAGAGAAAAAGGGACAGAGACTTATAAAAAGACATTGAAGTTGGCCATATTTGGGTCAATAGTATTACTACCAATAGTATTTTTAATAGGGCCAATATTGATAAGAATTGTAGGAGGAGAGGAATTTAACTATGTGGCCTCAGGCAGAGTGTTTAGAATACTAAGCGTTGGTTTGGTATTCAGCTTTATAAACCACGTACAGGGATTCTTTTTGGTATCAAAAGACAGAGAGAAACAAATGCTTTTGGTGGGAGCAGTGGCTTTGATTTTTAACTTAACAGCTAATTTATGGGTAGCTCCCAGATTTGGGGTAACCGGAGTAGCTTGGGTGACAGCTATAACAGAGATGATAATGAGTGGAATGTATCTGGTGATTAGTAACTAGTAATTAGTAATGAGTAATGAGTAAAAAGAATATGTAAACTGTTGGTGTGTTTGATATGGTTTTGGGTTTGATATTATGACGGTTTTTTCTTTTGAAAACAAGAAAAATATAATGTTGGGACGGAATTTGCAAACTTAAAAGTGTGTTTAAAAAAGATAAAATAATTACTAATTTGAAAATCTTGAGTTATGACGTTTTTTCCACGTTCCAACCTGACATTTGATACACTGTCTATACGTTTTGACCAAGTTTCTAAAGCCAACTTGCCATATTAACCGCAGAATAACCTTATTATCTCCGAAAGTATAATTTTCAATTAGAATTAGATATGAAAAATGGTGTTCCAGTGGTAGTTATTTGGGGGGACAATTTTGTGTCAAGAAGACTTTTGATTAATATGGCCGGAGAATCGGTAGCGATAGTGACAAATATAAATACTGAAATAGAGGATATTAAGGATAAAAATGTAGTTTTTGTTGATCAATTAACTGATGTTGAAATAAATATAGATTATATATTTGACTTTGGTGGAGATGAAAATATATGGAAACTAGCTGAGGAAGCTGAAGCAAGATTGGTAGTGGTGGAAATTGACGAAGGAGGTGATGGTAATTTGGCCAAACTGACGGATATGAGCGTGGATTGGCGGTTGGTTAGTGGATATGGAGTGTATGGGCCGGGAATGGGAATAGAACAAAACTGGGTAGCCAGGTTATTGAAATCGGCGGTTTTTAATAGGGATTTGGAATTGCCACAAGATAATGGATTTTTGAGAAGTATTGAAGTAGACGATTTTGTAGAAGTACTGAAAAAAGCCTGCTTTGTGCCGGGAGTATCTCATGAAAGATTGTTTGTGCTGGGAAAAAAGACAAGTGTAGATGAAATATGTCTAACAATGGTAAATAAAGCCAAAATGACAAAAAAAGGAGTAATGGTAACAGGTGAAAACAGCATGGAAGTGGATGAGACAGTGGTAAGGGAATATTGGGATAAAATCGCCTGGGACGGCGGAGGTGATTTTGGTAAAAAAATAGACGAGACTCTAAAATATTTTTTTGAACAGATGGATAGTGTAGCTAGAACTAAAAAGAGTAGTAAAAAACCGGGTATAGAAAAAACTTTGAAAGGAAGAAAAAGAATAATGGAAGTGGAGGTGGATGAAGGAATACAGGATATAGGATTTAAGATTAAAGATTTAAGTATAGCTACAGAAACTACTAAGCAGCAGGAAGCTGAAGGAAGTAAGACTGAAGAAAAAGAAGTAGTAGAGAAAGTAGAAGATGATACAGAGGATGACGGGGATGACGTAGATGAAGTGGTAGGAAATAAACTAATTATTGACGACAGTTTGGTATGGAAACCAAAGATAAAACAAGATTTAGGAAGTAAGAAATCCTTCGACTCCGCTCAGGACAAGCCCTTCGACTCCGCTCAGGATAAACAAGATTTAAGTATGGCGACAGAAACTACGGGACAACAGGCAGTTGAAGAAGATGATGAGGTAAAAGATGGTGATAAAATTGATCTGGGACGGCTTGAAATAAAAGGTAAAATCATGGATGAGACGGTAAAAAAGACGGAAAACAAAAAAAGAATTAAGTTAGCCTTAGATTTAAACTGGAAATGGATAGTCGGACCTATGGTCGTGATGATCCTGATGATAGTGGGAGTATATGGAATTTTTTTTGGAAGAATATGGATGACAGCCCAGGCCATAGGAGAAAGCAAGAGTTTGATTGAAGCCAGGGACAAAGAAAACCTAGTAGATTTGGCAGATAAAAATTTGGCCCGAATAGAGTCACTAAAAAAAGAACTGGTATGGATTAGTGGAGACGGAGCGTTATTTTCTTATAAAGGATATGGGGAAGTATTAAGGGTGCTGGAAACAGTCTGGCAAACAGAAAAAGAAATGGCGGATTTTTTTGAACAATCAATGTCTTTGTCGGAAGCGGTTTTTGGTGAAGAAGAGATTGACTGGGAAGAAACGAGACAAGAAATAGTCGAGAAACTATCTTATTTGGAAAATAAACTAGGAATGATTGAGGCAAGAACCAGTGGTGATTGGAGCTTTTTGCCAGGTCGATTTAAAGAAATTGTTGGTGATAGAGCAAAGGAGGCCAGAGAGTGGAGACAGCTGGTGTCATCAATACTGAAATCGGTAGACGTTTTCTACTATTTACTAGGAGCAGATGGGGCCAGGCGTGACTTTTTGGTACTGATTCAAAATGAGGCGGAACTAAGACCTAACGGAGGTTTTATAGGAAGTTATGGAGTCTTGAGTGTGGAAAATGGGAGGTTTCTGAGTTTTGATATAGGAGACATATATGACATTGACGGTCAACTTAAAGGGCGTGTGGAGCCACCAAGGCAGATAAAAGAAATATTGAATGAACCATCTTGGTATCTAAGGGATGCTAATTGGCAGGCAAGCTTTCCTGAGTCAGCTAAGGACATTGATTGGTTTTTTAAGAAAGAAACAGAGAGAAATATTGACGGGATAATCACCATAGACCTAGCAGTGGCAAAAAACCTGGTAGAGGCAGTAGGTGAAGTCTGGGTGGCTGATTTTAAGGCTCAGTTTCATAGCGAATCAGGTTTCTTTGCTGGGTCAAGGCAAAAAAGTATGTTTTTGGGGAAGCTAGCTAGCCAACTAGTAGAGGAGATCAAGCAAGCTAAAGATTATGAACAGATAGAGATTGTAAAGGCTATACTAACCAGTCTGGACACCAATGATATTCAGATATGGTCTAAGGATAAAAACATGAAAATGGAATTGGCGGATTTGGGATGGGATGGGTCAATGTATAGCGGTGGCTGTGGAATGGAAAACTGTCTGGCAGATTATTTATATGTAGTTGAGGCTAATTTGGGAGTAAACAAGAGCAACTATTTTTTGAGACGGGGAATAGAGATGACAGTAGATGTGAGTAACAGGGCGGTGTCTAGGGTGCTAAAAATAAATTATGAAAATACATCCAGAAGTACAGCCTGGCCAGGCGGAGATTACAGAAACTACATGAGGGTGTATTTACCAAAAGATATAAATATTGCTGAAGTATCTATTTATGACAGCTTGGATAAAACTAATAAAAAGGTGCTGGGAGAGGGGGAAATGGAAATATCGAGTAAATACGACAAAAAAGAATTGGCGTTTTTAATGATGGTACCGGTGACTAAAAAGAGGACGGTGGAAATTAGATATACCAGCCAAATTGATCTAAATGTCAGTAGTGAATTTACCTATCTAAATTATATTCAGAGACAGCCAGGTTATGGGGACACATCACTGGTGTCTTTGGTGTCTTTTCCTGATGGTTGGTTGCCGGTACAGGTGGATCCGGCAGCGACGGTGGTCAACGGGAAACTACTGTTTAGCCAACCGTTTACAAAAGATCTGAGGATGGGGGTGGTGGTGGGGAAATAAAACATTGATTAGCTATATTGGTTGTGGACTAACCTAGTGAATGTAGAAATAAGTTCTCCCTTGGGACCTCTGGCTTCAAAGGTGTCAATTTGAGCTATTCCACTGAAACAAACTCCATGTCTATCTGCCATAGCAAGAGCGTCTAGTTCTGGTATTGGTGTAATAATGCGTGTTCCAATGTTACGAGGACCGAAATGAGAAGCGCAAACAAATTCACCTGTGCCCTGGGCTTTTATACAGATAGTAGTACAGTATGGTTCGTATTTTAAACTAGCTTCTATTGCGGTGGACAGATCTTGTTTATCTCTTTTATAATACACAACAGGTCCTAAATCTCTTTTTTTAAGAACTATTTTTTGATTTTCTGGAGCCATATTTAGATATAAATTTTAGATTTAACAGTTTTCTCTGTAAGCTATGGGAAAGAAAAGTGACCAACCTGAAGGTACCTTATATTGAGCCAAACAGACCATATCGTCTTTGCGTATTATTAAGGGAAGCTGTTCGGCTAAAACTTCAGTGTGAACTTGAATCGTTCTACCATTTTTAGGATTAGTAAGTTCGATTGCTAGTCTATACGCTTTGAGGGTTGTTCTTGGATTAGATTGTGTAATTAAGTTAAAAGGATCAATATCTACTACTGGTCCACAGGCTCTAGCAGTAGTATCTAGGTTAATGGTGTGACCTTTTTGAGAGGTCAGATATACAAAGTCTGGTGTATGTAATATATATTCTGTCATTTTTTGATTAAGTAATAATTGGGATATTGTCTTATAAAATAACTATATTTACATGACAGACAAGCGACAAATAGGTTACAAATGGGCAACAAAATTGAGATGACTAGGTTTGGCGTGATATATTGAGGTGTGGATAAGGTTTATCAACAAGAAAATTATTTAGAAATAAAAAAGTGGGTAGATCAGGCGGTTAAAAATAAATACAGCATAGGAATAGTGGCTTTGGATGGGTTTGGGGTGTCTTTTATGCTTAAAGCGTTGGTAAAGAAGAATAATAAGATTAAATATTTAAGTAAGAACGACTTAGAATTGGCTGAATTTAATATTATTGATCTTGATTTGGACGATGACAATATAAAAACAATAAATGATTTGTTTAGGAAGGCGGATATAGATCAGAAATTTTGTGTAGTAATACAAAAACCATACTTACTTAATAACCCAGATTTTAAAAATAACTATTTTTATTCAAAGATATATAAGTTTTTTTATTTAAAAGTTTATAATGCAAATGATTGTAAGTTTTTGTGTGAAAACTTACAAATTAAGCTTAATGATAGTGTTTTTAACGAGATTTATGAAAAGAGTTTTGGAGTAGGGAAATTGTTTAAGTACTTGGCTGTAAATTGGCCTGATTATGAAGGTGAAAAATGGGAAGAGGTTAAAAAGGAGGTTTTTGCTGAAGCTGGGAAGTGTGATTTAAATCAGTTGGAAAGAATGGGTTTGTCTAAACCAGAAATTGGTCTATCTAAAAAAGAAAACTTTGATATCGAAATTGATTTTGATTTGTCTTTTTGGGAAAAAAGTAGACAGGCCAAAGAAAAACTAGGAAAGGAAGAGAGGGATATTTTGGTTTATATGATAGAAAACAATGGCCAAATTACAAGAGAAAAGGTGGCTGATTTTAGATGGGGAGAAGGAAAATATGATGAATTTTCTGACCAGGCGATAAACCAAGCCATGAGGAGATTAGATAAAAAGTTAAATTTATATAAAATAAGAACGATACCAAAAGTTGGTTATGTG
Source organism: uncultured Gammaproteobacteria bacterium (assembly GCA_964461095.1). GTDB lineage: Bacteria > Patescibacteriota > Microgenomatia > UBA12405 > UBA12405 > UBA1372. Next base: position 23,303 of record CAYWRN010000006.1, read on the forward strand.
TTGGAAAATAGATAATGAACGATAGTGCTGATAGAGAGCAGGTGTTTATTTCTCAAATGGAAGAGAAATGGAAGGGTTTTAGAGCAGAGGTAATCAAGGAGGGAAGAGTTGCTCTAGTAAGACTACCAATGGGTTTTGATTCTAGTGAACCAGTGTGGATACCAGTGTTTGATCCAGATCCAAGGTTAAATGTTGATTTGTATTTAATATTAGGTGAAGTTGATAAGGTAGGAGAAGTGTCTGGAGGTAAACTATCGAAAGGACAGGCTGAGACAATGAGTTGGGCAGTAAGTGATTTGGGTTTACCGGTAGTGGTAGCAGTACATGCAGTATTGAATCAAGGAATGGACAAGAATCAGATGAGAGAAATGTTTGGCGAGGCCAGGATTGGAGAGACAATATCAACAGTTGTGGCATTAACCGGACCGGCTAGAGCAGGAAAGTCGATGTTTGCCCGTTATATGGAGATCAAGTATGGAGTAACATCAGTAAGTGCGGATGGTTACGGAGCAGTTACGTTGGCAAAATATAAAGAAGCGAGAACAATAAGAGATTTGCTTTCAATGAAAATAAACGATATAAGAGGCAGTGGTGAGTGGAGTGTAACAATGGCCTTGGATGCGATAGTAGAGGAATATAGAGATGGAAAAAGACCGGCGGTGCTAATAGTTGATTTTCCTGGGTATCATATTGACGAAAATGGCATGATGACAAGACCAAAAAGTACTATTGATGTGTTGGGGAAGCAAGGAATGTTGTCAGTAGCAATGTCTAGATATAGAGGTGAAAATGATACTGAAGTATACCCAATTTTAAAAGATGGACCAATCGATGTTGCCTTATTGAATCAATATGCCAAATCTTTTTGGGAGCAGTTTAATCTACTAGGAAGAATGTCTGAACAGGGAAATCGACACGACTTTGTTCGCTTATGTAAAAATGTTGCGGAGTAAAAAAGGAAAAAATGCGGGAATTAGTTACTAGTAACTAGTAACGAGTAACGAGAATAAAAAAATATGTTTTGTTGAATGAATATTATATTAATGTTACACTAGTGTAATGTTTATACCAACAAAGAAAAATATTGCCACTGTAACTGATCTAAGAACCAGAACAATTGAACTACTTAAGGAGGTAGAAAGAGAGGGTAAAAAGGTTTTGTTTCAAAGATCTAATCCTTTAGCTGTCTTACTAAGCGTAGATAAATACAACGACATGGTTGAAAAAGTGGAAGATTTAGAAGACGCTTTATTAGCATCTAAGTTGATTGATGATAAAGCGGAAGGTTTTGAGAGTTTAAAAAAGGTTGCAAGAGATAATGGATTGTCTGTTTAAAGTATTTTTTACTAAAAAGTGCAGTAATGAATTTAAAAAACTAGACAATGGTATTAAACAGAAATTGTGGCAAAAAATAATTGAACTTGAGAGTTTTTCTAGCGATAGTAGAAATATTAAGCGATTAATAACCAATGGAAAGAGTGATTGTTTTCGATTAAGAGTTGGAGATTATAGAATTTTATTTGAAGTGGAGTGGGTAAAAAAGAAAATATGGATATTGGATGTAGGCCACAGAAGGGAAATTTATCGATAGGATTAGATGATATAATTGAGCTTATGAAAATGGATTTACTACAGAAATTGGGAATAAAGAAAAGGAGAGGTCCTTCGTCCCGCAGTGGCGGGACTCAGGATGACAGGTCTGAGGCTAAAAATGAGGCTAAAGAAAATAAAATTCCTAAGGAAATATTGGATAAGTTGCCACCTGGGGTAAAAATAAAACAGATAGTGATCGGGCCACAAACTATTATCAGAGGAGTGTTGTATTTTTTGGTAGGAATGTGGTTTTTGTCGGCCTTGTGGTCGGTGGTGTCTCCTGAGGATATGAAGATTGGGATATCTGAAGCAGTGGAACTGGTGAGACAAAATAAAGTGGAACTAGCTGAAGTGATGGGTAATCAAATATTTTTGACACTAAAAAATAACCAGGGGGTGTTAATAACCTCGAAAGAAGGGAATTCGTCTTTTATTGAAATATTACAAAGAGGCGGGGTAGATTTGGCAAATGTAAACGTGCGGATAGAAAACAGGGAAGGGATGAAACTAGTAGGTGATATTGTAGGAACTGTATTGTCACTGGTGTTACCGATGGTTCTTTTCTTTTGGCTATTTAGAAAGGTGGGCGGAGGAATGGGAGGTGATGGTGGAGTGTTTGGTTTTGGTAAGTCAAAGGCTAAGCTGTTTATCAAAGGTAAACAAAATATTAAGTTTACGGATGTAGCTGGGGTAGAGGAAGCTAAAAAAGATCTAATGGAAGTGGTGGACTTTCTGAAAAACCCTAAGAAATATCAAAAGATGGGAGCCAGAACACCTAAAGGAGTGTTATTAGTGGGACCAGCAGGCGTGGGTAAAACACTACTGGCCAAGGCGGTAGCAGGAGAAGCAGATGTACCTTTCTTTTCGATGGCAGGGTCGGAATTTATGGAAATGTTGGTAGGAGTAGGAGCTAGTAGAGTCAGAGATTTGTTTGGAACGGCTAAAAAAGCCGGCAAGGCAATTATATTTATCGATGAAATTGACGCAATTGGCAGAGCCAGAGGCGGATTGGGAAATCCAAGCCATGGAGAAAGAGAGCAAACTCTGAATCAAATATTAGTGGAAATGGATGGTTTTGAGGCTAATACAACCATTGTGGTGTTGGCGGCAACCAATAGAGGAGATTTACTAGATCCGGCACTACTTAGACCCGGTAGGTTTGATAGGAGAGTGGTATTGGAGATGCCGGATATAGCCGATAGGAAAGGAATATTGGCAATACATGCCAAGGGTAAACCATTTTCTAAAGAGGTAAATTGGGACAGAGTAGCAGAGGCAACGGTAGGGTTTTCGGGAGCTGACCTGGAAAACATGCTAAATGAAGCGGCTATAAAAGCGGCTAGAGAAGATAAAAAGGAAATAGACAGGGGTGATATTGAAGAGGCATCACTAAAAGTAAAGCTTGGGTCAGAAAAAAGAAGGGTTCAAACTGAAGATGATATCAAAATGACGGCTTACCATGAAGCCGGGCACGCTATTGTAAATTTTGTAGAAGGGCTTGATCCGGTAACCAGAATTTCAGTAGTATCAAGAGGGATGGCACTTGGGTTTACACTGGTACCACCTAAAAAAGATCGAATACATGAAACTAAGACAAGGCTAATGTCGCAAATGGCGATGGCCATGGGAGGAAGGGCAGCTGAACAGTTAGTGTTTTCTAATATGACCACTGGGGCTTCATCTGATATCAAGCATACAACCAATATTGCCAGAAGTATGGTGACTGAGTGGGGAATGAGTAAACTGGGACCGATTAATCTGGGAACTCAATTTGGAGGAAATGAAGTTGACTGGATGAGTATGTATCAGGATCCGGGACAGGTATCAGACGGAATGAAAGAGAAGGTGGATTTGGAGATTAAAAAATTGGTGGACGAAGCATATAAGAGAGCGGTAGAAGTCTTAAAAAAGAATAGAAAGAAAATGGATGAAGTGGCTAAGGTGTTGACGGAAAAGGAAACTTTACTGGAAGAGGAATTTGAAAAGATAATGAGAGAGTAAACTCTAAGTCCTAAACTCTAAACTCTAAACCTTTCGATTTAACTCAAGGTAAACAAATCCAAAAATAAGAAAATTTAAATTCAAAAGTTAATTGTTCTCTTCTAGATAGATTATCCGTTGGAGGATGGCTAGGGAACTTAAATAGACAGGTTCGATGCCGGTAAGGCTAAGGCCAAGATGGCCTAAAGTTTTAGTTTGGGCAAAAGGAGTATCGGACGTATAGTTAATGATACCTAAATCAAAAGGGGCGCTATTAAGATCGACTATGGTGCCTTTGGGGACGGGAGAATCGTAGGTGGCTTCGGTAACAACACCTAAGTAGGGACCTGACTCCATTTCGACGACAGTTAGATTGTTTTGGGAGTATTTATCAATTAAGGCTTGATTTTGGAGATAAGTACCTAAAACGGAAACGGCCTTTTGTTCGGTAAGAATTGAAGCATTGGCACTAGTAAATGGGAAGAATTTATTGAAACAATTAGTAAACATATAACTGTTTTGGGTATGTTCGTCAAAAACGACTCTGGGAATCTGGATATCGCCAATCTGACTATTGAGGGTAGCGGCTTTGCCCATGATGTAAATACCTTTGACTTCGGTAATGTTGCTTAAAATTTCCTTAAGAAGGTTGTAGGCAGTGAAACCCAGAGGATAGTCAATATTAAAAACAAGGGCATTACTACTAGACAGTTTTTTGGGTTTTTTTATGGTCAGGCGATTATCTAGGTATTTGGATTTAACTAAGTTTTTGACAGGTATGATTTGGGTGTTTATGTCCAAATAATGGGAACTTTCGATGTTTAAAAATAGGTTGGAATTTTCTAATTTTTGTTTATCAGGCTTGTCAACAGGAAAAAACTGAGAAGCATAATAAAGAAAATCATTACTGTGAATAAAAGATTCCTTGCTAAGGATTTTTTGCCAGGTAAGATAGAGATCGGGTAGTTTAGTTTTGGTATAGGATAAAATTTCTTTTTGATGCTTTAGGGGGTAGCCGTTGACTAGATTACTTAAACTGTGTGTGTTGCTACTAATAAAGTAAATAGATTGGCGGGACATGTGGATAGGGGTAGATTTGGGGATTAAGGGAGAGGCATCGGTAAACTTGGCGATATTTTTCCACCATTTTTGACTGGTTTTGATGTAATCAATCCAGGAACCAGCCAAAAGACGGATACGAAAGTTCTTTTTGACAGAATAAACTTTTTTTAACCGATCTTGCCAGTCGGGACCCAGAGCCTGCTTTATCTTTAAACAATCAGGCTTAGTAAGCTCCATAACCTGACAGAAGGTTTCCGGATCTTTGATCTGTTTTAGAAGAGCAGGGTAGGAATTAAACTTATCTTTTAGGAGTTGATGGATTTTGTTCCACTCAATTTGAAAAGAGATGAGCATATTAACAAAATCATCAATATCAGAAACGGAGGAGATAAACATGGCCATAGTACTGGTTTTTTGGTCAAAATGGGTAGTGCGGCGACGAGCTTTGGTTTTGACTTCGGGCCAGGATACAACATCGGTAAAACCGGCATTGGCAAAAACTTCTGGTGTTTGACCGGCAACTATAATCTTGGTATGGTCAATTTGAGAAGGTAGCCTAAGAAGGCTATATATAAGGGCGGAAACATCGATTTGGGCAGAGTTGACATTGGGATGGAGACTGGACTCCATTAGTTGATAGGAATTGACAAGAGAGTTTATAGAAACTTCCCGGGTACTTTTGAGGGCTGATCTGTAAGTACGGACATGAAGGTCAATGGATTCGATGGTGGACATTAGATGATTTTACAATTTTTTAGTTATAAATGGTGATTTTAGGTAGAATATAAAATTATAGGATTTAGATAGTGAAAAAAAGGAGTGAGGTTGATATAATTGGCTATATGCCACCACAAGAACAAGGAGACGGAAGAGAACGTGAAGCTCAAACGCAGATGAGGGAAGAGGCATGGCGGGACCAACAAAGAAGAGGTGCGGCTGATTTGGCTTCAAAAATTGCTACTAGAGAAATAACATATCCATATGGAGTAGAAGCAGCGGTTATGGATATAGTGGCGAGTGCTCAGGTGAGAGGTGAGCAATTGACTGAGTGGGAGGTTGGACCTTTGATGAATGAATTATTGGCGAGAGCTCAATCAGGCTTGGTAATAGGCGCAGAGAAAGAGATTATTGAAACAATTGACATCGAGATTGCTAAACTTGAATTGAATCCATTGGTTCAACAAGCCTATGCTGAGATTGACGCTAAAGGTCAATCGGCTATGTTGACGATACCACAAATAAAGGCTTATGAAGGGGTTCAGAAGTTGGTTGACCACAGGAGAGCGGTATTAAAATTATATGCAGGTGGAACAGCGGCTTTATTTGAAGAGAGGGCAACTTGTGATGTTGATATGAGAGATGTTAATAGGAGGGGTGATGCTTTGTGGACAGCTTTGGGCAGAAAACCGGTTGCTCAGGCGGAGTATGACGAGAGAGATCAAATCTGGGACACCGCGGAACGTGAGTATTTTAATGATATAAAGGATCCTAGGACTAGGTCACAAAGGTTGAAAGAGTACGGGAGACTTGCAGACGATAGAAGTAAAGGTAGATTAGGCCCTAAGGCTACTAGACGACTTAATGAAATAGAAGATGAGATTAGAAGATGGATGACTAATGTCGATCATTATGATGAATTGTGTAGTAGGATTGATATTCAAACAAACGTAGATCAATTAATGGCCCAAAAAGCACTACTTAACCAGACGAAGGCACATTTGGATGAGCAAATTGAGGCTAAATTGGATGATGGTGTGACAAGACAGTGGTGGGATTTATATAAAGCATTTAAGGGGGCGGTGGCGTTAAATAACACAATGTATTGGTGGGAAAGGAACGGGTCGGATCTAGAAGCAGCAGCTGTGCAAGGATTTACTAATCCAAGGTGGACAGAAACATTTTTGCCGCCAGATATGGCAGCCCTATTTGGGTATGGCAAGGTGGCTAATGGGGATTTGCCACAAGAAAGGATTGGCGTGGCTATGGAAACTGCCTTTAGGGCTTTAGCAGCAGTGGTGACGGGTGCTGGTAGGTTAGGGAAAGACGGTAACTATTATGAGGCTAAACACGCAGCTTTGTTAGCTACCTCAGTTGGAGATGTTACACCTGAGAATATTTTATTGCAGGATAAGGTTACGCAGGCAGATCGAGAAAGGTTTGCTACGGCCATAGAACAGTTTGTAATGAAAAATTGTGGTTGTAACGCTTTTTGGGCAAGTTTTGCAGTAAGAACAGTCCAACAGCTGTATGAAACTACCTTGTTGTCTGGATATTATGGAATAAAGCGAGATGTGAAGACAGGAGATATTGTGTATAAAGATGAAGGAGGTAATCAGTCAGCTAGTTATGATTCTAAGGCCTATGCTTGGGGAGAGCCGGCGGCCGATGGTTGTAGTTCTTTTTTTGGTAGATATTTGGTCGATTGGGAAAAGATGAGAGCGAGGGCTAGAGTTTTAGGTCAGGCTGAAGCTGGGTATAAGACAGGGATGCCGGCTCTAGTGGAGTTTCTACCAGATGATATTATTTTGCCTGAGATTAGCCATGAAGAAATGTTGGCCATATTTAACGGTAGTATGGATGTAGAGAAACTATATAAGAAAAAGTCTAATGATAGTAGGTGGGGATGGCATCTGGGTGTGTTTAGAGGGGCACAAGCTTTCTTGAAGTATATGTCTGAGTTTGTGGTGGGGGCTAAAGGTGTTAGACCTGGTGATGCGGTAGGTGAGGTTGAATTCTTCCTAAAGAATTTTGATAATTTGCAGGGAATGAAAAAAGTACTTGAGGGTGGTTTAGCTAGAACAAAGGGAGGATTGGCCGAGGTGGATAGATTTATCATGAATATGATAATGGCTCTTCTTTATGCAGTTAGAAATGATTTGATTCAGGTAGCAAATGTAGATGAGGTGTGGTCAGTATTGGTTACTACACAGCAAGGAAAGAGTGCAAAAGAGTTGGTAAACCCTGAAGATGATTTAGTAAGAGCATGTATTAGGTCGGGGTTACTTACACGGAAGCAAATAAATTATGTGGTTGAGAGATTGGGTTATTATAAGCTGATGGATACTAGAACTGTTGGAGAGCAGGAAATAGCTATGGGAGAATCAATGATACGGAGAAGTGAGGTAAATAAATTGATTAAAGATGGAATATTAAGAGAACCAAGTAAGGATGCAGATTCTAATAAAGAAATTCGTGCAAAAAGAAGGAAGAAGTTTACGAGAAAGAGCTAGAACAAAAGGGACTTTTTTAAAAGAACAAGATAGTTAACTTCTTTCTTTGAATCTTTGTCTCCTATAGTTATCTATGGCGTCGCTAATTTGACCTCCGATGGATTGCCGTCCTCCGAGTCCGATTCTTAGTTTCTTGGATTCATTAATCTTATTACTTAGGGCGTCTAGAGCATCATCACCGAAAGTTGTAAAGACAATGTTACCGGCACCTTTGGCTGTTTTGTTAAGATTAGCGAAAACTCCTTCGGTTTGTTTACCAATCATACTTTCCATACCGGACGGTTTCATAGAGAAGAAGACTTGAGTTATCATGTCGGGCAATTTGCTAAGCATTAGTAGACTCATAAAACCGATGATAGCGGGTACAAAACCACCGCTATATGCACCTAAAATAGTAATTAAAATACCTGTTGGGTTGGATTTAATTAGTGAAGGAGTCCACAAACTGGAAGTAAAAGACACCTTTTCTATTATTAGATTAATTAAAACTAAAAAAAGTAAACAGATGGGAAAGACAAGAATATTGGCAAATAGACCACTAACCCAAGAGGAGAAACCAGTTTTCATACCAGGAATGGCACCCAGGCCTATTTCCAAAGGGGCTAAGATGATTTTTAGAAGTATGTTAATGTAAGTTTTGGCGAGTCCAAAAAATAATTTACCGAGATTAATACTAACGATTATCCCTAGGATAAATATTAACAACGTCCCACCTAATACAAGGCCAGAGCCTGCACCAACTGCGGTTCCGACTCCCGCACCGACAAAGAAACCTAGAAGACCAAATATTAGTGCACCTAACATTGTGCCTAATAAAAATAACAGATTTTTGGGAAGAGCTAAGGAAGCAAGCCGAAAAAGATCACCTGAAGTAGCATCGGTTAGGTTTCTAAAACTAAATTGTTTAGTGAGAGTAGTTAGGCCACCAACTCCAGCAATCTCTGAAAATAGATTTTGGTTAAGATTTTTACCTTGAATCTGGAAAAAGAGGACGAGGACAATGTTTTGGATCAGATAACTAAGATCAATCAGAAGTCCGGCAATGGCATAGGAAAAAGTTACAAGTAGAAGGGTAACGATAACCTGTGGAACTGCACTTTGGGCTGTCAAGATCGTTTGAGGATTTAACTTTAAGCGGAACATGACCATTATTCCCAAAACAACAAAGTAGACAGTAGAAAGAAGATAAACAACGTTCCTAAAACCTCGCCAAATGGGAAGTAAAGGTTCGAGGCCGACGAAACCAACCCCTTGGGCATAGACCGGTTTTCCTAAGATATTATCTTTAATTAATGCTAAGTATTGAACACCCGAAGCTTGTTTACTAAAGGTTTGAGAAATAAGGTTGTTGGCTGAGCCGATAACACCACCTGGAAGATAATAACCGTTATCTGATACACTTTGTTGGATTTTTTCGACAGTTGGTACATCACCATAAACCATTTGGCCCATGGTATGTACCAGGGTTCCTGTTTGGTCAAAGCTCCATGATTCGGCATTTAAACCAGCTTCTTTGGCAGAGTCTTGATAGTCAACAAATTGGCTTAAGGCGGAAGTATAAGCTTCTTGGGCAGCTTGGTAACTATCAGTTTCTTCTGTGGACGTGTCTGTAGTATCGGTTTGGGCTAGAATTGGTACAATTTTTAGGAATATAGAAATAGAGATAAAGATAGCCAGGAGAGTTTTGACGGTACTAAGAGAATTAGTTTTGGGTTTAGCAGGATTGATGCGGTTGAGGCGATAGAAAAGGGGTGGTTGGAAGAGTAGGTTTGTTGGCAAGCTGTAGGATTTTTTGATTGAACAGACAGAACCAGATTGGCGTAGCCATCGTAGCCAGTAGGACCATAATGAGTAAGACCTGCCTCGAGACTTCCCCAATATTTGATCATGTTATTTAGAAGGTCTGTACCATAGTTGATGTTTTTTTGAGGATCGAGTAGCTGTTGAGCTGTGGGTCTGTTTCTAAAAATTGAGGGATCAAATTTGTCTTTGCATGGCTCTTGCCAATAATCATCCGGATTATTAGGCATAACCTGCATAAGACCGATAGCACCGCAGTTGGAAATGGCACCTGAATTACCGTGGCTTTCGACGGAGATAAGGGCAGCAACAAGAGAGGGGTCGAGGTTATTAGTTTGGGCGGCTGAAGAAACGTATTGGCAAAAGTCGGTACTGGGGGTAAGGTTGGTGTCAATGGATTCGTAGGTATCGGGACGGCTATTTTGATAGGAAGTAGATGATTGAGAGCTGTAGTGTTGTTGCCAAGAATAAGGGAGCATTTGAAGATTGGCTAGCTCAGTTTGAACAGTAGTATTAGGGGGACCGGCCAGAGTTTTGGTGGAATCGTCTAAATATTCAACTGAAGAAGCAGAGACTTTTCTACCGAACATTTCTTGAGCAGTTTCGAGACGGCTGCCTTGGTTGGTGGTGCTGTAATCCATATCATAAAGAGTGTTCATTTGATCTTGACCAGTAACTTTTTTGACAGTGTTTTTGAGCTTAGTTTGGGTTTGGTAAGGGAGGATGTTACTATTAAATTGTTCGGTAGCTTGGACGAATTGATAAGCGTCTTGGGAAAGATAGAGAGTGTTAGTAACTACAGAAGTTTGACTGATTTGACAAGCCTCGGAGGGTGTAGTGTTGCCTTGGTCGTCAGTGATGTAACCTACCTGGCATGGGTTGTGGTTGATAAGCCGGGAGAAGAAGGATTTAACTTTATCGAGTATGGTTGCACCATAGGTATAGGAATATTTTTCGTTTCGATTATCGATACCTAAGGGAGTATTGGGATCGGGAGTATAAACCCCGGCGTCAATATCTTCACTTGAGTGGTAGATGGTTGTGGCTACCGGAGATGGGTTTTGAGTATATTTATAGGAAGAGGTCATTTTTGAGGTATAGCCGATGGTTTGGAGAGCCTTTGTAAGGTTGGTTAAAAAGAACATATCGACTTTGCAGGCATAACATTGAGCAGCCTCAGACTTAAAAAAGGCACCGCCTTTGTTATCTAAGATATCGGTCCGTTCTGAAGCCAAAAAACTATCGAAGTCACCACCGATATAAGTGTTGGGGTTTTTTAGATTGGAGCACTCTTCGGCCTGAACGCCTTGACATCTTTGGATAAAGGCTTTGCTGGAAGCATTTTTGGTCATAAAAAGTGAATTGTAACGAAGACGGGGGTAAAAAGTTCTAAAAATTGGGCCTTCTAAGCCTTCCTGCATCAGCCAGTCCGGGGTGGCAGAACAGACGTTGGGGTTAATTGATCCAAAACCGTATTGAATGCATTTATCAAGTGAAATGTTTAAATTTTTATTGGTACAAAAAATGGTACTGATTTTAATAGGAACTGAATCAATGTTGTCGGGGAGGTTGACCCGATCAGGCAAGGCAAAGGTTTGAGCACTGCCGCCAATAGGTAAAAGAGTGAAGGAAGTTTCAGTAACTGGTTCAAGGTAACCTAAGGCTTCATCAAAAAGGCGTTGATCTGGGTTTGCTATAAAGTAAGGATTATAAGGATCGGCCGAGGTGGCTAATTGACATAAAATTTTATCAACTTCTATGTCACTGTATTTATCGTAACTTGTGATGCGGGTGGAAATACCAGTCTCCAGGTCAGAGACGGCTTTTTTGATGCGACTTTTACCTTCCTTAGTAAAAAAATCGATATGTTCTTCGGATTCGACTGACAGGATTTTGCCGGAGCCGTGTTTGTCGACAGTGTTGGCGTATTCAGAACTAGTAGAAGTACTAATATCGTTGGCGTGACTAATGAGAAGGCCAGTTTGAGTACTACCCTCCATTATACTGGCAATTTTGTCGGTAACAGTGGTGTCCGGGTTAACAATTTTAACCATGTTTCTCATGTCGCCGGAGTTGGGATCAACATCTTCTACATACTGTTCTTTGGCTCTGAAGTTGAAAGGATATTTAGTGCCTTCGGTACCTAATAATTTGTCGAGCCAGTTGCTAAAGACCTGCCTTAAAGTAGCAAAGAAACCATGACCGTTACTGTAGTAACTAGGGCCGGCATAGATACCACGGGCCGGTAATGGAGCAGCATTGCCGGAGGATTTGGCTGTTCTAACATTATTGATAATTTGTTCAATCTTGGCATCAGTGTCTTTGGTACAAGACAGATTGCCAGTACATTGGTTTTTGAGAGCAGAAACAACGCTTTGGTTGGTTAATTGCCAGGAGCCATCGTAATTACCAGGGGAAAAAGTGAAAAGGAAATAAGCCAGAAGATTAGGAATGGAATTTAGTTTACCAATAAAGCCTTGATTACAAAAAAGATCGATGAATTCACAATCATCGTAAACAACTCCATTTTTATCAACACCAATTTCGGAAAAAATCATGGGTTTGCCACCGGCAGCGTTGATACAAGTATCAACAGTATCCAGGCGATATGGGTGACAAGATAGAACGGCTGAATCAGAGAAAGCTTGTAAGATGTAAGGGAAACTGGCCGATTGAGGATCCATGGCTGGGGATGTAATAGTACCTTTGGTTAAACAGTTTTGTAGGAGAGCAATAAAACGCTTGGCTCTAAAAATTGATTCGGTCAGACTAAGAGTTTGACCGGAGGGATCTAATCTTTCGTAATCCTGCTCCAGTTCGTTGAAGGGCTCGATATAAAGCTGGACACCGCTGATTGAGTTGATGGCCTGACACCAGGATTGAGCGGCTTGCTGTTGCTCCTGAGGACTACCCAACATTTGCCTGCCAATAGCTGTCCAAGCAGAGTGAATGCGGATAACAGCTGAGTGTGTTTGAGCTTCCCAATTACTAAGTTCTTGAGGCGAATTGGGGGTAAAAAGAAGCCAGTTGAAAGTAGACTGCTGGGGGACATAGAACTGGGAATTGGGATTATTAATAAGGTTTAGACCGGGTTCGGCAGCGTACACAGAACTAGTAAATAGTAACAAGTAACAAGTAACTAGTAACAAGTAAAAAGTAACTAGAAAAAAAGAAAAATTTTTTAGAATTTTTTTTATAAACATTAGGGGTTGCCAGGGATGGCAAAATCGACAACATTAACACCGGTAAAGTCACCAATAAACTTGATAATTAACCAGGAAATAACCACACCCAAAAGTCCGACTACGGCCATAGTAATAGAAGAGTTGATTTGGGCTAATTGCTTATCATCTGAACCGGAGGTAATGTACTTAAAGGCATTACTAATAAAAACAAAAAAGAAGACCAGACCGGCGATATACATAATAACTCTTAAGACATTGGCAAAAAGGCATTCGATACCCTGGATGGTAGGAACGTCGGGGTTGGTGGAGCTGACACAACGACCAGTCCAGGCTTTGGTCTGAGCATGTACGGGAACAGTAAAGAGTAAATAGTAACTAGTAACTAGTAACGAGAAGATAATGATTTTTTTGAACATAAGCTATTATACCAACCAAATACTCCCACCGGAGTGGGAGCTTTAGTTTTGAAAAGGGTCCAAAGATTATTGGAAGCTTTGGATGTTGAGGCTGAAAATATTGATACCAAAAAGGGTCTCAATCAGCTTCATAATGGCCCAGGCGGCAAAGACGATAGCAAGACCGATCAGGGCGTTGGTAATTTGATTTCTGGCGGTTTCGACATTACCTTTGTCTCCTTGAGACATAACCCATCTAATACCACCCCAAACAAGCATAAAGAAGAAAACTAAAGCGGCTAAGACCATAACCAGGTTAATAGCACCTGAGATGATACCGGCAAAAGTAAGATTGGTAAGTGGTTTAAAATCACTACCTTTGGGTTCCAATTTAATTTGAGCAAAAGCTGGTTTGACAAAAAAGTCTTTTAACATTTTGTGTAAGTTAACTATTAATTTACTAATTATGTTGATTTTATCATCCTAAAGCGAGGAGCGCAAATAGTTAGTTAATGGTGGGGAAAACTAATTCCAGGACATTTAGGCCATCAACACCAAAGAGATCACCAATTAGCTTTAGAAGAGCGAAGATGGAATAGAGAACAGCAATGCCAATGACGGCATTAGTAAGCTCACTTTTGGCCTCCTGAAATTTGCCTTTGTCGCCTTCACTGGCCATAAAATGGTAAGTGGCCATAACGATGTGCCAGATAAAATAAATAGTACCAACCAAAAAGAAGAAGCCTATAACTGCCTGAAGAGCGTTGTTAAAAAAACCTTCGGGATTGGCCAGGTGTGCCTGGCTATTGGTAATAATTGGATTGGTAATGGCGTGGACTGATTTAACAATGTTCATAGTTGGTTAAAATGTAACAATTCTACCAATTTGAGCCGGAAGATTGAAAGGATCATCGGCACCTAAAAGTTTGGCTAAGAAGGCAACTAAAAATATGGCCATTAGACCGATGGCTACACCCAAAACTCCATTGGTTAGGGCCTTTCTGGCTTCTTCTACTTTCCCTTTGTCACCATTGGCGGAAATATATTTGTAGGCGGCTAAGATAGTTTGGATGGTTAGCCAAATTATTAAAATAATAGACAAGAAGCCAATAACAAAACTGATGATTTTATCCAGGGTATCGATAGGAGTGGCTCCGGGAGTAATACCAGGGCCCTCAAGAGTAAACTGAGCTGCTAATAATTTTTGGTTAGGGTTCATAGATGGTTGGGTTTAAGATATTAATTTTGAAGATACTACCGACAACAGCGCCAATAGTAAAGGCAGAGGCAACTATTAAAAGTCCTAAAAGACTTTGCCAGATCATAGCCCAAGCCTGCTCGTTCTTTTTGGGATCTCCATTGGAGCTAACGTAAGTAAAACCTGCCAAAAGAATTTGGATGACTGCATAAATACCAGCAATCACACCGACAAATTTTAAGAGAATACTTATAAATAAAAAAATAGCACCACCTTTGGTGTCACTATTAGCAATATATTGACTAATACCATCTGGGGGAGAAATGTTACCAAATAGACCAAGCATTAATTTAGAATTTGTAAACCTGTAACAGTTTGAATAAGTTGGACAATGGCGTAGGACAAAAATACAACAACAAAGCCAATCAGGGCAGCAGTAATGGTTTGTTGAGCCTGTTGGGCTTTTTTGGGATCGCCACCACCTGCGGATATTATAAAGCTAAAACCACCTAAAATCAAAAGAATGAGGAAGATAATACCGGCAATAGTAATGGCGTTTTTGACAATTATGGATATAAGACTGGCAAAATCGGTGTAGGTTTGACCAATTTTAGTATTGGTATCAGGATTTAAAATAACTTCGTTGCCTATGTTGACTTGAGCCAATAGTTTGGAAGCCATAGGTAATTATACTATATTTAAAGATTGGGCGGAATAAAGCATAAGCTATGGTAAAATAAGGCGATGAAAGCAAGAATTTGGTTATCATTTGTGGTGATTTTTTTGGTATTAACAGTGATAGTGGAGGACATATATGCATTCCCTGCTGAAATTGAAACTGAAACACCCTCGATTTCGACAATAGAAGAAGTGGTGATGCTACCAAATAGTGAAGTAGAAATAAACACAGAAAAAAGAAATATAACTGAACCTGGCGATGAAGCAACAAAAACAAGACTACAAAAGCTGTTAGATGAACAAGAGGTGGGAAAATGGAATGGAATTAACACTCTACAGAAGATGATTAGATGGGCAATTGCCAGAGGAGTACCAGCTAATACAATAGTATTGATATTTCTATTGCCATTAATAGCAACAATAGTAGCATTTTTGCATTATGTATTGGGATTGACCGGTTATGGCATATTTACACCAACAATGATGGCAGTAACTTTACTTAATACCGGAATTGCAGGAGGATTATTGCTATTTATGGCAATATTAGGAATGTCGATGGTTGGGAGAATATTAACTTCAAAACTTAAACTTCACTATTGGCCGTCAAGGTCGATCAACTTATTGATAGTGAGCTTGGTGACAGCCATGCTAATGTTTGGATCATCATACCTAACTTTTTTGGATATTTCTCAGATTTCGATTTTTCCAATACTATTTATGATCATGTTGTCAGAAGACTTTGTCAGGACACAACTTGCTAAAAGTAAGAAGGAGGCTAAAAGATTGACAATAGGGACCTTGGCATTGTCTGTTTTTGGGGCGGCACTAATGGATATTACATTTATTCAAGAAAAAGTGTTGCTTTATCCTGAAGCGGCTATAGCAGTAGTACTTTTGGTAAATTTGTTGGTAGGAAATTATAAGGGGATTAGGGCAAGTGAGTTTAAGAGGTTTGCAAAAGCAATTAGAAATTAGATTTAAGATTTAGGATTTAAGATTTAAGAATGATCAAGATAAAGGATTATCAGCAGTTTTTGACTAAAAATGAGAGGAATAAGATATATTTGAGAAAAAACAGCAGTAAGGGGAGGATGACAGCAGACAGCAAGTGGTTGACCAAAAGAGTATTGGCCAAAGGCGGTGTAGGGGTACCGAAATTAATAGCTAAATTTAGAAAGGAAGACGAGATTGAAGGATTTGATTGGTTGGGACTGGAGGGAAATTTTGTGGTTAAACCGATATCCGGCTATGGCGGTGAAGGAGTAATAGTAGTAAGAAAAAGAGGTAAATGGGCCGGAGAGTGGAAAAGGATGGACGGAGGAGTGGTGGATGTCAATTTTTTGAAAATGCACTGTAAAGAGATTTTGTCTGGAAAGTATAGTCTGTATGGAATGAGAGATGGAGCAATTGTAGAAGAAAGAATAAAAATACATCCGAAATTTTTGAGCTTAACTAATTCGGGGACACCTGACGTAAGGGTGATTGTTTATAACAAGGTACCGGTAATGGCAATGTTAAGGATCCCAACGGAAAAATCGGGAGGAAAATCAAATTTGCAACAAGGGGCAATTGGACTAGGGCTGGATATGGCAACGGGGATTAGCACTTATGCAGTGTCAGGGAAAAGCGAACTAATTAGAAAGATTTATGATTTTAAGAAGAAGAAAATGATTAAGGCCAACGGGATTAAAATTCCCTACTGGAGAGAGATTTTGGAAACAGCGGTGCAATGCCAGGAAGCTATTCCTGGACTGGGGTTTTTGGGAGTGGATGTGGTACTTGATAAGGAGGCTGGGCCGGTGGTACTGGAGGTAAATGCTAGACCGGGATTATCGATCCAAATATGTAATAAGGCTGGACTAAAGACTAGAATAAAGAGGGTCGAAGGAATAAAGGTAAAGAACGTGAATCATGGAGTGGACTTGGCCAAGTACTTATTTGCTGAAGATTTTTGGGACAAGGTAGAACAAAAGAAGGGAGAAAAAGAGGGCTGTAGAGGTAATAGCTAAGGTGGATACTGGAGCATTTAGGAGTTCGATTGATCAAAAACTAGCCGAAGAATATGGACTTCTAGATGAAAGAAATGTGCTTTACTATAGACACTATAGAAACAGCCTAGGAAGTGGGGTGAGAAGGCCGGTAATTGGGGTGACTTTTTGGCTAAGAGGAAAAAGAATAACAACTGGGGTGAGTGTAGCCAATAGAGAGAAATTGACAACAAAATTTTTAATTGGCAGAAGTGATCTGGATGGTTTTGCGGTAAAGGCTAATGCCGAAAAGCATAAAAAGATTGCATTAAAAAAAATGATACAATAAAATATGACCAAAAGAATAGCAATATTTTACGGAGGTGGACTAAAACAGCAGTTAGTGGATATAAAAAACTGTGGGTCTGATATGGGAATAGATATACAATTAGTAAATTTTGATAGCTTGGGTTTTGATACTAAAAACATGGGTAAGGGTTTGGTAGTCAGGTCAGCGGTTGAACTGAGTGAATATGGAGTGATTTATTTTCGAAACACAAAGAATTATTGGGAGGAGG
>CAYWRN010000006.1:40978-47131 GCA_964461095.1 uncultured Gammaproteobacteria bacterium
AAATTTGGTTTTAGACTCAGTAGCAAGGGATACTATTATAATAGATCCTATTTTAAAAGGTGGTAGGCCAACCGATGTGTGTAAGGTGCATCAGATGTGGCTGCTGGACCAGCATGGACTAAATGTACCCAGATCTATCTTTGGAAACTTAAGTTATTTGCGAAAGCATGGAGTGGAAAAGATAGGATATCCATTGATTCTTAAGGGAAGTAAAGGGGACAGAAGGACGCAGGTATTTAAATTATTTAATAATGAAAGCTGGCTTAAGGGAATAGATTTGTTTGAGTATAGAGAAAGGTATGAAAATCAGCGCTATATGCTTCAGGAATATATCGAAAATGACAGGGATTATCGGGTGATGGTAGTGGGCGGTAAGGTACTAGGAGTAATGGAAAGAGCAACCGGGGACAACCCAAGGCTTAAAAATGTATTTAACAAGACAGAATTGGCTGAAGAAGTCTTAAAAAAGGCTGTGGAGGCGGCTAAGGTGTGTGGGATATCGATTGCTGGGGTGGATGTGGTATTTAAAAAAGGCGTAAAAGATCCTTATTTTTGGGAAGTGAACAGAGCACCAAATTATACTAGGTTTGAGGAAGTGACACGAATAAATGTAGCAAGAGAGATTGCAAAGTATTTGGGATCTTTAATAAGTAGTTGAAAGAAGCCTTAAAATAGTTTTTAATTTGGTAATGAAGCGATGGATGTTGGTGTTGGTTTTTTTGGTGGGGATGGTATGTGGTGTAAGAGGGGTGTTGGCAATAGAATGTATTGATGTATCTGGGGCTAGTTGTATGACACCGGCAAGATGTGATAGTTTGGGTAGGTCGGCAGATACACAATATTCATGTAGTAGTGGCGTGTGTTGTTTACCATTAACACCGACAGAGATACCAACGAGTATACCAACAAGTACGGTAGAGCCGAGTGCAACTTCTGTACCAACTTGGCAACAACATACTCATTTAGAAAATGGAGTGAGAGTATGTGATACAGGTTGGTACAATTGTGATGGGTCGATAGATATAACAGGCTGTGAGTCATCTACTCCTTGTCAACCGCCTGGTCAACAAGTAACTTGTGATTCGTTTCCAGATCCAGGAGGTGAGTGTATGAGCCAAGAAGATTGTGATAGTTCAGGGGGAATAATGGACACACAATACTCATGTAGTAGTGGGGTATGCTGTTTACCACCAGTACCAACAGAAACGCCAAGTTGCATTGCTTCAAATGGAGATTATGATGGAGAGGGTGGGGTAACTATAAGTGATGGTTTTAGTTGGTATACAGCTTACAGGGCTTATTTAGAAGATAATAACAACTATGATGTGAAAGCTGATTTTGATTGTGATACTAAGGTAAATATTACTGATGGATATATATGGTATTTGGGGTATAAGAATCCAGAGATTACAATAACTCCAATGGTTGATAATAGTTGTAGCACAGGGATTGATTGTGGCTGGTGTGGAACTACTTGCAAAAAGATAGTAGCAGGAGAACAGTGTTTGAATGTGTCTCCACCAGATGATTTCGAATGCGTGTGTTCGATAAACAAGGAATGTGTACCAAGAAAGATGGTGAAGGCTGTTACGCCAATTTTGAGTGATGATGATTGTTTAGAGGAAAATGAAATATGTTCTCCGTTTAGCGGTAAGCAGTGTTGTACTGGATATTCGTGTGAGATTATAAGTATAAATGAAGATAGGTGCATAGTACAGCCGACAGCAACGCCGACTTTTAATGGTTGTAAGAGTATGGGTGAAATATGTCAGAATAATTCTGAATGTTGTTCGGATGTGTGTGATTTTGTTGGTTTTGGATATGAGTGTCAATAGTTAAGTTAGTAATTTAAAATTAAATAGTTTATTCTAATATTAATAGATAGATGAAAAAAATAATAAGAGTGTTAGTTTTGATTTTGATGGTGGTGGGTTTGGTGGTGGGATTGGTGGTATTAAAAAGAAGTCAAGATACTAGGAGAAAAGCGGCAGGAGAAGTAATAGTAATTAATTTGGATCCAGCTGATGGGACTAGTTTGACAGAGGTCGGTGTAGGTTCAACAGTACCAGTAAGGGTTTTGGTTTCAACTGATACACAAACAAGTCAATCGGTAGGAATGGTGAATGTGAGAGTTAGATATACACCAAGTGTTTTTGAGATTGTAAGGGGGAGTGATATTAAGAAAAACAAGCTACTGGATGGAGATGATGATTGTGTTGATTGTACTGGAGGACCAATTAGCGATATAACTATTAATAATAGTGAAGGATATGTGGATATTTTGTTGACTGCCGAGGGAAACGAAGTTGTTGGTTCTTTGCAGGAATTATTTAGAATAAATTTTAATGTAAAGGCACTGGGAAGTGTGATGGTTGAAGTAGATAAGGACTTTGATCAATTTTTAATAGGTGGAGCTAGTGGGGAGGAGTATACATTGACAAGTGATATAACAGCTACTTATTCGATAGGTAACACGGCAACTGTTACCATTAATCCTTGTGATGGGGCTGTAGACGGAACTTCTTGTGGTCGAAACCGAAAGTGTATTAATAATACTTGTGTCTTGTGTGCAACTAGTATTACTTGTGCGGTCGGTTTTCATGGTTGTGCTTCAGATGAATATAACTGCAGATTATCTTGTTGTCCGGATGCAACAACTACGGTATCACCAACACCTACTATTGATAACAGTTGTAGTACAAACAGTGACTGTGGATGGTGTGGAACTGTATGTAAAAAGAAAGTAGTTGGAGAGAATTGTTTGACAGTTCCAGCTCCGGCTGGTTATGAATGTGTGTGTTCTGGTGATGGAGCGTGCGTGGCAAGGTTGGTTGTGCCTACAACAGAACCGACAGTACCACCGACGGCGACACCTACTCAGTTTCCGGGTTTTGAATGGACGTTAATACCAACTAATTATTCAAATAGAACTTGTACCAACTTATGTGGTGAAGTTCGTTCAGGTTCGTCTTGTCAACCTAGGTGTTCTGGCGATGGGCACTATAATGATCAGGCTTTGTCGTTTCAACCGAATAGTTACGCAAGTGGATGTGACTATATAGTTCCTTCTAGTGCTACTGGTGTGTATTGTTGTTGTAGTGATTTTATTTCGTATGAAACTCCAACTATTCAGCCAACCAATCAGCCCACTACTCAACCAACAACCGTACCAACGAATCCACCGGGGGCACAAACGGTTAGTTTTGAGGTGGCGATGGCTGGAGTCAGAGGATATAGTAAGTGTTTGGGAGATAATACTGTAGATGTGGTGATGCTTAAGGGGAGTAATAGAAAGGAGTATAAGAATATACCACTTACCAGCACATCAAAAACAACTTCAAAAGGAGAACTAGTGTTTAGAGTGAACCAGTTAAACGTGACTGATTTTGGAGAAGATAGTGGAGTGGCAATATTTGTTAAGGGCCTAAGACATCTACAGATGAAATATGGAACAAATAACCAGACAACTGTTTATAACGAATCCGGGGGTCAACTAAGCTTTGATAATGATACAGTACTGAACTTTAGTGGATATGTGATGTTGGCAGGAGATGTGAATAGGGATGGAACAGTAGATGGAGTTGATTTTGTGGGAGTAAAGGCTAGGGCGTCGACATTTGAAGCAATTAGCGAAGGAGGTTATAGCCAATATGATCTAGATGGGAGTTGCCAGGTTAACAATAGCGACATTATCTTACTAATACAGGCCTTAAACGAAAAGTACGATCAGATGTATTAAATTGAAATTGGGTTGAGTTAGGATGGAGTTCGAAAATTTGGATAGGTTGTTGTGGGCAATGGAGGACTCGAACCTCCGACCCCCGTCTTATCAGGACGGTGCTCTAACCAACTGAGCTAATTGCCCCTTGCTTGATTTTTATTATAGCAAAAAAGAATAGTAGAAAGATAAGGTAAATCTAAAGAATGTGTTGATATAATTTTTTATGATAGTAATGTTTCTGGCATGGGTTTTGGTTGGTATGTTTGTAGGAGTAAATAAAGCAGAAGCAGCAACCAAGTTTAAGATTGCTACTTACAATATAATGTGGGGGTATCAGCTTGATTGTCGACTAATGGCAATTAAAAATTTTGTAAAAGATGAAAACATTGATATATTGGCAACTGAGGAAACCTATGGTTATGTTGAAGCGGGTTATCCGAGTAGTCGGGTGAATTCTTTAGGTAAAATAAAGACTTGGTTGAGTAGTGATGGAATAAGTATGTCTTATTTAGACGGAGCGGATTCATCAAGTTCAATACTTAGTAGATATTCTTTTGACGTTGGAAGTACAGGTAATGTACCGGGGGCAAGAGCTAGGAAATATAAAGTGAATGTTAATGGGGAAGAGGTATGGTTTTTTGTGATACATTCCAATAATGTGGATGAAGCAACTAAAATTGCTCAAGGATATGCAGTAACAAATGCCGCTAACTTGATAACAGACACAGCAGTGATCGTGTTGGGAGATTTTAATATTCCAAGATCATATGCCCTATATAGTGATATTAAAGCAATGGGTTTTACCGAGGCTTGTGAGGCTAAAGGTAGTCCAACTTGTAGCGATACTGTGAATTTACAAGGGCATGACTATGCTATAGATTTTATATTCTTTAGAAGCAACGGGTCAGGTTTAAATCTACTAAATGCTTATGCGGTTCACAATACTGATACCAATAATTTGATATGTCCAGATCACGGTGGCTTGACAATGTATAACAAACCCTCGGATCATTTTCCAGTGGTGGCTGAATTTGAAATAAGTACTAGTCTGCCGTGTGTGACCTCAACAGGGGATGCAAACAGTGACGGATTTGTTGATATAGCCGATGGATATGCTTGGTATCAATCTTATAAAAGTAACTATGTCAGAACAGCAGATTTTAACTGTGACGGCTTGGTTAATATCCAGGATGGTTATATTTGGTATAGTAATTTTGAGTAAACTATGAAAAGGAAAATGTACTTTGTCGGTCTTGGTTTATTGATTTTAGGAATAGGAGGGTGTTTCCTTTATAGGAAAGGTGCAGATTTGGAATTTTTTAATCCACTAGGTTTAGGAATAGTTGAAGATGAAAGGAAGGAGATGAGAGTGGTTGGTTTTTTGCCGCCTTGGAATATTAATAAAACCAAAATTAATACTAAAGTGCTGGATGAGTTGATATTTTTGGGTATTGAAGCTGATGAGGATGGGAGGTTAGTGTGGGAACTACAGTCAAAAAAGATAAACAACTTAAACTATATTGAAATGAAGGAAGAAATGAAAAGGGCGGGTAAGAAAAACATTGTTGGCATAAAACTGTTTGACGATGACAAACTAACCACTTTATTTGAAAACAAAGAGAGTGTAAATAACTTAGTTAGAGAAATAGAGGCAGTGGTATTGGCCGGTAATTTTGATGGAGTGAACATAGACTTTGAATACCAAGGTGATCCGTTGGCAATATTAAATGATAATTTTTTTGGGTTTTTGGAACTGCTTAGAGAGGTTGGGGTTGGTGAAATCGGAGTTGATGTGTTTTGCAACACGGTTATTAAAGGAGGTGTTGAGGAACTTAACAGGCTATGGCAGGCATCTGACTATGTGCTGATAATGGCCTATGATTTTACCAGACCGGGAATGGATTATGCTGGGCCTGTAGCGCCGATAAAAGCACCGGTAGGCAAAAGAAGTGTAATGGAAACCATAAATAGGGCAGTTGATTTGGGGCTGGATATGAGTAAGTTAGTGGCAGCGTATCCTCTGTATGGCTATGAGTGGAAAACAGAAACAGAGGAGTTTGGGTCAAGAGTGATAGATGGCTGGTACCAAACTGCCAGTTTGGGAAGGGTTAAAGAACTTCTTAAAGAGAATAAAGAGATTATTAGAAACTGGGACGAACTTTCAATGACTCCGTGGTTGGTGTGGAAGGAAGACGGGGATGTAAGGCAGATTTATTATGACGATGAGACTAGCTTAAAGGAAAAAATAAAGCTGGCAGTGGAAACGAACCTGGGAGGGATAGGTTTTTGGGCTTTGGGGTATGAGGGAAATAGTAAAGTATGGGAGATGGTGGAAGGGGAGGTAAAGTAGATGATTGACGGATAGAAGGATTTTATATACAATATGACACTTGCAATTAGCTTTGCAAGTTTTTCTTTGAAATAAGTTAATC
>CAYWRN010000007.1:0-3978 GCA_964461095.1 uncultured Gammaproteobacteria bacterium
GAAAAAATACCATTATCGTCACCGACTATGGTATCACCAACTCCTGTGTCATATAGTAGAGAGCCGCCAACGTCTGCAGTATACAACTTAAACTCAATGCCAACCGGTGAAGTAACCGGATTACCAAAGCTGTCGGTCAGACGGCCCTGGAAAGAGAGTTGCCTGGTAGGTCGGGTGGGGTCAACGGAGGTAGAATAAGCCAATTCGTATCTAGCTTTAAGGACAGCCTGGTAATAGAGGCCGTAAATAAGACCGGCAAGGGTAATTAAGATAGCTGCCAGAGGCAAGTATTTGCCAAGAAAGGATAGTAATGGGTTGGTAGCTTTGGGAAGAAGGGGTATCAGGGTTACTGGCTGTTTTTTGATATAGCCAGTATCTTCTAAAAATTTTTTAAAGAGAGCAATAGAGGAGAGTTTACGTTTGATGCTGGATCGGGATAGCTTTTGGTCAGCTAGGTAGGTTTGGAATTTTTTTAGATTAATCTTTTCGAATTTAGGAGCAATATCAAGGTTTGAATTCCAGTCAAGAAACTGTTTGATATCAACAATGTAGTTTTTGATGGTAGAAACGGACTTAAGCTTATTTTTTAGGTAGTTTGCAAACTGGTCTATGATATAGTTGGAGTCGGTAACGGCTGCTTGTTTATAGTTAATGGATTTTGAATTGGTAATTTTCTTGATAGGATTGGTGGATATTATTTTTTGGTCTAAAGCAAATTGGCAGAACTTATTGAGGCCTGCTAAGTACCTCTTATAATTTGTTTTGTCGGTAAGTTGGGTTAAATATTTACTTAAAAGTTGAGGTGTCAGAAATGATAAGTCACTAAGACTTTGAGGGCCGTTTTGTTGCTTTTCGACAAATCTTAAAAATTTGTTAACGTCGGCAAGGTAATTTCTGATGGTTGAAGCAGAGTAGCGTTTAGATTTAAGCCAGGATTGGTAAGGGGCAGGGTTGAAATTCATCGGTTATAAATAATTTAGGTTCAAAAAAGCCGATTTATATGAATTTATATGAAATTTGGCTTGCATAATTTAACTATCTACTATATTAAAAACGGTGTCAATAGCTTTATTTAAAGCAAAAATGATGTCTTTTATGACACTATTTGATAGTAGGGAAATCACACTTTTTAGTGATACAGAGGTAATGGATGATATGTTTTGAGGGTATATTTATTTATATAAAGCTACTATCTAAATATATATATCTAAATTTAATTATATAAATCTAGATAATATAGAAAATAGTTGAATGCGGAGAAATTCGGAAAAGATATTTAGATATATATAAATGTGATATTGATATATTTAATTTATTACGCTATACAGTAATAAATTTTATTGACAAAAATATTGATGTGTTAAAATTAGCTATGAAACTGACCAAGAAACAGTTGGTGACGATTGGATTAGTGTTACTTGGTGTAATAGCAACTTTATTTGCAACATATAAACTAGTTCCACAAATAATGGTGACATGGACAAAAGCAGCCCCGGCAACAAGAGTGTCAGTAACAGATAGCTATGTACTAGGAGAAAAGATATTGGCTGAGGCTAACGGTGAGGATAGTTGCAAAGTAAACATTTTTTTAATGGATAAAAATGGTAAGCCTGTAACAGGCCAAACAGCAGATTTATCAGGAGCAGGGATGATAGAAGTAGTAAATCAGCTAAGCGATAACAAGGGAATGATTAGCTATGAGGTAAAATCAAACACTGAAGGACAGTATAAAGTGACAGCTAGTTATATGGAAGTTCCACTAGGGGTACCGGTAACTGTAACTTTTAGGAATAGTAACTAGATATAAATAGTACTAATTAAAGCTAACCGCACCATTGTTGTAAAGTGTTTTTATTTGGGTATCGGTAAGGGCATAGTTGTAGATACGGACATCGTCGATTAGGCCATTAAAGAAATCAGAGTTTTGTTCTCCCATTTTTCCTATAGAAGTTTTACCAGATGTGTTATTCAGATCCGAGGAATAGGATTGTGTATTTTCTAGAACTCCATTTATATATATTTTAAAGTTTGATTTATCATAAGTACCCAGAACGTGATACCAATCAGTTGTAGATATTAGTTCAGATGTAGAAAAAGCTCTTGTCCATGATGATCCGTTATATGTACCTATATAAGCTTTATTATCTGGAAACATTCTTAAGCAGTACTGAATATTACCAGTTGTTAATCTTTTACAGATGATAGAATCACTGCCACCTAGAGCACTTCTTTTTATCCAGGCCGAAATAGAAATTTGTTGAGTTATATTTAGACTTGTTGGTGTACCTAGATCGATATAATCGTTGCCGTCAAAACTAAGAGCGTTGTTAAATTTACCTGATAACCAAGTGGGAGCGGAGGAGCCGGAGCCAAGAGTACCATGAAGACCATTTCCAGACCAGTCGGCGGCTTGAGTGCCACTGTCTTCGTCCAGTTTCCACCAAGCAACGGGGGCACCACGGTTGTAGTCATAGGCGATTTGGGCAGGGGTACGAGCGTAGTTGTAGATTTTGACCTGGTCGACCGATCCATTAAACCAACCTTGATTACCAGAACATTGGTTAGGAGTAAAACCTAAAAATATATAGTTAGAACTACCACTGGCAGAATAATTAGTTTGTGATTGAGATCCATCGAGTCTGCCGTTTAAAAAGACACGAAGACCATTGGTTGAATCCCAAGTTATACCGAAATGATACCAAGTGTTGGCTTGAACTGTGGTGGCTCCTGTGGCAGTAACGAGACCACCGTTCCAACTGAAGGCAGTTAACTTGCCTGCGTCTAAAGCAACAGGGGGTAGACACCAACCAGCTCCACCAGTAGCTAGTGAAGACATGTGGATGATATTACCATCAGTTTCGCCAGAGTTAGCCTTAAACCAACCTGTGAAGGAATAAGGAGTGTTACTAGTACCAAGACTGGTAAATACTCCACCAGTTTTTGTATGATCGTCGATACCGTCAAAGGATAAGGCTTTGCCGACTTTACCGGTGGTCCAGGAAGGGGCAGAAGAACCAGAGCCGAAACTGCCATGGTTGGCACTACCAGAAGTATCATAGGCAGTAGTACCTGTACCTTCTTCAAAATTCCATTGAGCGATGGGAGGGGCACAGTAAGTAGTATCACCAGGAATGCAATATTCTAAAGAAGTGGTCGTACCACCAATGGTTTGGTTGGTAGAGCCAAAGACTACAGCAGAACCTTGATTGAAGTCTTGTTTGATTTCATCTTCGGAAAGGGCGTAGTTATAAATTTTTACTTCGTCTTGGATTGCGTTAACCCCCTTACTACTTCCTTGGGTGCCAATTTGTAGGGGAAGAGAGTTATCTAGACTACCACTTTTAGAAAATGACCGAGAATCTTGAGCTATGCCATCTAAGTAAAAGGTGACAGTATCGTTTGAATTAACGACCCAAGAGATATGATGGAAGTTTCCATCTTGGATGGTTGACTTTAGACTGTACTGTGAGGTTGGTGTATCATCATTGACATTGCTACCATCATTGACTCTAAGTGAAAGAGAACCTGGATACCTAAAGTCTAGCCAAGCCATCCAACCTATATCTGTGTTGTTGTAACCAGTTTTTTTTGAGATTACATTATGCCAATCGCTATCAATATCATTGGGGAGAATTTTTATCCAGGTAGAGATAGTAAATACTCCTGTTCCAAAGTTTAGAGCAGGATCATTGGCAATCTCAACGTAGTCGTCAACTCCATCGAATTCTAAACATTTACCACTAATGCATTCGTCTCCAGATTTCCAGACTGGACGTGCAGAGCTTGACCCCAAAACACCATGGAGGTTATTACCTGACCAGTCGGCGGTGGTGGTGCCAAAACCTTCGTCGAATTTGTAGTAGGCAACTAATTTTTTATTAATGGGGGTGATTTGGGAAGAGCCAACACCGATTTGGGCACTAGGACGGGATTCTTCGGATTCAAGTAAGGAGCTAGAAGGCTCGGTTGGGACGGATT
>CAYWRN010000007.1:3988-31632 GCA_964461095.1 uncultured Gammaproteobacteria bacterium
GCAGATGCCCTGACGAGTTGTGGGCAGAAGAATTTACGAATAAAAAAGTTATCGATGTTGTGGGTTCCAGAATAAAGCATCCAGGCAGGGTGAAGAGTTGATTCAGTTGAGTATGAACTGTCATAAGATGTCGACCAAGTAATACCACCATCACTACTTTGTTTGTAATAGGCCCCACCGGCTGATTTCATTCTAACTTGAGTTTTGTAGTTAGTGTTTTGGGTCCAAGTTCCAGTAAACCCGGATCTCTGAGTAGAATCTTCGTATATGGAGATATTACATGTAGTACAGTCGTTTGCGCTGACGTTGTAGTAACCATAAACTAAATTACCGTAGTAGATACCAGCACCATCATCTTTCCAGCCAAACATAAAAGCATCAAAAGATGGGTTGTTAGAAGTCCATTGATAATCGAACTCCATAGCATAATCACCCCGACTGATACTGTCATTAAGATAAACAGCTTGATTCCAAGAACCACTAGTGCCACCAGTAAAAACAAGTTTGCCATCCGTTTCGTTGATTTCAGAAATTGAGTCGACCTTGGTCCATAAGGAGGGGTTAAGGGAGTCGTCGTCAAAGTCATCAAAATATTCAAAAGTATCTGGACCACTTTCCGTACTAGTAGCTGATGAATTACCATAGTAGAGATATATGGTAGTGCCTGTAGAAAGAATGGAGGAGGTCTTGGTCCATATTTTGGTATTGTTAGTATTACAAGCAGAAGCAGAGAGTTTTTCGATCCAGTAGGGAATGGAGTTACCATCAGAATCGGTAAGGCGAATGTCAGAGCAATCACTGTTCATTTTGCCTTCATTAATAAGAGCGGAGGTACCAATATCGAAACTGACTTGGAAATCTGTCAGCTCTGAACCAGTCCAACCGATATTAACAGCTTGGCGATAGGTCCAAGAAGGATTCCACCAAGAGGCTTTAATTTGAGACGGAGTTTGGCGGATACGAATAAGGAAAACAATGAAAGCTAGCAGAAAGAAGACGAGGGCAAGAAGAATTTTGGTAGATATTTGATTTAGTTTTGAAAACATGATTATTGATATTAATTGACATATTAGTAATATGTCAGTGATATGGATTGAGGTATTTGTTGGCTTCCAATTTTGGCAGAGATGGTGTATTTTCCGGGGGTGGAAGTGGATAGATTAAAGACAGCTTGACCGGTTTCGTTGGTTATAGGTGAGACAGCTTCTATGTCTAGAAAGGGTGTGGTAGTAAGATTGATAGTTTGATTGGCAACCCCCATACCTTGATTATCGAGTATAAAGACAGTAACTCTGATTTTTTCACCAATCTTGGTATTAGCCTGAAGAGGGGAAGCAAATAGATAAGAGTTGGAAAGAACAGGAGTGTTGTCCGAGTAGACAGCAGCCCTGTTAACAAAAATGGTGGTTCTGAAAACCAAGGTAAGTGAAGCTAATAGGGCCAGTACTAAAACAATGACAATGATAATCTTTTTGGACACTACTTAATTATAACTAGTAATGAGAAATGAGTAACGAGTAATCCTTCGACGATGCTCAGGACAAGCAAGTAATGAGTAACAGAGTATGTATTTATTTGCTAGCAGATGAATTAATGATTTGATTATAGATTTCAAGATAGGATTGGACCAGCGAGGGAATATTGGTAACAATCATGTCTTCTGAATTATAAAGAGAGGCGTTTTTGGACCAGTTGTTGGTACCAAAAGCCAAAATAGATTCATCAACAATAAGGGCGTGGTGATGAAGAAAGCGATTAATGTCGAAGGTGGAGGTGGTGGGGTCCTGGTCGTAGAGTATATTAATATTTTTGAGAGTAGGAATAATAGAGTCGGGTTGGGTGATATTATAGTCATCGGTAATGATAGTGATGGGGACTCCCTGACTGGCTTTTTTGTTTAGAGCTTTAGCAATATCAGGATCGGTTACGAGCCAGGAGATAATTTTTATACTTGAATGGGCTTGGTTTATTAAGGAAACAATTTTGATGTTTGGGTTGTGATCGACTTGTCCTGGGCTAAACCAAACCTGAAAAAAACCATCCAGGTATTTGGTATCTTGAGCAAGAGGGTCGGCTGGATAAGGATGGTTATCAAATAGACTATTGAAGTGGTCAAGGTAAGTGGTAACTATGGTCGGGTCTGATGTTTGAAAAATATGACCGGTATCAGAGGTGGTCTGAAAATTAGTCAAGTTTAAAGAACTTTGACAAAGGAGGGAACTATCGAAGATGGCAAATTTATGGTGCATGTAACCATTAAGCTTGGGATAAACAATGGAAAAATTGGGGGGTGTGTCGGTAAAGAAACTTTGATAATCTATATTTTTAGATGCGTTTAGAATAAGACGGATAGAAACACCTCTTTGGGCAGCTTGATAGAGAGCGTTTTTGATGGGCAGTGAGTCTATGGAATAGACGGCGATATCAATGGTTTTTTGACTGAGGTTGATGTTATTAATAAGGTATGAGGTGAAATTGATATTCTGATTATCCAGAAGAGAAGCTTTTAGAGGGTATTTGGGACGACTTAAATAGATTGATGTAACTAATCCTACTATAAGAAGCAAAGTAATAGCTGATAGAAATGTTTGGATAAGCCGGTTAAGCCTTGGAGATCTGATGTGGGGAAATTTGATAAGTTTGGTCAAAGGAGTGGTTTGGATTGATCTGATTATTAGTAAAGCCAATAATAATTGATTCGGAGCAGATATCAACTACCTGGTTTATTATACTATTTAGAGAAGAATGATTTAGGTCAATCCAGACATGATCAATGACGATTATGGGTGGTTTTGAAAAGAGACAGTGAGCTAGCTCTAAAAGTCCAAGGTCAATAAACGAGAATTGTTGATAGTTAAAACTGGTACCAGTTTTCTTGGGAAGGTTAAAGATAAAGTCGAACTCCGGTCGGGACGAGAGAATAGATCGCACTTTTTTGATATGCTTGGCTTCGATGTGTTGTTTGGGA
Organism: uncultured Gammaproteobacteria bacterium; assembly: GCA_964461095.1. Classification (GTDB taxonomy): domain Bacteria; phylum Patescibacteriota; class Microgenomatia; order UBA12405; family UBA12405; genus UBA1372. The sequence continues at coordinate 6,957 of CAYWRN010000007.1, forward strand.
AGTCCGGTAATGATTTCTATTAAAGTGAGATTAGTTGAGACTGACGGATCGACATAATAAGGCTTTCGGAATTGGTTAGCCCAATAAGAGTAGGTGTAACGGTGGCGGTTAAGTTTAACTATCCAAGCCTTGCCAAGGCGTTTGTTTAGACCAGAAAATAATTTAGCCAAGGCAGTTAAGTCAATGTTTTCAATAGTAGAAAGGAGGATCTTGTCTCCGGGGGAAAATATAAGCTTGAGTTGCTTATAGTAGGGTGAAGAGCTATTAATCTTGGTTTTTTTTGATTGAAAAGTAATGGTAGAGGAGGTCAATTTGATTGGTTTAGGAGTTTGATGTGATTGGTACTGAGGAATAAGAATGGTCAAGCCGATTTTAAGAGGAAAGAGGTTTAGACCAAAGTCGAAGGTAGTGTAGATTAGCTTAGTAACTATACCTCCTAAGATAAGATTGCCGGCTAAAATTTTGTACCAATTAGTGTAATAGAGGGCAACAGAAACGGTTATGAGAACAAAAAGAAATTTATGGCTAAGGGCACTTAGTAGATTTCTTTGTAGTCTAAAATGGAGGTCTAGGTCGGATATTTGGTCAAGATCGTCTAAATATTGATAAGATATACCCACTTGGTGAATCAGCTTTTTGTTGTCAAGGGAGTGAGCGACATTGTCGACGATGAGGGTAGACAGAGTACGCTCCTTATTGATGATGTGTTTACTTATAAAAAAGGAGAAAAAAACAAGGATGACAAGAAAAACTGTAAGAGTGGCAACGAAAATTGAGAATCGAGGACCAACCAATGGAGATACAATTAACAGGCCAATGACAACGGATACAATTTCTATGGAGGAGTAAATAATGTTGGAGAGAGAGGAATTGACCAGAGATGACTGATAGGTAATTTTACTAAAAATGGCCGAGCTGGGAATTTTGTAATTTTGGTTGAGTAAGAAGAAAGAATACCACTGGTGGCGAATATCGATCAGGAGCTTTAATACAATAGTCTGGACTCTTTTTTGACTTAGAAAATTTATGACTAAATAAGGAACAAGAATGAGAAGGAGAGTAGAGGGTGAGTTTCTGATAAAAGGCAGGCTTATTTCCAATCCGACCTGGAGGATGATCAAACAAAAAAGAATTATTAACTTGATATAGTTTTTTTTGACAAAGCTGTCTATGTAGCGCCAATGATAGCCTTCAAAGAGAAGGGGTTTATAATTTTTTTTTAGGCGATTGATTTCCTTTAAGAGATAAATCTGCAAGTGATTGGCGGCCATGATGTATTTTAATATAGTAACTAAAAAGAGATGGAATTGAAAGAGGTGTAAATAAAGCTAGGGTAAGCCGATGCAACCTTGGGGAATATGAGCGGAAAATATTTTTGGTAATCAGGCGAGGCAAGGTGTCTGATAGTCTTTTAATTTGTGAATAATTGTTGATCAGAGAATATTGTTTGAGAAATTCAAGAAAATGAAAATGGAATTTGTTTCTAGGATTGGAGAGGTAGTATCTAATTGTTTTTATTTTTTGATCTTTTGGTAAATTTGGTGAGGGCAGGAAACTTTTCCAGGTAGAAATAACTTTTCGGTAGGTATAGGCGGGTAGGCCAATTTGATTTTGGTCAAAATAATAACCTAGGTATTTAAAAGGTTGGGTGCTATTAATAAGTTTGCATTTGTCGGGGTTCAAAACGAGTTTGAGATCAGTTAAGTGGGTAGTAATTTGTTGGCGGATGTTTTTTAGTTTGGCTAAATCTTTATTGAAAATAATAATGTCATCGCCACAGCGGCGGTATAGGTCAACCTGCTGTCCAATTTGTTTGTCAAGATCATTTAGGTATAGGTTGGCAAAAAGGCCCATGAGGGGAACGCCCAAGACTAGACCGAAGGTTTTTTTAGATTGGTCCTTTTTGAATACTTTGGCTTTGATAAACAATGAAAGAAATTTGACGGTAGGTTTATCGGTAATAATTTTTTTGATTTTACTAATAAGGATTTGGTGATCGACATACTCGGTATATTGGGAGAGATCAAGAACCAGGATATTGGTTTGGCCATAGAAGCGATGGTAATGGCGGACAACAGTTTTAATAGCATAGTAACTGGGTTTGGTTGATCGATAAGAGAAAAGGTAGGGAGAGTAGTGGGTTTCAAAGACTGGTTCAATTAATCGATAGAGTGCCTGGGCCTTGATACGGTCTCGTATACTGTAGATGTAGATGGTTCTTTTGCCTTTGATTTTTTTGGGAATTTGTTTGTCCTGAGTAAGGCCGATGGGGAGTTGGTCAATCAGTTCCTGGCGGGCAGTAGTTATAAGCTTGCAGCTATTGGTGAATGTACTGGGAAGATTAACTCCGTCTAGACCATGATACTTACCAGCTAAGCTATTTTCGTATAGTTTACTGGCAAGATAGAGATAGGCCTTTTGAAAATTGGCCGATGAAATAATTTGTTGATACAAGTTTTTAGGGTGGAAACCGGACAGCGCCACTACTAGTGCACTGTTAGGTGGATTAATGAGGTCTCTTCTATTAGGGAGAGCATAAATTGTTTAACCAAAAACGGTCGACATCAGACGGTTTTTGTTGTTTTTGGCCGAACAATTGTTGATGTCCTATTAGGTGACAGTTTCCACCCTCACCTTATGATAATAGTAAGTGTAATAGATTTCAAATCATTGGTCAGTAAATGAGATAGAACCGCCGGTGTAGAGGGTTTTAACCAGCTCAGGAGTAAGGGCATAGTTATAGATACGGACATCGTCGATAAGACCATTCATGTTTCTGCCTGAACTGACAGTGTAATCAATACCGATTAGTATGTAATTACTAGTATTAGGGATATTGTTACTATCCGTATCACTAGCTTCCACTTTGCCATCAAGGTATATAACCCGGGAATCTGTTGTAGAGTCATAGGTGGCGACAACGTGATGCCATTGATTGTCGTTAACAAGGGTCGTGCCGGCTAAGAAATTTGCTCCTCCGTCTTGAGAGAAATTTAAAACATCATTTCTAATTCTAAGAAGCCAATCGGCAGAGGAGGAGTATTTACTTATTAGTCCATGAAATGTGGCAGCATCATCAGTGTCTTTAAACCACAGGCTTAGACTCATATCGGATGTACTATAGGCGTCGTTGTCTGCTATTTGGACATATTTACTGGTGCCATCAAAGCTTAAGGCGTTACTAAGTTTGCCGGTGGTCCAGGTAGGGGCAGAGGTACCAGTACCAAGAGTACCATTGTGACCATTACCTGAGGAGTCATGGGCGGTAGAACCAACGGTTTCATCAAGTTTCCACCAACCAACAGGCCCACCTCGGTTATAATCCCAGGCGATTTGGGTTTGGTCACGGACATAATCGTAGATAACAATATTATCCATGTAGCCTTCAAAGTAGGCTGACTGGGTGTAGCGAGTGCCAATGGTTAAGTTAGGACCAATTCTGACTGTGGTACCGGAACCAGTATCGATTAGTTGACCATTTAGGTAAATTTTTGAAGTAGTAGCGTTAGCCGTTACAGAAACGAAGTACCAAGTGTCGTTGCTAAGATAGGAGGAGGGGATTTCGACAAGACCATAGAAGCAGATGTTGCCATTACTGTCAGTACAAGCTCCACTGACGTAATCCTGGAGTAACCACCAGATACCGGTGTTTCGGGAATCCATAAAATATTGAGCACCAGCATTGATGTCCGATTTTTTAAACCAAAAATTGATAGTCATACCAAAATAGGTGTGGATATCTGAGCTAACAGTGATGTATTGGCTACCAGTAAACTGAAGGGCGCCGCCAATATGGCCACCAGTCCAAATGGGAGTACCGCTAATGACTCCGTTATGGCTTTGGCCACCAGTGTCATAGGCAGTGGTGCCAACACCTTCTTCAAATTTAAGCTCCAGCTGAGGTGGGGCACAGCGAAAATTAGCTCCACCTGTTTGACCCGGAACACAATATTGACCAGCTATGGAATATGTAGACATACTACTATGGTCACTTTCTCTGGCGTAGGAGCCGATTTTGGTGGAGTTACCTACGTTATAATCCTGATCTATTTCTGCTTTTGACAAAACAGAGTTGTAGATTTTTAGTTCATCGTAGAAAGCGAGAGGAATTGAGGCCGAACCGATAGTAAGACTAGATGAGTTGGTAATAGTAGAAGAGAGGTTGTTGTAGGCGGTGGTGGTGTTTTGCTTGATGTCATCGACATAGATATTGACACCCGAGGCTGAAGAAGAACCGTCATAGGTGATGACTACGTGGTGCCATAGGCCGGCATTAAACCTGGTACCGGTAGAATCGACATAGACCATGATCTCGTTGGTGGCACTGGTGTTGGTAAGGCGGAAACGGAGTCTGTCGTAGGTACAATTAGCCTCGTTGCCACACAGGTAAAGTTGATAACCTTGACTGCCATTGAGTTTTGATAAAAGAGAACCATACTGGCCGCCACGGGTGGCTTTAATCCAGACAGAGATGGTGAAAGGGCTAGTTCTTTCAAAAGAAACCAGAGATGAATTTGTCAGTGCAGTGTAACCTCTGATGTTGCCATTTTGGATGGCCTTAACACTTTTTTTGTAGGCCGAACCTGCTAAAGTGGCATCTAAGGTCGAACCAACTGAACTAAAGTTGTGAGCGATGGAGCCAACGGTTTCGTCGAACTTCCAATGAGCGACAAGTTTTGATTTGATGGGAGTGACTTGGGCGGTTTCTGACTTGTGACCGAAGACGGCGGAAGAACCTGACGAGGATGAACCGGCGATGTAATCAGACTTGATTTGATCGGCGCTACGGGCATAAGCATAAATCTTAACTTCGTCAAGATATCCTTCAAACCAGTTTCCATTTGATCCGGAAAATGCCGTATTTCTGGCAATATACCAGGCGGTTGCTCCCGGGGTTCCAGTTCTGGCTGATCCACCACTATTAACCAGTAGACCATTAATATATAAGGAGACAGTTGTTCCGTTCCATGTTCCGGCTATATGTTGCCACTTATCCCTTTCAATTAATCCAGTTGCCGACACGACTCCATTGTCTCCCCTAACCCACATCCTAATTTGATTGTTTACCGATGAATCTCTGTTGAGCCCATGTGAGCCGGTATAGCTACCTCTTGAAATAATATTGCCATAATAACCATTAGTCCATGTGGCAGAAGAGGGAACATAGATCCAGGTCGAAATGGAAAATGGGTCGTCCCAAGTAGATGGATAGGTAGTTAGACTATTTATGTCAACAGCGTTACTGGTGCCATTAAAACTTAAACATTTACCACTAATACAACTAGCCTCTGTTTGCCAGGAGGCACCAGTGATAGAGCCATTGTAAGTGTTGGCGGAATCGTAAGCGGTTGTACCAGTACCTTCGTCAAATTTCCAAAAAGCCAGAGGGCCGGGACTGAGCTCTTCTGACTGAGGAGTGGAAGAAAATCCTGGATCGTATTGTTGGATGGTAATGCCATTGAAATAACCGATCCAGCTATCGGAAACAGTTGGGGTGGGATCTTCCTGGACAACTGAAATGTAATTAACTGTCTTGCCAGCCATGTCCGAAATATCAACATAACGCCAGTACCAATAACCATTAGCCTCAGTATTTTCTAGTTGAACGTCTATGGCATTTTGATCGTCATGGGTCCACCTTAGGACTGAACTATCAGTAAAGTTTATCTCTAACCCAACTCCGGGAGTGTCATAGTTATTAACAAAGAAAGTTAAAAAATCACCGTCCTGAACAACGTAGTTGTCGAAATAGTCAGTAGTTCCCCCTTCGTATATCCGATAATAGGCATAGGGATTGGAAGTGCTACCGATAGTACCAACAAATTTGATCATATAATTTTCAGCCAAAGGGGTAACTCCGTTTTCGGTAGTGGTCGTGGAAACAGAGACACCGCTGGTATTACTGGAATAAGCGTTGGCACCACCTGTGATAGGCTCATTATAAAAATTGAAAGTTTGGTGAACATCACTTGTGCTGGTAGCTGCGGAATTACCATAGTAAAAATAGATAGTGACACCGCCAGTAGGAAGGGATGGAATTTTTATCCAGATATGGGTGGACGATGTGTTACAGTTGCCAGTCCAGTGGGGAATGAGATTACCGTTTTCATCTGTAACCCTAATATCATCGCAGTCAGATTGCATTTTGTTGGCAGCGATTAGAGCTGAACTACCAATGTCAAAACTGATTTGATAATCCGTTTGCAGGGAACCAGTCCAGCCAATATCAATGGCTTGACGGAAACGCCAAGTGTCATCCCACCAAGTGGCGGAGGCGGTTTTGATATCTTTTTTGTTGATTTGGACAAGCAGTACAATGGCGGCCAAGAGAAAAAAGACTATGGCTAAAAGAATTTTGGTAGGGATCTGTTCAAACTTTTTGAGCATTAACTAATTATAGATAGAAATTGGTGACTAGTAACGAGTAATCCTTCGACGATGCTCAGGACAAGCAAGTAATGAGTAATGAGAAATGAGTAATTATTTGATGGGACAGTTAGTGATGGCTAGGGTTTTGGGATAGAGAGCCGGCCATGCTGGGTGGGAGGCAGGTTTTGCCTTTGACTTGATAAGAGCGTAAATAAATAGTGGCAAAGTGAGAAGAAGGAAAATGAGAGGGATAAGAATAGCTTGGTAGGTTTGCCAAATAATATATAAAAGGGAGGGGAGGAAGAAGTTTAAAGTATTAGAGACAGGTGATGGACCAAGCTCCGGGTGGTGAGTGGAGGCAAAAATTTTGTAGGAAGTGGAAAAGGCAGTGGGTAAATTGAAGTTAAACTGACCATTTTTGTCTGACATAATTTCGAGAACAGGAAGAGAGTAGGCGTTGACAGCCTTAGGAAATATGATGTTTTCTTTTTCGGTGAAGAAGTGAATCTGGATGGGGGTATTGGGGATACTTTCACCACCACTACTGATAGTTTGGTTTGGTTGGATGATATCTGAGTTAATGGCTATGGTAGGAGGCAGAACAATGGGCCCGATGGTGTTGGTGAAATCATTGGGCGGAGGGGCCGGAATACAGGCAGGAGGAGCGGTTCGATTAGTAGTATCAGTTAAATAAAAACAGATTTCTGAAGCAATGGGGGGTAGATAAATTCGGTAGAATTGAAAGTAGCCAAATTTATTACTAAAGGTGGTGGCGTTGGCGTTAACAGCCTTTAGTTCAACTTTGGAGTTAGGAGCGCAATAACCATAGATGTTAGCCTTGGTGCCGACTAAAGCAGAGATTTTAACGGATTTTGAGTCAGTGATGGCAGAAACAGAAACAGGATTTAGTAACGAGAAAAGAATCAAAAAGAAAATAAATAACATAAATAAATTCTAAACCCTAAATCCTAAAATCTAAACAAATTCAAAATACAAATTACCCAAAATAATAACTTCAAAACAATTTTTCTAATTACTTTTTGTCGGAGTATTTTTTCTTAAGTTCGTCAACAGGGGAGTTGTCTAGTTTTTTGGAATTATTTTTTTCAAGAAGTTTTTTGATAGTGAAAAAGAGGACAAGAATGATAATGATGGCTAATATCAGTCTCCAAGGTATAGCCCAGAGATAAGCGGTAGCGATCAGGGCTTGGCCAGTAGTACCGTAAGTGGCAGTTAGTTGAGCCTGGTAGCGGCCAAAAAGCCATTTTTTGCCTAGACTGTTTTCAAAATCTCGGCTGGTATAAGGGAAGATATTGGTGGGCTTAAGGGGTAGGTCGCCAACTACTTTACCAAACATATTTTTGATGGAAATATTACCAATTGGTTTGATGTGAATGTCAGATAAGTTGGTAATTGTAGTTAAGATATCGATGGGACCATACTCCAGAAAAGAGGGGAGTTGGAATTTGGTGATTTTGGCATCCTGCTTGATGTCACCTTTAACTTTAAGATATACGAGAGTACCGACTCTAGGATCGATGGTGGCTCCAGACTGATCAACCAAGTCTTGAGCTTGGGGTGAGTAAAGAACGGCGGCATATTTTCCCCCTGGAACAGCCACATCGGGAACTATAACGGTCATTTGAACACCTTTTAGTTCACCTGGCTTAAGTTTGATTTGGGTAGGAGACAGCTGAATCCAGTTGCTACTGGCCCATCTATTGTCTTCTAATTTTTCTTCGATAATAAGAGGAGTACCCTGATCGTCATTAACTATAAAATCGTAAACGGCAGCGGTAAGAACCTGATCTTGGTTGGTTTCATTCTTAACTTTTAAGGTCTTGGTAATTACCTGACCGGGTTCAACTTCAACTTCGATTTGCGGGGGAATGACAGTGATGGTTAGAGCTTTAACAGTTTTAACAAATCCTAAACTTAAAACACTAAATCCTAGACAAATCCAAAATCCGAGTAAAGAATTTCTTAAACTTTTTTTGTTTTTGATTTGTTGGGGCATGGCGGGTTTGTTTTTTTAAAAAGTGGCGGTGGCGGTGTATGTAACACCATTTTCATAATCACCAGCTTCTTGGTAAGTACTAACAGCGGTTCGATAACAGACATAAATTCTTTCTGTGGTCGATGGAGTTGAAGAGTTACTGAAGAGAACCGCAGTATTGGCTGAACCGATACCAAAAGGTTTGGCATAGAAAGTGCCGCTATCGTAACTGAAAGCAACGCTGTTAGCATTGATGTTTTGGATAGAGTAACCAAAACCGTAATTGGTAGTAGTAGCCCAGTCAGTAGCACTGCTAGTAGTACAGGGACCAGAATCACAAACAGTGTTAGGAATGGTAGTACCACTGGATATGTTAGTCAAAACCCTGCTTTCAAAAGCAGTGACAGAATAACCACTAGTGGCGTTGGTAACACAAGATAACCGTTGGGCTAGGTCGTTGAAATTGGCGATGCTTAGAGAACCAAAAGAAACTGAAGTTGGAGTGGTGTTGTTGGCGGCAGAAGTAAGAACATTACCACAGACTGTGTTACCAGAAGTGACACCAACTCCGTCTATGGTAAAAGTAAGAGTAGGATCAACAGTAGCGGTGACTCTAACCGATTCAACGACAGCTATTCTACCTTGAGTCGAATCAATGACGGCACCAGTGCTGTCACGGTGTCTGACGTAGAAAGTATAAACGTCGGCGTTGCCTTCTTGGGAGTAAGGTCTACCTGAAGAGGGAGAAGGATTAATTAGTTGACTGCCTGTGGTCAGAGAAGAACCGATAGTAAGCGTATACGAAGTTAGACCATTGGTCTGACCAGTACCGGCTTGACAAACAATTGAGTGGTAGGTGTCAGAACCGATAGTTTCAGAGCCGATGGAGGCGGTAAAACCAACTCCGGCTATAGTAGGACAGGTAATGTCAGTAGTTTTTAATCTGGTACCAAGTCCAGTGGTGGTGGAGCCAATATCAGCACCTAGATCAAAACCATCCTGGTCAGGAAGACCATCATAGGCTTTACTACCACCGGAGTTGCTGGCTTTAATCAGTACCTCAAAGGAGCCACCGGGTAGAATGGAGGCAGGAGTAAAAGCCACGGTATGGACAGCTGATCTGGTGGCAATGACTGCTAAACCGGCGTAAGCATTGACCGACTGAAGACCAGCGGTGGTCTGGAAGGTAGCGGTGTTGCCAATATCGTAGACGGTATAGTTGGTTAGGGTGGTGGCATTAGTGTTGCCAATAGAGATAACATCGTCTGTAAAGAGGTTACTAGTAGTGTTGCTGGGGTTGCCGGAAGTAGCTATTCGGAGTAGGGTAGAGTTAAGACTATTACCAACTCCAAGACGGGCAAAGTAAGAAAATTGAGAGGTGCTTAAAGTGTCCGAGACTGAAGTAAGATTGGCTGAGATTAGTTTGTTGGGGAAGAGAAAGAATCTGCCTGTTAATATTGCAAAGCCAAATAGAGATATGAGCAAAACTAGTTTTTTTTGAGATGACATATGTCTGGATTCAGTTTGTATTTTTTTTTAAAAAAAGTCAATAGTATGTATTTTTTAATTATAAACTTAGATAGTAACAGTTTGGTTTACAACAAAACCATCTTTTGTTTTAGTGTATTTATAGAAAGGTGTTTGACTAGATTTGGATTGGTTAGTTTTTACTTTGAGGACAGTACTCCAGGGGCCTGGCATACAGCCTATCTGGCCTCTGACTTTAAAGTAGTAGGTGGTTGAGGGATTGAGGAGATTAATAGTGAAGTATTGTTCACCTTGACTGGTTAGGTTAACCATAATGCCATGTTCTTCAGCCATGATATTGGTTGAATAGGAGATAAAGTATTGGGAAGTGTTACTAATGGGGGTGAATTTAAGTCTGGCAGTAGTACCAGTAGTATCAATTTCAAATAGGTCAGGTGCTGAAGCAGGCATGGGATCTCCACAGGTGGGAGCACCGGAAGATGAAATGGTATGTAGAGTAGGGAAGTTAAATGGTTGGCCAAAGATAGCAAACAGAGAGAAGGCAGAAGTAGAAGCAGTTAAAGTACCATTAGCAAAGTCTCTCTCTGTCTCCAGTAAGTTCCATGAAGTGCCATCATGTCTATAGATAGATAAAGTATTACCATCAAAGCCATTAACCTGGTCTGGAGTAAAGGTAAAGCTAACTGTAACCGGATTATCAAAGTTAGACACAGTGGTACCGACATCAGAATACAACTTTAGATCAAAGATAGAAGAAAGTAATTGATTACCATTACTGTTAGTAGTAACAGACCTAGTGGGAACAGAATAGGCAGAGATAATAGAACTAGAGCTTAATAACTTAGCCTGAATATCAAGAGTAGCACCAACATCCAGACTAGAGGAAACAGAAGGAGGTAAGGTAACGTGGAGGTTTGAAGCAGAAGAGGGGAGGGTAACATTGGTGCCAACAGAGTTAGTAGTTCTTTGCAAACCATAAGAAGAGACACTTGAGTTAACACTGGCTCCACCGCAACCACTGGTAATGAAAGTACTGGTGTCACCAATAAGTTGGTTATTGGAGGCATCAACAGAAATGTAGCGGAAGTAATAGAGAGTACAGGATAGAAGTGATTCCAAAACAACAGTGTGGTCTACAACCATAGGCGAGGTATCAGTAACAGGAGTGGTGGTACCGAGATCGGAAGTTAGACCATATTCTAACTGAGAAGTGCTGGCTTCATTAGTAGTCCAACCAACGGTGGCTGTATTTTCAGTAGTTGAGGTTGAAGTACTGGTAGAGGAAGGAGCTGTTTCATCTAGATTAAATTCAACAAAGCAACTTCTAGGATTTTCTCCTATGGTGGTAAACATACCGCCAGCATAGGCGGTGTCACCCGAGACATACAGCGAAAAAACATAAGGTAAAGAATCACCGGCGTTGGGATCCCATGAAGTGAGAGAACCACCAATATCGATAGCGGCTAAATAGTTTCTTGCCTCTCCACTAACACCAGTAAACTGACCGCCTGTATAGATAATATCTTGAGAGGCAATTACCATATAGACAATAGCATTGGCGTTAGGATTCCAGGATGTGGCTGAGCCACCAATATCGAGAGCAGCCAACCTATTTCGTGATTGGCCACCAATACTGGTAAAGGCACCACCAACGTAGACGTTTGAGCCAGAGAAAGTTATAGAGTATACACTGCCATTGGCGCTAGGATTCCAGGAAGTAGCTGAGCCACCAACATCGATGGCAGCGATACGGTTTCTGGATTGGCCACCAATACCTGTAAAACCACCACCAACATAAAAGACCGAACCAGTAATACCAATTGAGTAGACGTTACCATCGGCATTAGGATTCCAGGAAGTAGCTGAGCCACCGACATCCAGGGCGGCGATATGGTTTCTGGTTTGACCACCAATAGTGGTAAAAGCACCACCGGCGTAGATAGTAGAACCCGAGGTTGTAAGAGAGTAAACCTGTTCATTGCCATCAGGATCCCAAGACGTAACAGTGCCACCGACATTAATAGCAGCAATGAAATTTCTGGCTTGACTGCCGACTGTAGTGAAAGCACCTCCAGCATAGACAATATTATCCATAACAGTAAGAGCGCTGACTGTATCATCAGCTCCCGGATTCCATGATGTAGCTGAACCGCCAATATCCAGGGCGGCTAATCTTTCTCTTTGATAGCCACCAACTGAAACAAATTCTCCGCCGATGTATATAGTGTCGGCAGAGGTAGCTAGTGAATGAACACGATAGCTAGCATTGGGATTCCAGGATGTGGCCGAGCCACCGACGTCTAGGGCGGCGATGTAATTTCTAGTTTGGCCACCAATGGTAGTGAATAGACCGCCGGTATAAACGGTTGAATTATAAATTTTTAGTGCCAGAACAGTACCACTGGCGTTAGGATTCCAGGATGTGGCCGAGCCGCCAACGTCCAGAGCGGCAATCCGGTTTCTGGTTTGGCCACCGATGGTGGTAAAGACGCCACCGGCGTAGACAGTGGTTCCAGAAACTCCAATAGAGTAAACAATACCTCCAGCATCGGGATCCCAGCTGGTAGCTGAACCTCCAACGTCAAGGGCAGCAATCCGGTTTCTGGTTTGGCCACCAATGGTAGTAAAATCACCGCCCGCATAGACGGTGGAGCCGGAAACGGCAATAGTACGAACGGCACCACCGGCATCGGGGTCCCAACTGGTAGCTGAGCCACCGACGTCTAAAGCAGCTATCCTGTTCCTAGACTGACCACCAATAGTAGTAAAAATACCACCGGCGTAGATAGTATCCCCAGAGACAGTAATGGTGTATACAGAACTGTTGGCATCAGGGTTCCAAGAAGTAGCCGAACCGCCGATATCTAGAGCGGCGATCCCGTTTCTGGATTGGCCACCGATGGTTGAGAAACCACCGCCAACATAGATGGTACTACCAGATACTGTTAAGGCGGTAATCAAAGCATCGGAGTTTGGGTTGAAATCCGGATCGACAGAACCGTCACTTAGAATATGGGCAATGTAATTTCTAGTATAAGAACCAACTTTAGTAAAGTTACCGGCGATGTACCAACCACCGGAACCATCTGAATCAGATGCTAGGATCTCGGCATTTACCAGAGGAAAGTCGAGGTCAGGTGATCCGGTGGAGATGTCGAGGGCAGCTCCGGAGCCGGTATTGGGACCAACGTAGGAGAAGTCTCCGCCAATATAAGTAGTACCATCTTCATCTTTAGCAATGGCATTGACAGAGCCATCAGTGACCCAAGTAGAAGTAACAGGGTCGGCAGCGGCGGCAAATATAGTGGTATTTAAGGTGAATAAAAATAAAGTAGCCAGAGTTAAGATGATGGCAACTATGTGTCTGTATTTGATCATGGGCAGGTCAATAGATAATTGAAGCAGAATTTTAGGCGAAAAGCAATCTTTTGGTATCTAAATAGGTTTTATGTCTTTTTGGTAGTGTATTTGTAGTACATCTTCGGTGCTGTTTTAGTACCATTAGTTTTGAATTTAAGGATGGTACTCCAGGGACCAGGCATACAGCCTATCTGGCCTCTGACTTTTAGATAGTAAGTAGTATTGGGATTTAACTCATAGATAGAGTGTGATTGAACACCTTCTTTAATTAGTTCTACCTTTTCTCCATACATCTCTGCGTCTGGGTTTTCTGAGAAACTAATATAGAAAGTAGACGTATCTGGTAGGGGAGTAAAGAAGAGTAGGGCCTTAGTTGAATAGGCATTAATCTGGAATAGATCAGGAGCTAATACTGGAGTAGGATCAGAGCAAGTTGAGGTAGAAGAAGGAGAAGAACTAGTATGTAGAGTAGGGAAGTTAAATGGTTGGCCAAAGATAGCAAACAGAGAAAAGGCAGAAGTAGAAGCAGTTAGAGTATGGTTAGTAAAGTCTCTGTCTGTATCCAGTAGATTCCATGACGTGCCATCATGTCTGTAGATAGATAAAGTATTACCATCAAAGCCATTGACCTGTTCTGGAGTAAAGGTAAAGGTAACTGTAACCGGATTATCAAAGTTAGAGACAGTAGTACCAACATCAGAGTACAACTTTAAATCAAAGATAGAAGATACTAGCTGGTTACCATTGCTGTTACTGTCGGAAGTTATTAGGTCAGAAGGAACTGAGTGACTAGAGATGATAGAGGAAGACTCTAATACTTTAATCTGGACATCCAGGGGAGCGGTATCGCCTAATCCGTGTTTAACAGATGGAGGCAAGGTGAGATTTAGACCTGATCTAGTAGAGGCTAAAGTAAGGCCACCACCAACTGAGTTGGTGATATGACTTAAGGCATAAGAAGAGGCAGAAGAGCCAACTCCTTGGCCACCACAACCACTGGTGATGAAGGTATTGGTATTACCAGTAGTTTGATTAGAGGCAAGATCAATTGAAATAGCTTGGTAATAATAGAGAGTACAACTAATTAGAGAGTCTAAAACAATAGTATGATTGGTTGAGATATCAGTAACTGGAGTAGTGGTACCTAAACTAGAAGTGAGACCATAGCTAACTATAGAGTTACTAGATTCACTAGTGATCCAACTAATAGTGGCACTACTGTCTGTAGTAGCGACTAATGGAGAATTAATATCTGGAGGAGAAGTATCAACTGTGATAGTTTGAGAGGATTCGGAGCCGGAGTTGGTAAGATTACCGTATCTGTCGGTGGCTCTAAAATAAATAGTATGTTGGCCGTCTAGTAGAGAAGGATTAACAGTACAAGTAAAATCTTCTTCTATGTTATTAAAATTATCATCACTTGCAGTACAAGAAGTCCATGACCCCGAGGTACTACCAACTTGATGTTCAACTAAAGAGATATTGTCTGAATCGTCCGTGGCTGTACCTGTTAGTGACGGAGTGTTACTAGAAGTGTAAGTGAGAGGAGTTAAAGTAAGGGTGGGAGCGGTAACATCAATGGTGATACCGGCTAGATAAGATCTATAATTAGCACCAATTGTAGTAAAAGAGCCACCTATATAAATGGTAGACCCGTAGATGTCAACAGAACGAACACTGGCACTGGTATTAGGATTCCATACTGTTGCTGAGCCACCAATGTCTAGGGCAGCAATACGGTTTCTGGTCTGGCCACCAATGGTGGTAAAAGAACCACCGGCATAGATAGTAGACCCCATAACAGTAAGAGAGTAAAGAATATTATTAGCATTAGGATTCCATACCGTTGCTGAGCCACCAATGTCTAGGGCAGCAATACGGTTTCTGGTCTGGCCACCAATGGTGGTAAAAGAACCACCGGCATAGATAGTAGAGCCAGAAACAGCGATAGTATTAACAGTACCATTAGCATTAGGATTCCAACTTGTGGCTGATCCACCAATGTCTAAGGCGGCTATTCTATTTCTGGTTTGACCACCAATTGATGTAAACTCACCACCAGCATAGATAGTATCTCCCATGATGGTAATGGCATTTACAGCATAATTAGCATTCGGATCCCAAGAGGTAAGCGAGCCACCTACACCTAGGGCGGCAATACTATTTCTAGCTTGACCACCAATATAAGTAAAATAACCACCAATATAAACAATATTATCTACGATGGCAATGGTAAGAACAGTATCGTTAGCATTAGGATTCCAACTTGTGGCTGAACCACCAATGTCTAGAGCAGCTATTCTATTTCTGGTTTGACCACCTATAGAGGTAAAAGAACCACCAACGTAAATAGTGTCTTGTGTGGTAGTGACAGTATCAACAGTACCATTAGCATTCGGATCCCAAGAGGTGAGTGAACCACCAATGTCTAGAGCAGCTATTCTATTTCTGGTTTGACCACCAACTGATCTAAAAGAGCCACCAACGTAAATAGTGTCTTGTGTAGCAGCGATAGTTTCAACGGTACCACTAGAATTAGGATTCCAACTGGTAGCTGAGCCACCAATGTCTAATGCAGCAATCCGGTTTCTGGTTTGACCACCAATAGTGGTAAAAGTACCGCCTGTGTAGATGGTATCTTCCACAAAGGCAATAGTATTTATTGCACCACTAGAATTAGGATCCCAAGAAGTTGCCGAACCACCAATGTCTAATGCGGCAATCCGGTTTCTGGTTTGACCACCAATAGTGGTAAAAGCACCACCGGTATAGACAGTGCTACCTGAAACAGTTATGGTATAAACCCAACTGTTGGCACTTGGATTCCAAGAAGTTGCCGAACCACCAATATCCAGGGCGGCGATGTAGTTTCTAGTTTGACCACCAATTGAGGTAAAAGCGCCACCAGCGTAGATGGTGTTTTGTGAGGTGGTAATAGTAAGGACAGAATTACTGGCACTTGGATCCCAAGAAGTAGCTGACCCACCGACATCCAAAGCTGCAATCCGGTTTCTGGTTTGACCACCAATAGTGGTAAAAGCACCACCAACATAAATGGTATCTTGTGTAGCAGCGATAGTTTCAACGGTACCATTAGCATTTGGATCCCAAGAGGTGAGTGAACCACCAATGTCTAGAGCAGCTATTCTATTTCTGGTTTGACCACCAATAGTGGTAAAAGCACCACCAATGTAAATAGTGTCATCTATAATAGCAACGGAGTTAACGGAACTATTGGGATTAGGATTAAAATTAGGATCAACCGCACCGTTACTTAAGATATGAGCAATCCGGTTTCTGGTTTCAGTACCAACTTTAGTAAAATCACCGCCAATATACCAACCACCGGAACCATCTGAGATAACAGTAGCAATTGCACCATCAACTTTTGGAAAGGAAAGGTTTGGAGAGGCAGAAGTGTAGTCAAGGACGGCGCCGTTACCAGTGGGAGGACCAACATAGGTAAAACTACCACCGATATAGGTAGTACCATCTACACCTGTAGTAACTGAATAAATAGAGCCATTAGTGATCCAGAGATCTTCATCTACATTGCCAACTGTAGCTTTAACAGTTTTTTTGGGTGTGAGAAAAAAGATAAAAGTGAGACTGAGTAATAAAATAAGGGTACGTTTGATCATGGGCAGGTTGATGATTAATTGAAGCAGAATTTTAGGTAAAAAGCAAGAAACATAGGTAAAAAATAATTGCTTTTAAACCTATATAGGTATGATATGATAGGTCAATGAAAAACAAATATATATCCTATTTTGGTAGTAAGTTAGTAGAGGGTGGAAGGGAAGATAAACATCTACTAGGAGGTAAGGGAGCCAATTTGGCAGAGATGACTAAAATGGGGATACCAGTGCCGCCAGGTTTTACTATAAAAACAACAGTCTGTGACTATTTTTGGAAGAATGGTAAAAAATATCCGACTGGCCTTAAGAAAGAAATAGACGAAAACCTAACAAGGTTGGAAAAGGAAATGGGTGCCAAACTAGGTGATGAAAAAAATCCACTATTAGTATCGGTAAGATCGGGGGCGGCGGTGAGTATGCCAGGAATGATGGATACGGTGTTGAACTTAGGTCTGAATGACAAAACAATCATGGCACTGATTAAAAAAACCGGTAATGAAAGGTTTGGTTGGGACGCCTACAGAAGACTACTACAAATGTTTGGTGATGTGGTGATGGGATTGGAGCATGAAAAGTTTGAGGAAGCTCTGGAGATGGTCAAGAAAAATACAGGGGTGAGAACGGACACTGATCTGAGAGTTGAAGACCTAAAGAAAGTAGTGGCTGAGTATAAAAGGATTTATATAAGAGAGGGGAAGTTGTTTCCTCAGGAGGTTAAAAAGCAATTGGAACTGGCCATAGGAGCAGTGTTTGGATCGTGGAACAGTAATAGGGCAGTAGCTTATAGAAGAATGAATAGAATAAGTGGTCTTCTGGGGACGGCGGTAACAGTTCAATCAATGGTGTTTGGCAATATGGGAGAAACTTCCGGGACAGGAGTGGCGTTTACCAGAAATCCATCAACAGGAGAAAATAAATTCTATGGAGAGTATCTGATGAATGCCCAAGGTGAGGATGTGGTGGCAGGAATAAGGACACCTAAATCGATAGAAGAACTTAAAAAAGATAATAAACAGGCGTATGAGCAGCTACTAAAAATCAGAAACAAACTAGAAAAACACTACAAAGATATGCAGGATATAGAGTTTACTATTCAAGAGGGTAAGCTGTTTATGCTTCAGGCAAGAAGCGGCAAGAGGACGGCAGCAGCAGCGGTACGGGCAGCGGTGGAAATGGTTGAGGAAAAGTTGATTTCCAAAAAAGAGGCAGTTTTAAGAATTGAGCCGGAAAGTTTAGATCAACTTCTACACGATAGGCTGGATAAAAGGGCGATTCGTGAATCGCCCGTACTGACAAAGGGTTTGCCGGCTTCTCCCGGGGCGGCAGTAGGTAAGGTAGTTTTTAGTGCTCAGGAAGCCATGGAGTATAAAGATAGAGGTGAAAAAGTAATATTGGTAAGACTGGAAACCAGTCCTGAGGATATTGAGGGCATGAATGCAGCTGAGGGTATTTTGACAGCCAGAGGTGGAATGACCAGCCATGCGGCGGTAGTAGCCAGGGGAATGGGGAAGTGCTGTGTATCCGGGTGTGGTGAACTAGTAATTGACTATGAGAATCAGGTGTTTTGGATAGGGGCGAATCATGATTCGCCCGTACATGAGGGGGATTATATAAGCTTAGATGGCTCAACTGGAGAAGTATTTTTAGGTAAGGTAGAACTTAAACCGGCTGATCTAAGTGGCGAGTTTGGGACGTTAATGAAGTGGGCAGATAGTTATCGGAAAATTGGAGTCAGAGCTAATGCTGATATACCCAGGGATGCTCTGGTGGCAGTTAAATTTGGGGCAGACGGAATAGGGCTGTGTAGAACAGAACATATGTTTTTTGACGGGGAGAGTATTAAGTTTATGCGCCAGATGATTTTGGCTGATAATTATATAGATAGGCAAAAAGCTTTGAGTAAACTAATTAAATACCAGACAGACGACTTTTTTGGTTTGTTTATGGCCATGGAAAGTAAACCAGTGATTATAAGGCTTCTTGATCCACCTCTACATGAGTTTTTACCAAAGACTAGCGCTGAGGTAGAGGAGTTGGCTAGTGAGATGGGGATAACGACTCAAAAAATCAGAGAGAGATCAGAGTCTTTGCACGAATTTAATCCAATGCTAGGTCATCGGGGTTGTAGATTGGGAATTAGCTATCCGGAAATAACGGCCATGCAAACCAGGGCGATAGTACTGGCAGCTATAAAGGCTAGTAAAAAACTTGGTATTAAAGTCCATCCAAAGATAATGGTGCCACTAGTGGGTAAAGTAGAAGAGCTGGCAAATCAAAAGAAGGTGATTGAAGAAGAGATGGCCAAAGTGTTTAAAGAAAAAAAGACAAGTGCGAATATCCCGATTGGGACCATGATAGAAGTGCCCAGGGGGGCTTTGACGGCAGACAAGATCGCCACAGAAGCTGAATTTTTCTCTTTTGGCACCAATGATTTAACTCAGATGACTTGTGGGTTTAGCAGAGATGACGCTTCAAGCTTTTTGGGAGAATATGTTAGTAAGGGAATTTATGACAGAGATCCGTTTGAATCACTAGATCAAACTGGAGTAGGGCTACTAATGGAATTGGCAATCAAAAAAGGTAGAGCTACAAATCCAAAACTAGAGCTAGGTATCTGTGGAGAGCATGGTGGAGAACCTAGGTCAGTCGAGTTTTGTGCCAAGATCGGACTGAATTATGTGTCCTGTAGCCCTTATCGGGTGCCAATTGCCAGACTAGCTGGGGCACAAGCAGCGATTAGAAAATAGAAACTAGTAACGAGTAATGAGAAACGAGTAAATAGAAATAAGATTTCCTTCGACTTTGCTCAGGATAAATAAGATTTATGGACCAATTTTTTTGTTTTTTTGGTTAGAAAATATACCAGGACTAGAAAGGCAATGAGAATTAATGGAGAAAGAGGGAGGACAACAAAGGTTTGGGGTGGGGAGCTGTAACTATCTAGTTTAATAGAAGCAGTGTAGGGGCCGGGCCAGAAGGGGCCTCTAATGGTACAGGTAGGGTTGTCCTGACAATAAACAAGACGGCTATGATTGGCCAGGATATTTTGAGAATCTAGGGGTAGGGTTCTAAAATCTTTACCTGATTTTTGGATAACCAGATCACCGACTGGTTTTTGGAAGTAATCAGTAGGATTGTCTAGTTCTATTTGAAAAGAGATAGGAGTAAAGAAAATATCTTTAAATTTGGGCAGGACTTTTAGCTCTTTTAGGGAGAATTTAATAGGTTGGTTGAGGTTTGATGAGGTTGAAATTAAAAGATGGGCGCCGATTTGACCACTGGCACCAATGGTTTGGGGAGAGGTGTTGTCAACCTGGTTGATAAAAAAGGTATAGTAGGAATCGCCGATAGATTTTGGGTCAATGTTGGCTTTTAGGACTACCTGGATTTGGTCACCAGCTTTTAATAAAAAGGTTTGACCAAGATCGAGGTTGGCGTTTAAAAGGCTGAATTTAATGTCTGGGGTCAAGTAATCTGAGTAGGTGATTTGGGAAGTATTGTCCTGAGGAGTCCACTGTTTGACTGAAGTATTTAAGTAAACGGGCTGATCGCCATTGTTGGTAATAGAATAGGCCTGGGTAAAGGAAGTACCAGGCTTGATGGCAATTTCGGTTTGAGGTGGGCTAATAGTTAAATTAAACATGATAGATTATTCTATAATAGTTTAGTAAAAGTGTACGATCGCAAGTCTGTTAGATTGAAAGGTTTTGATTATAATCGAAGGGGTTGGTATTTTATAACGCTATGTTCGCATAAAAGAAAAAATATTTTTGGAAAAGTAGATGAAGATGGTTTGGTTTTGTTTGATTTGGGGAAATTGGTAAAGAAGTGTTTAAAGGGTTTGGAAAATAGATTTAAGGTTGTGTTAGATCAGTATGTAGTAATGCCGAATCATATTCATATGATTATTAAAATTAATGAAAGGGCGATTCTTGAATCGCCCGTACAAATGGGGATTGATGAAAGGGCGATTCTTGAATCGCCCGTACAAATGGGGATTGATGTAGGGGCGAATCATGATTCGCCCAAAAAAAGATCATTATTATCAAAAATGATTGGCTATTTTAAGGCAGATGTGTCTAGAAAATGTGGAATAAGAGTGTGGCATAGAAATTATTACGATCGAATTATAAGAAATAAATTTGAATTAGGTAGAATCAGAAAATATATTAAATTGAATCCAACAACATGGCATAGAGATAGAGAGAATGTCGGCAGAAAGGGCGATTCTTGAATCGCCCGTACAAAAACATCAGTAGTTGGGGATGGCGGTAAAAGTAATGGAGTTTTGGTAATTGCCACTGGATTGGTAGGTAGAGATATTGGCTTTGTAGGTAATTTGGGCTGATCGGTTTTTAACGGTAGTGGTTTCGGACATGATAACCTGTTGGGTTTCCCCCAACTCATAGTTGGCAAACTGACGGAAATGGTTATTAGTAGGGAAATATTGGGAAGTACCAATACCAGTGGGATTGGTACTTTCCAGACCAATAGCATTTAGGCCAAAACCATAAGTGGTAGTTTGGGTCCACAAACCTTCAGTTGATTCGGAGCAGGTGCTACTGTCACAGGTGGTATCGGGAATAGTATCACCGGCAAGATTTTTTAGGGAATGATTTTGATGAGTATAGATTTGATAGCCTCGGCCAAAAGGGGAAGTAACAGTAATGATATTAGTATCGGTGCTAGGGGATTCGGGAACAAGAGTACCCAGATCAATATTTAGATCATCTATAGAAAAAGAGAAGTCGTACAAGATATCGTGGATGTATTGAAAACCAGATTTGAGAGTATAAGTAGAGCTGTCGTATTGGCCGGGAGCATTTTGACCGACTGTGTCTGTCAGGCCATAAGAATCAGAACTTTTTCGGCCACCGGTCATGTTGATATTACCCATTTCAATGATATAGGAATCTGAATCAAAACGTTGGGCATAAACATGCATAAATTTACAATTTTCAATTTTCAATTTACAAACTATAAAGAACGACATAACTAGAATTATCTTTACTGTTTTATTCATCTGTTTTGGTGTCAATATCGCGAGCCAGGGAAGTGGCAGTTTTTAGAATAGACTTGGTATTGATCTTGATCTTTTTTAGTAATTGTTTTTGAGGGTAGGTTAAAGCAGGATTGCTAAGAAGCTGAGACAGGATGTCTAGGGTGGAATTTAATTTGTGTTTTAGAGTAAGGGAAAACCAGATAAAGAAATTTTTTTCGTGATGGCTGATCTGGTCCTGGTCTATATTGATAATGACTTGCTTTTGTTGGTTGTCGAGATGTAGTTTACCAATGTAGTAGGCAATGGGGATGATTAGCGGGATGGATACAAGGGCCAGGCAAGAAGAGAGAGAATCCAGGCTATTAACAAGGGCTAGGGTGTAAACAAGAGAAAATGACAGGCTAGTGGAAGGAGGGTTGAGGAGAGCTAGAGAGAAGATTAAAAAATAGCCTAGGAAGAAAAAAGGAGACGAAAGGCCACCGGTTGAGAAGACAATGGCACTAACAAGGGCAGATAAAACCGGAAAAGAGATTTTTTTGTGACGGACGTAGTAAAGAGTGAAGATAATTGATATTAAGGCGGTGTATTGGGCTGAGAAGAGAGTCAGATCAGGGAAAAAAATAAAAATAGAAGCGATGATGGGGCCAAGGCTAAGTTTTAAAATATTTCCAATTTGTTTGTTCATGACTGATTTATTGTAAACTTTTTTGTGGCCAAGAAAAAGTTTAAATGGGTGGACGGCTTACTAGTGTTGGGATTATTAATGGTAGTAAGCGGAATGGCTATAGCCGTTAACAATCAGGAAGTAGATAGAGGTGACAAAATTGAATTGGTCAAATCTACTAATAATGATATTCAAGTTGAAGGTAATGTATATATTGATATAGAAGGAGCGGTGATAAACCCTGGAGTATATGAACTTAAAGGTACGGATAGGGTAATTGAACTGTTGAAAGTATGCGGAGGACTATCAGCTGAAGCTGATAGGGAATGGGTGGAGAAAAACATTAATAAAGCCAGACTTTTAAAAGATGGTGAGAAGATATATATACCTGAGGTTCTGGAGACCTCAGCAAATTTGCAATTTTCAATTTCCAATTTACAAACAGAAACAGTATTAGGGGAGCAATCTGGATTGGTAAATATAAACGTGGCTAGTTTGGAGGAGTTGGATAAACTACCCGGAGTAGGGCCGGCGATAGGTCAGAGAATTATTGATTACAGACAAGAAAATAATGGGTTTGTTAGTATTGAAGAAATAAAGCTGGTACCGGGAATAGGAGACAAAATGTTTGAAAATATTAAGGATTTGATTGAAATCTAAAACCAATGTATTACTATGAAACGTGATTGGCAAAAGAATTTAATATTCGGATTACTGATAATTGGCCTGGTGTGGTTTTGGGTAGGATTAAAACCGGAATGGATGAAAGATTTTTTTAGATTAAATCTGCCTGCTGGCGAAGCGGATTTGTCCTTGGGAATTATTTTAGGAAAAAACGAGATACTTAGTCGTTATTGGTATGAAATTATTAAGAGGGCTGGGGTGTTGCATATAGCAACAGCCTCCGGTAGTAACCTTAGTCTGTTAGCTTTGGTGACAGTGGAGAGTTTGGCATATTTGATTGGCAGACGCAGAGCTATAGTAATAGGTATTTTAGTGATATTGGGATATGTAAATTTAATTGGTTTTGAGGCTCCAGTGGGCAGGGCGTTGATGATATTATTATTATTTTATTGGGCTCAGTTTTTGGGTAGGAAACCTAACCTGTTTAGAAATTTACTAATGACGTTGATTGTACTACTAGTAATAGATTGGGATATAGTACGACAAGTGTCATTTTGGCTAAGCATAACCGCCTATTTGGGGGTAATAAGTTTTGGAGAAATTAAAATAAAAGACAAAAAATATAGATGGATAAACTACATTTTAATAAATATATGGATATGCTTGTGGATCTGGCCAGCCACGGCCTTAATATTTGAAGAGATTAATTGGTTATCAATAATAACCAATCCTTTGGTATTATTTGGAGTAGAATATATTTATTTTTTAGGGTGGACGGGGGTGGTGGCCGGGAGAGTGATGGCAGGCTTGGGATCAGCTGTGTTGATGTTGGGTGTACCGTTTCTGAATTACTTTTTGAAGATATGTGAATATCTGGCAAATCTTGGTTTGGGGACAATTAATTACAAACTAAATATATTGACAGTATTGGGTTGGTACTGCCTGCTAGCCTGGTGGCTTTTTGGTAAAAAGAATGAATAAAAAAGTATTTATTACTATGTTGATAGTGTCGGCAATCGTTTTGTCGGTTTGGTTTGGTTGGTATAATTTAAAATTTAATCAAAAAAGGTTAGTGTTTTGTGATGTAGGTCAAGGTAATGGGGTGATATTGAGTAAGGGAAACTTTCAACTAGTCTATGATGTAGGACCCGATAATGGTAAGTTTTTAAACTGTGTTTCTAACAACATGCCTTTTTGGGATAAAAAGATTGAGGTTGTGGTGGTGTCACACTGGGATAGTGATCATAGCGGAGGATTGCAAGATCTAAAAAGCCACTATCAACTGGAAAGCTTGTATTCAAGCAAAGTGAGTACAGACTACAGTGGAGTAATTGTGTTAAACAGAGGGGATAAGTTGGAAAATGATTGGATAAGCTTTGAAACTGTTTGGGCCTCGAATGACGAGGATGACAACTATGGTTCAGTAATGGGCTTATTGGATATTGGGGGTTATAGGGTATTGTTAATGGGCGATGTACCGATTGAAGTTGAGCAAAGACTACTTTGGAGTGAACTTGTAAGGAACGAAGATATGG
>CAYWRN010000007.1:31642-35666 GCA_964461095.1 uncultured Gammaproteobacteria bacterium
AGAGTCAGGGGTGTTGATGTGATGTTGGTAGGACATCATGGATCGAAAAACTCAACTAGCAAACAATGGTTGGACTATGTTAAACCTAAAATGGCAGTGATCAGTGTGGGCAAAAACGGTTTTGGACATCCTAATAGGGAAGTTATAGGTATACTGGATGAGTATGGAGTTAAGGTTTTTAGAACTAATAAAGATGGGGATATTTTGGTTAAATTGTAAACTAATGATTGATTTGTAAAGTTGAAAAAGTCTATACTGATATCAGGGGTTTTAGACCCTATGTTTTTTGTGTAATGTATGCTTAAAAAACTGCCTAAAATAAGACAGAAAAAAATATGGAGAGTTTTGCTGGTTTTGGTAGTAATGATTGGTGGAGTTTTTTTGTATAAAAAAAGAATAGTACAGGCAAGTCAGAGTTTAGCTAAAAGTAGTCAAACAGATTTGGTGGCTGGTAGGTATGAGTATGGAGAAATTGATGTTGGTAGTACAACAGGTGAAATAAAACTACAACGAAATTTAGGTGCATGGGATGTCGGTAGTAGTGATGATCCGGCTGATATGAACCTATATTCTTATACATTATCACCAATGGTAAAAGTTGGCAGGTTTATCTACATGCTAAGAAATCGAGTGACGGGTTTGTTTATGAGATATGATTTGGATTCCCGAGAATGGAAGGAAATGGCTTTTTTACCAAACAGTGTTTACGAAGTGGCTGATTTGACAACAAATGGGACAGATAAAATTTATGCTTTTGCCACTAGGTATTCGGCCGGTCCACCATCTTTGATGTATAAACATTTTTTGGAATACGATGTGGCCAGCGATAGCTGGAGTTATTTACCAGAACCTCCGGCTGATTTAAGAGCTTATGCCTCTTTGGCTTATGTGGATGGAGTTGATGATCAGGTTTTTGCTATACAGGGTAATGGTACTTATGGATTTTGGAAATATAGTGTAGGGCAAAGCGTTTGGACATCGATAGCAAATACGACTTACTATTGTCAGACATATTGTAATATGGAATATGATGGCAGTCAGTATCTGTATATAGCTACAGCGTGGCAAAGTCCTGATAGAGTGTATAGGTATAACGTGGGGGCGACTTCGTGGAGTTATTTTAGTATGCCAGCCAATGGGTCGGTCCAGACAGCAACGAGCATGGCGGTTTTGGATGATAAATTAGTAACCCTTAGGGGAGCTGGGACAACACAGGTTTATGTGGTTGATACAGGAACGACATCAGTGACAACGTACGGAAATGTACCCGGATCAACTTCATATGGATCTATGGTAGCTATTCCAGAAGACGATAGGATATTGGTCTATGGAGGTATGACTGGGTTTTGGTATTACTACCCTGCAAGCAATAGTTGGAGTCAGTCGATGGGTGGACCACCGGTGTATAGTAACGAAGGCGGACAGGTGATTGCCAATGATGGGGCAGGTAACTTTTATTGGTGTAGGGCGTCCAACACGAACACTTGTTACAAATACACAATTGGGGTTGGGTGGACACAAATAGCTAACGCACCTAATACTCTTTATAACGGAACCAGTATGGTATATGCCAACGATAGGGTCTACGCCTTGAGGGGTAGTAGTGGTAGCGAGGTATATGTTTACAATCCGTCGACTAACGGTTGGACAACAGGAACGTCTTCACCCTCTACTTTTAGAGTTGGATCGGCAGCAGTAAATATAGGCAATACAATATATGCACTAAGAGGGAGTAGCTCAACTTTTTGGAAATACAGTATTGGTGGTACGTGGTGCGGTTTACCGTCATTGCCAAACTCAACGAGTTATGGAGCCGGTTTGGTGGGAGTGGGAAATACCTTATTTGCCTTGTCCGGTAGTATGAGGGGAGATTTGTATCGATATAGTATTGGGGACACAGCCTGGACTAGAATGAGAAGTTTACCGGTGGGGTCTTATGTAGGGGGCGGTATGACCTATGACGGGTCAGATACTATATATGCTTTGGTTGGTGGTAGTGTAGAGACTTACTCAAGACGATTTTATAAGTACACAATTTCAACTGACAATTGGGAGAGAGTAATTGATACACCAGAAATGATGAACGTAGGAAGTTTTATTACTTGGTATGACGGATCAGCATATGTACTTCAAGGAAACTACAGTTATGGTTTTTGGAAATATACACCACCTGAAGTAGGGGCAGATGAGTATGTAACTAGCGGAACATGGTTTTCACCTGTGTATGACCTTGAATATGTTGATAGCTGGTCTAGTTTCTCAAAAAGCGTAACTACACCAATAGGAACAGGTGTGTCTTTTTATAGCAGGTCATCGGATACAGGCAACTTATGGGACAGTTGGACATA
Source organism: uncultured Gammaproteobacteria bacterium (assembly GCA_964461095.1). Taxonomy (GTDB): domain Bacteria; phylum Patescibacteriota; class Microgenomatia; order UBA12405; family UBA12405; genus UBA1372. Next base: position 33,991 of record CAYWRN010000007.1, read on the forward strand.
CATTGACAACACCGATATTGAGTCAACAGCAAAAAGATATTTACAAATTAAGGCTAATTTGTATGGAAATGGTACGACCAGTCCATCAATTAGTTCGTTTAGTGTGGAATATGAAGGTGATAGTCAAAATCCAAATATAGTAGGTTTAGGAGTAACGGGTTTTTCGAGTTTAGGAGGAACAGTGTTGACAAGCGGATCAACTTATCCTCATACTAATCCTTATTTTGAATGGAGTGGAGCGGTTGATAATGAATCAGGAATAGAAGGTTATTATGTGTATTTTGGTAGTAACAATAGTGCTGATCCGGTTACCGAAGGCAGTTATCAACTAACAACCAACTACACGGTTGGGACAACCATGAGCAGTGGTAACAACTACTATTTATTAGTGAAAGTAAAAGACGTGGCTGACAATATATCAGAGGCAAAGAACCTGTTTAACTATGGTTATTCAGGGATCTCACCGGGTAGCGAGATTGATATTAGTAGCCAGGAAGAAATTGAGCTGGGGAGCTTGGAGTCGATAGAGGCCAGTAGTTCAGCTTGGTGGAATACGGGTTTTCTATATCGAAGGCAACTGACAGTAGTTAATAATAGTGGGGAAAATTTGGTGAAGGGTGATTTTGCTAAGGTGGAAGGAGTAGGTACGTCAAGTTTATTGGCGGATTCAAAAATACAATCTGATGGTGATGATTTGAGGGTGGTATATTGGGATGGGGTGGATTGGCTGGATGTGGAGAGAGGTTGGGAGAGCCTTGACAGTGACAATAGCACTATTTATTTGAAATTGGCTAATACTATTACCACTGGAAATAGTGACAATAACTACTATCTTTACTATGGAAATGGCAATGCGATAGGACCGGCGCCACTAACCGTATTTTATGATAATTTTAACGATAATGATTTGGATACAAGCAAATGGACTTTGTCTAGTGGCTATGGATCGGTGAGTGAAAATAACAATAGACTGGAATATACTGGCAGGACTTCTGGTAACAGTGGAATATCGAGCCAGCTTCGGAGTGGGGTAGGCGTGACGGGAGATTTTACGGCGGAGTTTGAAGTTTATGCAGAGAATAATCAGGGTAGTAGCTTTTATGGAGGGTTATTTTTTGGAAGCTATGATGATAGTACACCTAATAACGCAGCCGGAGCCCTGGTGATGTTGCACTACAATGGTAATAGTTATGCCTACAGTAAAAGTGCTGGTAGCAGTTGGTCAAACCTAAATCTTCAGATAGGTTATACCAAGGCTCAATGGTATAACTTCAGAGTAGTCAGACAAGGATCAAACTGGTACTTTTACAGAGATGGAGTAGTCATGGGATCGGGGATTAATATGTATACCGGGCCGGTTGATGTGGTGACAATGAGATATTGGCAGGAATCGGTGACTACTAATAGTCAAGGAGATTTGTATTGGGACAATATAGGGATAAATAGTTATGTAAATAGTGGGGTTGGGGTTACTCTTGGTAATGAAACGGGGGTTTTGGGGAGTAACCAAGCTGAAATTAAACTAGTACACGAAAAGAATGGTCAATGGGCTGGTTATCAGGTGCCACCACTGCCAAGGGATTTGAGAAATGTTTTAGGCCCCTCAGTAGTAGCTAAGGGTTATCTATATGTAACCAGGGGTTATGGTTCAAACGCATTCTATAGACTTAATCTGT
>CAYWRN010000007.1:35676-42367 GCA_964461095.1 uncultured Gammaproteobacteria bacterium
GACTGGAGTAGGAGAGACATTGATCAATACACCGATTGGAATTGGTCATACCAGTTATGTTTATGGAGCAACTATGGTGTTTGATGGTAATGACGCGATTTATGTAACTGCAGGTGGCCGATTAACCGATTTTTACAAATACACAATATCCAGCCAGACGTGGTCAAATGAAATTAACCAACCTGGTGGTGAGTTTTACAATGGGGCAGTTGGGACCAAGGCGGGTGACTATATTTACTATTTCAGAGGTAATAGTACGGCTGATTTTTACAGATACAACATAGTTGAAGATGAATGGGAAACTTTGGCGTTGGCTCCGTGGAATACAACCGCTGGTTCCGGTTTGGCATATGATGGTAACGACACAATATACGCGGTATTTGGAGCCAATACACTGTTTGCAAAATATACAATTTCTACAGATGATTGGTCGGTGGGGACATTGCCACAGATTCCACACTATGAAGGATCCAGTATAAATAATTTAATTTATAGAGACGGCGAGGTTTACACCTTTTCCTACTATGATCATGGTTTAACAGCGGAACAAAAGCGATATGTGTGGAAATACACAGTGGCTAGTAACAGGTGGGATTCGGTAGATGTGGGTAGTGAGGTGCCGTGGTATACGGGTAGTGTAGCCTACGATGGTGATCGATATGTATATTTAGTTTTGGGTTATAACGGATCAGCTTCGGGAGTCAGACCTGTCTACAGATTTGATTTGGTTTCTAAAAAATATTTACCAGAGACTCCACCGGTACCATTTGGAAGAAATTTAGCCAATGGTGATGGTCAAATAACTGTTTTTAATCCGTATCAAAACACATCGTTAGTATCGGACGAAGTGGATAGTGTTTTTTATCTATATGGAAATGGGAGTTATTTTAATGAGTATAAGATCACTGATAAGGAATGGAAAGTGATGCCTCCAATTCCGTGTACATACAGAGGAGGGGCGGTAGCTGAAGGAGACTATGTTTATGTAGCTTGTGGTGATACGACAACCAGTTTCTTCAGATTTAATAAAATAACTGATGAATGGCAACAGAGAGCACCTACTTTAGATACCATAAATGTTTATGGTGGTAACTATATGACTAAGGATGGATCGGGTAATTTATATTTGATTCGAGGAGTAGGATCAACAACAATGTACAAGTATAATGTTAATAGTGATAGTTGGAGTATAGAATCAAACTCGGTACCCGTGTCAATCGGTAGTGGTTCTGTCGGGGTATCTTTAATAGGAGATGGATCAACTAATTTGTATTTGATCAGAGGTGCCAACACTACTGATTTTTATAAATACAGTCTGACAACCCAAACCTGGCAGAGATTGTCAAACCTACCTGTGCGGTCGAACGCATCGTCTGGGTCGATATATAATGACGGAAAAATATTTGTGATTGCCGGCGACAGAACTACCGGATTTTATATTTACGATGTTGCGTCTGATAGTTGGGAGACAAGTATGTCGATGCTAACAGAGACGTATTATGGCTCAACCATCACAAAAGGTCCAGGAAATACTGCTTATTCCATGGTGGGTGATTATGATTGGACATTTAGTAAATTTAACTTACCGTCAAGTACGACGGCCTATAACTACCAGGGTACTTTTATATCTAGGGCTTATGATATGGGTACACCGTACAGAGTGGTAGCTGTAGAAGCACAAGTATCATCACCGTCAGCCACTAATGTGACATTTGAAACTAGAACATCGACTGACTCAGCTAGTTGGTCTAATTGGCAAACTGCAACTTTTCTAAAAAATATTAGTGGAGGTACTTATACATATAATGTAAACTCTGAAGTTAATAAATATATTCAGCTAAAGTTGACACTAGAATCAGATGAAAGTGTCAGTACACCACGGGTCAGTGGGATAAAAATTAAGTATTATGGAGACGAAAGTGCCCCTATACTGACAGAAACAATTGATGGCTACAAAACAGCGACGAAGTCAGCTGAGTTGGTGAGCGGTGACTGGAGTAATGCAGCAAATCCGTATTTTGAATGGGGAGTGGCAGATGATGGAACCGGATCGGGAATAGCCGGATACTTGGTTAAGGTTGGATTAGGAGATAGTGGTGAGGGAGGAACATGGAATAGTGTGATAGGTGAGACGATGACCGTTGGTCTAACAACAGATGGAAATTATTATATGCAGATAAAAGCGATTGATAATGTGGGTAATACCAGTCCAAGTTGGTTGGCATTTAATTATAAATACGATGGAACACCACCTTTGGCACCATCATCAGTGGCAGTTGATCCAAGGAACTACACATCACTGAACAGTTTTAAGTTTTTTTGGCCAACAACAGTTGACGGTGGGGAGGTGGGAAATAACTCAGGGATGCGGGACTATGTGTACAAAACAGGAGCGTCAACAGGGACGTATTCGTCTGATCAATATATTATTGGTACGGAGATAACAGGAATAACTGCATATCAAGACGGAGCTAATACATTCTATGTAAAATCAAGGGATTGGGCAGGTAATGAATCGAGTTACAAAACAACAGCGTATTATTACAATGGAAGTGCTCCATCGATGCCTATTAACTTGTCAGTGGGTGTATCATACAACACAGAGAACTCTTTTAGTTTTGATTGGGACACACCCGAAGAGTATCAGGGCTCGATTTCAGAATATCGGTATTCTGTAAACACACCTCCCTCTGAGAGTAACTATTCGACAGTTTTAAATAGCTACTTACCAGCCGGAGCATATGCCACTATAAAGGGAAGCAATATTTTGTATGTGGTAGCAGTTGATGAAGCTGGTAATGTTAATTACAACTCCTATGCTTCAGTTGAGTTTTATGCTGATACGTCGGCTCCGGGAATTCCTTTGAATGTAGAGGCGTTTGACAATTCAATTAGAGCAACGGAACAGTACAAGCTTGGTTTAACATGGGACCCACCCAGTAGTTTGGGAACAGGTTTTGCCGGTTATGCAGTTTTTGTATCAAAAACCAGTACTAGTTGTACAACCGATTTAGATGGGTTTACTAAAGTGGGAACTACAGGAGGAACAACTTATGTAGTGGCAGATATTGGAGGAACAGCTCTAGAGTCGGTTAGGTACTATGCTTGTGTCAAGGCATATGATTCCACTAACCAGTATAGTGCACCTTCATCGACAACATCATTAATACCGACAGGAAAATGGTTGACAGCACCGGATTTGGAAACGGCACCTGCCAGTACCGTCAAAACAAAGTCGGCCGTGATTACATGGACAACATCTAGAGACTCAAACTCTTTTGTTAAGTATGGAACGTCGACTGGTAGTTACGGAAATGAGGTAGGGTCTTCTGAGCAGGAAATATCCCACTCAATTTCTATAAATAATTTGGAACCAGGAACTACATATTACTATAAAGTTTTGTGGACTGACGAAGATGGAAATCAGGGTTCGTCTAATGAATATAGCTTTACAACAAACCCGGCTCCTTTTGTGTTAGAGGTCGAGGTAAAAAGTATTGGTCTGTATCAAGCTTATGTGTCGTTTACGATTAAAGGATCTAGTAGTATTAATTTGGAATACGGTGAAACAATCAATTATGGGAGTGTGAAGACTATGTCAACCTCGATGATTGAGAGTAGTTATATGGTACTTTTGGATAGCCTTGACGAAGGAACTGAATATCACTTTAGAGTGAAAGCCAAAGACGAGGAGGGTAATGAGTACAGTGGTGATGATTATAGTTTTGAGACGCTACCGGTTCCAAAAATTACTGGAGTGAAAATTCAACAGGTTGTGGGAATGCCAAGTGCGACTTTGAGATTTGTCTGGGAAAGTAATACCGAGATTAGTTCAATGATTACTTACTATCCAGTAGGAATGTCGGAAAGGAGTTTGGACCAGATTGATCTAGCCTTGCACACTAAACATGAAATGGTGATAAGAGATCTAATGGACGAGACAGAATACGTAATAGTAATTAAGGGAAAAGATGTAGCTGGAAACGAAGCAGTGGTTGAGGAAAAAACGGTTAAAACGGCTACAGACTTAAGGGCACCGGAAGTAAGTGATGTGAATATTGAATCAACAATTACCGGAGTGGGTGAGGAAGCAAAAGCACAGGTAATAATCTCCTGGAACACAGACGAACCATCAACAACACAGGTGGAGTATGGAGAAGGAACCGGTAGTGAATATGTACTAAAAACTCAAGAAGATGCAAGCATGGTTAAAAACCATGTAGTGACCATACCGGACCTAAAACCAGCAAACATCTATCATTTACGTGTGGTGTCGACGGATAAAGCAGGTAATGTGGGTACATCTTTTGATTCAGTAGTGATTACTCCAAAAGCGACTAAAAGTGCTTTAAACTTAGTTATTGAAAGTCTGTCAAAAACGTTTGGCTTCTTAGGAAAATGAAACAAGTAATATTAAAAACAGAAAAGTTAAAAAAGAACTTTGTGGTAGGAGAGCAAGAAATAGAGGTCCTAAAAGGTATTGATCTTGAAGTTTATAAGGGAGATTTTGTAATAATCTTTGGGCCATCAGGTTGTGGAAAATCCACCTTGCTCCACACGTTATTAGGACTAGAAGAACCAACAGCTGGGAAGGTCTTAGTAGATAATAATGATTTTTATGCGTGGGACGAGGATGGCAGAGCTGATTTTAGAAAAAGTAGAATTAGCACGGTGTTTCAACAACCTTTGTGGATTAGATCATTATCGGTTTTGGATAATGTAGCTTTTCCTTTACGGCTATTGGGGATTAATCTTGAAGAAGCTTATGACAAGGCCAGACATATGTTGACTAAAATGGGAATGGAGGAATGGATTCACCACTTGCCGATGGAATTATCGGCCGGACAGCAGCAAAAAACAAGTTTGGCTAGAAGTCTAGTAATTGATCCGTTAATATTAGCAGCTGATGAGCCGACTGGAAACTTAGATACCAGTTCAGGGGAAGAGTTAATGAAAATTTTACAGGAACTGAGTAGCGACGGCAGGACAATCCTAATGATTACTCACGATTTGGAGTATTTGAAATATGGAACAAAGCTACTGCACATATTAGATGGCAGAATAGTTGAAGAATATGATCAGAAAGTAAATGGAATAAAGGTGGTAAACGATGGTAAGAAATATCTACACTCAACTTCTGAACTAAGTGTTCATGATCCAGATTTTATTAAAAAATTAAAATCAGACTAATGATTGATTGGAAAAAACTTAAGGATAAAAAATTTTGGGCAAAAGTATGGGAACAACTACTATCCTTTTGGATGTTTTTTGGACTAATATTGCTGTCGATGACAGCTAAGTTTTTTTATATATTAGCCAAAATACCTATAGTGGGTAAATTTTTGGGAGGTTGGTGGAACAAATGTAAACTAAAAGGTTTTTTTAACAAATTGGCAGTGCTTTTGGACAGAAATTTAAACGGATCGACTATAAAACGGTCGTATTTAATTAGTTTGGCTTTTGCAAATATGAAACTAAAAAAAGCCAGGTCATTGATGACTATCGTAGGTATGGCCGTGGGTGTTGGATCAATTGTTTTTTTGGTATCGATCGGATTTGGTCTGGAGAAATTGGTAGTTTCTAGAGTGGCCAGACTGGATGAACTAAAAATGGCTGATATTAGCCCCGGAGATAGTGTTAATTTAAAGCTAAACGATGAAGTTAGAAAAAAAATTGAGGGAATTGAGAACGTGGACAAAGCCCTTCCTTTGGTTTCAACAGTGGGTAGGATTAGATATATGACATCGGTGACAGATGTGATGGTTTACGGCATCCAGGCAGATTATTTTGCCAGTATCGGAGCGGAGAGTATCAAAGGGAAACTTTTTGAAGAAAACGAAATAAGTTTTGATCTTCGTGGTCAAGGTGATGTGGCTGGAATAATGGATGAACTTAAAGAGGGTGTGGGTGGAGCGAAGATAAACGAGTCTAGGGTCAATTTTAATTTAAGGCCCGGTGAGATAACTGAGGTTTATCAAGATTCTGATTTGACTAAATTATTAGGTTATACCGGTAGAATTGAGGGTGGATATTGGGGTGAAGAGTACTGGGGAAGCTTTTATAAGAGTGCAGGTAGTGGAGGAGAGTCGGGCATAGATAAAGAAATTGGTGAAATTTTAGGAAGACTAATAAAAGCTAAGGTTAGACTTTTGAGAAGAGAAGGAGGAGAATATGTTCCTATTTTGGACAGTTTTGGTAGGCAAACATGGGAGGTGGGTTTTGTTAAAAGTGATGACGTAGTAATAGTAGATGAATATATAGTAGAAGGAGAGATTTTGGGAGATAGTGATGTAGCCAGTGCCAGTGCCCTGATGTTTGAAGAGGTAGTAGCAACCGATAGTGCCACCGGGGTTGAGTGGGTGCAGATGAAAAGTGGCGGGGAGGCAAAAAAAGCCCAGGAAACGATAAGTTTTAAAGGAGATGTTAGCGGGAAAGCGGTAGTGTCGAAAGCGATGGCCAGATTATTTGGCAGTGAAGGGACTGATATTGTTGGTAAGGAGTTTATAGTATCGTATATACTGACTAACGGTTTGGTACCAGGATTATCTGAAAAGGCGATGACAGAAGAAGAAAAATATACGGTTGTAGGTATGATAGACGATGATACTTCAGCGTATTTTTATGTACCGATTGCTGATGTTTTAAAAGCCGGGGTGGTAAATTATTCGCAAATAAAGCTGGTAGGGGATGA
>CAYWRN010000007.1:42386-42595 GCA_964461095.1 uncultured Gammaproteobacteria bacterium
TGGGAACAATAAGGAAAGAAGTGGAAACAATGGGTTATAAAACAACCAGTACGGCCGATACTGTGGCCGAAATAGAGAAATTGTTTGGTAACGCCAGAGTAATGTTGGGATTTTTGGGATTGATTGCACTAGGAGTAGCAGTGTTGGGAATGTTTAATACGTTGACGGTATCGCTTTTAGAGAGAACCAGGGAGATTGGTGGTATGAAG
>CAYWRN010000008.1:0-5289 GCA_964461095.1 uncultured Gammaproteobacteria bacterium
GCATGTCTTAGGCACACCGCCAGCGTTCACCCTGAGCCACGATCAAACTCTTAGTAACAGAAGCCTTACGGCTTATCGTGGTTTAGTTAAAAACCAGAAAAATATTCCGACTAAATCGGAAATCCTTCTGGCACTGACAATTGTGATTAAAATTAATTTAAAAATTGGCGGAAAAAAAGTATTTTCAAAGTGCTAGATTAAGTGTTCTGATTATATTACAGATTAAACGTTTTTGCACTAGGCAAAAGAGATTTGTCCTTATCTTGCGATGAGCTGATAAAAGACTGATGATTATAGCACAACTGAGATAAAGATTGCTGGTGGACAGGGTCGAGCTCAGAAAATATATCATCCAAAAGCAATAAAGGTGGATAAGAAAACTTAGAAATAATATAAGATATTTCTCCTAATTTAACTGCAAATATAGCAATCCGTTGCTGTCCTCTGCTACCAAAATCACTTAGACTTTGGTTTGATTTTAGCGACTTATTGGTAAAAATCAGATCATCTCTATGAACTCCAGTGCTGGTCTGGCCGGTGCTAATATCGGTTGTCAATCTCTGGTTTAATATTGATTCAGAAGTTAGACAAGGTATGTACTTTATTTCTAAGGTTGATATGTCAGTGTTGGTATGATTTTGGAAATAAGAGTTTAAAAAGTCTATGTAAGATTGTCGATATTTATGAATAAAATCAGCTGCCTTTACTAGTGACTTATCCCAAAAATAGAGCTGCTCTGGTTTGGCTATGTGTTGAGAGATGGCAGAAAGGAGTTGGTTTCTTTGATTAAGAGCTTTTTGGTACTGATAGAGATTTGATCTATATTGCCAATCTATAGAAGATAGAAAATAATCCAGATATTGACGGCGGCGAGAAGGTGAGCCTGTAATTAGTCTAATATCGTCTGGTTGAAAGACAACAGCCCGTAATTGGCCAAAAAACTGTTTTCTGGTTTTTGTAACGCCCTGAATATGAAAGCTTTTAGAAATGTGACCAGTTTGGTTGTGTTTGATTCTAACCTCTAGAGACTGACCGTCACTAGTAGTACCAGTAACTATGGCATAGTCGCTTACCCAACTTACCAAATTAGCTAATTTTTGGCCCTGAAAGGACGGAGCTCCGGTTAAACTATAAATAGCTTCCAAAATATTAGTTTTACCACTACCATTTGGACCTATAAACAAATTAACATTTGGATCAAAATCATAATCGGCCTTGAGATGAGAGCGAAAATTTACTAAAGAAAGGCTACTTAAATACATAGGCTATTGTAACAGGCACAAGGGGTGGAATTTTAACTTTTTTTGTCCAGCGGGCAAGAGTTGAACTTGCTTATAACGGTTTTACAGACCGTCGCCTAACCGGTCGGCCACCGCTGGATGTAGACGTATTTTAGCAATATTTTCTACCGTTATCCAGGCAGAGCTAACACCGAAACCAGTTTTATCTACTTTAAACGGCGTGACTTTGTAGGGATCCTTTAGCCAGATTAAAACACAATACTTTTTGGCTTTTAGCCAAGATAGATCACTTAATTCCTGGAGAAAAATTCTACCTTTATTGCCATATTTACTAATTATTTTTTTGTCTGTGATTGGGGTTAAGTTGTTAAATTGAACAACTTTGTATACTGTTGCTTTGGCTCGAACTAGGCCGCCAGAATCTTTAAAATAGACCGTATCACCTATGGTTACTTTTCCATAAGGAGCAGATCTATTTTTAAGCCAACGAGATTCAATAGTCTTGTCACCGGATAAGATTTTGTCGATTGAACCTAACTTTTTGTTCATAATGGCAACGTGGTCCATAGGTAATTATATGAATTCAGTAAATAAAACTTATATAATTGACTAATGGATGAAATTAATAATCTTAGTTTGACTTGTGAATTGGTATGTAAAGATATTAAGAATACTATACGGTTTTATGTTGACATTTTAGGGTTTGCTAAAGAAGAGGAAACTGATAACTGGGTAAAACTTTCTTTTGGTAAGAGTCATCTGATGTTTATAACAGCTATAGAAATAGCTAAGGATGTAGAAAATTTAGCCAATTCTCCTGTTGGAGGAAGTTTTGTGATTCTGGTTGAGCTGTCGGAGATTGAGAAATATTTTAGGAAAATTAAGAAAGACGTAACTGTAGTAAAAGAGCTATATAGAACTGATTACGGAACCAGTGAATTTGTTATAACAGACAACAATGGCTACTATTTAATGTTTACTAAAAGAGATGAAACTTAGGTTGATTTCTTGGAATGTGGCCGGGATAAGGGCCTGTGTAAAAAAAGGACTGTGGGAATTTATAAAACAAGATGGCGGAGATGTCTATTGCTTTCAGGAGATAAAGGCCAAAATCGATCAAATACCAAATGATTTTAGTAAACCAACCGGCTTTTTTGAGTATTGGAATCCGGCTGAGAAAGCAGGTTATTCCGGTGTGGGAGTAATGACTAAGCTTGAACCGAAGATGGTTATAAATGGAGAGCAAGATAATGACTGGGATGATGAGGGTAGAGTCTTAATAGTTAAGTATGATGAATTTACTCTGATCAACTGTTATTTCCCAAACGGCAAAAAAGATAGAGCCAGATTGAACTACAAATTAAAATTTTACGATAAATTTTTGGCGTATATAAATGAATTAAGAGAAAATGGGGAAAAGGTAATATTTTGCGGTGATGTGAATACGGCTCACACGGAAATTGATCTAGCCAATCCCGGGCCTAACGCTAAAGTATCTGGTTTTTTGCCTATTGAAAGAGCATGGATAGATAAATTAACAGCAAATAATTGGATCGATACTTTTAGGCTGTTTAATAGTGAAGGTGGACAATATAGCTGGTGGAGCCAGATGGGTGGAGCTAGAGCTAGAAATGTGGGCTGGCGGATAGATTACTTTTTTGTTGATAAAGCAATAGTGAGTTGGGTAAAAAATGCCTTTATTTTACCTGACCAGCTGGGGTCTGATCATTGTCCGGTGGGTTTGGAGATCGAGATTTGAAATAAAGAATAGCAAAAAGACAAATGGCGATGGTGTTGAAGAAGGGGAAGGAAATAAATCGGCCACCGGTGATAGTCTGGGTTAAAAGAATTAAAAAGTAAATCAATAGACTGGTGCCATAGACTTTACCCTGGGTAAGCTTGGGATCAACTTTAAAAAGTTTAAAAGCGAGCCTAAGGACAAAGGTATACCAAAAATTGAAAAGAAGGATAAATGGATAAGAAAGGGCAAAGATAATGATGGGAATAAAAAAGTAGATTTTTTGGCCAAAATCCATAACCTTAGGTAGGGTTTTGTCGGCAAAGTCGGTAATGGTATCTTTATCAAGTTGATAATCAACGCTATCGGGGATGGTATTGATTTTGTATTGGTTTGAATTATTATTGTCGGGGTACATAAAGAAATCTTTACCGACCAGTGCAATTGGGTTACAAATGCCTTGGTATTGACTTTTTTGGGTAAATATCGAAGGGTTGGCTATAGCGGCTGAGTCGTACACTATACCAAAGGGCTGGCCTGTTTCCTGGTCGTGGTGGGTAATAAGACAATAAGGAGAATCCTGGTTTATATCAACCTGACCGTTTTTGATAGTGACGACAAGATCGTCTGGATAGATACTTATAATTTTATCGTCGACGAAACCGGGGGCTTGTCGTAGATAACTTTTAAATCGACCAGGAGGTAATATTTTAGAAAACCAAGCGATGTTTGAAATTAAAAATGCAATTATGAGGGTTACTAGAACGGCTTTGCTGTCTTTCATGGTTTATTTTATCAAATTTTCTTCCAAGCTTGTTTAGAAGACTCTGGAAGAATAAAAGATGCCTGGTGAATGTCAGAGTTGTAATATTTGGTCTTTAAATTAATTTTTTGCCATACAAAATCTTTGATTGGATCAATCCCTTTAGAAGAGAACAGTAGGACGAATTCACCACCAGGCATTCTTTTAGAATTGAAGTGATAAGGAAGAACCTTTGGAAATATCTGTTTTAGATCGTGGCCATACTTAAGCCAATCATAACCATTAGAAGTATAGTGCAAGGTAGTACCATCAGTAACAAAAATTCCCTGATTCGTCAGGTGATCAAAAACTAGTTGATAAAATTCTGGAGTGAAGAGGCTATAAGCCATGTTAGGGGTACCATCGAAATTAAAAATTTCAGAAACTGCTGAAAGTATAAGATCGTATTTATCTGTACTCTTTTTTTAAAAAATCAAACCCATCAGTGTAATGAACGCTAATCCTAGAATCCTGCCAAACTTTTGGGTTAATAAAAAAATGTTTTTGACATAATTTGTGTAGTTGCTCGTCGATCTCAACGACATCAATATGTTTAATACAAGGATAGTTAACTAGTTGAGATAAACTAACACCATCGCCTCCACCGATTAGTAATACTTTGGATTTGTTTCCGATACAATTCATGGGGGCATGCACTAACATTTCAGTTAACTCTGTTCCCTGCTCGGCCTGGTACATATATTGGTTAAGAACCAAAATTTGACCGAATTCAAAAGTGTCGAGGATTTTCACCTGTTGAAATTTAGTTGTAATTTGAGCAACAACGGATTTAACGTGAATTTTTAGGCCAGCATCCTTGGAATAAGAATCATAGAACCAAATAGAGGTATCAGGTAAAATTTGTGGAGTAAATTTTGGCATGGCTTATGTTAGCATGATCATGGTTTGATCAGAAAATGTTTTCGGGCTTGGGTTTTGAGCCGTCTATTATTAGCTTTCCAATCAGGATCTAAAAGAGATAGTTTTTGATAAAAAGACTTTTGGTGATTCTTTTCCACGAGGTGGACTAATTCATGGCAGATAATGTGATTAAACAAATCAGGAGGGAAAAAGATTATTTGCCAGTTAAACGATAAATTCTGACGGCTACTACAAGAGCCAAATCGGGTTTTTTGGTTTCGTAAACGAATTGACTTAACTAATTTTTTGTACTCGGGATAGAGATTTATTTGGTTAGTTATTAATTTTTTGGCGTAAAGTTTTAAATATTTTTCTAAAATGGTTTTTAGGTTTTTTTGAGATAAGTTGGTGGCTTGGATGGTAATCGAGACAGAGTTGTTGTCTATTTTTAGGCTGTTTTTACTAGATTTAATGTATATAACTAAGTATTGCTGATCAAGAATAGTTAATTTTTTTAGGTTTTTGAGCTTAGGATAAGATGTAAATTTTTGCGAATTTTTTAAAATCCACAATTGATTGGTTTTTATGAAGCGATTAATGACAAGAGTAGGTGTTAGATAATGGCAGGAAATATAAAAAGATGAGGG
>CAYWRN010000008.1:5302-14408 GCA_964461095.1 uncultured Gammaproteobacteria bacterium
TCTTTTTACGAAATAAGTAAATGTTTTATTGTTAATTATTAGCTTTGGCATAGTTTATGATTAGGTTATTTTAGTGTATAGTTAGTTAGATGATTTATATAGGGGCGGACCATCGGGGATTTGAGCTAAAACAAAAGATAATTGAATGGCTTACGGATAAGGGAATAATCATACGGGACCTGGGAAGCGATAAACAAGATACGGATGACGACTACGTGGATTTTGCCATAAAAGTGGGTGAAAAAGTGAGAGATGAGGGGGGAAAGGGAATATTGATATGTGCGTCCGGGATTGGAATGTCGATAGCAGCCAATAGGGTTAGAGGGGTAAGAGCCGGATTGTGTACCTGCCCAAAACAGGCCAGATTGGCAGTAGAGGAAGATAATATTAATGTACTGTGCCTAAGTGGCGATTTGGTTGGTGAGGAAGAGAACTTTGAAATTATTAAAACATTTATTAATAGCCAATTTATGGCCGAAGAAAGATTTATTAGAAGAATTAATAAAATAAAAAAATATGAAACTACCAACGGTAGATGAGATAGAAAATAACAAAACAGCTGTCTTGAGGCTAGATTTGGATTTGCCAATAAGTGACGGACTGATAATGGATAATTCCAGACTGATAAAATCTGTCCCAACCATAAGACAGCTTTTGGCTAAAAAATGCCGGATTATAATAATTGGACACTTGGGTAGGCCGACTTATGAGGACAAAGGCGGCCAAATAGTGGTAGACGACGTAAGTAGGGAAAAATTGTCTTTAAAACCTGTTTATGTGGAACTAATGTCACTTTTAGAAGATGGAGAAGATGCAATTTCAAGTGTATTTGTGGATGATGCAGCCAATACGGAGTTGATTTTTGAAGCTTCACAAAATAATCAAATAGTGTTTTTGGAGAATCTGAGATTTTATCGACAGGAAACGGATGGGCAGGTGGAATTTTTTGGACATTTGGCCAAAATTGGCAACGTGTTTGTTAACGACGCCCTGGCGGTAGCTCATAGGAAAGCTGCTTCCACTATGCTTTTTAAACTGATGCCCGGATACTTTAGTGTAGGATTTGCTGAAGAAGTAGACAAAATGGATCGATATCTACTAAATACAAAAAATCCAACTGTATTAGTTTTGGGAGGGGTAAAAGAAGATAAATTAAAAAATCTGGATATTTTGGCTTCTACGGTAGATAAAGTGTTAATAGGTGGAAAGTTGCCTGAATTCTTCGATAAATATAAAAATATTGGTAATGTGGTTTGGGCAAAACTAGACGAAAGTGGAATGGATATCGATGACGAAAGTGTGACAATGTTTGAAGAAGAGATTTCGAAAGCCGGTGAGATTATTTTAGCTGGTACCATGGGTAAATACGAAGATGAAAATCATAGCATGGGAACGGAATCAGTAACCAAGGCGATTATTGGCAATAGCAGTGCTATTAAAGTAGGAGCCGGTGGTGATACTAAGGCTAGTTTGGTAAAAATGGGATTATTGGACATGTTTGACTATGTCTGTTCAGGTGGCGGAGTGGCACTGGAATTTTTGGCTAACAAAGGAAAGTTACCAGCATGGGAAAATTATTAAAAAATAGTATAGTTAAGTATGAACAATAAAAGAACCAGGATAGCAATTAATGGTTTTGGCCGGATAGGAATGACGGTAGTTAGGGTGATTTTTAAGGAAGGTTACAATGTGGAAATTGGAGCGATAAATACCAGCGGTTCGATGGATATTGAATCTCTGGCCCATCTACTAAAATATGACACGGTGTATGGTAGATTTGCTGAAAATGTCAGAGCCGGTGAGGCTAAAAAGGGTGGTGAAATAGGCAGGCTATTGATTGGAGACAAAGAAATACCAATATTGGCTGAAAGAGATCCGAAAAGAATTCCCTGGAAAAATTATGATATTGAGACGGTACTGGAGTGTACCGGGGTTTTTGAAGACGAAAGAGCTCTAGGTCACGTAGAAGCGGGAGCCAAGAAGGTAATTATTTCGGCACCTTCTAAAGACAAAAAAATACCTTTATTTGTGTTGGGAGTAAATGAAGATGAGTATGATGGACAAAAATTAATATCTAACGGATCGTGTACAACCAATTGCACAGCCCCGATAGTAAAACTTATAGATGAAAAGATTGGTTTCCAGGAAGGTACACTGACTACCATTCATGCTTATACATCGACCCAGAACATTGTTGACGGAAGTCATAAAGACTTGCGAAGAGCAAGGGCGGCTGCAGCTAATATTGTACCGACGACAACAGGGGCAGCGGAATCGGTGGTTCAGGCATATCCTGAAGTGAAGGGACGGTTCTCGGGAACGGCTATTAGAGTGCCGGTATTGTGCGGATCTTATTCTGATCTGACATTTAAAATGGTCAGAAATGTGAGTGTAGAGGAAATTAATACTATCTTTGAGGAAGCGGCTGTGTCCCCTACTTTGGTAGGTAAATTAAAGGTAACATACGAACCTTTGGTTAGCAGCGATATTATTGGTAATAATGCTAGCTGTGTGATTGATACAATGATGACCAGAGTTACGTCAGATGATATGTTATCTATAGGTGCATGGTACGATAACGAATACGGTTATAGCTGTAGATTAGTGGAAATGGCTATGTATATAACTAGTAAATAGTAAAAAGTAATGAGTAACTAGAAAAAAATGATAGTAATACCAACCATACTGGAAAAAGATATCCTAAGAGCAGAAGAGAGAATTTTAGGAATAAAAGAAGAAACAAGATGGATACAGATTGATGTGTGCGATGGTGTCTGGGAAGATGGCAGAAGTTTTGAGTTAGAACTAATAACTAAGGTTGAAGGTATTGAAAACAATCTACTAGATATGCATCTATTAGTAAAAAATCCGATAAGCTGGATTAATAAGTGTATATTTGCCGGTGGTTCGAGAATAATTGGTCAGGTGGAAATGATGAGTGATAGGGAAGAATTTATTGGCAAAGTTAAAGATGAAGGGTTGGAGGCCGGATTAGCTTTTGATATAGATACTGCAATAGAGGGTGAAATTCCGACTGAAACAGATATAGTGCTTTTAATGGCAAGACAGGCTGGATTTGGAGTATATAAATTTGATGACAAAGTAATGGATAAAATTAAAAATTTAAAAGAGATAAGAAATAAAAGAGGTTTGGACTTTTTGATCGGTGTTGATGGCGGTATTGGTGTGAAAGAGGCAAAAATTCTAAAATCAGCCGGGGTGGATGTGATATATTGTGGAAGTCAATATAGTGAGGTAAATCAATATATAAATGATTAAAACAAGTAAAAAAATAAAAAGGGTGGCGTTTTTTGGTGATGGCATGGCCAAGGCTGAAGATAGTCATTACCAGCTGGCTTATAGAACAGCCATGTTACTAGCCAAACACGGCTACATAACGGTAAATGGCGGAGGGCCAGGGGTGATGTTGGCCTCGAGTCTAGGTGCTGAGGAAGGTAAAGGACGGGTAGAACTGGTAGTGGTTGATAAGAAAAAACAACCAAAGGATGGCTACGAAGGGCAATTTGACCAAAACATGAAATTGGCAGATAAGACATATAAGGAGGTGGACTACTTAAACAGAATTGGAGAGTTAATTGTGGTGGCTGACGCTTTTTTGATATTTAAAGGCGGAACGGGAACTATTGCCGAACTAGGCTATGCCTGGAGTGTGGCAAAATTCGACTATGGCCACCATGAACCAGTTATTTTGGTAGGCAGAGGCTGGAAAAAGATTATAAGTGCCTTTAAAAAGTTTTTGAATTTGGAAAAAGTAGAAATGGATGTAATTTATTTTGCTAAAAACGAAAGAGAAGTATTGCAGATACTAAAAAAAATTAGTTTGTGATTACGGGCTGACAATTCTCCTTAATTTCTATGGGAAAAAGTTTAAGGTTTTTGATAGTATCTTTGGTAAGAGTGAGACGGGCAATATTTGACTGAGAAGTGGGTGTGGACCAGTTTTGATCAAAGACAAAATTACCTAAAGAATAAAAAATTGGTCTGTCCTGATAAATTTCATAGTCTTGCCAAACATGAGGGTGATGACCATGAATGATATCAGCGCCACTGTCGATCAATTGATGGGCTAAATCGACCCTCCACCTTTCAGGAGATTGGACATATTCATTGCCCCAATGAAGGGACACCACCAACCAATCTACCTGAGGGTCATAGAGTTTGACCATATCAACAACAATCTTTTTGTCCATATTTGGATTACTAATAAAATCAAAACCAATAAAGCCAAATGTAATACCGGAAATATTCATCTGTAAAAACTTGGATGGTTGATAATGAGAGTTAAAATATGAAATTAAATTTGAGTGTAAAAAACTTTGGGTCTGGATAAAACCATCCTGACCATAGTTGTTGATATGGTTATTGGCTAAATTGAAAACAAACTTATTGTCATATAAATAAGGAAGAAAACCGGGGTCACCACAAAACTTAAAGGTATTGTGGGCAACCGTGGGGCAATTTTCGATAATTGGGCTTTCGAGATTGGCTAGATTGAAGTCATTTGACTGGAGCCAGGGAGAAACTTTGGCCAAAGAATAGTTAAAATCGTTTTTGAGACGGGCAGTGTAGGTGATAAAGCGGCCCAAACCCAAATCCCCTACTAGACCCAGAGTAACTTCAGGGACGGGAGTTGGGGTGGGAACGATAGTAGGAACTGGAGCAATGTCGGTTAGATGTAGTTTTAAAATATGAAAGCAAGGAAAACAGGTAACTACGACAACAAGAATAAAAGATAAGATAAGCAGGCTTAAACGCTTAAGTAGCATACGCAATATTACCATTACCTTCAAAGTAAGATAAAATTGGGATATGAAAGCAGTTATGTTGATTGTGGTGTATTTACTTTTGGGTGGGTGTGGAGCGGTATTTGTAAAAAGCGAAATTGAAATTATGACAACACCGGCAGCCAAGGTCTATATTGACGAAAGAGAGATAGGAAAGACAGAAACCAACTTTAAGATGACCGATATAAAACCTGGGAAAGTGAAATTGAAATTGGTTTCTGAAGGAAGCGGACAAATATGGGAGAAAGAACTAAATTTAAATAATTTAACAACAACAATAGTCAGCTATCATTTTGCCGATGATCAAAAATATTCCTGGGGATATGTGATGTATCCGGAAAAAACCGGTAAAGACCAGGAGCCGGCAATAATAGTAAATAGCAAACCGGCTGATGCTTCGGTAAAATTGGATGGTCAAATAATCGGAAGAACACCGACTAAACTTGAGCAGGTAGCTGAGGGTGACAGACACCTAGTAATTTCCTACCCCGGATTTGAAAGTCAAAATTTGTTTGTAAAAACAAAAAACGGTTATCAGATAGTAGTTGATATCCAACTTCCGGAAACCAAAATAGATATTCCTAAAGAAACTAACCCGGACCTAACAGA
Source organism: uncultured Gammaproteobacteria bacterium (assembly GCA_964461095.1). Lineage (GTDB taxonomy): Bacteria > Patescibacteriota > Microgenomatia > UBA12405 > UBA12405 > UBA1372. The sequence goes on from CAYWRN010000008.1 coordinate 10,717, forward strand.
ACCTACTGAAATCGATAGTATGGAAAAGGTACTAATAGAAGAGACGGGAACCGGATGGTTAAGAGTAAGAAACGAAGCGTCTACAGCCGGCCTTGAGGTGGGTAAGGTAGATGTAGGTAAAAAATATGAACTTCTAGAAACCGATGATAGCGGCTGGTATAAGATTAAAGTTGATGAGAATGTTAGCGGCTGGATTTCGGCCCAATTCGCCAAGATAGTTGCTGTATCAGGGCAATAGCGGCTAATACAAAAGTTATTAGAAAGTAGAATTTTTGGCGACTATTTAGAAATAGGGAGATAAAACCCAGAATCAAGGAAAATGACCAGTACAGTATGGCAATTTGAGGGCGCTTGAGGCCTGATTTGAGTAAAATGTGGTGAAGATGCTGACCATCGCTTTGATAGATAGGTTGGTTGTTGGCAAGACGTCTAAAGATAACAACAACAGCATCAACCATAGGGATGCCAAGCAAGAAAATCAATGTAGCTAGTTTGGCGCCGGAGAGAATAGACAAAATTGAAAGGAAGAGTCCGGCCAAACTTTTTCCACTATAACCAGGCATTATTTTTTGAGGAAAGAAATTGTAAGGTAAGAAACCTAAATATGAGCCGGCTATGATAAAGGCCAAAATTATAACAGACCACTGGGTAACATCAGAAGAAAAGCGGAGAGCTAATATACCTATAAAGATGGCGGAAATGGAAACAAAGCCGGGTAATTGACCTTCAATTCCGGCTGACCAGCCGACAATATTGGTGCACCAAACAATCCAGATTAGGGTGATAAATATGCCCACTATGCCTAAATTTAGGACTGATCCGGCAGGACCAATAGGATTGCTAACAAAATCAATTCTAATGCCAGAAGCGACAATAATAAGACCAGTTAATATGTTAATAATCAGCCTAAAAAGAGGGCTAATGTCTTTGATATCGTCCAGGACACCAACGACAAGAGCTATGGAGGCAGCAAGTAAAATGCCTTTTAGATGATTATCTGGTGGTAAGAAAAGAAGACAAGACAAGAATATACTGATAAAAATGGGAATACCGCCACCTCTGGGAACCGGATAGAGGGCGGTGGCGTTACCAGTTTTGGTCTGTTTTTTTAAAGGGTCTTCAAGCCAGCCTTTTTTGGTAAAAAGCTTTATGGTTAACGGGGTTAAGAGAGTACAAAAAATAAATGAGGCAAAAAGCGGAATGAGAAAATTGGTCATTTAGACAAGAAGGTAAATAATTTTGATAAGAGTAAAAAGAGACAGGAAGGAATAGAGAGTTGATGAAGTTAAAAGACTAATACTAAGAAAACTAATTTTGGCAAAAAAGACAATCAAAAACATATTTAGGAGAAGGATAACAAAGGAAGTAATAGGCAATAGATAAAGATATGGGGATGAAACCAACTGATCCTTACCCCAGGGACGACTGTAAAAAAGAGGCACTTGACGAGGAAGCTGATCATAATAAAAAGTAATAAAAACAACTTGAATAATGATTAATAGAATCGAATAAACTAATAGTTTGCGATTGATAGGCTTTTGCCAAAATTGGCCCATTTGAGATAGGTGGTGAAAAATTGATTTGAAAATAGGCATTATCTTTTTTGATAGATTAAAACGTTATCGATTTGGTTGTCTAAAAAATAATATTTATCAATAAAATTATCTAAAGAGACAAAGGGCCTGCTGGGCATTGGGTAGTATACTATGAAGCTAGGTAAGGATGTCTTAAGGGCATCGATAGTAAGCTGATAACCATCAAAATCAACGATATGATAGGCAACAGTATATTTTGAGGGAGGTAATATATTTAGATCGGAATAAATAAATGGTGAGTCTCCCCAGACAAAAACGGAATTATCTTTAGGAGAATATTGGGATAAGTAATTAACAATTTGTTGATTTCTGGCTAGATGACTACCGAAATGGTTAGCAAAAACCTGTTTAGGTTTAGATAGAAGGCTTTGTAATAGCCTCTGTTTCGATAAAAATAAAAATTGTATTTAACAAAACTACTGATAGCTGCCAGACACCAAATAATAAATAGGAAAGAAAATGGTGATTTAAGAGATTTAAGAAACAGGACTAAACCAAGGCAAAAAGACGGTACAATCAAGAGAATATAGTGTGGGTAAGGTCTTTCGGATAGAAGACAGGAAAAAAGAGAGGCTGATAACCAGAAGAGAACCAGAGACTGGTTTAGGTTTAGCTTTTTTTTGACATACAAAACAAGACAAGCTAGACAGAAGACAAACATGAGGATCAGTCTGGTAAGTAGTCCTGATTGGAAAGCGGAGGAAGAATGAGTTTTGGTAGCCCAAGAGGACAGGTAGGGAATGTTTTGATAAATGGCAGCTTGCATGAACTCAGGCAAGGCAGACTTGGCAGAGAAAACAGCAGCCCAGAGAATGGTAGGTACGAGAAATGATACAAAGAATATAGCCGATTTGAAGATAAATTGTTTGGTTTTTGAATAAATATTTTTTGGGGTTTTTTGATTAAGTTGAGAAATTAACAGAAAGAGAATAATGGCAAAGGCGTCTAAAAGAGAGGGCATTTTGATAGTAAAGGCAAAACCAAGAGACAGACCGGAGAAAATAATTGAAATTAGATTTTGCGGGTTGAGGACGTAGAAAGCATAGATAGTAGGCAGAAGCATAAAAATTTCGGCATTACTAATATTGCCTTCTATAGCGGGAATACAAGTTAGAACAGTAAAAACAAGCAGACAAAAACGGGACAAAAATAAATTAAAAAACTTTCGACACAACTTATAAAAATAGTAGATGGTTGGAATCATCCAGACAAACAGAAGTAATCGAAAACCAAAAACAGTACGGGAAATGGCAGCCAGATAATAGAGAGTTGGCGGTTTGTTATCATGAATCTGGCTATAGAGAGTCAAACCTTTCCTGATAGCCTGACCTAAAACCAAATATATAGCCTCGTCGCCATACCAGTTTGGCTCAAATAGAGAAGGTAGTCTCAAAAAGACAAATAAAGCGGCCAGAAAAAACCAGAATTTGTTAGAGGTCAGCTTAGGTTTCATAGGAAGCTATCCTAGTTTACCTTTTTTGACAGTAGTTTTGTATTCTATCCTTTTACCAAACATCAACTTTGTATGGGAGTGTAGTCCGGGTAGAACTGAAAGACTTAAGGTGGCAATGGGCATTAGGGGCCAATAAAGTAGGTTTTTGAGAAAGGGCAGAAGACCTTTTTTGTGATCGTCGGGGCGAAGTTTCCAGTCTAAAACTATTAGAACAAAAAGAGGCAGAAGACAGATAGTTAAGATTAAATTACTAAGTTTTGGTAAATTGTAGCCGATACTGGTTTGGAAAAATCGAGGATTAAGGATAACGGGAACGCTGGTACCAAGAGTCAAGATAAACCAATTACTGGACCAGATAAAATGAGTTTCGACTAGTTTAAAAATACGCATGAGTCTGGTGGTCAGAGGGATTTCTGTGTGAATTCGGGACTGCTCGATAGTATAGGCAATGTCGGTGGCTCCCCAGGCATGACGAACACATTGTTGATATCGGTTTTTGATGGCATCCCAAAAATTTTTACCATCGGGAGCGTCAACAATAGTAGGAAGAAAGATGGGTGTGATAGATACCTGGCCGCCAGTAGCGAAAAAAGATTGCAAAAAGATATGCCAATCTTCCGGTATAAAATCAGGATCCCAATAGC
>CAYWRN010000008.1:14418-14639 GCA_964461095.1 uncultured Gammaproteobacteria bacterium
CCAGCCTGATTGATTAACTTGAAAGAAGAGGAATAACAAGAGTAATTAAAAAAAATGCCATCCGGCTCCTGAATATTACTAATGTGAATAGCGTTACCGATAGTGCCAATGATTCTGATGGGGGCAGGAACTTGATTGATGTTGTGATGCCAAAAAATGGGAGACTGCCAAAAGCTAAGGTACCTTCTGGGATTGATAGCAAAATGATAAGAAAGCGCGGC
>CAYWRN010000008.1:14661-31120 GCA_964461095.1 uncultured Gammaproteobacteria bacterium
AATTTTACCCGTATCGATAAAATTCTTTTTGAATGATTTGGCGGCCCAGGCTTCGTTGGTATGTTTGCCGGCTATTTCACCGGGGATGTTACCAGGATGAACGGGAAAATGAAAAGCTGCGAAAATGTTTTTGTATTTTTTGGTGAAGTAGTCGATAGTAGCCTGATTTATTTCTTGGCCTGCTCGTTCTTCCTGACCAATAACAACATAGATTTTTTTTGGGCTGATTTGTTGTTGGGCTGCCAGAGACGAGACCGCCATATCTATAACCTCAAGAGGTTCTTTGTAAGAAGAAATCAAAATAACATGATAGATACTTTCTATATCTAGACTATCGGGCTGTTTGTCGTGATCAAACTTTTCTAACCAATTGACCTTTTTGGCGTTTATAATTTTGAAATAGCCAATAGTAGAAAATATGGCAGCTTTAAAAGACTGATAGATCCAATATAAAAGAAAGGCGATGACAAAGTAAGCGACTAGTTTAGGAACTAATAAAGCTCCCCAGATGGGAAAGGTAATAGTAAACCAAGCAAAAAGACCGGGCATGATTTCCCATATGCGGTATCTTGCGGAATTTTTGTTCATAAAGCTAGGTAATTATAGCAAATTAATACCCATAACTTGTTTGATAGATCTGGATATGTCGGAACAAGAAAGTTGAGTATTTAGATTATAATCCGGAAACGATTCCTACAGGGCCTCTTACAACCATGGTGACTCGAGAAACAAAATGTTCTAATGGATTTTCACTTTGAGATCCAGATCTGTGTTGTGGTTCGCCGTGTTGTGTAACAGTGAGACCTTTTTGTCCTGCGACGGTCATCCAAAATCTAGACAGATCGTGTTGCTCTAATGTAATCACCCGAGTTGCTGTGATTCCACTGGAATGCGTATTTGTTTCCGTTTGAAGATGTTCATTCATGGCTGATTATACTATAAGATCTATATATATTAAATAATTAATACGTTTTGATATCTATATTGATTGTCGATCTTGTGTATTTGAACCTATAGACCTGCGTTTTACATTCAAGTTTTTATCTAGATATTATTCAACCTTTTTCTTTCTTATTATTGACCAGGAAGGTTTTAGTTTTAGGTGAAGAGATTAAATAGTACTTTCTTGCCCAACCGAGAGTAAGGGTCTTCTGGCTAATTCGGTTAGTAGTTGATTTTTTGCATGTTCAAGTTGAAGTAGATCAAGTCTCGTAACATATCCTTCTTTTACTAAACCAAGGTAGTGAGCTGCATGTCTTAAGGTGGCGTCAGAAATTGTTGGTCCTTTTCTATCTGTTTGTGTTGTCACAATGTATTTTATCATAGATAAGTAACTTATTCTCCTACTTTTGGGCAGAATGCGTAATATGGTTGAACGAAGTGAGAAGTAATTTGTTCTAATAAACATCTACTTCTTTTGTAAGAGAATAGGAAAACTTGCCTTTGCACAGATTTAAGCAAAATCGCTGTTGTTTGGCTATCATCTTGTTGGCAAAAAGATCAATTCCGAGCTTAATTAACCTTTTTTTGCCAAGCATTTGAACTTTAATTGAACCTACTATAGTCGGGATTCCCCTGTGTAACACTGAACTCAATCCGATAGTAAAAACCGTTTTTCCAGGATTGATCTCTGAAACATCAGAAAACCTGACTGGATGAATATTTTTACAAGAGGTGGGATTTAATACTTCCACTTGAACAATTACGTTTTCGGCAACAGCACTTGAATTATTATTTATAACGATGGGAATATCCCAAAAACCTGTTTTATCTAGTTTGATAATTTTTTGAAAAAATGTAGTACTCAAAGAAGGGGTATCTGAAGAGGCAAAGAGTCGTTTTAACATTTGATAGGGAGTTTTTACGAACTCATCTCCCGATCTAAAATAAAAATATTCATCGCCAATATGTTGAACGGGATCACCTGTATAGGGTGGAATATATGTGACAATGACACCTTTTGTATCGCTATTTCTTTTTTTTAATACTTTATTTTCGCAATTAGTGAGCGATGGAATGGTTAGTGTGGGAATCTTGTTTAAAATATGTGTGGAAAATTTTTTACAATTGGCGATAGGTTCAACTTGGGTGATGATGTCTAAACCACTATGACTTTTTCGAGTAGTAGCAGCACCCCATATTATAACTCCTCCGTTTGTATTCGAAAACCCAGAAAGTGCGACCCCTAGAGTGATTCGAAGATCTTGGTTTAGTTTCTGTTGCGAAGGGGCTTTGCATTCCAAAAAAATACTTTCTGGCTCTGATTCTTCAGCTAATCTATCGATGTCTTGATAGGACTTTAATGAATCAAACAGTGATTTTGCTGCATTATTCATATATTATTAGAATAAATTATTTCCGACAACTGGTTTCTATACGAAATGTTTTTAACTCTGGTGGAGTTTAGCACATAGCTAATACGGAGGCTACCGTACCAACTACTGTTAAACTTAGAGGATGGAGAGGAAAACAGACAGAGAAATGTTTTGGCAAGAAAGAATAGAGCCGTATTTGAAGAAAGATGGTAAATTTAGGGGGAAATTAAAAGAAAGAGAAGAAGGCTTTTTTAAGGATGACAGAAAAAAAGAATATGCTGGTAAGAAACTGATTTTGGCCAAGAAAGTGGCGATAGAATTAGGATGGATAAGATGGATTGAAGCAATATTGGTGACGGGCTCAGTGGCAACGGGATGGGCAAGAAAGGATGATGATATTGATGTGATGATTATGTGTCAAAATAAAAGGCTGTGGATTTGTCGGGCTATAGTAACTTGTTGGTTATTAATAAGGGGGTATAAATTGAGGAATTTTTCAAACAATAAAAACGAAGGAGATAGACTGTGCTTCAATCTGTGGTTAGAAGAAAGGAGCTTGGAGATTAACAGAGATAGACGAAATATTCTGACGGCACTGGATCTGGCTTGGGCCAGGCCTGTATTGGAAAGGGGTAAGATAGTTAAGCTGTTTTATGAAAAGAATAAATGGATTAAAAAATATCTAAAATTTAGTAGTAATAAGGCAGAAAGAAACTACAACCGGATTAATAACTTGGCTCTGGACTGGCTAAATTTTATTTTATATAAACTTCAGTATTGGTATATGAAGAGGAAAATTAGCAATGAGCTAATAGCTTTGGATAGAGCATACTTTCACCCTCAGGGGAGGCTTGATTTTGGTAGAATATAGCAATGGTGGGTTTTCCTAATTTTAGAATTAAATGGTATGTGGTTTTAGTAGCGCTGGTATTTGGTGTTTTTATATTGACGATATCGCTGGCCAATGCGTCTTTGGCTAGCTTAAACCAGGAAAATAATTTGGATAGATTTAGAATAAATCCGGTAGAGTTTGAAATCGAGAGAAATGGATGTAAGGAGATGGTTAAATATAACCTACCTCAGATTCATCAAATTCCAGGAAGTGGTACATATTGGATAAAAGATATCCGTGATTTAATTTGGGTAAATTTATCAAGTAAAGGCAAGAAAGACAAAGCTGATCTATATTTACTACTGGCTGATAAAAAAATTGCTGAGGTGGTAGTTTTGAGTCAATCGGAAGATGACAAAAGGGACGAAATATATAAGGCGGCACTAAAGGCAGTTAGTTATCTAAAACAATCGGAAGAGATTGCTAATGAAATGGATAATATTGTGGAGAAAGACAAACTTTTGTGGAGGATAGACAATGCCAAGTATTTTTATAAAGAATTATTTATGTCTATTGGTAAACTAATGTCTGAAGAAAGTCGTTATGAAGAACTAAAGGAGGCTCTATAAAATGGCTGTATCTAAAAAAAAGACAAGTAAAAAAATAAACAAAAGGACAAGGATTAAAACCAGTCCAAAGAAAAGAGTCCAAAAGAAGGCTAAAAGAAAGCTGACCTTGAGAACTAAGGTTTTAATATTAATAGGGATTGGAATAGGAACAATTTTGATGTTTATCTGGATGTTTAAAGGGATACCTAGTCCAAAGAAATTGGCCGATAAAAGTTTTTATTCTGAGGCTAGCCAGATTTTTGATAGAAACGGGAATTTACTCTATAAGTTTTATGCTGACCAAAACAGGGTGTTTGTTGACCTTGACCAAATATCTGAGCCGATGAAAGAGGCAACTTTGGCCATTGAAGATGTTAAGTTTTACAAACATTTTGGGTTTGATTTAAAGGGACTTTTAAGAGGTCTATATAGGACATTGGTCAAAAAAAGGCTACAAGGCGGATCAACCATAACTCAACAATTGGTAAAAAATGCCTTGCTTTCGCCTGAAAGAACTATACAAAGAAAAATAAGGGAAGCGTTTTTGACACTACTAGTAGAGGCCAGATATAGTAAAGATGAAATTTTGGAGATGTATTTTAACCAAACACCCTATGGGGGAACAATGTGGGGAGTGGAAGCGGCGGCCAATAGTATATTTAACAAGAAGGCGGTTGATTTGGATCTGGCTGAAGCTTCGTTAATTGCCGGACTACCGGCATCTCCATCCCGATACTCCCCTTTTACCAATCCGGATGCAGCTAAGGCCAGGCAAAAAATGGTATTAACCAGAATGGTTGAGGTGGGTATGATCAGTCAGGACGATATGGATAAAGCTTTTGAGGAGGAACTAAACTACTATACCGAAAGAAGTGAAATAAAGGCACCACACTTTGTATTTGAGGTCAGGGAAAAATTGGTAGAAGATTATGGAATAGAAAAAGTGCTAAAAGGCGGATTAAGAGTGACCACCAGTTTGGATTTAAGCTTACAAGAGTATATTGAGGACGTAATAACTGAAGAGATCGCCGGTATTGAAAAATATAATGTAACTAATGGAGCGGCTCTGGTAACTCAAGCAGAGACGGGACAGGTGTTGGCAATGGTGGGATCAAAGGATTATTGGGCACCGGATATAGACGGCAAATATAATGTGACAACAGCCTTAAGACAGCCCGGATCGTCTATAAAACCAATAGCCTATGCCACTGGCTTGGAATTGGGAACAATTACCCTGGGGTCGGTTTTTGAAGACGGACCAACTTGTTTTGGGGTACCTAATCAAAGAAATTACTGTCCGACAAACTATGGCTACAATTACTTTGGGATACAATCAACCAGAAATTCTCTGGGAAATTCATTAAACATTCCGGCGGTAAAAGTGGCAAAAGTAACCGGGGTGGAAGCGATAGTAGCAACGGCTACGGCCATGGGGATAAGTACTTACACTGATCCACAAAATTACGGTCTATCAATAGCTCTGGGAGGCGGAGAGGTAAAAATGGTGGATATGAATGTGGCATTTGGGACATTTGCCAATTCCGGTATAAGGCAGGATTTGAATATGATATTAAGAGTTGAGGATAATAACGGAAATGAAATTTATAAGTATGAATGGATACCCGGTGACAGGGCAATATCCAGAGAAACGGCTTATTTGATTCAGTCAGTATTAAGTGATGACGGGGCTAGGGGAATGGTTTTTGGCCGGGGTTCTAAATTAAATATTAAAGATCATCCTGAGGTGGCAGTTAAGACCGGAACTACCAATGACCTAAGGGACAACTGGACAATTGGATTTACTCAGGATTTTGTTGTAAGTGTGTGGGTGGGTAATAACAATAACACCAGAATGACAGGGGTAGTATCAGGGACAACAGGAGCCACTCCAATTTGGCATCGGGTAATGACGGAAATATTAAAAGATGTGGTGGTAAAAAAACCCGTAAGACCGGCTGAAATTATCAGTACTACTATATGTAATCTAACCGGAGCACTACCACCACCAGAGGGCTGTGATTCACGATATGAGTATTTTAATAAAAAGTTTCCACCAGGATCGGCTAAGGCATTGACCGCAAATGTACTAGTAGACAAAGATGGAGGTTATATAGTCGGTGAAGATAGTCCAAACGCCGAATGGAGAGCTAACACGGTGATTGAAGACGCTGCGGGTGTATTAGTGTGCCTATCCTGCCCTGTGCAATTAACAGAAGATGGTAAGACGCCCCCTAAGATTGTCAAATGAAAAACGAAAAAAACACTAAAAATATTTTTGTATTAATAGGCAAGCCGATGTATGTTGTTCTCCGAAACATATTAGGAAAACTGTGGCGGATTACCTTAATGTTGGCTTTATTAACGATAAGTATTGGCGGATATATTTTTTATAAAGATATTATTAAGACATTACCAAAAATTGAAAATATTGAAATATTGCCGCCAATGTCGAGTAAAATTGTAGACGAAAGCGGTCACTTGCTGTATAAATTTTATAAGGATGAAAACAGAAGTTGGATAGGTCTGGATCAGATACCGCAATCGCTGATTTGGGCAACCATATCTGTCGAAGATAAGGAGTTTTACACCCATAACGGAATATCACCAAAAGGGATAATTAGAGCGCTTATTTATAATATTACTAACGAAGGTGGCTTGAGAGGCGGATCAACAATTACCCAACAGTTGGTAAAAAATGTATTTTTGACGAATGAAAAAACCTGGCAAAGAAAAGCAAAAGAAATTGTACTGTCGGTATTGATTGAATTAAGACTGAGTAAAAATGAAATTTTGGAAAGATATTTTAATCAAGTGCCTTATGGAGGTGAGGCGTATGGGGTTCAGGAAGCGAGCCTAAGATATTTTGGAAAAAATGTATGGGAGATTAGTATGGCTGAGGCGGCTTTTTTAGCCGGGTTACCGGCGGCTCCAAGTGTGTTTTCGCCCTATACGGACATGGATAAGGCAATTGCCCGCCAGCATCATGTGATAGTAGAAATGGAAAAAGCCGGCTATATAAACGAAGTTAGCGCCAGAGAAATTGCCAGTAAAGGCGTGGAGATTGTTAATGACAGGCAATTAATAACTTATCCCCATTTTGTGTTTTTTGTCAGAGATTGGGTAGAAAATAATTTGGGAATAGATAATATTGAAAAAAGGGGTTTGACTATAGTGACAACAATTGACAGTAAAATTCAGGACGAGGCTTCCCAAATAGTTGCTGATGAGGTTGACAAAGCTAAAAGGTTGAAAATCAGTAACGGAGCTAGTGTAGTAATTGAGGCAAGCACCGGTAAACTTTTAGCTATGGTAGGATCAAAGGATTATTGGTCAGCTGATATTGATGGCAAATTTAACGTAACTTTGTCACCAAGACAGCCTGGGTCTTCGATTAAACCAATTAACTATAGTTTGGCATTACTAAATGGAAAAACTCTACTGTCCCCCATTGACGATTCACCGGTCAGTTACAAAATTCCCGGACAGGAAGATTATGTCCCCAAAAACTATAATGGTAAATACGCCGGTAAAGTAACTCTAAAACAGGCCTTAGCATCGTCTCTCAATATACCTTCGGTAAAACTATTGGATGAACATGGAGTAGACAATATGATTGAACTGGCGGAAAAAATGGGGATAACTACATGGCAGGATAAAAGCCGGTTTGGACTATCCTTGGCACTGGGGGCCGGCGAGGTAAAAATGATAGACATGGCTAGTGCGTATTCTACATTTGCTAATTTAGGTGACAGGGTAATAATTAATCCAGTAATCGAGATCAGAAACTACTTGGGAGAAGTGGTTTACAAAAGTGAGGTAAATAAGGAGAGAGTGTTGGATCCAAAAGTAGCTTTTTTGATTAACGAGGCTTTGTCAGATGATGTAGCCAGAAGACTGGTGTTTTCACCAGGATCACTGCTAAACATTAAAGGTAAAAAGGTGGCAGTCAAAACAGGCACAACCAATAGCCTCAGGGATAATTGGTGTGTGGGTTGGACACCAACATATTTGGTGGTGGCCTGGGTGGGTAATAATGACAATAGCCCGATGAGTTGGGTAGCATCGGGAATATCGGGGGCAACTCCGATTTGGCATAGAATAATGAATTATCTACTAACGGATACAGAGAATGAAGATTGGCCAGTTCCTGAGGGAGTGAGTAGGATGAATATATGCGGAAAGTCGGAATATTTTGTTGAAGGCAGTCAAATACCGGGGTGTTTTTGGACTACTCCTACACCAATACCAACTCAGTCTAATTGAATCAGTTGGCGGTATAGATTTGGAAGCAGCTGGCTGATTTGGGTTTTGGCCAGAAATTTATCCTGAGGGCTTGATGACTTGATGAAAATAAATATTTGTCTACTGCCGGGTAAATTGATTAAAAGTTGATAGTTTATAACCTGAGACTGCTCGTCGAAATTTTCGATAATTTGTAACCCCTGAGGTAAACTATCCTGGGCCAAGGAGATATTTGAATCAGGCAGATTCTGAAGATCAGATCTAAGATCAGATAAAGGCAATCTGAACTGATTGATGTTTTTTTGGTAATCAATATTATCTGTGCTGATAATCGATTCAAAAGCAAGAGGTTTGACATCTGAAATAGGTATATTTATGTGGGGTAATGATAATTTAAAAGACGGAAGATGGATACCCTGTTTGATTTCGCTTAATAGCCACAGCAAACAGCTTAGGACTAAGGTAATAATAAAGGTTATGTGGATAGTGGATGGTTTTTGAAGAAAACCGGTTTTTTTTGGTTTGTCATCCTCAATCGTCAGTTGGGTTAATTTTCCCTTTTGAGCATTGATATCATCCTTGGTTTTGAGCATGGATTATTTTAACAGTTTGGGTAAGGTAAGAAGTCCGGCTTTGGCGCCAAGATGGGAGACAACGGAAGCTGAATTTTTGATGGCCATATTTAGAGACTGATTGAGACTTTTTTCCATTATTAATCCCGATACAAAAGTGGAACCAAAGGCATCGCCAGCACCCAATTCATCAACTGGATCTGTATTGATAATTGGTGAAAAAAGTGATTGATTTTGAGAAAAAATATAAGCACCAAGACGGCCATAAGTAACGGCAATAATTTTAGGACCAAAAGATTTGAGTTTACTAGCAAATTGAAGGTCTTGTTCGGTTAGGCCGGATAGGATTTTTGACTCTGTTTCGTTTAGAAGTAAAAAATCGACATAAGGCAAGAGAGAAATCAGTCCCGGGTGATTTAATTCACGACTACCGGGGTTTAGGGCAATTTTAATATGATTTTCTTTAGCAAATCCAATAAGGTATTCCAAAAGATTCATGTTACCTTCCAGTGAGGAGATGTAAAACCATCTGGATTTGATCTTTGACCAGTGGACGTGTTTTTTGTCCAGACAGGTACTACCTCTTTGGGTAAAAATCGTTCTAGAACCATCTTTGGTGATAAGAACGACAGAATAATCAGTTGATTCGCCAGGATCCTGGACGACATATTTTAAATTGACATTATCTTGTTTTAGATCTTTTAAGACATAAAGCGAAAGAGGATCGGTACCAAAAAGAGTGCTACAGGCAGCTTTAAGACCCAGACGGGAAAAGGAGACAGAAGTATTAGTGGCTCCACCACCGGAACAGATTAGGGAACTGGACATTTCAAATTTATTGGATTTGGGCATATATAAAAGATCGTAAGGTAAGTTTTTTTCGACGGAAATAGAGTCCGATTTAACTAAAATATCGACGGTAGTTGAACCAAAAGAGATAATGTCAAACATATTTAATTAAATTTTCAATTTAATTTTTTAATAGCTAATTTGAGCTGTTTAGAGCCGATACCGTAATGGTTGTAAAGTTCTAAATAATCATGACCCGACTGACCAAATTGATCGTCAACGGCCAGATGGATGAATTTAGAAGATATATTATTTTCCAGAAGAAGATGGGCAACCATTTGGCCAAGACCGCCAATTTTTTGGTGGTCTTCTAAGACTATTAGTTTTTTGGTTTTTTTGACACTTTTTAAAATAGTTTTTGAATCAAGAGGTTTTAAGGAAGAACAGTTGATAACTTCTAAAGAGAGTTTTTTATCTGATTTGGCAAGGTCGTAGGCCAAGTGACCAATAGGCCCATGAAACAAAACGGTAATCTTTTTGCCCGAAGTTAACTTGTGGGATTTACCGATGGTAAACGATTGTTTTTTGGGGAAAAATACGGGTGTATCAGGACGAACTACCCTGACATAAGCTGACTTTCTGGAGCGAGCGATAGTTTTGATAATTTTTTCGGTTTCGATAGCGTCGGCGGGAGAAAAAACATCCATGTTAGGTAGACACGAAGTAAGGGCGATATCTTCAAGCATTTGATGAGTGGCACCTAAGGCCCCACTGGCTAGACCAGCATGGGAACCAATAATTTTGATATTGAGATTTTGATAGCAAACAGATTGCTTGATGACGGCCCAGTTAATAGCCGGGGAAAAACAGGCAAAAGATACCAAAAAAACAGTTTTCCCTGATCTAGCTAGACCGGCGGCAATACCGGCAGCATTGTTTTCGGCCACACCGGCTTCAATAAACCTTTTGGGGTATTTTTTGGCAAAATCAGATAGATAGAGGGCTGATTTAAGATCGGCGTCAACGATATAAATATTTTTATTGGTACGAGCGAGCCTGGTCAGAGTAGAGCCAAAAGCTTTTCGTTGAGAATAAAGTTTTTGATCAGTCATGGTTAAGCTGTGAAACCAGACTATCTCTGGCTAACTGGTAAAGCCGGGAGTCTAAATTTTTGATATCATGGTAATGATAGTCATATTGGGCAAAGGAAATACCTTTGGCAAAAACAGTGTGGGCAACGATACAAGTAGGATAGTTGGATGTCTTGGTTTCTTTCAAAACTTTGGTGATTTTTTTGAGATCATGGCCATCAACTTCTTTGACTGTCCAGCCAAATCTAATGTATTTACTGGCCAGATCTTCTAAAGGCATGATGTCTTGAAGACTACCATCAATTTGATATTTGTTGTGATCAATAATATTGATAAGGTTTTTTAGTTTGTATTTATTGGCAAAAGCAGCAGCCTCCCAAATTTGACCTTCCTGATGTTCACCATCGGTGGTCAGACAAATAACCTGGCTTTTTTTTCTATCAACCAAATTGGCCAAGGCAAGACCGGCGGCAAAAGACAGGCCCTGACCCAGGGAACCGCTACTATAAAGGACACCGGGGGTGTGAGTAGATGAATGACCCTGAAGCAAGGAACCAAACTGAGAAAAATTATCCAAATTTGATTTGTCAAAATAACCGGCCTCGGTCAGAATCACATAAAGAGCCGGAGCTAGGTGACCGGCAGAAAGGATGAATTTATCTTTTTCAGATTTAAAGTTAAAAAGGTTAGAAAAATAGAGGCTAATTAAAAGATCCAGACTAGATAGAGGCCCACCAAAATGACCACCATTTTTGTAAACCATGTCCAGAAGGTCCAGACGAAGCTGAATGGATAAGTCTTTTAGACGGGCAAAATCTACAGGCATTAATTTAGTATATACGATTGTGAGCAATAAAATATTTAAATGTTAGTGAAGTCGACTTCACTTGAAATATTTGTAATCTCAGAGATAATTGGCCATAGTGGAAAAAACAGATATACACCCAATTCAAGCAAAAATACTGTGCGGTCTTTTATTCAAAAAGTCAGCAAAGTTTTCTGACTTAAATGGGAATAAGGTTAGTACTGATCGATTTAGTTTTCATCTAAAACAACTTCAGGATTGGAAATTAATAACAAAAAGTAATGATGGTTTTTATCAACTAACCACAATGGGAAAAGAATACGCCAATAGATTTGATACAGATAAAAATGAAATTGAAAGACAGGCCAAGATCGGTGTAGTGATTATGTGCATGAGAAGAAATAAAAATAAGTTAGAGTATCTGGTACAAAAGAGGTTGAAGCAGCCATATTTTGGCTTTTGGGGCTCAATTACAGGAAAAGTAAAGTGGGGTGAAACGATTTACGAGGCAGCCACAAGAGAACTAAAGGAAGAAACCGGATTAAGTGGAGATCTAGAGTTGGTAGGGATTAAACACAAACTTGATTACAGTGTTAAGGATGAAAATTTATTAGAGGATAAATATTTCTATGTTTTTAAAGTTACTAAACTTCATGGTAGTTTTATAAAAAATTTTGAGGGTGAAAGATTTGTTTGTTGATGTGAGAGAAACTGTTAATTGGATGAAAAATACAGAATTAAAATTTAGTGAAACCAAGTATAAAGTAGATAAGTACTAAAAACCTCCGGGGAAACCGGAGGTTTTTATGGTTTACGAAAAAATTTTTTACATCATGCCACCCATACCACCCATATCAGGGGCGTGGTTGTGTTCTTCTTTCTTTTCCGGGATATCAGTGATTAAGACATTGGTAGTCAAAATCATGATACCGACAGAAACGGCATTAATTAGACCCGATTTGGTAACCTTGACTGGATCAAGGACGCCTGAGGCGGTCATGGAGGCCATATCGCCAGTAGCGGCATTGTAGCCGTAATCAGATTTTTTATCCTTAAGTAAGGCATCTTTTATTTTATTTAGAATATAGCCTGGGTCTTGACCGCAATTTTGGGCTAATTTTCTAATAGGTTGCTCCAGAGCAAATTTTAAAATATTAATACCAACTTGTTCTTCGTCGGTATCGGCTTTTAAATTTTCTAAAGCAAAAGAGGCTCTAAGAAGAGCAACTCCCCCACCAGGTAAAATACCTTCTTCGACGGCGGCCTTGGTAGCACCAATAGCATCTTTGACTCTCTCTAGCTTTTCTTTCATCTCCATTTCCGAAGCGCCACCGACTTGAAGAACGATGGCTCCACCAACTAATTTGGCGACTCTTTCCTGAAGTTTTTCTTTGTCGTAATCAGAATCAGATCTGTCGATTTGAGTCTTGAGTTGTTTGACTCTGGCATTGATTTCAGCCTGGGAGCCGGCACCACCTAAAATGCGGGTGGTATCTTTGTTGGCAACAACCGAATCGGCCCGGCCACAAACGTCCTGAGGATCGACATTTTCAAACTTAGATCCTGTGTCCTCACTAATGACCTGACCGCCAGTAAGAACAGCAATGTCTTCGAGCATGGCTTTTCGCCTATCACCAAAACCAGGAGCTTTGACAGCTAAGACATTGAAGGTACCACGGAGTTTGTTGACTACCAGGGTAGCCAGGGCTTCACCGTCGATATCTTCACCAATAATGACAAAATTTTTGGTTAGCTTAACTAACTTTTCTAAGAAAGGTAAAATTTCCTGGATAGAGCTAATTTTTTTATCGGTGATAATAATGTAAGGATTTTCAATGACGGCCTCCATTTTTTCGGTATCAGTGGCAAAATAAGGGGAGAGAAAACCTTCGTCAAATTCCATGCCGGAAGTTTCTTTGGTCTCGATTTCCAGACCCTTACCTTCTTCGGCGGTAATTAAGCCATCCTTACCAACCTTGATAACAGCATCAGCAATCTTTTGGCCAATTTCAGAGTCGGCGGCGGAGATGGTAGCTACCTGAGCAATGGATTCCCTATCGTTTGACTTGATATCGGTTTTCATTTTGTCCAACTCCTCCAGGACAACTTTTAGGGCTTTTTCTAAACCTTTTCGGATCATCATGGAGTTGGAGCCAGCGGTAACATTTTGGAAACCTTTGTTGGCAATGGCTTGAGCTAAGAGGGTGGCAGTGGTGGTACCATCACCGGCAATATCATTGGTTTTGACAGCAGCTTCCTTAAGAAGTTGGGCACCCATGTTTTCAAATGGATTTTCCAGCTCAATTTCTTTAGCGACGGTAACACCATCGTGAATAACTTGAGGAGCACCCCATTTTTTGTCGATACCAACGTTTTGACCTTTAGGGCCCAAGGTAGTAGTAACAGCGTCGGCTAATAAATTTATACCCGCTAACAGAGATTGTCTGGCGGTTTGATCAAATTGTAGTTGTTTTGCCATATATATTTAGTAAATAGTAATAAGTAATTAGTAACGAGGATTAATGAATAATTGCCATGATGTCTTCAAATTTAAGAAGCATATAGTCTTTGTCCTGGTCTTTGTATTCACTACCCCCCCATTCTTTGTAGACAACAGAGTCACCTACCTGACAGGGAGCTTCTTTTTTGGTGCCGTAATCTGTAACTAAAGTAGAACCAACGGAGATTACCTTTCCTTGCTGGGTTTTTTCTTCGTGAGAGTCAGGTAAAACGATACCTGAACTAGTGGTTTTTTCGGATTTTTTGGGCTCGACTAAAACGTAGCCCGGAGCTGGAGTGATGCTTATTTTTGTCATAATCTATTCGAATAGTTAAACTTATAAATAAAAGGCAGCATTATCAGTCTTAGTGACTGACTGATAATATTCTAATCGATAGACTGCTAATGTCAAGGGTGAAAAGGGTTGTATAATGAATTATGTCTAAGATTATTGATATAAAAGCAAGAGAGATATTGGCTTCCGGAGGGTTACCGACAGTAGAAGCAACAGTTTATTTGAAATCAGGGGCAAAAGGGACAGCATCGGTGCCATATGGAGCATCGGCAGGCAGTAAGGAAGCAGTAGTTTTGTTGGATATGG
Source organism: uncultured Gammaproteobacteria bacterium (assembly GCA_964461095.1). Classification (GTDB taxonomy): domain Bacteria; phylum Patescibacteriota; class Microgenomatia; order UBA12405; family UBA12405; genus UBA1372. The sequence goes on from CAYWRN010000008.1 coordinate 29,017, forward strand.
ACGAAAAAAGATATGGAGGAAAGGGGATGTTAAGAGCCGTTAAAAATATAGAGACATTAATTAGAGATGTGTTACTAGGGATGGAAGCCGGAGATCAGAGAAAGATAGATGAAAAGATGATGGCCTTAGACGGAACGGCTGATAAAAGCTATCTAGGAGGAAACGCAATATTAGCAGTATCGTTGGCTGTAGCCAGGGCGGCAGCTAAGGAAAGAAAACTACCTCTTTATAGGTATATAAGGGAATGTTTTGAAATTGATCTTAAAGATTTTGTGCTACCTAAACCAATGGCGGTCTTGATTGAAGGTGGCAAACATGCTGATAAAAGTACAGATTTACAGGAGTATTTGTTAACTGTAACCAAAAAAAATATAGATGTGTCTGAAAGTATAAGAATGATGGCTGAGATTTATTTAGAGACCGGTAAAATACTAAAAGAGAACGGGTTTGTAATAAATGTTGGCAACGAAGGAGCTTATGCTCCAGCAGGGATTAGTAGCAACAGACTACCAATGGATGTCTTGGTAGAAGCAGTTGGTAGAACAGGTTACAAGTTAAAAGATGATTGTGGCATATCTATAGATGCAGCAGCGTCGGAATTTTGGGATAGGAAATTAAAAAGATATATTTTACGATGTGAAGGCAAACAATATACTTCAGGGCAAATGGTTGATTATTTTATGGACTGGGCAGAAAGTTTTCCGATAGTAACCATGGAAGACATGCTTGATGAAAACGACTGGAAAGCCTGGGAAATGTTGACAAGTAAACTTGATAAGTTGGGGATTCCTAACTTAGGTGATGATTTAACAGTGACTAATACATCTTTGTTACATAAGGCAATCAACGAGAAAGCGGTAACGGCGGTGCTGATCAAATTAAACCAAGCCGGGTCTTTATCAGAAACTGTTGACTGTATCATGTTAGCCCGAAAACATAATTTGCCGGCAGTACCATCTCACAGAGGTGGCGGAGAAACCAATGACACGTTTATGGTAGATTTGGCGGTGGCTTTAAACAGCCCGTGGATAAAAGTAGGACCTAGCCGAGGAGAGAGGGTGTGTAAATATAATAGACTGCTGGAAATAGAAAGCGAAATATCATCTTGATAACACTAAATAATTGTGACTATAATGTCTGGATGTTAGTTGGATGGACAGGATTTAGTAAGGGAGCTTGGGGAGTTGAACTATTACCAAAAGAGCAGACAGATTTAGTAAATGCGGTTGGATCTAGAGTGACAGTTACAAGAAGATCTAGTGAGAACGGTCCAGATATAGTCGCCACCGGAATAGTGACAAGGGTTCAACTAAGAACCGGTGATGTTGATAATAAGATATATAGAGAATTTCTGACTCTTTCTATTTAAATTTGAAATTTAAAGTATTTGTCGTATGGAATAGACCAGGAACAGGCTTCTTTTTCAGTAGCATTTTCAACTATTTTTCTAAAGAGCCTGATGGAATTACTGTGGGCGGAAATGGCTATATTTAAATCAGTTTTACTATATAGCTTTTTAAGATCGGCATAAGATTCGCCGCCCGGAGGAGGGGTATCAAAACTTCTGTGCCAGATATCAAATTGTTCCTGGCCAAATTTATCGATAATGGTTTGGTGAGGAATGGTGTTAAGATCACCATAGTTCCTTTCACGGATACGATCGTCGGTAATAATTTTTTGACACTCAGGATGATACTTTAAGACAATCTCTAAGGTATGGCGAGATCGAAGTAGACTGGACTGATAGGCAACATTAAACTTAATATCTTTTAGAAGGTCGGCCACAATCTCGGCCTGCTCTATACCTAGGGCAGTTAAGGGAGGGTCGGTCCAACCGGTAAAGATTTTGTCTTTGTTAAAAGTGGTTTGGCCATGACGGAAGATATAGATTGTGGACATGGAATAGTTTAGATTAAAAAACCATAAGATAAAAGATTGGATAAAGTTTGGACAATAACTAATTTGAGGAAACGTAAGGGATTGTGAAATAATTGGGGTATGAAAAAACGATTAGTAATGGTTGGGTTAATCATTTTAGGTGCTGTATTTTTTAGGGTTTTTAGAATCGGAGTAAACGGTCACTTTCATTCTGATGAAGCCAGAG
>CAYWRN010000008.1:31130-36770 GCA_964461095.1 uncultured Gammaproteobacteria bacterium
CTTGGTTAATATTCACCAGATTTGGGTTGAGAAAAAAATTACTTTAGTTGGGCCGATCTCGGATGATGGAAGCTATCTGTTTAGCTCACTGACCTACTATCTGCTGCTACCGTTTGCAGTTATTTTTAACTTTGAGCCAATAGGGACTATTGTGGGAGCGATCTTTTGGGGACTGGTGACTTTTGGTTGTTTTTGGCTACTAGCGATAAAAACGAATCCGAAAATGTTGGTTCCGGCAGGGATACTGGCTGCAGTATGGTGGCCATTGGTACAAACCAGCAGATGGCCATGGAATCCAAACTTTGTGCCTTTGTGGATAGCTTTGTCACTTTTATTATCATTTTTTAAAAAGAAAATTTTTAAATTATTTGCCGGACTGGCTGGTGGACTAGCTTTACATCATCATTTTTTGGCCATAGTTTCTCTGTTTTTTGTATGGCTTAAAGAAAGAAAACTATTGTGGCTTTTGGGATTTGGATTGACTGTTTTGCCCTTTTTTATTTTTGATTTAAGACATCCGCCTGGTTTGTTTTGGTCGAGAATGGTTATGTACAACAACAGAAACTCTTTACCAAAATTAGCTGATATTGTTCCTAAGATGATAGAGGCGGTTAAATTTACTAGTAACTATATGTTTTCCGGTGGTGGATTAGCCATAATTATCGGCCTAGTGATATTGGGTTTATTTATTTGGGATATAAAGAATAAATCTAAAGGTGTTTATTGGGGGCTAAGTGTTTTACTATCTCTGGGGATGTTTTTGGTTTACTCAAACCAAAGCCAATATTTACTTGGATCTTTGGGGTTGTTTTGGATGTGGCTGTTTAGCAAAAGAACTAAATTGGGCCACAATTTAATGATGATATTGGTTGGATTGATTTGTTTATCGTCAGTTATTGAGGCTTTTGGACAATTTTATACAGAGGACTATAAAAGCAATCCGAGACTAATGACGGGTGCATCTAAAATAATCAAGGAACAAATTGAGAAACAGGATTTAAAAAATCCAAATTTGGCTGTATTAGGAAGTCCGGATCAGGACAGAAGCGGCAAGGCATATCGGGATATTTTACTGACCTGGAACATAAGGTTAAAAGGACCAAATGAGTTGTTGTCTTCGGATAATTTGTTTGTGATTAGTCAACAGCAAGTTAATAATTTAAAAGGTGACGGGGCCAGTGAGATAGATGGATTTAGACAAGGAGTAGTAATAGGAGACTGGGAAATTGAAGGAACAAACTGGAGAGTAGTGCAGTTTAACAGGTACTAGTCTATGGCCATTATTTCAATATCTTTGAATTTGTTTATAGTCTTGTAATTATCAAGAATATAACTATTTATTAGATTTAGTTTGTCTGGTGTTAAACCCCCGAGTTTCATTTTTGGATTGTATATTATTAGTGTGTTTTGGTTGTTTTTTAAATCCTCTATTATTTGTATTTGGTGTTCTGGGGTAAAAAAAGCATACGGAATATCGATCTTTGTGGCGTTAATTTTGTTCGCCAAAAAATAGACTTCTGGCATCCAAGGGTAGGCAAATATTTTTATATCTTTTGGAGTTTGTTTAATACTTTCAATTAAACTATCCATTTCCCTTGTTTGGATTGACTGATCAACAGCAATACCGTATCTTTTGGTATTGTATGACACATAGGTTCCTGGTATTTTGCCATATGATTGGATTTTTTCAATTTGGTTATGCAAAAAATAATCATTAAAAGTGTCTCGCTTTAAAACTAGACCAAAAATTATTAGGAATAATCCAAAGGTCATTTTTGGTTTTGAAGAATATGTTTCAATCAAATAACCAACTAAAATGAGGGAAATTTGCACGGAAAACAGAAGATGCCACCAGTCAGATCTTCCCAGGGCGCTCCTGAACAAGATTAATCCGATTAAACTTAAAATGATAAAAATGCTATTTTTTGAATCTGTTTTTTTGTCTCTTAGGTATCTACTTGCACCCAAAAAAAATGACCCAATTATTGTTAGTTGGCAAAAATACCACCACATTTCAGTTGAACCTAAATAACTGTTAACAGATTTCCAGCTAAGTAACGGTAAGAGATTAGACCTGTGGATAGCTAAATTGAAATATCCGTCAGTAAACGCCCCTGAATAATAAGCCAACTGATTAAACATTGCTAACAAAGCTCCTTTATGTAAAAGTACCAGGAAAATTGGAGAAATTATTGCTAGTATACCTATAAAATAATATAACCCGGATTTAAAGATATGTATTCTTTTGCTGATAACCAAATATATAAAAACAGCCAACATTGATACTACACCAACCTCCAGACTAACCATTAGAGCCAGTCCGTTGGCAAAACCGGTTAAAATCAACCACCAATTGTTTTTTCTCTTAATATAATCTGATAAAAATATTAATGGTAAAAGTCCTACCGCTAGCCTAATTTCAGAATTATTTTTTATCAAACCATTGCTTATACTTATCATCATAACCATGATTATTGTTTGGCCAACCTTACTACTAATAACTCTTTTAGTTAGTGTATAGAAAATGAAAATAGCTATTATTTGTAGTAAATGAAAAAATAACCTTACCTTGGCTACACTAACTCCAAAAACCAAAACAAAGTATTTTAATAACCATAACAGTAAAGGTGGATGGTAAGCGTAAAAATCTTTGTATATGGTATTTCCGTTTAGAACACGCTGGAGCCAACCTAACCAAAAACCCTCCTCGACTGAATCTAAATCTGACCAATAATATAGCGGATTAAAACAGACAATGGTAATTAAAACATAAGGGTATAGTTTATATAGTAATTTATTAATTTTTTTCTGATATTTAGATTTTCTTAATTCAGTAAGGCCTATTAAAACTATGGTGACTACTAATAGAAATAAAATCCAGTTAGTATCTCCGGCTTTAACTATAAAAAGAGACAATAATAGATGACTTGGATTTGACAGGAATTTCCATGAAATTAAATGATAAATAAATGGCACAAATACTAAAACTGAAAAAGGTAACAGTAAGGAGTAATTTACTTTCTGGATTAGTTGCAGTGCTACTAGGGCAAATAGAATACCATTAGTGAACAAGATGGAGTTAAATTTAATTTTTTGATTGTCATTGTTTTTGGATACGTAAGTCCAAAATAATATATGGAATAAAATAAAAAAACCTAAAATTAATTTACTAGAAAAAACAACAAAGTTTGTTTGAAGAAATAATATAAAGGCTATAGTTAAGTAAAAACAGTCATATATTTTATCCTTTTTTTTTCGATACCTTTGTAGATAAGAACTGAGTCCAAATATGACCATAACTAAAACAATTAGTAATCCATATTCGACAATGTCGATCGATTTTGCTTGGGCTAATTCAAGAGAAAAGCCGGGGATAGTTTGTATAGCTGTGTCAGAAAATATATTTAAAGGAGTTGACTTACCAATGAAATATAAAACTACCTTGGTTATACCTAAAGCAAAAAATAAAATCCCAAGAAATATCTCAACACCCATACGAAAGTCTACCAAAACACAATATAAAGAGGAATGAACAGAAGAAACAAATTAGAAAGTGGTTCAGTTTAATAGATACTAACTGGCGGAAGGGGGGGGGAGTGGTTCGACAAGCTCACCACTTTGTCGCACGACACCTACCTATCAACACTTCGACAAGATCAGGTGCTTCTGCTTAAATGTTTTAATAATTCGATTTTACCATCAATTAGTGCTTTCTTTTTTGCAATCGACCAACCCTTAATTTGAATTTCTCTTTTCAATGCTATTTCTTTTGAACTTAATTTTTCCTGATAAACAAGTTTTACATCAGAAAATTTATGAGTAAAATTTGACTGTTTTGTTCGATGTTCTAGAAATCTACGTTTCACATTGTTAATTGAGCCAACATAGAACATTTTCTGATCGCAAAAAAGAATATAAACATACCAACTCATGGATAAATTATAAGGCGAAGCACTGAGCTTGTCGAAGTGCGGAGCATTGGGGTCTGGAACCCTTTTGTCACTATAACACCCGTTCCCTTCTCCTGTCTTATTTTACCAGCCTTTTGTAGCTAAATGAGACAAATGAGACAGTATAAAAAAGGGAGCTATATAATTTAGTGTGTCTAGACACACTCCCACACTTATGATATACTAATTATTATGGAAGCAAGTTTTAATATAAAAGTTACCAAAATTGACCGTGAAGATGGGTATCGGGTTTTTACTGTCCCATTGAAAAGTGGAGAAAAAGAACAAACATATAAAATTTATGTCTTCGACAAGGACTTGCCTATAAAAGCGGCGGATTTAACAGATAGTTCCCTTAAAGACTTTGCCCGAAAGCAAATGGCTCAATGGATAATGGATTCCGATGGTAAACTCCCGAAAAACAAATATCGTGTTTTAATTAATGGTGGCAAGATCCCAACTGACGACATTGAAAGCTATATATCTGTGAAAAAGAAAACATCGGATTTAATTCGGACAAATGTTACAATTTCAGCTCCTCTTTTTGAATGGGCGAAAGCTAAAGCACAGAAGGAAGAAACAAGTTTTAGTGACTTGGTTTCCCGGGGGTTAACCTCCATCAAAAACTCTGATCAACAAAGAGATTTGAATAAGGAATTTGACTCATGGTTTGAGGAACAGGGTAAATATTTTAGGAGTAAATTAGGTGATTTTGGATCTTTTGAAGTTTTTCATTGCCTTCCGGACAACCATAATGAATTTAGTGTTGATTTGATAAAAGCCTCTCTTCAAGCTGCAGAACAAAGGAGAACGGGCTGGCCAATTGGAGCATATCTTACAGGAGGTGAACAACGGCCACATCCACAATTAGACGGTATAAAAGCTGAGTATGCTTCCTCAGACTACTTACGGCTTGATTATTGGTATGCAAAACTTAAGGGTGAATTTTACTTTGCTAGAAATCTCGAATCAGATAGTGGAAACGGTAATGCAGAGCCGAAGACTTGTCTATATTTTGATACCCTAATTTGGCGGGTTGCCGAATCAATTGAACACTGCATTGCTTATTATCAAAATCTTAATGTCGGTGCCGATGAACGAATCAAAATTAAAATCTCACTATACGGGTTAAATGGTAGAGCTCTTAGTGCCTGGAATCAAATGAGAGCCTTCACTCTTCACAACTATACTTGCAGCTCTGACAAGTCTTCCTGGGAAATTGAAACATCTTTAACCGAACTGGGGAATAACTTGGACGATGTTATCTACGATTCAGTGAAAAAACTTTTTGTACTATTTGACTTCTTTGTTCCAGCTAAGGAAGTTGTTAACGACGTGTTAAATAACGAATACCGAAAGTCGAGGATGTAATATGATAAAGAAACTCGATTACACCAAAGAAAACTTAAGATTGATGGCCTCAATTATTGCTGACGCTACTTCTGGAAGCATGTTCACAAAACTATTAATTGATGGCGGGTGGACTCCGGAAATGACATATCAAAAACTCTATCGGGATGCCGGAAAGAATAAAGAAGATTACCTTTACGACGAGTTTAAAAAAATCGGCGAGAGTGGGAGAGAAGATATTTTGGATTATATCGCTGGGAAAACTGTTTCTAAAAGCAGTGTTTACTGACCCGTACCCCTTAAACTAGACCAGTTAGTGAAAATGGTTTAATAGTTTATG
>CAYWRN010000009.1:0-9222 GCA_964461095.1 uncultured Gammaproteobacteria bacterium
TCAGCTGCGTCTATTTTATTTCCATCCTCATCAAACAAATATGGCGGGTGGGGTACGTTGAAGTGAGCCAGTACAAATTTATTGCCCCTTTGATAGGGTAATTGCCCCAATCTGTCAAAAGCTGCCAAGACTTTGTCCCTGGCCATGTCAGATAGTTTGTTTTTAACAAAGGGGGACAGTATGGTTGTTTGCAAAAAAACTATCGTAAATTCATTTACCGAAAAATCATATCCGCCAATACTGGTTAATTTGTTTCCACTGTAGTTTATATCGGCATTTAACAAATTATCTGTTGGTTCCCAGCCGGATGCCAAGTTAATAGTTTGGTACCCGGCCTTTTTTAACATTTCTACTACCTGGCTTTGGCCAATCATAGCCATCGGTACACTGGCATCATCCGAATCCCTACCCATTTGCTTTTCTAGGTAATCTACGTGTTCCATGTTTAGGCTCGACGCCAGTGAAAAAAAAGTTTGGGCATAGTTACTGTTAGAATTTTCCACTACAAAAAAGCCCTTATCTTTCAAAAAGGTTTCAAACTGACTGTTGTCCCAATCATATAAATTTTTTAAGGTATCACTCCTGGCGTAAGCATCCAGAACAATATAGTAAATATCCCGGTTATCCTCAATTTTCAAGTCCGTATCTACATTGTTATTTCCAATCTTTTTCAGGCTAAATTCTTTTAGGTATATATTTACTACTTGCATCAAAACTAATACCAGAGTGCAAATGTTCAAAAATCGGGTCAGCTCAACAAATTGTTTCTTACTTTTATAAACCTTGACCAAGGTAGCCAGTAAAAAACAGATCGTGGCTGGGAACAATACTTTGTTTGGCCCAATCACTACATCAGGTCCGATCTTAAAAAACAATTTATCAAGTAGCCCAACCAGATGCCCATACGAAAAAAAACACACCACCAATACTGCCGTAGCTACCCCACTCTTTTGCCAATCTTTATATATTAATTGTGTCGTCAGTAATAAGACCAGTGAAACTATTACAGCCATAGCCAAAGGTACCCATACCGCTTCAAGTCTAATCTGATCTTGATTAGCAGAATAAAAAAATAGCACCGGAAAGACACCAATTAGTAGGGGATGATAAGTGCTTTTTTTAAGTCTGCTCATGTCTTTACTTGCATTAAATATAGCCATCTAAAGCTACCTGTAATCCGTTTTTTAGTTACCACTTTATAGTATCTGCCAAAAGCCTTTTCAAAGCTATCTTGGTTGTAGTCATCAAAAATATCCTCTCTCCATTCAAGCATTCTTTTTACCTGTGAATCATTTTTAGCCACAAATTCGATAATTAGCCACTTTCCCATTTTGGCCAATGTCTTAGCAATTTTTTCAAATGGTAAGTTATTAGAGATAGCCAGATGGTGTATTAGGGCCAGGGCCATAACTGTGTCTACCTTAACTCTTTTTAAAAACGACTTTCTTTCCACGTTTTCCCATCCTAGTCCTGGACTTGGATTAACCAAATCAATTAGTAAAGGTAATATTGTCATTTTTTTGTCAGCAAAATTTTTGTAGTTTTGCTCCACTGCCATTTCGTCGATATCAACCGATATTGTATAAGCCCCCAAGTTAGAAGCTATTTTACTAAATTCTCCATTATTGGCCCCCAGATCAATGACTGTCTTAGCTTTTGTTTTTGCCAAATATTGGCCCACCATTTTCTTTTTATCTCTAAAAGCTTTTTTTAAGTAATTTGTTTCTTTGTAGTAGTTTCCCCATTCGCTTTTTGTCTCTTTTAAATTAAGTTTTTTGGTCGTCGATTCCAGGTTTTCGATTAAACTAATCAAGGCTTTTTTGGGTATGTCTACTTCTTTTTGGCTCTTTTTAATCTGCATTAATTCCGATTTGGCATTTAGCTTTATGTGGGCCAGTATGCCAAAATCAAATTTTGCCTTTAGTGGTAATAAATTATCAACTAGATCTAGAGGTAGACCATCTATATATATTTTTAGCAATTGCCCCAGTCGGACATCTTTTTTTGCCATCAGCGTTAGTGGTGCCAAAAAATGCCGGCAAAATTGTCTGTAGGCTACCCAGGCCTGTCCTTGTTTGTATTTTTCAAAAGACAGACTGTCGATAAATACCGCCTTTGTCCCCACAAATTGAATATTGTAAGCACTGGCATCCTTTAAGCTCATATCGTACCCAAGACTTATTTTTTCTATTGCTAGTGTTAATAAAGCTGCTGCTTTAAGTTGACCAAAACTCCATTCATAAGGGTATGACACAAACGGAATCATGGTTGGTTTTATTATTTTATATATTCCACCCGTAATCTTTTTCTTTATTTCACGGTGTTCTATTAACAATCCCTTATTAGCCAACTTCTTGTACAGTCCGCTTTTAACCAGCTGATCGTAATTGTCTTTATACCCAATATTTACCTGTCGATAGACTTGCCCCTGTCGCCAGTAAACATAACCATTTGGATCACGAAACGAACTTTCCTCTGCCCGCCTTTTATTTTTTACTGCCATTTCGGTTCTTTTTAATAGTCTTTGTCAAAAATTCTTTAAACTGTTGCCACTTGGCACCCACCATCACGCCACCGGCCACCATACTGGCAATTATTACTTGGATTAGATAACTGCCACTACCCGGATCTAAATACGCCAGAGCCGGTCTAGTCGATGCCAGAACCAATCCAATAAACATTCCCACCGCTAGATTTATATTAATTTTCTGCTTCATCACAAAATTATATCAGCTGTTAACTTCAAAAACTTTTCTTTTTGCTTTTAAACCCTTTATCAAAACAACTTTGTTTTCTTTTGCCTCAAGATACTTTGCCAAGGCTTGTCTTACGGCCTTATTGGCCTTGCCTTCCAAAGGTGGCGCACTGACATATACATGTATCTGACCGGTCAGGTCTTTTTCTATTCTAGGATTTTTGTTATTAGGATGTACTATTACTTCTACTTTCATATTACTCAACAGTATAGTCTTTTGAAAAATATCTTGAAATAAATATCCACCCCGGGCTGTATTAATAGTAGATACTAGTTAATTAATTAAAGGGGGTGAATATTATGAACAAATACACTATTTTAACCGCCGTAGTAGGTATGTTATTACTCGCCTTTGTTGTAGCTCCTAAAGTCAGCCAGGCTTATAGAGGTGATCCATCTGTTCAAGGTCCCAACTACACCGAAGAAAGGCACACTGCTATGACCAAGGCTTTTGCTGATAAAGACTATCCTGCCTGGAAAGAACAGATGCAGGGCAGGGGACGAATCACTCAAGTTATCACTGCCAATAATTTTGATAAATTTGCCTACGCCCACCAGCTTATGCTTGAGGGTAAAACTGAAGAAGCCCAGGCTATAAGAGCCGAACTGGGGCTAGGTCTTCAAAATGGCTCTGGTCGAGGTCAGGGTAATGGTAGGGGATGCCAAGCAAGATAAAATTTCTCCCCAAACTACCCCCGAATATATCGGGGGTATAATGGGATATTAGTAAATGGACAATATAACTAAATTAACCGATGAACAATTAGTAGACATGGTCAGGCTCAAAGATCCCAATCTTTTTAGTCATATCATAGATCGATATCAAGATAAATTATTTCGATATGTCAACTACTTTGCTTACAACTATGATTTGTCCGCCGATGTTGTTCAGGAAACTTTTATCAGTGCCTTTACTAACCTTTTTGCTTTTAATACCAAAAAAAAGTTTTCAAGTTGGATCTACAGAATCGCTCACAATAAGGCTGTTAATCATCTAAAAAAGCAAAACAAACAGTTACCTCTTTTAGAAGACATGGATTTAAAAAGTAATACTGATCTTGAAGAAGACCAAATCAGACTCGAGCTTAAAAAGCGGACTCACACATGCATTTCACAATTACCTGTTAATTACAGTGAACCTCTGACCCTTTATTATTTAGAAGACAAAACATATCAGGAGATTAGCGATATTTTAAGACTCCCTATCAATACTGTCGGCACCCGTATCAGTCGAGCCAAAATTTATTTAAAAAAAATATGCCAAAAAATAAAAAGATAGACCTAACCAAAGAAATAATGACCAAAGTCAAACAAGGTCAGTTAAAAATGAAGCCCAGGTGGTTGATCGCCATTGCTTCAATTTTTTCTTTAGCTGGCTTAGTTGGTCTTGGTATGATCCTGGTCTTTTTTATTAATTTATCGATTTTTATCATCAGTCGCCAGGGGCGCTTTTGTCAGTGGAAGCTGGATCAAATTTTATCCACCTTCCCCATCTGGTTACCGTTTCTAATTATTTCTGTTTTTATACTTGGCCTTTGGCTTCTTAAAAAATATGATTTTTCTTATCAAAAAAATTTTAGGTTAATTGTTTTCATTATAGTAATATCTCTGGTCATATCCGCTTTTTTAGTAGATAAATTAGGTCTAAACGAGGTTTTATCCCGTGGCCGGTTTCAAAGATTCTATCAGCATCTAAATATTAGCCAACCAAGTCGTCAATTTAAGAGACTAGACTAATCGCCAGTTTCAGATCTTCAATTACCATTTTTTGTTTTGATTTTTCAATCACAAAGTTCCTGCCTGTTGGTAAATAAGAGGGCAGCAGTCTAATTTTACCTAGATAGTACTGTCCATTTCTTATTTTATAAGTTGAGCCACTTGGTATTACTTTTTGTCCCAATCGTCTTTTGCCAACATAGTTAATAGCCTTTATAGCCGTGTCACCCATCAAAATTATTACTTCTGTGTCTTTTATTTTTTTCAGTTTCTTTTCCAACTCCAACGAATTCTTTTCAACAGTCTTAGCATTTAATTTTCCACCGTTAAGTTTATTGTCAAAAACATATACAATTTTTATTCCCAATTTCCCTAGATTATTAATAGTCCCTATTTTTATTCCAGTCTCAAAAAAGGCATAAATTAAATTAGACTCAAATAGTTTTTCATCTTCCGCCCACGCCTCTAATATTAATATAATTTTATTGGTCATCAATTTAGACATATAATAACCTATGCACATAAGTATAGCCGAACTCAAAAAGACTACCGGTGTTGGTTTTGGTACCAGTGGTATCAGGGCTCTTGTTACCGACCTGACCGATAAAGTTGTTTACTCTTATACTTATGCCTTCTTAAAATATTTAGAAAACATCAATCTTATTACTAATAAATCTGTTGCTATCGCCGGCGATCTTCGACCTAGTACTCCTCACCTCATGGCCGTTGTTAGTAAGCTTGTCAAGATCTAAACTACTCTGTTATCAACTGTGGCTTTATTCCTACCCCAGCTGTTACTCTTTTTGGCATCACTAGAACCATTCCTTCTGTCATGGTCACCGGTTCTCATATCCCCAGCAATAGAAACGGCATCAAATTTAGCCGTCCCGATGGCGAAGTTTTAAAACCGGATGAAGCTGCTATTACCGCCATGGAAATTGATCTTGATGAGTCTAAGATTGGTGCCGTCTCATCTTTGCCCCCTATAGACCCTCAGGCCAAAAAAGATTATATAGACCGTTATCTTAATTTCTTTCCAAAAGACCTGTTAGAAAACATTCATATTGGCCTTTACGGCCATAGCGCTGTTGGCCGTGACATTATTTATTCTGTTCTGACTGGTCTTGGTGCCAAAGTTACCAAAATTGACTATTCCGACACTTTCGTTCCGGTTGATACCGAAAACGTCTCTGACGAACTTATTAGTCAGGCTTTATCTTGGTATCGGCGATACGATCTTGATTTTATCGTGACCACTGACGGAGATAGTGACAGACCTCTTTTATCAGACGAACACGGTAACTTTATTAGGTCAGATATTATTGGTATTCCAGCTGCTAAGTATCTACAGGCCGACGCTGTCGCCATCACTGTTAGTGGCAATACCGCCATCGACAAATCCGGTTACTTCAAAAAAATCGACCGTACCAAAATCGGTTCTCCTCATGTCATCGCCCAAATGAACCAGTTAGTCAAAGATGGCTACCAAAAGGTGGTTGGTTACGAAGCCAATGGTGGTTTTATTACTGCCAGTAATATAGAAAAAAACGGTCAAATCTTAAAGGCTTTACCTACCCGCGATGCCCTAATTGCCATCCTCTGTTGCCTAGCCCTATCTAAGCAAGAGAACGAGCCTTTATCTCAAATAATATCTAATCTACCTAGCCGTTACACCGACAGTGATAGTTTTGTAGGTTTCCCTACCGACAAAAGTTTGGCCATTATCGATAAATTATCTACTTCCATTGCTGATATCGATAACTTATTTGCTCCACATAGTTTGAAAGTTTTGGATATTAATACCCAAGATGGACTTCGTATCACTTTTACTAATGGTGAAATTATTCACCTCAGGCCTTCCCGAAACTCTCCTGAATTCAGAGACTATACCGAGGCTGACACACCCCAACGAGCCAAGCAACTTTCTGATATCGCCCTTGCTATCATCAAATCCTGGAGTACATAATAATTACTTATAATATTTGTTTTACCCTTTGTTATACTCTTTATTATGGATCAAATAATCACAAACACCAACCAAGCTAATCAGGAAGTTCAAAAAAGTTTCCCTTATTTTTTAGTAGCCGGTTTAAGTTTGGTCATAGTGATTAGTTTTTTTGTTTTCTACCTACTAGGCCGCAACAAAGGTACACCCCTTTTGTCAGCCGTCATTGCCTATGCCGAAGGTCAGGTCGAATATCAACAAAACAATCAGGGTTGGAAAACCGCCGTCTCTGGTCAAACCATTACCCAAGGTACTTCACTAAGGGTTCTTTCTCAGGGCAAGGCCATTGTTAATTTTGATGATGGCAGCTCTATTAGATTAGACAAAGATACTACTGTTCAGTTAGCTGACCTATCACCCGATCATATGGTAATTACCAACAGTACTGGTCAGGTTTACTCCCGTGTTATTAGGTCAGATCGTCAGTTTATCGTTGATGCCGATGGGGTTTCCTACCAAGCCATGGGTACTGCCTTCAAGACTATAAACGAGCCCGATGAAAAAGGTGTCCAGGTTTATCATAGTCAGGTTAAAGTTTTGGGAGTCAGTGATTCAGACCAGCTTTTAGTTCAGGAGGGAAGTCAATATTATCTGGTAAATACAGCCAATGTTGATCTTGCTAATGCTGTAACTGCTATTGATCTGGCCAATATCGACAAAGACGAATTCGTTGTCTGGAACAGCCAAGAGGACAGTAAAAATAGTGACTACAAAGATGACCTAGGCGTCCTAAACAATTTGGTTGCTATGGTTGAGACTACTCCAACCAATACACCAACCAAGGTCGAACCTACTTCCACACCCAAGCCAACTGCCAAACCTACCGAAAAAGTTACTACTGATACCAGTGGTCAGATTACTGTTACCGGCACCAAACTTGATAACGGTATTAAATTTACCTGGACTGTTAGCGACACTGATAGCAACTTAGGTTTTAAAATTGTCAGAAGCGAAAATGCCAATCCTGTCTATCCCGGTAATGATTACAAATATCTTTCAGAGCCTTCAGCCAGAAGTTATACTTGGGATCTAAAGGATGGTAAAACCTATCACTTTAGAGTATGTAAATACACCGGTAGCGGTTGTAGCCTCTATAGTAATGACATTACCGTCACCGCCCCCTCTAGTGAAAGTGAATCAAGTTCATCCGAGTCAGGCTCAGTTACTTCTATTAGTCTATCCGGTAGTGGTAATCATGTTTCCTGGATTCTTAGTGGTTATTCTGGTAAAGGTTTTAAAGTTGTCTGGTCCAAAAACTCCGGCCCTACTTATCCTCTACGAAACGACGCTGACAAATATCACTATTATGCTGAGCCGGATCGAAGAGAAGATACTATTGATGCCTTCTCGGGAACTGGCACCTACTTTGTCAGAGTCTGTGAATACCTAGGTGGTTCCTGCGGAGTTTACAGTAACGAAATCCAAGTAAGTCTCTAATAATTTGCTATTTGGATTTTTTACTGTTATCATTCCTCTCGTTTGTAAATTAGGCAAAGACGTAACTGCCCCGTACAGATTATTGTACTCATTTTATTAATCGGGCATTTAACTCAATTCTTTTGAGTCGGCGCCCGTAAATAAAATTATGTACAACAATAGAAGAACTTATTCTGGTCGTGGTGGAAGATACCAAGGATTTTCAAGACTAAAAACTCGTAATTTTTCCAAATATATCGATCCCTCTTTATATGTCAACAAAGCTCAGGATTTTGATACTATCGAAGACACTGCTACCCTAAATAGCTTTTCAGGTTTTAATCTGGATAAATGTCTTTTGAAAAATATTGAAAACAAAGGTTATCAAAAACCTACTCTTATCCAGGACCAGGCCATTGGTCCAATCTTAAAAGGTCAGGATGTCTTGGGTATTGCCAGTACCGGTACCGGCAAAACAGCTGCTTTTGCTATTCCTTTAATCAATCAAATCTGCTCTAATTTTCATAAAAGAATTTTAATTTTGGCTCCTACCCGGGAATTAGCCACTCAAATCAAAGATGATTTTCGGTCTCTGTCCCAGGACTTAAGGGTTTATGTCGCCCTAGCCATAGGTGGTGCTAATATCCGCCGCCAGATTCAGGATATCAAGAGAAGCCCTCATATTATTATCGGTACACCGGGTAGAATATTGGATTTAGCCAAAAGAAACGTCATTAATTTTTCTCAAATCGATACCCTTGTTTTAGATGAAGTCGATCGGATGTTAGATATGGGTTTTATCCATGATATCAGAGCCATCGTCAAAAATATCCCTGCAAACCGTCAAACATTATTTTTCTCTGCTACCATCGACAGCAGGGTTGAGACATTGATCAATAGTTTTTTAACCAATCCACTAAAGATATCTCTTAAATCTCAAGATACCTCAAGTCACGTTGAGCAGGACATAATTAGGGCATCTAAAAATAATAAGGAAGCTACTTTATGCCAGCTCCTAAACCAGCCCGAGTTTAAAAAGGTCTTATTTTTTGGTACTACCAAAAGGGGCGTCGATAAACTTACTTCTTCTTTATTTCAAAAAGGTTTTAGAGTCGATTCTATTCATGGCAATAAACCTCAGAATAAAAGGCAAAGGGTCATCAATGCTTTTAAGCAAAACCAAATATCAATTTTAGTAGCCACCGACGTGGCCGCCAGAGGTTTAGATATTGCCGACATTACTCATGTTATTAACTTCGACCAACCTCAGAATTACCAGGACTATATCCATCGGATCGGCAGAACCGGTAGGGGAAACTCAAAAGGTTTT
>CAYWRN010000009.1:9232-21289 GCA_964461095.1 uncultured Gammaproteobacteria bacterium
ACGGGGGCTCTTTTTTAATTAAAATTCCCTTTACCTGGTAACAGTAATAGGAATGGTCGGGTTAACTTCGCTGACAGCTGTTACCGTCAATCTGTTATTCTCAGCGCTCTGCGACACAGTGTAGCCAGTATCATAAGCTGCTGCACAGTTAGCTACTGGTGCTCCGACTTCTCCACCGGCATTTCCGGTAGTTGGATCAGTTGGTAAGGCAGCCAAATATTCAGTTACTAACACTGCACACAAATCAACACCGCCTACAGAAGCGATCGCCGTTGCTGAAGCGCCAATTCCGGCTGGTAGTTGACCTCTGTTGTCAGCTGCGTACTGATTCAAAGCGTTTAAAATAGCGTTAACATCACTACTTCTTTTTGTATCGTTAGCTTGGGAGAATTGTTTGGCAGGATTGATAGCTATTAATGTAATTGCCAAAAGCAATGCCAATATACCGATAACAACCAATAACTCGATCAAGGTAAACCCTGACGTCTTTTTTTGTTTGGAATTTGTGTAGGTCATCAACTTAAGAATAGAATAGTGATAAGATGTAAGTCAAGGAGTAATTTATTCGTTAGTCTTGGCTGTTATAGTTATTAATACATCGCCATTGGGTATCTTACCTGTTGATATTTCATCAATTTCTCCCAAAACCGCCTCCACTGCCACCTTAATTTTTATTCTAGTTTCAGTCGATACTTGGGGAGAAAAGACCACTTGGCTTTTTTGAGAATAGGTCACGGACGATGTCGATGTACTCACTTTCTCAAAATTCAAATCATTTAATATTTTTTTTACTTTACTAGCCATATTTGCCACACCTGAAGAATTCACCACTTCAATCCTAATATTTTCCTCTTTAATATATTCAATTGGTGGTGTCGGAGTCATTGTTGGAGTCTCAACCGGTTTGGTTGGTGTATTTGTTACTGTTGTTATATAACTTTTATTCTTCATCTTATTCATTGTTTGCGCTCTAAAATAAAGCAGTACTAAAAGAAGTACAAACAGAAACGAAAAACCAATCAGTAATAAAACCGTTCTGGCTGATTTTTCTTTCGGTTGATACGATACCGTTGATACACTTTTGTCTATTTCCTGACTCGTCGCCAGCGACAGTGGCTCCAATAGTTTGTATCTTGACACCACCTCCTTAGCTTCTTTTCCACTAAATTCAGTCAGTTTAAGTTTGTTGTTTTCCAGACAGAAGTAGGGAATTATCGATACCACGTTAAAATCATTTTTTTCAAAAAACATCACTACTGGTTCATAAAAGTTTTTATTAACTGCTACCACTTTTTTCCCATTTTCTATCAAATACTCCTTCGATAGTAAGTTTTTGTAAGGTATATCTTTTAAAAAAGCCTCAACCGTACTTTTTTGGTTTTCCGGATTGTTACTTAAACCTATATCTTTTTCATAATAGACAGCCGGTGCCAAAACCAAAATAACATTTGTCGGTTCAATTTTATTTTGTTCTACAAAACTAGCCAAAATAAAATTAAGTGAATCATAATCAACCACCTCAATATCAAATACTACGCTGATAGGTAAATCCAACACCAGCCCTTTTTCACTACTGGCTTTTATTATTACCAGTTTTTGTCTATCCAAGTAAGCTATTATTTTTTGATCTTTTGTTATCATATTTCTTTCCAAGAATTTACTATCATTGTTCCGCTGACAAACGACACCGACACTTCCACCTTTCGCATATGATTTCCCACTACTCCCGTTGATTCAACAATGATCGGATTTGCAGAACCTACATTTATACTAGCAACGCCGTTAGTAAGATTCAATGTTTCCCCGCTGTAATTTGGGTCTCTCAATAATCTAATTAAGGCCTCTTCTGCTCCGGACTCCGCCACGATTAGAGCGGAATCAGCTTCAACTAGACTAGCCGTTGTAGTCATATTGATATCAATCAAACTAACCGATGCTGTAATTACGGCCAGTCCCAAAAACATCACCATCAAAATAGATGTAGTTGCCTGTCCCTTTAGTTGTTTAATTTTGTATTTCATCTTAAAGATATTGTTGTCAAAAAACTAGATTCTTTAATACCTGTTTTATCAACTATGTTACTACTAATAGTAAAACCAATTGACAAGGCCTGGATGCCATCAGTGTTTCCTGTTTTGGTTACATTAAAGTTGTTGATGGTTACGTTTGCATCAGATAGATATACTAACCCTTGTCCGTCGTCTATTGCCAATCTTCCACCATTAATCCTGTATGTATATCCTTGTCCTGCTTTGTTTAAGCCAAAAGAATCCGAAGCCACACCAAAGTCAATCGGACTGGCTATTGTATCGGCTTGATTGACATCGTATGTTAGTTTTGATATCAAAAAATTGCTATTTGTCTGTACCAGCGATACCCCCTCCGATCTGGTTTTTGTGTTCAAAATTGCAGATAGAAGCTCAGAAAAAAACACCAAAAATATTGACAAAAGACCTAGATATAGTGTCAGTTCAATTAATGTAAAGCCATTATTTTTTTTCAGAAGCATTTATGGCGAATAATTTATATAAATACTATTAAACACCGGAGTTTGTGACAAATCAGTTGACGACATCCTCACCCGGTATCTTATACAGCTACCCGGGTTTTCATATCCATTGCCGCTTGTCAGCAGGGGAATAGCTCCGCTTTCTTCAGAGAAATAAGTTGAGCCACTTCCGTCCGGACCCAGAAATTCATAATCAACCTCCTGACAGTTTCCGGACACCGGATTAGCTACTGCAAACTGATAACCAATTTGGGTATTAAGAGGAATATCGGCATCAACATCATATCGGTTAAAAGCAGTTTCTCTACCTGCCGAAAATATCTGAGAAGTAAATGTACCATTAAAGCTAATCGCTCCGCCTGGTCCCCCCTCAATAATTTGAAACTCTCCCCACATATCATTAGTTAACAAATACGAGTAACTATCATAGTCTTCCTCTACTACTGTTGCCAGAGCGTATATAGTACTTGCTCCATTTGGGTTAGTCAACCCTCCACATCTAGATGGATTTGATTCATTAGCAATGTCTACTACTTGATATTGCTCTCCGCCTGAGCCTACTACTATCATCTTATTACCGGGCACTACTGCTATCCCTCTTGGATCCATCCCATTGGTATCATATTCACTTACCACCGGAAAGACAACCGGACTGGCTGGGTTTTCACTTTTTGTAGATGTATCAACCACAAACACTTCACTTTGGCCACTTGACGCCCCCGTAATTACATAAGCCCTGGTACCCGTATCGTTTATAGCCACACCCTTAGCCGACTGGCTATTTAAGTTGGCCGAGCCCACGATTCGTAAATCCTTACCCCCGTTCGCACTGGCTATCACTTGTAACTTTTCTGTCGCCCCGGAAATTGCCACATATACATAATTATCCTTTACTGTTATTTTGGTACCGGTACCCACTAGTCCCACATAGCCAAGTTGAGTTTGGTTACCCCCGGTGATTGTACTGGCTTCAAAGCTAAATAGTTTGTTGCTAACTGTCACATAGCCAATCCCATTGTCAATGTATACACTTAATCCTTTTCCTCCGCCACTTGGGTTAAAATATCCGGCCTTGGTAAGACTTTGGGCATTGACTATATCAACTGTCATTCCGGGAAAATCCGAGGTAGTGAATACATAGTCTTGCGTTGTAAATAACGCATATGATTTTTTATAATCATATGCTCCATCGTTGGTTGCAATCGGAGGATTATCATTAGTGATACCGATTTTATTCAAAGATTGCCCTGAAGCATTACCTCCTGTTGATACAAAAGCCATCCCTTCAACAGCGGAAATATCGGTTGCATACGCCTGACCAGGTAGGTTTAGTGGACTAATACTCAGATTTGGTTTACACCAGTCCACTCTGCCCCCGGAGCCCAGTAACACTTCGCCTCCATAGGTATCTACTACAGTCGTACCCACGTGGATTCCGGCCGCAAAATCAGCCACTGTAGTTTCCAGGTAAGACAGGTTGTCTAGATATCTGGTCATATAAATTGGAAACTCCACTTGTGAAGGTAGCGGTCTGGTCCAACAAACATTAACGGTTACTTTTTTAACCGAGGGATCCAATGTTCCGGAATCCACTAAATCACCCTGGCTATCCCTATAGGCGTCTTCGATTACTACACTCCTATTAAATCCATCAATATTTTCTACTCCATCAACCAACTGCCAACTTTGATCCAGTCTGGCTAGATGATACGTACCATTGATGGCAAACATATCCCAACCCGCTTCTCTAACAATCCTGATTGTTTCATAAGATTCCCTAGCTAGGGTCAAAGCTTTCAATCTTTGGGCTTGTTGTGGTTCGCCTTGATAGCTGGTGATTAAGCCATTAATGATCGACGGGATTAGTACTGCCGTCAACCCAACGGCTACTACTACTTCTACCAATATTGAGCCGGTCTTATTCTTTAGTAACTTGTTCCACAGTGCCATATTTACCTAAATTTACAACAATACTTTTATTATCATGCAAGTGTTCAAAACTGATAGTGTTGCAGCCATTGCTAAAGTTATTGATTGCACCACCGTCCTTGTCAAACACTATGGTTGATTGGGGAAAAGTAGTTGACACCAACAAATTATCCAGTCTAACCTCAAAGTTGCTACCATCTTCCTCGTCATAGTTGTCCCCCTTAAAAAGAACATAACCGTCCCCGTCAATATATACTCCAAAGTTTCCATTATCAGCCTGACCACTGGTTTGGCCTGTCAAAGCATATATCTGTTGCTGTTTTAAGTTGGTTAAAAATATTTCATAAAAGCCATCTATATCATTTCCTGGGTTAAATACGCTTACACCAATTAAACTGATCGAAAAAATGATTGCCACTATCCCCATTACCGCCACCAGCTCCACCACAGTAAAACCAATCATCCTCTTCATAATTAAATTCTACTGTGAATTATGTCGATATTACTAGTATGTTGATATTGTTTTTTAAACAAATTCAGTTTGCTTCTTGTATACAGAGGTAGACTAAAGCCAAAAATAGATCCTCTGCCTTTTCCTTCCGACTCACCCCAAATCCTTCCTTGATGAAGTTCAACTATTCTTTTGCATATATACAAACCAAGCCCTGTTCCGCTATTATCTGTAGTTTTATTAACTTGATAGGAATCACCTACAAACCCAAATTTTTGAAACAAACTAGTCACTACTTCTTGATCCATTCCCAAACCGTTATCTATAATTCTAATAACTATATCTTCACCTTTTGTCTCTTCGTTTATGGTAATTACTCCTTTTGGAGGTGTGAATTTTAAAGCATTCCCGATCAGGTTGTACAGCACTTCCTTTATTTTATCTGCATCTGCTATTACATAAACAGCTTTTTTACTAACTTCAAATTTAACTGTTACCTCCAGTTCTTTCACCCTGGAGCCAAATTCCTTAATAACGTCTGAAATTACCTGATTAATTTCGGTCTTTTCCAACTCCAGTGACATTCTGCCGGATTCAATCCTTGATACATTCAACATATCATTAACCAGTTTTATTAATCTGTCAGTCGAATCGTAACTACGTTGCAAATATTCATTTTGCTTTTTTCTGTCCTTCCCCTTTCCTTTTAATAGCATCCATAAATAAGATTTAATGGCGGTCATCGGGGTTCTTAGTTCGTGTGAGGTTACCGATATAAACTCGTCTTTCATCTTATCAACTTGCCGGGCCGCCACAATCGACTCTGCCAGAGATTTGCTATAGTTCATAATAAAAGTCAGACTAATTATTCTGACTACCAACTCAGCGGCTGTATAGACTGTCAGTCGGATATCCCCATTAAACACCAGATAAATCCACTCTGACATAGTTGATACTGCCATTATTGATACTATTATTGTCGGCATAGTCAGATTTAGATTTAGTGATGACTCCATGATGGTCAGTAGGCATATAACAAAAAACGGCCCGTTAATCCGGTCAAATATCGTCAAAAAAAACATTAACAAGATCGTATTAAACAGCAGTTGGACATTTAATATCTGAGTAAAATCCTGCCTTTTCTTCTTCCTTATATACATCATTAACTCGGTAACCAAATTAGTTACAAAAGTTATGGTTATATTAAGAGATAGAGCTGTGTGATTTCTAAAGTTAATTCCTGGGATAAGTATAGGGCCAAATAATATTACCAGCCAAAAATTTCCAATAATAAACAGCTTTGTCAAACTAGACACATCGTGTAGTTTGACATCAACTACTTTAGGGTTGTTCGAATAGGCCATCTATCTAAATTTATAGCATTTTCAAAGACACATCACCATATTTTTACTAGTTAGAATGTATCACTAATGTGTCAATAAATCCATTACTTTGTGCATAAACCTCGTGTCCATTGTTCGTAGTGACCGGAAGAACTATATCTGCCAACAATACCCTCATTCCGTGGGCCGCATCGTAAGAATCAATAGCCTGTCTATGTACTAGGCGTCTCTTTGTGATCCCACCTACAATTAACCGAGCAAGCCTATTTCCAGTCGGGTCAGTTATTATTGTTGTATCAGCCACTCTAACAAGTTCACCAACAATCTTCTTAGCCTGTGGAACCGATAAATGATGAAACACGTCGTGACTTGAGTCAAGATCCCCAGACCTATTCCTAATTGGTAAATTCTGTCCATCTGCCTCTATCCAACTTTTTCCATTCTCGCTTCCAAACATCCAATCTGCCATTTCAATATGGACCGGAGATGGATCGAGTCCTGTCAACCTAGTTTTTAAACCTCGCCCTCTACTTCTTTCCAGCCAAATCATTGATATTACCCCTGGACCGCAACCAACATCCATTAAATTCACTACTTCTCCTTCGTTTTTCGAACAAATTCTATCGAGTTGATTATCAAAAACTTTTACTTGATCCCCTATGGCTGATGGATGAATCGTACTAGCTGCCATTGAAATAGATTCAAGGACTATGCAAGCTGTTCGTCTATCATCGAAGTCTGTTGGAGTTATTTTTCTAGTTTCCTTATCAGCATTTAAAAATACTTCCTGAACCTCAGGTAAAGACATTCCCTCCTGAATCACCACTCTTCTTTTTTTTACTCCAAACACTGCCTCTAAAACTTTTGGAACAACTCTTCTATCACCCCGATACATTGTTACATCCTCGGGTATCCTAGGACCCTTTCGACTGAAAGGCGAAAAAAGAGGTGCTGGCATAAGTTGTTTAACGCGTATTTCCTTGTCTCTTGTACCTGCCATAATATCTTATATTGTATCATTCTGTTTGATTTTGGATAAGATATAAGTTACATTTATCTATGGCCAAAATATTACTCGTCGATGATGACCAATATATTCGAGATGTCTATCAGGAGGTTTTGACCACCGCCGGTCACCAGGTCGATATTGCTGTTGATGGTAAACAAGGCTTGGAAAAAATTTTAGAAGGTGGATACGACCTGATTCTTTTGGATGTTATGATGCCATACCTTGATGGGGTTGGTATTATTACCATTTTAGATGAAAAAAAACCTAAATCGGCCAATGGTCCAATCGTGTTTCTCACTAACTTAGCCTACGATTCGGCCGTCAAAGACCTGGTCACCAAAAAACAAATTACCTGTCTTAACAAATCCGAAATGAATCCGGATGAATTTTTGCAAAAAGTCTCTTCTTTTATCAAATAACCTTATCTCATTCCTCCACCTACCTGGCTTATCATTCCATATATAGGACCGATGATTGATATCATCATTACACCTACCGCCACACTGACAAATATCAACATAATTGGTTCTATTAAGGCCGTCATTGTTTTCAGGTCTTTACTCACTTCGTAATCTAAATAACTGGAAATATCCCTCATAGATTTATCCAAAGTTCCGCTTTTCTCTCCAACTTCAATAAGTCTAACCATAATCACCGGAATTACCTTCTTCTTATATTGTTTCAGTCCTCCTGATAATTGCTTACCCGATACCAACATTTTTCTGGACTTATCGATTATCTCCCTTATTTGCTTACTATTTACCACCTCGTTGGACAACTCCAGAGCCGATGATATTGGTAATCCTGATGATAATAATAGAAACAAACTTCTAGCAAAATTTGTCAAATCAATTTTTTTTGAAATAGTGTTAATTAAAGGTAAAGACACCAACACATTGACAAAGAATTGTCTTTTTTCTTTATACAAAAACACTCCTATTACCAGTATCACCACCAAACCAAATATTACATAGACATATTTTGTCAACAAAAAACTTGATACTGCAATCAATACTTTGGTGGCCATGGGTAGCTCAACCCTTAGTCTGGTAAATACCACTGCAATCTTAGGAATAACTACTATCAAGATCATCAAAAGTACTCCTACTAAAATCGTCGAAATTATCACCGGATACATTAAAGCTGATCTAACTTTATCCGTAAACTCAGATTCCTTTTGGATGTTGTTTTTAATATCCATTAGGGTGGTTTCTAAGGTTCCGCCTTCTTCGGCCGCACGAACTAGGTTGACTATAACTTTATTATAGCTTTTAGGAAATTTGGCAAAGGTAGTGTTAATTCTTTTCCCGGCTACAATGTCATCCCGTAATGTCGTCAAAAAAAATTTCAAATTTCCTTTTGATTCCTCGAGTAGGGTGTTAACCGAATCTAATAGAGAGATACTTGAAGATAGCATGGTAGACAAGTTACCAAAAAAGTTTATTTTTTCGTCTGTACTTAGTCTTACCCCTAGGCTGTTCATGCTGCCTCATTTCTGGTAACTCTTAATACTTCTTCAACAGTAGTTAGGCCTTTGGTAATTTTATCCAAACCATCGTCCAACATAGTCAAAAAGCCCTCCTTTTTAGCCAATTCCAATATCTTATCTGCATCCTGTCTTTGACTTATTGATTGCCTGACAGTTTTCGTTACATCCAACACTTCATAGATACCTACCCGGCCCTGATAACCTGTATTGTGGCAATACTGACACCCTTTACCATGGTATATTCTAATTTCCTTGTTTTTTCCCACTGGCATATAGTGCTTATTAATCATATCTTCGGGAAAATATTCTAGTAATTTATCAAAAGTTATCAAAGAAGACCGTCTGCACTTATCGCAAATTCTTCTTACTAGTCTTTGTCCTATTACTACACTAACCGTTGATGCCACCAAAAATGGTTCAATTCCCATATCAATTAGTCTGGCTACCGCCGCCACTGCCGTATTTGTGTGCATGGTTGAAAACACTAGGTGCCCCGTCAGAGAGGCATTAACCGCAATTCCAGCAGTCTCACTGTCTCTAATTTCTCCTACAAAAATAATATTTGGGTCTTGTCTTAGTATTGATCTTAATCCGTTAGCAAATGACAGATTTGTCCTGTTGTTAACCTGAATTTGATTAGCTCCTTTTATTCTGTATTCCACCGGATCTTCAACAGTCGTAATATTTTTTTCCGGAGAATTTAATACTTGTAGAATTGAGTATATGGTTGATGTTTTACCCGATCCCGTTGGTCCGGTTGATAAAATCATTCCATAAGATCTGCTAAATGCCGCTTCCACTTTGGCCACGTTTTCCGGACTCATTCCCAGGTCCACCAAACTAAAATTACCCAAATTCGAAGTTAGTAACCTCATCACCACTTTTTCTCCGTCAACAATGGGTACAATTGATACCCGGATATCGAAATGATCATCTCCACTATGAAATTTAATCTTGCCATCCTGTGCACTTAAGTGTTCATCGGTCCTAAGGCTGGACATAACTTTGATTCTGGTAATTACCCTGTCAAACAATATTTTTGGTATGGTCAATACCTCTCTTAAGATTCCGTCTACTCTAAATCTAACAATGGCGTTTTTTTCTTGTGGTTCGATGTGGATGTCTGAAGCCTTATCGTTATAGGCAGTATCCAGAAGTAAATTTACGATTTTTTCCACAGGTGGATCTTCACCCCCGGACACAGTAGTGACTGTTACCATACCGTCCTTAAGTAGTTTCTCAAAAGTACTTTGCAGATCCTGCCTGTTTTTAACCAAAATATTTTCTATTTGATCGTCCCCGGCAAAGTGTACTTCTACTTTTAGTCCAGTTTTTTTAACAATATTATCCAAGATATTCTGTTTAATCGGCGGTTGGCAAGTGGCAATTTTAATAACCTCAGCACTTCTAGCAAATACTACCATTTTGTTTTCAACAGCCTGATCATACAGAATACTGTCAAATACTTCCGAAGCAATTCTGTATTTATCAAGATTTACATATGGTAGCTTGTAAAAACCGGCCATAACCTTTGCTAGAGATTCTTTAGTTACTAGTTGTTTATCTACTAAAAGATCCCCCAATTTCATCTCTCCTTTTTCGGCTTCCTTAACTACTTCTTCCAGTTCTTTTCCATCAATAATCTTTTCCTCTGTCAATATTTTCTTAAGTTCACTATCTGATATTTGGGGCATAACTTAGCATAACAAATTTCCTGTAATGAACCAATTATTTAGTTTTTAACTTCCTCTATTAAACATGATAAATTGCATAATAACTTCCTAAAAATGCTATATTTTTATCATGAAGAGGATTATTACTCCCCTTATTTTATTAACTGTTAGTCTAATTTTTTTGTTTTCCCCAAAACAGATCCAGGTAACTGCCCAAAGTTCGCCAACTATCACTTCTATTGGTATCGGCCCGACCAATCTTGATATCTCCCGTTTTTCATCTTATTACGCCACTGCTCAAATAGATAATTATCCTACCAGCTCTCCTGTCACCATAAATATTGAAGGTATCAATGGTGATGTCGGCAGTACTTGCTGGGACTATTACGTTGATGGCACCTGTAATTCATCCACCCTAACTTTTGATATGACTTACGATAGTGGCAATACTTGGATCAAAACCGGTATCTATCCCGATTATATTTATCCGGAAATCTACTTTGCTCCTTCCTCGATTACCTGGAATACCACTCCTCAAAATACCATTGTTCAACGAAATAATTACCAGCTATTTCATTATCAAAACCCTTATACTCCTGTTGACAATATGAGTTTCTGGATCGAGATTGATGCCGTTCCGGTCGCCGCTAATTCAGCCGATCTTCAGGTTTATCTGGTTTCTAAAAATCTGGATACTTTTACTAGTGATTGGCGCAACAGTCCTCAGGTTGAATTAGTTGGTAATATCACCGCCGCCGATTCCTTTCACCACACCCATACTAGTAACAGCTCACACTACCTTGTTACCTTGACCGCTAATAGTGACGGTACTTTTGGTACTAAAAATTTAGATATTTCCGGAGATTTTTGGATTATTTTATATAACACTTCTCCCAACAACAATCGGGGTTGGAATCTTCGCTACCAAACCAACTGTACTAGTCATATTAATAATAGATGGTTTGTTGGTAGTCAGACCAGGTGGACCGTTTCTAACCAGACCATTGGTTGTCCGGACACCCATGTTCATATGGCCAGGCGGGGAGCTATTGAAGACGGAGCCCAATTTACTGTTACTGCCGGTTCTGTTTCTGATAGTCAGCAGTTCTATTTCAATCTTTTACCAAATTTACCACCAAATGCCACCAATTTTACCAATCCTATTCTTGGTAGTGGTTACTCCGGTACTATCAACATTACTTGGGCCGCTGCTTCTGATCCAAACGAGGATGTCCTGACATACAAAATTAATCTACTTGACAGCAGTCTCAATCTTATAGAAGCCCTATCAATTGGCACCACAGCCACTAGTCTTAGTTTAAATACCACTTCCTACGACGACGGAGACTATAGTTTATCCGGTCAAGTTTGCGATCCGAGTGATCTTTGTACGGATTTTAATTTAATAGACTTTTTTACTATCAACAATACTCTTCCTCTAAGAACTTTATCCTCAATTTCAATTGCTTCGGATAACACCGATCCGATCACTGCTATTACTGGTAATACTATTACCTTAACTTTTATTTCCTCCGGAAGTTTAGCTAATCCTCAGATTAGTTTTTATTCAAATGGTTATCCTGTTACCGGATCGGTTACAACTACCAGTACTGCCACTGATAACTGGCAATCAGTTTTTACTGTCGGAGTCGGG
>CAYWRN010000009.1:21299-22771 GCA_964461095.1 uncultured Gammaproteobacteria bacterium
ATAACTTTTACCATAGACGACAGTAATTTATCTCTGCGTTACTACGACACTACTGATTCTTCCACAGTTTCCATTAATAATCCCTTGCCCACTTCTACTCCTACTCCAACCCCAACGCCTACCTTAACACCCACACCACTAGCTTCACCCACTTCAACTCCAACACCTGCAATAGTCCTAACTCACCATTCAGTCTCGTCCACATCTTCTCCCGGCCCCTTCGTTTGTCAGGACACCACCCCTGTTTCTTCTCCCAATTTATTTCAAATAGATATTACTGATAAGAAAGCCAAGCTCTATTTTACACCAGTAGCCAACATCGATACTTACTATATTAGTTTTTCTACTAATCCAAATGCCGAACAATACGGCGAACAGGTTTCCCTCTTAAAAGAGGGTGTCCAAAGTCACACTGTTTATTACCTCTCTCCGTCTACCATTTACTATTTTAAAGTCAGAGGCCAAAATGGCTGTATGCCAGGCCCCTGGAGTAATATCATGACTGCTACTACCAATCTTCGCAAATTCACCAAACTTTCCGTTTTCTACCAATCTAGTAAATCGGTTAAGTCTATTACTACCAAACCCATATCTCCTGCCACTTCCAGTGCTACTCCGATCAAACAACCAATCAAGGAATCTCCAACTCAGGCTCCAACCTCGGTAGTTTCTAGCCCCACACCCTTACCCAAAAAACACTGTTTCCTCTGGTGGTGCTGGTAGTTGATTTGTATCCTATATAACTACACATTTAATATATATTGTGGTATACTATAAGTCATAAGAAAATATAATAGCTACTGCCCTAAGCGGCAGTCAGTTGTTAATTTCTTAAGTACTTTAGCAACCCAAAGAGCAAATATATTTTAGATGCGAAGTAGACAAGCAAGCTATTACTGATAGTTTCCCTGTCTACTTCGTAAAAGTGAGGTAGGAAAAATTTAGTAAGGAGGCAGAATATCGAAGATTTTTCATAGGTTTACCCCATATTTTTAACCAAATAAATCACACATATTGAAAGGATTGAAAGATGAACACCAAACATTTCCGTACCGCAGCATTGCTGCTCGTCTTGTTGTTGTCGTCGAGCTGGATTGAAGTTAAAGCCAGCCCTATCGATCCTCCCGCGGCTAATACCGGAGGGATCGTTTACGTCTCTCAACAAACCAACGATGAAGGCCGAATAGTGTCCTACATCAAAGTTGACAGCACCGGCCAAAAAGTCATTGAGCGTGTTGAGCTTGGTGTTGATCCTCGTAGCCTAGAGGAAGTCCGCCGGCAAAATACTTTGGCTTCGGTTTCCTCTGGCCCAACTATCATCCCTCTCTACACTTACGAGACTGGCGGTACATTCCAGGGCGGTGTTCATGTCGCCAATACAGCCGAAGATATCAATGGAGACAAACGCCCAGAGATTCTTGCTTCAGGGTTGGCTAATGGTCCGCTCTTCGCCTGGAATTTAGATGGTGAGG
>CAYWRN010000009.1:22840-35563 GCA_964461095.1 uncultured Gammaproteobacteria bacterium
CACTGGAATCATGGATTCTTACTTGACTAACACTCTACGAATTCTTGACAGTCAAGGCAGTCTCACCAGCTATCGTGAAGCCGGTAACTATATCAGTGACTCCGCCAACCTCGTTGATCTCGATGGTAATGGCACTATGGAAATCTGTATCGGCGAGCAGGACTTCAAACTACACTGTTACACGTCGAGTCTTGTACCCCTCTGGACGAGCGACTACTTCCATGGCCAGCGCGTCGAGACCGGATCCATCTCAGACATTGATGGTGACGGTACGGTTGAGCTGGTTGTTGGCGAAAACGGGTCATCGGGTGGCCAGTTCATGCGAGCCTATGAGTTAAACGGCCAACTAGATTGGCAAATTCTCATCAATGGTGAAACGAACGGATACCCGGGATTGTGGCCAACCTCTGGTGACTTCAATGGCGACGGTAATCAAGAAATTGCCTACTTCAGTAGAATCACCGAGTATCCGTGGACACCGAAGGTTAGGATAATCGACGCTTCCACAGGTGTGTTGCAGTGGCAAGGAACACCCATCAATGGGTCATCCTACGGCAATGTGGTTGCAGTTGGTGACCTCAACTGTGAAGACGGCCAGAACATTCCCGAATTGGCTACACTGACCGAAGGTGGTATCGATATCTTCTCATGGAACGGTACAACCTACTCCGAATTTCCGGGCTGGCCCCAAAACTGGGACGACGGCTACACCTGGTCCGGCGATTGGTCAGTAACTATGGGCGACGTCAATAACGACGGCTTTCAAGAAATCGTCGCCGGATCACAAGACGCCGGATCGGCATTGCACGGCGAAGTCCGTGTCTATAGCCGCTTCGGTGAGCTACTTTACCAGTCTCCGATGGATCTAGGCGGTGGTGGAACTC
The DNA here is from genome assembly GCA_964461095.1 of uncultured Gammaproteobacteria bacterium. GTDB lineage: Bacteria > Patescibacteriota > Microgenomatia > UBA12405 > UBA12405 > UBA1372. The sequence goes on from CAYWRN010000009.1 coordinate 23,725, forward strand.
CTGCTGTCGTCTTTGATCCCATCCGTGGTCGAAACGTCCTCGTCTTGAAAGGAACGCCGTGGGACGGTTACTCTGGGTGGAAGGTAACCGGCTGGATTATGGATTTCGGCGGAAACATACCGAATCCAAATTCCGAATGGGGGCAGTTTGGCCGAAACGCCCAGCATACCAGCTACTGGCAACCAAGCGAGTGCCATGTGCCTGCTTGCGTTGCACCCACCTCCGTCTCTCTCGCGGCCAGCGATCCAATCATCGCAGGCCAGAGCATGACTTTCACAATCTTGGTTCTCCCGACTGATTTTTCGTACACTACCGACAACGAATACAGCATCGCAATGTGTGACGGGTACGTTTTTGGTGGACGTCTTAGTTATTCAAACCCCTTCGATTACTCTCCAAACCACACCTACTCCGCCGCTGGTGTATATACAGCCACAGCAACGGTAACAGCCACTTGCGGGATTGTCAGCGGGTCAATGATTGTAGACGTCCACCAGCAGATCTTCCTCCCCCTCGTCTTGCGCTAACCCCCCCCTGTGCCAAAAGGCTCCGGACCTCTCGAGGCCCGGAGCCTCCACTGGCCGGAGGGCCAGGCACACAGTGGATATATGCAATTTGCTCTTTGGGGGATAGTTTATGAATTTATTAGCTAAATTTATAAACTATCCAACTTAAACTTGATAAACTTTCCTGTGGTCTTTTATAGTAAAAAGGTAATTATTTTTCTATCTATTCTTCTTTCTTTTTTAATTGTATTGACACGCCTACTGTCTTTAAATCAGCCTATTGCTATGGTTGTGCCTCATCATGATGCTGTCAGGGAAATTAGATCTGATTTTTTTAAGGAAATTAGTCAAATGAGATCAAATATAAAAACTATTATTGTTATTGGTCCCGATCATTTTTCTCCTTATCAAAATCAAATTTTTTATGCCAACAAACCTTGGTATTATAACGACAAGCCAATTGAATTTCAGACCAATTACACTGACAAATTAGAAGATATCGATATTCACCTATATAACTCATTGGTTCAGTCAGATCATGCCATTATGGCCCTGATTCCGGATATTATCAATAATTTCCCCCAGGCCAATATTGTGCCTATTTTAATCGGTCAAAAAGTAAACCAAACCAAGGTTGATAACCTAGCTTCACTATTAATTGATCAATGTCGATCGGATTGTTTATTAATAGCCTCAGTCGATTTCTCTCATTACTTGCCTTTCCCTCTGGCTGATATCCACGATCAAACTAGTTTAAGCGCTTTAAGAAATTTAGATTTAGATAAACTTCTAAAACTAGAAGTCGACAGCCCTCAGTCCCTTTATCTTTTAACTAAGTTTTCTCAAGCCAAACATGCTAGTTATTTTAATATGTTTGCCCATACTAACTCAGCCAAACTTGCTGATAATTCTAACCTGGAATCCACTAGTCATATTTTTGGCTACTATACTAGAAAGTCTTTTCCCACTAAACCAGACACCACCCGGACTTTTCTTTACACTCCCAGCATTTTGCCTTCACAATCCAAACTAGTAGGGGATAGGTTCTTTTATGGCACGGACACAATCGATTTCAACTTAACTTCTGATCTACTTTCTAGTCAAAACCTACCTCTGGTTTTTGACCCTAATATTGCTATAGCCGGTTCTGTCAGCAACAATACTTACTCTCTGGTAATTTTACCTTTTACGTATCAGGACAATTTTCCGATTTTACTCAGGGGAGATCAAAAACTTCAAGTCATATCCGCTTATTTTAGCAAACTAGATCTTGATAATTTTACTGATTATTCCTTTAAAGATGGTACACTCATCTATGATCAAAAAAATTAATTTTCAAATAATCACCATAGTTTTATTGTCTGTTTTTTTGATTATCTCAATCGCCTCACTTTACACTCAAAAGCAAATTATCGATCAACTAATTAGTCAAAATTCATCTCAGCCCACCCCTACTGTCATCCCTACTATTACATCTGAACCAACTTTGGCCGATCAGGTATCTCCTATAAACGATCAAATTAAATTTTTAACCTCACCTGTCAAAACAGTAGCCAATGTTTTTGATACAACGTCTAAGCCCGACGAAATGGAATACTATTCACTTCATTTTGATAAGGCCGAAGCTTATTATAGTGGTGATTTTAGTGATGGCGACAAGTTAATAGTAGTTAGTTTCCCTGAAGATGGTCCAGGAGGTTCTTATACCACCGTTTACAAATTTAAACAAACCAAAGATAATCAATACTATTTTCTACCCTATTACTCCAATGAATATAGTACGTTCGACACCATGTCCCAAAATTATACAGATTACATAGGTCAAATTTTTACCAAGGCAGTTAGTTTATCACCTCACCACTATAGCCAATTAGATGAACCAGAAGTTTTAGAAACAAATATTGGCGCATTAAGACTAACCGGCGGAGCTATTCAACCCTCCCAATTAAGTTCCTTAGTGAAAATTGCTGATCCACAAGTCTATTCAAAACAGCAAAACTATACCAAAATTGACGGTGTTTACACCAGACAACTTTATGTCAAACTTCAGGATTCGAGTGTTATTACCTATAAAAATGACGTTCCTTTCTATAATCATGGTATTTATAATCCACCAATTACTTGGTCAGATGGTACTACTAATCAAGACACTTTTAACACTTATATTGAATCCGGCTGTGGCAGTGGTATTGTTGGTGATTATATTCTCTCTTCCTCTTCACAATTAGCCAAAAGTCTGGTTGATGTAGGCAAGATCGGCAATCAAAGTGTATTCAAGATTACTGATCCAAGTAGTCCTTTTGTTAAGTATCTCTACAATATGTTCATTCAAACCGCCCCAACACCGGTTATGTCTATAGAAGAATATGCCACTAAAAATTCTCACTTCTTTTACCCTGATGGCAGTGGTGATTATTTAATTTTTATTAATGGACGATACACTATTCAAGCCGAGTGCGGTAAGCCGGTTATCTACCTGTATCCTACCAAAACCACCCAAGTATCCGTTCAGGTTGGCGCTGATATTACTCAAAGCGACCCAATTTATCCCGCTACCGGCTGGCAAGCAATTGCCCATCCTGATGGTCAACTATTTGTTGATTCCAAAGCTTACCCATATCTCTTTTGGGAAGGTACAGGCCATGGTCTTTACCCAAATTTAAACGGCAAGGGTTTTGTGGTCGACCAGGCCAATCTGATTCCTACCATCAAAAACCATCTTGGTCTTCTTGGTCTAAACCAAAAAGAAACCGCTGATTTTTTGGAATTTTGGCAACCTAAGTTACCTCAAACCAAATACGTCAGGTTATCTTGGTTGGGTACTGCCGACATGAACCAATTAGCTCCTTTAGATGTCTCTCCCAGGCCAGATACTCTTATTAGACTCTTTTTAGAATTTGAAGGTCTTGATAGCCCAGTTAAGCTTAAGCCTCAAGTTTTAACCTCACCACCTCGTCGTGGTTTCACCTTGGTAGAGTGGGGAGGTCTTTTACTCAAATAATTTTTATCACTTCTCATCATTATTTGGCCGGTTTTTAGTCTATAATATTCAGTTATGATATTGGGCAAGGATATTAGTCTGGTTTTTGGCCAAAAAATCCTTTTTGATAAGGTGTCTTTTTACGTCGACGTTGGCCAAAAAGTTGGCTTGGTTGGTATTAATGGTTCCGGCAAGACCTCGCTTCTAAAAATGATTACTGGCATATCCGAACCGGATCTTGGTACAGTCGAACACTTGGGAAACGTCACCTGGGTAGCCCAAGAAATAAAAAAAGACACTTTTATGGATACTTGTCCAACCATCAGACAATATCTGGATAGTACTCATAACTTTTCTGATTTTGATATAAAAAAGGTCCTGGCTGGTTTAGAGTTGTCTCACCTGTCTCTGGAAGGCGATCCTAATGTCTTATCGGGTGGTCAAAAAACCAGACTAGTTCTTACCAAGGCAGTTTTAAACAAACCGGATATCTTACTTCTGGACGAGCCAACTAATTTTTTAGATAAAAGCGGCAAAATATGGTTGATGAATTTTTTGGCCAATTACCCCAATACTTTAATTATCGTCTCTCACGACCTGGATCTTTTGGATCACCATATAGACAAAGTTTTATATATCAACCCCTTGACTCACAAAATTGATGAATATATTGGTAACTATTCGGCCTTTGTTCACCAAAAACAAATCAACGAGGATCTTTTAGTTCGTCATATTAAAGCCGAGGCCAAACACATCCAGGAAATGAAACAAGGTTACTCAAAAATAGCCCACTATACCAGTAAAAAAGGAGCCAGACAAAAGATAAATCTAAAAAAAAGAATAGTCAAGGCCGAGACAGAGCTTCCTCAAATGCCGGCTACCCTTAAGTCAATTAAACTACATTTACCACTACCCACACCAGTTGGTCAAATTCCCATTTTCTTACAATCTGTTGCCAAATCATTTGGTCAAAACCAGGTTTTAGATAATCTAAGCTTTGACATTAAAAGGGGAGAGCGGATCGCTTTAATGGGAGAAAATGGCGCTGGTAAAAGTACCCTGATTAAAATTATCACCGGTGATTTAGAGCCTGACGATGGCCGAGTAGTCCGTGATTTAAATCTAAAAATCGGCTATTACTGCCAGGAAATGGAAAATTTAGATCCTTATGTATCCATTTTTTCCTTTATTCAAGACATCTCTCATCAGCCAGAAACACCCATTAGATCAATTTTGTCCAAAATGCTGTTTGATAAAACCAAAATCAACCAGGCTGTCGGTAGCCTATCAGGTGGTGAAAAAACCCGTCTGGCCATCACTGCCTTGTTGATGCAGGACTTTAATCTTCTCATTTTAGACGAGCCAACTACTTTCTTAGACCCTTTATCTCAAAGATTAATATTAGAAGCAGTTAAGGAATACACAGGTTCTCTCATTTTTGTGTCTCATACTCCTGAATTTGTTGAAGGTTTAAATCCATCCCGTTTTTTTTGGCCCCGTGACAACAAGTTTGAAATCAGACAATCGACTATCAAATAGCCCCCATAAAATATTTTTAATAAATATTTTTTTGTTACAATTACCTATGACCAAACTTAAAAATCAAAAATGGTTTCGTTTAACCCTAATAGTAGTTCTATTACTTATTGTCGCTTATATGTTTTATAGTTTAACCTAAAAAATATGGCTATCCCCAAATTTAAACCTCTTGCCAATGCTTCAGAAGGCACTAAAAAATTATTAAAGCCAATTTTGGCTGTTATTTTTGTTATTCTAGCCGGTGCTTTTGGCCTAGAGGCCACTAATAATGATTGGGATTTAGGTAAGCTTTTATCTGGTGAATCTCTAGAGGAATCCAGAGTTATGCGCGATATCAAAGGTAATGTCGTCGAAATTGGGGGTAAATACACCGATGAATACAATTGTGATGATTTTGCCACCCAAGAGGAAGCTCAAACCTTTTTCAAAAATGCCGGTGGTCCAAGTAAAGACGTTAACGGCCTTGATGGTGACAATGATGGACAGGCTTGCGAAAGCTTGCCTCTTGCTAAATAATTAATTTTTATACACCAGCCTTCCTTCAATTTTTGCTTCAATATTCTGGTGTCCTTTTAGATATTCTAAAAGCATAGTTTGTGCTGAAGTGGTAATTACTTTCGATCCATACACTTTCAGTAACTCAGCCTCGCTTACACCAAGATAATCCTGACAGCTATTAAAATGATAGCCTTGAATAGCCAAACTATAAACCGATTCATCTTTAACTTCCTTTCCTTCCACTACCAGGCTTTTCAATACTCTCTTACTGTCATCATATACAGCTTTAATGTTACTATTTATTTGGTAACACTCACCTTCACCATCTCTGTTACTAACCCTCATAATATGGCCAAAAATTTTTTTAAGTTGTTTCCCTTTTATTTTAAATTTAAACAGACTATCATCGTAGGGAAAACACGCCAAAAAATCCTTTAAAGTTACTATTGGTCCTAGTTCCTTTACTCTTATCGATCCGGCCCCGACCAGCATTACATCCACCCCTGTCATATTAGCCAACCCATCTGCAATTAAATTGCCCATACTAGTTTCCACTTCTCTTTTTGGGTGAGTTACTTTAGTTGCTAGTTTACATACTATTGTTGAGTATTTTCTGTTCACTTCGTCAGAAAAAGATCTAATAAATTCCTCAAGTTGTTTATCTGGCTTGGCTAGCTTATTGTCAATTGGTATTAGTTGCCAATCATATTTGACAATACTATTAGTATCATCATCTACCCATATATCAAATCTACCTATTTGATTCGATCCTACCCCTGCTTGAGCTATCAGTATTTTGTTTACTTTTTTAGGTTTATCCAAAATTGTATGCGAGTGTCCACCGATTATCATGTCGACTCCCCAAACAGGATCTAGCATTTTAGCTAGTGCCATATCTGATTCAAAACCAATGTGAGTTAAAAGTATGGTTAGGTCAATATCTTCGTTTTTATAGGCCGAGCATATTTTACCCACTTCATCTCTAGCTTCTTCTAGTGTCACAAAGCTACCCACCAGCTTATCCTGTTTTAGCGAGTCCATTACTTTTTCTGTTATGATACCGGTAAACAAAACATCAAAGCCATCCTTCCTAATAATTTTATATGGATTCATCAATCTCTTGTTGTATTTTTTTATATAAAGATTGGCATTAACAATAGGGAAGTTAGCCATCTTTTCCAAAAAAAGTAGGTGAGGCAGGCCATAGTCAAACTCATGATTACCCAAGGCCACCACATCCGGAGCCAGATAATTCATTATTTCCATCGTCGAGATTCCTTTATATTCACTATCAATTAGTGATCCTTGAACCATATCTCCGGAAATTACATAAAAAACATTTTTTTCTTCAGCTCGTACTTTATTTATATAACCAGACAATAAAGACAATCCTCCAATTAATTCTCCTCCACCCACCCGAACTTCCGCCAAAAAATCTCCGTGCATATCGTTACTATGGAGGATTGTAAATTTTTTTAGTTTCACGCCCTATGCTATCATAAAATATGATCAAACTTCTCAAAAAAGGTACATACCTTCTTACCGAATCCAAACCCAGTCAAACTAAAATTCTGACTTTAGACAAAAAAGATATCTATGCCTGGCCTAATACTGAAATCGGTGAAATTTTAGTTACTTCCGATGGTGACTATAATATGGACTGCTCTTTGTCCCAAGGTCATTACAATTTGTATCAAGTCAAAGACGAACCGGATCTGGTAGACCTGGTTCATCTGGAGTTAGAGGTCGGCCCTGGCATCTGGCAGGGATACCTTTTACCTACCGGCTTACCGGATAAATCCGATACCAAAAATCGCATCATACCAACTCAAGAAATTATTACCAAAACATAATCTGTTATAATCATTCATGGCCTACATTGCTTGGGATTGGCCCAGTTTCGAAGACATCTTTACCCCGCCCAAATTTCCTACGGCTACACCAACTCCCTTAATTCACCTTATTGATCCTAATATAAAATATGAAATTATCCCTTTCACCTCTGCTACCAATACTCCTGTTCCCGCCGAGCTTGTAGAACCTACGACTACCCCCGCCCCGTCTTTAAGTCCAACTCAGACAGTCGCTACTTCACCCACTACTACACAATCTGCCACACCAAGTCCCCTAGTTACTTCCACACCGACCAACACTCCAACTTCCATACCCCAACCTTCCACTACCGTTGACACAACCGGTTCTGCCACTTCTTCCAACCAAACTGTTACCATCAATTCCAACCTATTTCTAGTGGTCCTGATCACCTTTTTGGTTTTGGTAATCCTAAAAATCCAATGGCCCAAAATCAAATCATGGCTTCACACCAAAACCGCTTAACCCTTTTATTTTTTTAGTCTATACTATACCCATGCTTGTAGATTTTTTATTCAGACTTTTTTTGCCCAAACCAGTCTGGGCAAATTGTCCTGTCTGCATAGTCACTGTTGGTGGGGGATTGTTTATTGCCCAGAGATTAGGTATAGATGATCTTATCATCACTCTTTGGATTTCCGGTCTAAACACAGCTATCGCCTTTTTTATGAGTAGTAAGGTTAAAAATCCAAAAATCTTAAAAAACGGTTATCTTTGGTCGATCATATTTTATTTGACTACTGTCTTTTATTTTTACTATACCAACCAGGCCGGTATAGGTAATAATTTCTATGGTATAGACAAAACCCTTTTGGGTCTTAGTCTGGGAGTGGTAGTTTTCTTTATCTCAATATTTCTAGATAAATATCTCCGTCGTCAAAATAACGGCAAGGTTTTGTTTTATTATCAAAAAGTTATTATTCCCGTTTGTATACTCCTGTTTGTCAGTATCATTTTTTATCAATTACTCTAAACCATGCAGGATATTCAATCATTCATGAACAAAATCAAGAAGATGGAGAAAGGTCACAAGCTTGACCTATCGTCCGACGAAGATTTAAGCATTGCCATTATGAACCTAATATCCATGGAGGAGCATTTCTTTTTTACTTACAGCAAAACTAAAGACATTAAATATCTTGAGCTTCTAAACCAAATTAGAGAAATTAGAAAAAGCGCTCTCAAACGAATTATCAAAGATTATGAAGGAGAAGTCTGGTGTATTAGTAAGCACTTATTGGCCGCCTCTATGCGTTTTATGGAAGTTGGTACCAAAGCTCTTACTAAAGGTGATCAGCAGGAAGCTACCGATATGTTTGGCAAGTCCTACGATCTTTACAGTCTATTTTGGGGATTAAATTTAGGTCTTGTTGATGTCAAAAACACCAAATCCAGTTCCGGCAAATCAGTCAGTTTTATTAGTGAAGACACCAAACCTGTCAAAAAATCAGAAAATAATCTGTTTTCAAAACTAAATCAACTTGTCCAAAAAGCTATTGATTGTTGTCGTGAGTAGTTAGTCGGTGATCCTTATACTTTCTATAACCTGTTCTGCTAACTGTTTATATCCATAATTACCCGGATCAACAGTCAAGTTTATTACCTGAAGTATATTTTCCTTACTTATATCAATATATAAGTACTCACCTCGGCTGTCACTAAATTTTAGACCGTTTTTATTCTTAATCATGATATCCGTTATTCCTGACACCTGGTCACCTACATCCAAATATTCCTGTCTGTCAGTTTCCACTACTTTCTCAAAAGACATACCCTGTTTTTCGATCAGACTAAATCCGACCAAAACCCCATCAAAAAATTCGGTATTTTCACCCTGCATCGGTCCAATTAAGCTAAAACTAACCGATCCCTCTTCATGCTCAATTAGGATAAGTTCACTCGGATATTCTACCGAAAATCCCATCGATTCATTATTATAAGTCCTGACTTCCTCCTGTTTAGTCACAGTCGGTATCTGAGTTTCGGTTGGCAAAACCTTTGTCGTTTCGGTACCATCACTAGTGTAATCGCCACTGTTTTGACCATTTATGTATCTAATTATCGTTAAAATTATCACTAAGCCTACAAGACCACCAATCCAAAATTTTCTTTTCATGAATAAATTATAAATCAAATTAAATTTGACTTCTTGACAAACTATTTAATCACCTTTACCCTGGGTGTAGGTATGAAAAACATCTCCACCAAACAAAAAAAATTAATAGCTCTCAAAAAAGCTATTTCACTTTTAGAAAAAGTTAAATCAATGGTCGATCAGGATCAATACTGTATAGATATTATGCAGCAAAACTTGGCCGTCATCGGACTTCTTAAATCTTTTCACCAAACCATGATGGCCGGCCATCTGTCATCTTGTTTTCAAACAGCCGTTAAAACAGGCAACAAATCTAAACAAAATACAATGATCGACGAGATTGTCAAGGTTACCAGCCTCTATCAGCGCTGATTTCGGTTTAAGATCTTTACTGGACTGTATTGACAAATAGACAAAATTTGTTTCATAATGGTTTATGAAATACAAATTTTTCACTCCTCTTCTCCTTTTTCTGTTGTTGACTCCTGTTTCAGTTTGGGCCGCCAATCGTCCCGTCACCAGTCCTGGCTCAGCTCAACAACAGGCTCAACAAGCTGGTCAGGCTCAGCAAAATCAAACTCAGGTTCAGAGCCAGTCCCAATCACAAAATCAAACCCAAGCCTGTCTTGGGCTGGAAAATGCCATCATGACCAGATCTCAAAACATGCTCAGATTTACTAATCAATACTTCGATAGTGTAGACAAAGTTGCCCAAAGGGTTCAGGCTTTTCAAGATAAACAAAACAGCCGTGGTGTTAGGGTCAGCAACTATTCTTCAATGCTTTCTCAAATCCAGCAAAGAAGAGCTGAAGCTGTTCAGACTTCCACTCAGGCCCAACAAGCCCTACAAAGTTTTAATTGCCAATCTGCCGATCCCCATCTGGCCGTTCAAAACTTCAATCAGCAAATGGAGCAGGTAAAAACTGCCCTAAAAGCGTATCAATCATCAGTTAGAGATTTAGTAAATGCTGCCAAGGTTGCCACTCAGCAGCAAAATAAAAAAGGAAACTAATTATGGCCAAAAAACAGAAATCCAACAATCAGCTCTTAGTTATATCTATTCTTTCCTTAGGACTTTTAGCAGTACTGTACCTAGTAAAAAATACAACTATTTTTGGTCCAAAAGCAGCTCCTGTTAGTTTCCAATACAAGCTGGATATGGAAACCCCGCCAATGGAATCGGCCAATGACCTGGACAAACAGCTCCAGTATCTAAGTAAAATGGATTTAGATCAAATCAACAATCAACTTCAGTTAAATTTATCAGATTCACAGGAGTTTTTACAAAATGAATAAAAAATTTTTAGATGACCTTAACAATTTTCTAGAAAATTACTTAGTCAAAAAGGCTCCGTCTTTACCTGGTAACGTCAAAGAGGGTATTGTTAAATACGGGCCATATCTTGTTTTAGTAGGACTTCTTTTTTCAATACCATCTGTTTTAGCCTTATTTGGTCTTGGTTCGATGTTTAATAGTATTGGTCTGCTCAGTTTTTCACCCAAGCTAAGTTTGGCATATCAACTCTCATTGGCTGTGATGCTTGTAGGGCTTGTTCTTGAAGTTATGGCCTTACCAGGCCTTTTTCAAAAATCCAAAAAATCATGGAATCTGATGTACTATTCGGTTCTTGTTTATGCTCTCCACTATATATTTACTCAAAACATCGGTGGTCTTGTTATTGGTACTCTTTTGAGTTTATACCTCCTTTTCCAAATCAAGTCTTTTTATAAGTGAGGGATTTTAGATTACAATCTTTACTAAATTGGACCCGTCTCAAACTATCTAGGTCAGGTTATTGGCAACCCTGGTTAAATAACTATTTATTTCTTTGGTTAATTCCGGTTAAATCAAAAAAATTTTTCCCGACTTCTGCAATCTATAATTTTTACGATATACCTCATTTTAGGCATGATTTACTAAAATTAGGTAAATTTAATCCTATTTGGTTCCAAAGAATTTTTGAACCTGAAACCAAAGGAGTCAGGTCCTGGGAATATGGTCTTCTGCTTCATTTACTCAAAAATTATGATTTATCTAAGTTAAATATTCTGGACGCTGGTACTGGTAACAGTCTCCTTCCCGATTATTTGGCCAGTCTTGGGGCCAAGGTAACTAGTTTAGATTTAAAACAGCCCATGGAGCCAAGAACATACAAAAAATCAAAACTTAATTTCGTTGTTGGCGATATGACCAAACTCCCGTTTACCAGTCATTCCTTTGACGTTGTCATTTCAATTTCAGCCATTGAACACGTTAGTTCCCCAAAAGATGCTCAAAAAGCTTTCCGGGAATTTCTTAGAGTCAAAAAACCAACCGGTCTTTTATACCTAACCACCGACGTCTATCTT
>CAYWRN010000010.1:0-9616 GCA_964461095.1 uncultured Gammaproteobacteria bacterium
ATAACTGCATCCTGACGAAATTGGCGTTCGTAAGCCGGAATTAAAGGGGCGTCTTTGATAACAGCTTTGGCAGCTTCAATGGCTGCTATATTTTTGACTATATCGTTATTAATGGTAAAAACTGGAGAAAACATACTTTTGGTAATTATAACACCCATTTTTTATTTTGTTGAGGGGAAAATGCGGAGTAAAGGGTATTTATTAATTGATCAGGGACAGATAGAAGTAGTCTAGAGCGGAGGTGGGGTTGACGTTACTATCGATCATAGCAAGGCATTTGGTTAGTAGCTTTATTTTTGAAGCCACAGAGGTAGAAGGGTTTTTAACAAGAGTTTGTTGGAAGATATAGATTTGATCCTGGATGGAGGAAATTAGTGTATTTTTGTCTCTACTAACTTCCTGGCTGTATAAAAGATTATCTTTTAGTTTTGGTGTAATTTTTAAACCGACAGGTTTAGTTTTGGAATAAGGAGAAAGAAGGCGTATTAACTGGCAACGGGATTTTATGGTATCTAAAAGAGCGTTGGGGTTTGAAGTAATTAAGAGAAAATGGCTATGAATTGGAGGTTCTTCTAATATTTTTAGAAGACTGTTTTGAGACTCCGCTGATAAGTTTTGGCTGTCTTCAATAATAATCAGTCTGGTTTTTGAGACAAGAGGTGGAATGGTAATGATTTTTTTTAGATTTCTAATCTGATCTATGCTCCAACCGGTATCCTGGCCTATCCGGACTATGTCTGGATGATTAGGACGGGGGGGGATATCCAACTCGGTCAGAAATGAATCAAGCCATTGATTTTTTTGCGACGGACTATTGGTATAAAGAATTATTGATGGAAATTGAACCATAAAAAAAATTTTTTAATTTGTTAGTATTAATTATGACACAAGCTCCTGCCGGCCAAGCTTGGGATAGTTTGGCACAAGTATTGGTAAGTGAAGGCCTTCTAACCGAGGAGAAAGCTAAGGAGATAGGTTTAAAAAGGATAAAGACAGGTGATACTGAGGAATCTATCATTAAATCGCTGAGAATAGTATCGGAGTTGGATTTTTTGAAGGCTAAAGCTAAGTTTTTGCATGTGGATTTTGTTGATCTGGACACAACGGCTTTTTCGCCGGAAGCTTTGTCGTTTGTGCCGAGAGTGGTGGCGGAAAAATATAAGCTGGTACCGTTTTATTTTGACAAAAAAGACAGTATTTTAAGTGTAGCTATGGTCAATCCTTTGGATTTGGAAACGATTGAGTTTATGGAGAAGAAGAGCGGGCTGAAGATTAAGGCAGTAATGGCCGAGCAGAAACAGATTGACTTTTTTATTCGAGAGAAATATGAAAGAGAAAAAGGAATAACATCAGAAGTCACCAAAGCTTTGGATGAAAGAAAAAAGGAGGAGGAAATAAGAGTATCGGCCAAAAAGAAAATTGCGGCTGAAGCACCGGTAGCAAAAATTGTTAATACTATTTTGGAGTTTGCTGTCAAGAGTAGAGCGTCAGATATTCATATCGAACCACAAGAAGCTAATATTAGGATTAGATATAGGATAGATGGAATTTTGCAGGAGAAATATCTACTGCCTAGAAACGTACATGACGCTGTGGTTAGCCGGATCAAGATCATGTCCAATATGAAGATCGACGAGAAAAGAGTACCACAGGATGGCCGATTTATGTTTGTGGCTGATGACAAGGAAGTGGATTTGCGGGTATCAACAGTCCCAACTACATACGGGGAGAAGGTGGTAATGAGACTTTTAAGGAAGGCGGCTAAAGTACCAACTTTACCGGATTTAGGTTTAAGGGGTAGGGCTTTAAAAAATCTAAACGATTCGATTAAAAGACCACATGGAATTATTATTGTTTGCGGACCAACAGGTTCGGGTAAAACGACAACTCTATACTCTGCCCTGCATGTAATTTCAACGCCTGGGGTAAATGTATCGACAATTGAAGATCCGGTTGAGTACCAGATCGAGGGAATTAATCAGGTGCAGGTTAACAGGCAGGCAGGATTAACTTTTGCTAATGCTTTGCGGTCTTTTTTAAGACAGGACCCAGATATAATAATGGTGGGAGAAATCCGGGATACTGAAACAGCTGAATTGGCTATTAACGCAGCCTTAACAGGCCATCTAGTATTTTCTACTCTACACACAAATGATGCTTCAGGGGCACCACCAAGGTTGGTAGATATGGAAGTAGAGCCATTTTTGTTAGTATCTTCTTTAAACTGTGTGGTGGCTCAGCGGGTAGTTCGAAAAGTGTGTAAGGACTGTGCTAAAAATGTACCAATCACACCGGTACAAGAGGAAGAGTTTAAAAAAGTGTTGGGTCCGGTTTATATGGCCGTAACTGATAAATGGAAAAAAGACGGTAAGGATATGACTATGCCACAGGTTGTTGGCTGCGACAAATGTAATAACACAGGCTATTTGGGTAGAATCGGAATATTTGAGGTAATGCCAATTTCTGAAAAAATGGGTAAACTGATAGTAGAAAAAGCATCTTCTGCCAGAATTCAGGATTTGGCTTGTGAAGAGGGAATGCTGACCATGAAGCAGGATGGTTTTGTCAAGGTGCTTGAGGGGATTACAACCATAGAGGAGGTGCTAAGAGTAGCGGAGTATTAAACCCCTCCTTGATCCTCCCCTTGACAAGGGAGGAAAATAATAAGTAATTAGAAATTAGAAATAAAAAAATATGGATGAGGGGATAAAAAAGATTATTGATATGGCGGTGGCCAGTAAGGCATCGGACATACATTTGTCTGTAGGGGTGAAACCAAGGATAAGAGTAGATGGGGTGCTGATGGAAATATCAGGATTTGGTGAGGTACCGGAGGCTAAGATGCAGGCCATGATAGAGTCACTTTTGGACGAGAGTAAAAAGAAAAAAGTTAGAGAGGAAAAAGAGCTTGATTTTTCGGTTCAGATTGGTGATGTCAGGTTTAGAGTAAATGCCTACTATAGAATGGGAAAATTGTCAGCTTCTCTAAGAATAATTCCACTGGAGATACCGGCTTTTTCCAGCTTAAACATCCCTGAGGTGGTATTGAGTTTTATAAACCTAAAGCAAGGATTTGTCTTAGTAACCGGACCAACGGGACACGGTAAATCGACTACAGTTGCATCGGTTTTAACTGAAGTAGCGGCCATCAGATCTGACCATATTGTAACTATCGAGGATCCAGTTGAGTATATTTTAAAGGATAATAAGGCGATAGTATCTCAAAGAGAGTTGGGTGGTGATACTAATAGCTTTACTAAAGCATTGCGATCATGTTTAAGACAAGATCCTGACGTGGTGTTTGTGGGAGAAATGAGAGATTTGGAAACAATTCAATCGGCGCTGACGGTAGCGGAAACAGGACACTTGGTATTCTCTACTCTGCATACAAATTCAGCTGCTCAGACGATAGACAGAATCATTGACGTTTTTCCTGAACATGAGAAGGCCCAAGTGAGATTGCAACTAGCTAGTGTAATTACGGGAGTGGTGTCTCAGAGATTAATACCGGGTAGCGAAGGTGGACGGATACCGGCGGTGGAAATACTTCTGGCCAATAATGCGGTCAGAAATTCAATAAGAGAGGGTAAAACTCACATGATAGACAACATTATCCAGACCGGAACGGATGAAGGGATGATGACTTTGGAAATGTCACTAGCCAAATGGGTCAAGCTGGGAAAGCTAGATAAAAAAGTTGCTCTTGAGTACAGCTTGAGACCAGCTGAGCTGGAATCAAGGTTAAGAATGCAAATATAAAAATTAAACTCTAAATTCTAAATACTAAATTCTAAACAAATTCAAATTATCAAAATGAGTAAAACACAAAATGAAGAAATATAACTATAGAGTCAGGGATTGGAGTGGAAAAATGGTTAAAGGGGCGGTGGAGGCCAATAATATGGCAGAGGCACTGGATTCGATAAGGGGTTCAGGGTATGTGCCACTAAAAGTATGGGAACAGAAAAAAGACGGTATTTTGGGTATGTTAAAGGTCAAGAAAGGTGGAATATCTGCAAAACAGATAGGTAACTTTACCAGACAGTTGGCAACTATGTTGACGGCCGGGTTACCATTAACCGACGCTTTGTCACTATTAAAGAACCAGTCGGACAAAAATCAGTTTTTTGCCGAAACTATTGATGATGTATTGACAGTGGTCAGGGGCGGCGGATCACTAGCTGACGCTTTGTCTAAACACGAGAAACACTTTGGCCGTGCCTATATTGCTTCAGTAAGAGCTGGTGAAGAAGGAGGGGTACTGGAGGGAATATTGTCAAAAATGGCTCACAATATTGAAATTGAAAATGAATTTAAGGGCAAGGTAAAAGGAGCCATGATATATCCGATAATTGTTATGATCGGTATGGTAGTGGTAATGATAGTGATGATGGTGTTTGTTATCCCTAAACTATCGACACTATATGTAGATTTTGGGGCGGAAATGCCGATGGTGACCAGGATTTTGATGTCGATATCGGATATCTTTGTTAAGTTGTGGTTTTTGATTCCTCTAATACCAATGGGTATAGTAGTAGGACTAAGGATGGGTAACGCTAACCCCGAATTTAGACTAAAAAGGGATGAACTTATACTTAAGGTTCCGATCTTTGGTGATTTGATTAAAAAAACAACCATTGCCAACAGCGGCAGAACTTTGTCAATGCTTTTGACTGCAGGTGTACCACTAAACGATACAATGACGATAGTGTCTGATGTGGTGGATAACGAAATGTACAGAGCGGCGTACCTAAGGATAAAAGAAAGGGTAGAAAAGGGTTTTTCAGTATCAGATAGTTTTGGTGAACATGAGTCAATATTTCCCCCTATTGTGGGACAAATGGTGACGACAGGAGAAGAAACCGGTAAACTGGATGAAGTACTAATGAGAGTGGCTGATTATTTTACGACTGAATCGGAACAGACGGTTAAGACTTTAACTTCGGCTATAGAGCCAGCCATTATTATATTTTTGGGCGGGATGGTAGCTTTTTTGGTAGTGGCTATAATTATGCCGATTTATAACTTGACTTCCCAGTTTTAATGGCTAATAATGAAGTTATTAACATTTACAATTTTTAAATAAAAATGAATAAAAAGATGATGAAGGGTTTTACATTAGTAGAACTTTTGATAGTAATTGCCTTAATCGGTATTTTGTCCGTAGCTATATTGGCAACTATTAACCCAATAGAACAGGCCAATAAGGCTCGAGATGCCAAGGTGCAAAACGATGCGGCTGAAGTGATGAATGCTTATGAGAGGTACTATGCTGGTAAAGCTTCTTATCCATGGTTGGATGTGGTTGAGGATGCAGCTGAGACAGTTGATACTGAGTTCTTTTCCAGGAGCACTGAAGCTGGATTTGGTCTATGTACTAGTACTACTGCTGCAACCAATCATGATGAATGTGAGGATTACAATGTACCAGGTCTGTTAATCGAGACACAGGAATTGAAAAATTCCTTCCTGAATAAAGGCTATACAAATTTGCCTGGGTCTCAGGGATACAGCTATGTAAACGAACTTTACCTAATCAAGCAAGGTGCTGATGATGGCAATTCAATCTATGTCTGCTATGTACCAAAAGCTAATGCTAATAGATTGAACAGTTCAGGTACTAACGCCAAATTAATGGCTTTGAATGTGGACGCTACTTCCGGATTGCCACAGGCTTTTGAGATAGCAACGCCAGAACAGATTGCTGCAGCGACTTATACCCAAGTTGATGCTGAAGATACACTGTTTAGGTGTGTACCGGAATAGTGGTTAGTAACTAGTAAACAGTAATGAGTAACTAGTAAAAAGAAAATGAGAACCCCCGTGAAAGCGGGGGTTTTTGGTGAGGTCCTTCGTCCCGTCATGGCGGGACTCAGGATGACTTTGTCAGTGATTTTTGATAAGCTTTTGAATGATGAAAGTCGTGATTTTTTTAATGGGATTGGCGGTGGGGAGTTTTATTAATGCCTATGTGTACAGAACTGCGATCAGATATAAATTAATGAAGAGGTCCTTCGCTAACGCTTCTAATGACAGAAGGAGTTATTGTGATTTTTGCGGGAAAAAATTGCATTGGTATGAAAACATTCCAGTGATTAGCTGGCTGGTACAGATGGGTAAAAGCAGGTGTTGTAAAAGAAAGCTTCCCCTACTCTACCCAGTAGTAGAAATAGTAACAGGATTATTATTTCTACAAATTTTAAATTCTAAATTCGAAATACTAAACAATTTCCAAATTCAAAATCCAAATATTCAAAACATAATTTTATTGGTGGTGGGCATGGCTATAATTGGATTTTTGGTATTTAGTGCGATATTTGATCTAAAGTATATGATTTTGCCGGATTTTTCGACTTTTATACTGATAGGTTTGGGGGTGGTGTATAGGCTTTTGGGAGGAGGATACGAAAGTGTCTATTATCTACTACTAGAAATGTTGACCGGCGGGTTGGCGGGATTTGGTTTTTTTGCCATATTACATGTGGCGACTAAGGGTAAAGGTATGGGTTGGGGGGATGTTAAGCTGGCAGTTTTTATGGGGGTGTTTTTGGGATTGAAAAATTTTGTAATCAGCCTGTTTCTAGCCTTTATTGGAGGAGCGGTGGTGGGGCTAATAATGATATTAGTGTTTGGAAAAAGTAAAAAGAAACTAATTCCGTTTGGACCGTTTTTGATCATGGCAACAGTGGTAAGTTGGTGGTGGGGAGATTTGATTTGGCAGAATGTGGGAAAAGTTTTATACTGGTAATATGAAGGCTAAATTGGGGTTTACTTTGATAGAGTTATTAATAGTATTGGCGATAATTGCCATATTGGTAGTAGTGATGACGGGTAACATCAATCCAATATTGATGGTGGCCAGAGCTAATGACAGCAGGAGGAAGAAGGATCTGGGTAGACTGTCGGTAGCTTTTGAGGAATATTATAATGACCAAGGCTGTTACCCTAGTCAGGCTTTTATTGATAGTATATCGACAACCAGTAATTGCGGTGAGGGAGTATTTAGACCATGGCTTAACAAGTGGCTATGTGATCCGGAAAGAAGGCAGCCTTATGTAATTGTGATGGAAAACAGTGATTGCCCGGAGTGGTTTAAGATTTATGCTAATTTGATGGACAAAAACGATCAGGATATTCCTGACGGATGGTACGAGCTAGAAAACTTTAGATTTGGTTACGGACAATTGACACCGGATGATGTCAACTATGGAGTGTCCAGTACCAATGTAACTTGGCACGAGATGCAACTATCTGAAAATTGTGGACAGGGATGCTTTAGGCGAATTGGAACTAATTCATGTGGAGTGACGGCAGTGTGTGGAGGTGGTTTTGGGGGGCAGTGTTTTACCGATTCAGAATGTAGTGCGGAATGTAGTGTATCAAGTTGTAACAATTAAATGTTATTATTTTAAAGATGGCAAAAGTTAAAAAAGAGCTAGGCTTTACTTTAATAGAACTTTTGGTGGTGATTGCCATAATGGCCATATTAACGGTGATAGCAGTGTCTCAGTTTGTAACTGCTAAAACAAAAGCAAAGGACACCCAAAGAAAATCTGACATAGAATCATTATCAAAGGCTCTTGACATGTATTTTGCCGACTATGGGTCGTACCCGGTTAGGGATGCAATTAACTGGGGCCAAGAATTTACTGACGCCGATGGCTATACCTATATGAAAGTAGTACCTGCGGAGAGTAGTTTAGATACCCCCTATTGTTATCTGACGGACGATGACAATATTTACTATGTACTACTAGCTAGAATGGAGGGAGTAGGATCAACGAATGGAGTTTATTCAATAGTTAGCCTTAATACCGGTTGCGATTCAACAGAATCGGTTTATAATTTTGTCAAAGCTAGCGCCAACACAACTGTTAATGATTTTTGCGGAACCCTATCCGGGGACTGCCGAGTGGATTAATTATGAAAAAAGAAAAAGGCTTTAGCCTAATAGAACTTTTGGTAGTAATGTTTGTGCTAGCAATATTGTCGGCAGTTCTACTCCCAAACTTATTAGGAGCCAGACAAAAAGCTAAGGATGCTCAGTTAATTAGTGATATGAATGCAATTAAAAATGCTTTAAGGCTTTATTATAATGAAACTCAAAATTATCCGGAAACCAAGGATGATGCTTTGGCAATTTTACCAACCTATATGAAAGGGATTGGCTCAACTGACTTTGAATATAGTACCGATGCTACCAGAGAGTCGTTTACAATAATATTTGATTTAAACTCTACAACGGGCGACGAGGATACTGCTTCACAGGCTAAATGTGGCATAGATCCGCCCGTAAACGGCAGATATGCTGTATGTAGTTTTTAGGACAAATGTTATAGTTAGTTAGTAACTGGTAAAAAGTAACTAGTAATTAGAAATTTGAAAATAGAAATGAGAACAAAAAACGAGA
This sequence comes from uncultured Gammaproteobacteria bacterium, assembly GCA_964461095.1. Classification (GTDB taxonomy): domain Bacteria; phylum Patescibacteriota; class Microgenomatia; order UBA12405; family UBA12405; genus UBA1372. The sequence continues at coordinate 8,411 of CAYWRN010000010.1, forward strand.
AGGGGTTTACTCTGATAGAGCTTCTAGTTAGTATTTCGATAATTGCTATATTGGTGGCTATATCAAGTGTGTCTTTTTCGGCGGCTCAAAAGAAAGCCAGGGACTCAAGAAGGATGGAGGATGTGAGAACGGTGGCGAAGGCAGCTGAGACTTATTATTTTCTTCAAAATTCGTCTTATCCGGCTTCGTCCAGCACTCCTTGGATAGCAACTTTGGGTAGTAATGATACGGTATTGCCCATCTTCCCAACAGATCCTAAAGGGACAGGATGGACTGCTTATAACTATTCAGTCCAAGTAGTTGGGGGAGACTATTGTATGTGTGCGGCTGTGGAAGGGATTACAAATGGGAACGCCTCAAATAATACCTGTACCTTTGCACCAGGTGGCGGCAGGTATTTTTGTATGAGAAATCAACAATAGGATGTTAAATTCTAATATCTAAACTCTAAATTCTAAACAAATTTAAAAATTTCCAAAATATAAAATTCAAAATGAAAGGAAAAAGGAGTGGGTTTACTTTGATAGAGATGATGGTGGTGGTGACGATAATGGTGGTGATGGTGGCTATAGGCATCATTAGCTACAGTGCGGCCGGAAAAAAGAACAGAGACAACAGGAGATTGGCTGATTTGGAAAGAATTAGAATGGCTCTGGAAATGTTTAGACAGAATGATGTGGGAGGCAGCTATCCGGCCAATGCTTCAACTACTTTGGTTAGTGGTGGCTACTTAAGTGAGTGGCCAACAGGGCCAAATGGAGTTGGAGACACATATTTCTACACCAGACCAAGCTACTATACTTATTGGGTCAGGGCTAATTTAGAAGCAACAGGGGTGGGATATAGTGTGGCTAATCCGTAGATAGTAACTAGTAATCAGTAATGAGAAATGAGTAATTAGTAACAAGTAACGGGGAGGGGTGGATTTGTGGTATAAAAATATAGTGACTAGTAAAGAAAGAGGTTTCAGTTTTGTGGAAATGTTGGTGGTGATGTCGATGATGGCAGTAACGTTGGTGGCGGGAGGAAACTACTTTGTTAAGTTTTCTAATAGACGTCAGGTTGAGCAGGTAGCCAGTATGGTTAAAAGCCAAATTGAACTGGCCAGGAGCCACGCTAAAGTGAGAAGACTACCGGTAGGGCAAGTACAAGATTTGAGATTTGTCAGGGTATTGAGCTCTGGTGGAGATATAACTATAGTTAGCG
>CAYWRN010000010.1:9626-12961 GCA_964461095.1 uncultured Gammaproteobacteria bacterium
TTGGCAATACATATAGTAGTACCAGTTTAGGAAAATCTGGGGTGACAATAGGAAATCTAGCTAACGGGGAACTATGTTTTTCAGCTGGAGACGTTAAACTAGTGGATCTAACCGGCACTCCCCTATCGATTGGCTCAACTGTGGCGATAAGTATTTTTCAGACTGATGATCCAACTATGTCTAAACTGATAGTTATCAACTCAACTGGTGTGGTCAGGGCTTATTCGTATGACGCATTGGCAACCTCAACACCGCAACCAACCATAACACCTGTGCCAACTTTAACCCCAGGACCAACGTCAACATCAACCCCAGTGCCTACCCCAGCTGGTGGCATCGTCCACTGTAACAATGGGATGGATACGTGGGATTGTGACCCAGGTTGTGATTGTGGTCTATATTTTGATGAATGCAGTAACTGTCCGGTAGTTCCAACTGCTACACCAACAGAAGAAGGGTGCATCGCGTTGGGGGATCCATGTTCTAGTAGCTATGATTGTTGTTATGGGTATTGTGGCTATGCTGGTTTTCAATATGAATGTATGCTTTATTCGAGTCCAACACCGACAGCTACACGAACGCCAACACCAACAGCAACTAGGACACCAACACCAACTCCGAGTATAATTAGTTGTTTTGACGGGTATCAAGATTGGGAATGTGGGGGTGGGTGTCAGTGTGGTCAACAATATCCAGATTGTGATTTTTGTCCTTATGCGACCCCAACTTTACCAGCTAGTTGTAGTCCTCTGGGTGATCCGTGTTGGTATGATTATGATTGTTGTTCAAATTTTTGCGATTTTAATGGTTTTGGTTATGAGTGTGCTCCGTGACAAAATGAATAAAAGTAGAATTTATGGTCAAAGTTTGCTGGAAATTATATTTGCAGTAGTAATGGTAGGGTTGATGTTGACCGGGTTGGTGGCCCTGATTACTAAGTCGACCGGGGTGCAAAATAAGTCGAACAGGCATGATGAAGCAGTGACTCTATCAAAAATTGTCATGGAGGAAATGGTGGCTTTATCAAAAAATGATCCAACTGTGTTTTGGCAACAGACCGATGCTGTAAACCAAACCAGAACTGGTTATGGTGGATTTAGTTATGACGTTGAATATACACCGATAGGATCTGGTGGAGATTGCACAACTGCCGGCAGATGCACACAGGTTTTGGTAACGGTTCACTGGCAAGAAGATGTGGCCCAGGAGGTCAGTTTTAGTAGGTTTTTTAGCAGATGAAATTTAAAAAAGGATTTACTTTGGTGGAAATGTTGGTGATGGGAGCAATGGGGGCAGTATTGCTGACATCGGTGACTATGATATTGGTCAGCAGTGCCAAAGCAGCTAATAAATCGAGACTTAGTAAGTTAATTGAAGAGAATGCGGCTTGGGTAAGTTTTGAACTTAAAAAAAATATGCTATGGGCCAGAAGCGACTCATTGATCTGTCCATCAGGGGTAGGGAGTTCGATAGGAATAGAAAATAGATATGATGGCCAGCCGACGGTGATCAGGTGTATAGATAATGAAGGGATTGCCTCAAACTCTGCCAACGGAGTGGAACTAACAGGAGATGAGGTGTGGGTGAGTAATTGTGATAGCTTTGTCAGCTGTGATAGTGGTAGCTCTACCCTACCCCGGGTGGATTTCAATTTTAGAATCAGTGCCGGCAGAAATACTGGTAATCCGGATGATTTTTCGCAAAAAGATTTTCAGTTGTCTGTATCGGTGAGAGAATAAACTAATCTGCTAAAGCACCAAAGACTTTTTGTTCGAGTTTGCTGATTCTTTGAGTATTTGATGAAATTTGATGACTAGTAATTTGACGATGTTCCCGACTATCCCTTACTTCGGAAGCAAGGCCATCAACAATATCGAAAAGTTGACTTTTCCAGAGGGCTAGATCATCGTAGAATTTATTAAATTTTTGTGTAAATTTCTCTTCAAGCTTAACTTCAAGTTTGGCGTCTAAATTTTTTTCTAGTTGTTTGAACTTTTGGTCAAATTTGGTATTTAGTTTAGTTTCTAGTTTAGTTTCTAGTTTAGTTTCTAATTTTTTACCAAAGGCGTCTAAGTCTTTTTTGGTAATTGGTTGGTTTTTACTGACCATGCATTAATAATAAACATTTTTTTGAGTAGGTGTCAATAAAAATGTTAGCTGTATATAACAACTAAAAAAGATGGTAAAAAAGGGAAAAGTTCATGTGTGTTATAGTGTGGGAGGTTTGAGATATATAGATAGTGTATAATATCTTATATATTTAATATGTAGCCTATTTTAAGGTTGATTTTTAACTAGTATTATTATATAATTTGATTATTATAGGATTAACAAAATAAATGAAAGAATCTGGAAAAGGAGTAACAAGGAGAGAGTTTTTAAGAAGTGCAGCAGTTTTTGCAACGGCCATGGCAGCAACTGCTTGTACTACACCAACTGCGGTACCAGGAGGGGTTCAAAAAACACTTGAAGCGATTGTGGCAAGTGGTACACCTGATCCAGATGGTAAAGGTAGTACTGCAACACTAACACCAGAACCGACTGAGAAACCAGAACCGACTGTAACACCAGTACCAGAGAGTGTTTTTAACGCAGGGGGTGGTGAATTGGGAGCCGAACAAATGGAAGCATATAAAGCAAACTTGGCTATATTGATGCCAAAGATGGCTGAAGCAGTAAGAGAAAAATTGGGTGATACAAGAGGTATTTGGGTTGAAAAATATAATGATAGTGAGGTATTGCCTGAGCAACTAAAATATGGGTATGCTGACAATGACGGAAATAGGTGGTATATAGTAACTGCAGACGAGGGTGAATCCGGACTTGGCTTTAAACCAATATTAGGTGCAGGTGGAAATGTGATAGGTGTCTATGGAGAGATAGTAACAGTAACCAGTAATGGACCTAGCGTGGAAGCGGCAGTTACAATGTCTTCCTTGACAGGAGAAGTGTGGAATATTGGCAGTCAACCAAATATTGAAGTTGGTGCAGATGGTAAACCTCAAGAATTGATTAAGATGTCTCCCAGAGAAGACGGACAATATATTGCATATGATCCAGAAAGAGGGACTTTTGTTTCGAGGTACGAGGATGAAGTAACACACTATATTGACCCGGCATCGGGTGAATGGAATGAAGTGGTTCGATATCCCGACGGATTACCTGAAGATCAGAGAGCCAATTGGAATGTAGCAAATGAAACTAAGGGAGATTTTAATGTAGATTATTACCAAGACACTATAGTTGGTGTTAAAAGTAACGGCGAGAGGACACATGTATTTAAAGAAGGTGAGTGGGTAGAGATGGGGCCGCTTAATCCACTAAAAATAGGGTGG
>CAYWRN010000010.1:13013-14322 GCA_964461095.1 uncultured Gammaproteobacteria bacterium
AGAAAGGGGCGTCAATGGTCTTACTCGGGTGGCGGCCATGTTTACTGAGTTGAAAGAATTATCTGGTGGAGAGATAGTACCGACCGTTGTGCTTGATGATGATGGAAATATTGTAGAAACCCATGATTTTACTGATATAATAGGCGGGGCTGTTGCGCCAGTAAAGTTTGATGTAACTTTACCAGTAAAGGTTGTATATATTGACGTCTATGATCCGTCTATTAAGACACTTCCTCCTATTGCGCATGATATTTTTTATCACGGTTGGGCAGTTAAAGATAGCCAGTTGGTCTATATTTTGGGTACATCACCTAATCAAAATATTAAGTATTTAGCTGGCATGCTTTGTTTGTCAGCAATAGAATCACTCAATCGTGAATATGCGAAAACTAATTTTAGTGAAGAACTGCAAAATTCCGTGTCAGCAAAACTTTGGGAATCTTGGTTTGGAATGACCACTCAAGATATGACGAGAGAAGGCGCTGATTTAAGATCACCAGTCACGCCGTTGCCTATTCAATAAAATGTTTGGGTAGTCTTGAGTGAGAGTAGAAAATCAGCGGAAATCATTGTAAGCGGTGTCTATTTGTGTTAGCTTTTTATATATGTGGAGAAAGTTTTTTTGGGTAGGTGTATTTGTTTGTGTGCTATTGTTGATTTTTTTGGGTGGTTATAGATTAAATAGGATAATAGAGAATAAAGATATTGAAGAGATTAGTAGTAATGTCGAGATTAATAATAGCTTGCCCTTGAATGTGGATACGGCTTGGGAAAAAAAGATTGTTGGTAAATATGGCGAACTTGAGGTGGAAGTTATTATTAAATTTGACAGAGGATTATGTGGTAGACGGAGTTGGTGTGGATTTGAAGAATACAAAGGTACATTTGAAGATGTGGCCAATACAGTGGCTTATGCTATAAACAAGCTTAATGGGGAGGTGGGTGCGAATATGATGTTTGACAAGAATGGCAGATATACTCCAATATTGGACGGACATGAGCAAAAATCATATTTTGATTTAAAACGACCAGTGGTGTTTGTATTTTATAACGGAGACAGTCATGTGTTTCCGGCAAGATCTCAAGGCTTTTCCCGTGGTTGGGGTGTTGATCCAAATACTAATGGTTTAATAATATTTATTGGTAACGAGCTGGAACAATCAAAGAGTTTTGTGAGTTTGGGTATCTTGGAAGTGTTAAATATGATGATGGGGATTAAAAAAGCTTCAAATGTTTATGATAAAAAAAGCTTGAATGAGATTTATAATATTTGGACGAATAGTAATGTTGATTTAGAAAATATGGCACA
>CAYWRN010000010.1:14332-34124 GCA_964461095.1 uncultured Gammaproteobacteria bacterium
AAGTTATCGAAAAGAGTGAATAGATTTAGGTTTTTTTATGTGACTATTGTTGCTAGTTTTTTGTTGTTTGTAGCTTTTTTTGAAAAAGATATATATGCACAATATTGCACAGGTGGAAAATATTGGTGTGGGCTGGCGAGTAGAGATCCGCCTGGATGTGGACCTTGTGGAGCATGCGTTGATGGAGAATGCTGTAATTGCGATATATGTGTGGCTGGAAATCCGGAACCTCCGTTTATGGGTGATTGTAGCGCTCAAACTTTGGGTACTTGTGGGTTAACTTGTGAACAGAGAGGAATGGAATGCGGAGTATCATCCCCGTGCTACTGGGTGGGGCCGACAAATACCCCAGTTCCACCGACACTGCCTCCTGGAACGACGCCGCTACCGACGACGCCACCAGCCAGTTGTCCAGCTTGTTGTTGGGCAGGAACTGGGCAAGGAACACACTATTCTAGCTTGGACTACCTGTGTGCTGGATTGGAATGTTGGGACTCGTGTTATTCTGGTTGGCCGGAGCGAGGACAATTAAGAGTGTGGGTGTTTTATGATTCAAATAGAAATGGCCAGTTTGATGTAAATGATCAAACACTTCCGTCTGATATTACTTCAAGTGCCGCTAGGCTAAGGTTTACAACACTTAGTAATGATAATAACGTTATTGAATTTGCTTTAGCTAATGGATTATCAGGAGTATGGAGAAATGTGACTGGAAGCGGACTGTCTGGCTTATGTGGTGGCAGCTGGTCAAATTTTGGGGGGTGTGGTTCGACTGAAAACGAAGTATGCTGTTATGCCAATCCACCGCCAACTTTTTTTGGTACCTGTTGGGGGTTGTGTGGAGATCAACCAGCAACCGCAAGTGATGGTTGGGGAAGTACACCAAGAGCTGGAGATGTTTTTTTCCAATGGCATCCGTTTTGGGGGATATATTACGGATATACCGACAGAATGGTGTCTTTTGATTGGAATGGAAATATTGGACCTCATGGATCGGCTTTTGGTACGGTCAGATATGAGGTAATAAACCTACCAAGTCAGTATCAGGTGACAGTGATAAAATCACAGGATCCAAGAGATGTTAATAATCAGACAACTGTGTATAACCAAACTACGTTGACCGAAAACGTGAGGGGGCAACGGGATGACGGGACGATAGTAACCGAATTGGTGGTTATAGGTATTGGACCGACTTTGCCATCCCCCACCCCAGTACCTAACCCACCTTCTTATCATGGTTTCAATATTAGGAATAGTAATGGAACAATAGTGAACGCCGAAACTGGTAACAGAAACCATGTTTGTCAGGATGCTTTTAGAACTTCATCTAACCCAAGACAAGTGAATTTTGAAGTGACAATATTGGATATTGACGGAGCGACAACAATAAATAATATAAGTATGAGATTCAGGGTGGGAGCTAGTACTTATCTTCAGGCAACTGCATCAAGCTTGAATAGTACTCCTAACTACCAATTAAGTGAAATCGGATCAGGATTTGCTAGCCTGAACGGACCAACATTAGTGACAAATATACCTGGTTTTACTAGGACGGTGACTTTTCCAATAGTCTTTGATGGTAGTTTTGATGAGGCTAATGATTTTAGAATTCATGATTTGCAATTATATGCAACTGATACAACTGGTCAGGTGTTGAACTGGACTGATACTTTAAGAGACTTCAGAGTTTGGGATTGCCAAGTACCGGTAGCTGGATCTTTGTATGATGGGATGAGTCAGACTGGTTTATTATGTCCTGATTTTGGGTCAAATATGGCTGGGGCGGATATGAATTTTTTGAGCCTTGATTACACGGCTGCTTCCGGAGATGTGGGTACAAATGTATCCTCCCCTAACTATGATACAGGTGCCAACGGTTTAACCTGGGGTGAAACATATTTACCGGTATTTAATGCCAGTATTAACGGATCAGACCCAAGAAATAGTATTAGGATTAATAGTACCGGCTGTGATAGTGGGTCATTTGCGCTAAATGGGACTTATGTGGATCCGTATGGAACTATAAATACAGTGGATGTTGACTATTTAACTGATCAAAATCAGGATGCCTGGTATCAGTGCCGGGGACAAAGTGTACTGGCCGGGGCCGGAATAACTTCGATGGTACCGATAACTTGTGCTCTTAATGTCGGCTGTAGTCAGGCGGTATCGATAGATAATGGCGGATATGATAATAACGGACTATTGGTGTCTAGTAGTATTAGTACCAGTAATGGCTGTAGTTGGTGTCCCGGTACTACATGCTGTCAGCGGGGGCTGGATAATGACTGGTATAAAAGCAGTTATAGCCAAAATTTGGCTGATTTAAACTATGAAAAGCTTTATACAGATTTGTATACCGGTAAAGGAGTAGGCAGATTGGCAACAAATTGGAGTCAGGTAACTGGTTCGGGTGGAACAGGGTTGGTTTTTGTAAATGGAGACTTGGTGATTGATACTAATAACAGTGTGGCTGTGGGGCAATTTTTGATGGTGGTGGTCAGCGGAAGTTTGACTATAAACAACACAGTTGATAATGTAGAAGGAGCCTTTTTAGTAGACGGTGATATTGCGACGGCAGGACAATCAGCTAACCAGCTTTTGATTGAAGGCATGCTATACGCCGGTGGCGGTATTAATTTTGGCAGATCATTAACACCGGGGACGGCCAATAACTTGACTCCAGCAGTGGCCGTTGTAAACAGACCCGATCTAATATTTAACGCCCCTAGTTATATGTTTGAAAGAGTGAATCTATCAAGATGAAAAGAAGTAGTGGACAAGTAGCTTTAGTGGTGTTGATAATATCAGCTATATCACTAACTCTGGGTTTGGCTTTGTCTGATAGAGTAAGGACAAATGTTAAGGTGGATAAAGACGATGAGCTATTGCAACGGGCATTTAATGCAGCTGAAAGCGGGATTGATAGGTATTTGTCTGATGACACGCAATTGGCTTATACGGCACCAGACGGATCGACCGCTGAGATTGATCCGATACCACTAGACGGTCAAACTATTGAGTTTGGTGAATACACCAGAAGAGATGGTTATGCCTTTTTTTGGTTGGTAGACCATAATGATGATGGGACCATCAACTATGGAAGCTACTATGGAGGAAATAGTGTGTCGATTTGTTTTGATGATTTTAACGGTGGATTTATGGTGTATTACTATGGAATGGATGTAGGTACTTATGGAGTGATCAGGCGGGCTTATAACTTGGTTAGTGGAGCAAACACAATTATGAATGCAACTACAGTTTCCGGGGGAACCAATTGCAGTGGTTATGCGCTGACATCCAGTTTTCCGCTGGGAACAGATTTTAATATTCCCCTACTATTGGTTATAAAGCCAATTGGAGGCGGAAGTAGATTTGCAGTAACGGGAAATAATTTTCCCGTTCAGGGAGAATTAATTAGAGCTACGGGCAGGAGTGCTGATACTTCAACCAATGTAGCTGTGGTTAGAAGATATGACCCAACTTACTATATGTCTTTTATGCTGGACGGAGTGGTGGCCAACGATGTGGTAGAAAGTGACTCGAGCAGTGTACCTACGGGAGTGCCTACTAATACGCCAACCCCAACAGCTATTCCGACAAGTTCTGCTCCAGTGAATTGCAATAACGGAATTGATCCTCCATGGGTTTGTGACCCTGGCTGTGATTGTGGGCTTTTCTTTGACCAGTGTAGCTGTCCTTAGTTGATAGTCAAAGAAAAATAAATAGTTTATACTGAAATATGTCACTTAAAAAAGATTTTTTTGGCCTGGATATTGGCTTTGGTAGTATTAAATTAGTGGGTCTTGAAAAGGGGGGAAATGGGCAGGTGTCATTGAAATATCTGGGCGAGGCAGAAAATAAGGTCGGGCTAGTGGACGAGACAGGTAAAAATATAGGAGAATTATCGTCGATAATAAAATTATTAATGTCAGATCTTAAGATTAAATCAAGACAGGTAGTTGTATCGTTACCAGAGAAAGATGTTATATCAAGATTGGTTAAGCTGCCTCCATTAAAAGATAATGAGATTAAAGATGCTCTAAATTTTGAAGCTGAAACTTTTGTACCCTATGCTTTATCTGATGCTTTAATTGACTACGAAGTGGTAGAAAAGGATGAAGCGGGCAGGCTTTTGGTATTTGCAATTGCAGCCAAAAAAGGCTTGGTGCAAGCATATATAAAATTGTTTAAGAAGGTAGGAATTGAACTGCTGGCTTTAGAGTCCCCTGCCCTGGCTATGAACCGGGTTATTACTCAATCTGTATCAACTGAAGGATCGGTACTTTTAATGGATTTGGGGGAAACTATGTCTGATGTGCTGGTGGTTCGGGGAGGTAATATTTATCTAACCCGACCGGTACCGGTGGGTGGAGAAGCGCTAACCAGAGCAATTTCTATTAACTTAGGGTTGGATATGAAGTCAGCTGAAGAGTATAAAAAAGCCTATGGCATGAGGTCAAGCGAGTTGGAAGGGAAGATTAAGGCAGCGCTATTGCCTGTGTTTACCAATATGGCCGAGGAAGTTAGGAAGGCGATGGTGTCCTATAGAGAAGAATGGGGTAAAAACGTAGATTTACTGGTATTGTCCGGTGGTGGAGCAAATATGCCAGGATTGGCCGAGGAACTAACCAGGGTTTTGGGCGTTGAGGTACAGGTAATTCAACCTTTTTTGAAAGTGGATAGCAGTATGGTCAATTTACCAATTGATCTGGTAACTGAGGGGTGCCGATTTACCTTGGCCACCGGATTAGCTCTAAGGGAGGTTTGAGATGGGTTTAAACTTACTGCCCAATGAAGCCAGATTTCAACTGGAAAAGATGAAATTTAATAAGCTGGTTTTGAGGTTGGTGGTAGCTATTGCAGCTGGATGGACGGTGGTGGTTTTGGTAATTATGTCGATTTATTGGGCTAATAGAATAAAAAAAGAAAAGGCAGAAAAAACCTTTAATAGCCTCAATGGACAATATATGTCGATGTCAGATGGGGTGGTAGTTAATCAAAGACTAAGACAAAAATTAAAGCTAGCTAGCGAGATACTTGACAAGAGGTTTGAATATGGCCAAATGTTTAAGACAATCGATAGTTTGTTTGGAGATGAAGTGACAATGACTGATATGAAGATGAAAGCGGACAAAACCTATATCTTAAGCGGTGAAGTTGATAGCGGAGAGGTGATGGATGTGGTTGAAAAGAAGGTAATGGATATAAATGAAGGAGTGGTGGAGAATGTATCCGGGGCTGAAATTGATCAAGTTATTAATAGAGGTGGAATTTGGAGTTTTAGATTAACAGTCAAATTAACATGACAGAAAAGAAAACCAATACCAGTAATGGAAACACTAAAGATGGGAACGGGAAAAAGATTAACTCTAATGAGCTGGTATTTGGTATGGAAATGTGGAAAATAAGAGCACTACTACCTGTTTTGGGAGTGGTTTTGGTAATAATAGTTAGCTTTGGATTGCTGGTATTGCCAAAAATTAATCAGATTAGCGACTTTAGAAAACTGACCAGTGATCTAGTGGCCAAGACAACTGACGTCAAACAAAAAATAAGTTATTTAAACTCGGCTGATGAATCGACAATTAAAGCCAGAGAAAATGTATTGTTGATGGCTCTGCCAGAAAGTAAAGACATCCACTTTGTCTTAAACGTAATCAGTGATATCTCTTCTAAATATGGATTTTCAGTGGATAGTTTTTCGTTGGTCCCGGGAGAGTTGATGGTAGCGGAAGGTGAAGAAAGACCGGAGCTTGAAAAAATGCCTTTTAGTATTACCATGGTTGGTCCGTCGGATAGATATATTGAATTGGTAGAAGGAATAGAAAATATGCTGCCAATATTGGCCATAACTGATCTAGACTCAAGATCAGTGTCTTCAACACTATTGGAAATAAAACTTAGTTTGGTCACTAACTTTTTCTTGTCAGAAACAGTAGTTGATATGAAGAAATTAACTTACAAGGAACTGGTAATAAACGAAAAAGAACTTGAGCTTTTGGATAAGCTATCAGGATTTAGACAACCTACCTTAACAACAACGGAACAGAGTAATGCAGGTACGGGGTTTGTGGAATATCCAGTAAACAATCCGTTTCAATCAGCCTATTAAGCCTCTTCGATTTGGATATTAAATTTTTGGTTAGGGTATGCAATGGCCATAAGGATCCGAAGTGACTTGATGATTTTACCTTGTTTGCCTATGATTTGGCCAATAGTTGTCGATGGCGCTGAAATGTTTAGCTGGGTAATACCTGAAATTGGTGACTCGGCTTGATCAATGCGGAAATCAGTGGCTAGATTTGGTTCAACAATAGCTGAAATGAGTTTGGTTAGAGTATCTTGTGGAGTCATGTATTAGTGATTAGTAACTAGTAATGAGTAATGAGTAACTAGTTTTCTGATTTAGTGTCGGTTTTTGGTTCGGCTGGAGTTTCGGGTTCAGCCTTTTTGGTTCGATCCTTTTTCTTTTTGGCTGGGTATTTATTAGGTTCTATGAGTCGGCCGACACCGTCAGTAAGCTGGGCACCGTTTTTTAGCCAACTAGCTAACTTGTCTTTGTCTATTTGGATCTCTTTGGTAAAGGGATTATAGAAACCTAAATCGTCTGTGTATTTACCATCAACTTTACTTCTAGCCGGAGCAACGACTACACGATAGGTAACTTGATGTTTTTTTCCACGAGGTGATAATTTGATTTTTAGCATGGGGTTATTTTAGCACAAAAAGCTAAACAATGTTGAGATTGTCGATAATTTTTAATGCTTTGAGACTGGCGGATTCCTCGGCCCGCTGTTTTGATTTACCCGTGCCGGACGCAATTAGTTTATCACCCAAATATACACCTACTTTAAAAATTTTCTGATGATCGGGACCGGTTTCTTTGATTGTTTGATAATGAGGGGTGATGTTAAATTTAGCCTGGGTAATTTCCTGAAATTTACTTTTTGGATCTTTGTATTCTTTTTTTTGAGCCAGTTTTTTGACCAAAGGCAGAAGGAATTGGTCTAAAAATTTAAAGGCGGCCGCCTGATTCTGATCCAGATAGATGGCACCCACCAAGGCCTCAAAAACATCCTCTAAAATAGAGGGGTTTTGGCGACCGCCTCCCCTATCTTCTCCATAACTTAAAAAAAGATGGTCGCCTATATTGATAGCCTGGGCGGCTATAGATAAATTTTGGGTACAAACAGACAAGGCCCGCAGATTGGTCAGTTTGCCTTCGGGAAATTGAGGAAATAGTTTGTATAGAGTATCAGAAATCCAGAATTCCAGAACTGCATCGCCCAGAAATTCCAATCGTTCGTAAGATTTACCAGTAGTTTTGTCTTCATTCAGACTTGATTTGTGGGTTAGAGCTTGTTTTAACAGGACTTGATCTGAAAAGGTGATACCAATGGATTTTTCAAAACTAGTCAGATTTTTGGTCATTTCTTGAGGGAATTTTTGTAATAAGGGAACCAAGGGCACCATTGACAAAGGAGGACGACGAACTTGATCCATAGGTTTTGGCAATTTCTATGGCTTCGTCGATAATGACTTTGGTAGGGGTATCGAGTTTGTTAAGAAGTTCCCAACAAGCCAAACGAAGGATAGCCAGGTCAACGTTATTTACTTTCTTGATAGGCCATTTGGTGGCTGATTGGCTAATAAGCTGATCTATTTCTTCAATATGGGGAATGATATCCTCTACAAGAGGATCAATTTTATTAGTAAAATGCCAAGCAAACAGTTTTTTGACTTTTGAGACTCGTTGTAAATGTCTGGGATCAGTTTTACTTTTCACAGTTTGGACAAGAGTACCCCGGTCTTTTTGGTTTACCACAAGATTTACATGTAACCGGAGTTTTTAATTTAAAGTTTTTTTGTTGTTGGGCTCGTCTTTTGCCTTGTCGGCGAGATGAAGGCCAATGTTTAGGAACTGCTGTCATGGAGGTATTATAACCTACAAATTCTAAATTCTAAACACTAAACTCTAAACAAATCCAAAATATAAAAACTATAAACACTTGTAAATAACAAATACAATTTAAAAACTGATAAATTAGTTTTGGATAACTGGTAATGGAGCGGAATGTTTTAAAATTTGAGTCGCAGTTTTAGGGTAATTTTCCAGTATGTCGGCAGCAATTTGACGGACAAGTAGATTTTGAGCCGGGTTGTCTAAACTAGCCAGCTTAAGTGTTGGAAAGCCATGCTGGAGAGTAGAAAAAATTGTCCCTGGTCCCCTATTGCTAAGGTCAAATCTAGAAATTTTGAAACAATCGGTGGTATTTTTAATAAAATTTAGCCGTTTTTGAGTTTTGGGGTTAAGAGTATTAGAGAATAAACAGCAGTAAGCTTGATGAGTACCCCGGCCGATTCTACCCCGTAATTGATGAAGTTGAGATAAACCGAATCTATCGGCATTACTAACGATCATATAGTTGGCGTTTTTTATGTCTACACCAACTTCAATAATAGGTGTAGTAACCAGAATATGAAATTTTTTATCCATAAACTTTTTGATAATCAGATCTTTATCTTTTGAAAGCCCATGTAAGAGACCAATTTTTAGATCCGGAAACAAGTGACATAAATATCTATAGCTATCTTGAGCAGATAAAACGTTTTCTAGAAAAGATGACTTTTCGATAATGGGACAGACAAAATATGCTTGGGATTGATGAGTTAGTAATTCATGCTTCAGCCAATCGAGGCAGTTCGGCTGTTTGTTGGCAGGAACCAGATATGTTTTGGTTTTGAGTCTTTTGAGGGGCATAGTGTGGATGGAGGAGATGTCTAAATTATCTAAAAGAGTCAACTTAACGGACCTGGGAATAGGCGTGGCTGTCATGGTTAGCAGGTGAGGTGGATCAGAAGAATTTAATAATTGGTTTCTTTGGTCAACACCGAATTTGTGTTGTTCGTCGATAATGACCAGGCTAATTTGGTGAGGAAATTTGGCAAAATGGTGAAGGATAGAATGGGTGGAGACAATAACGGCATTTGGAGGGAGCTTTTTGAGATCGGTTTTTGAAGTAGAGGTTAACTTGTAAACCGGTAATGAAGGTAACAACTTGGAAAGGTTTTGGTAGTGTTGATTGGCCAATATTTGGGTGGGGGCAATGATAACGGTTGAATAATTATTAAGTGAGTTTAGAAAGGCAGACAAAAAGGCAATAATAGTTTTACCGGATCCAACATCTCCCTGAATGAGTCTGTTGGTTATTTTGCTGCTGGTAAGGTCATTTTTAATATCTTGCCATGTTTGTAACTGATCCGGGGTTAGTTTAAAAGATAAAGATTTAATAAACTTATTAAGTTTATTGGTTATAGGCTTGTCTATAGTAATCGGAAAGGCAGATTTTTTGGACAGCCAGTCTGCTTTGGCCTGTAGTGATTGGAGATGAATAGATAAAAGCTCATCGGTAGCCAGGCGATTTTGACTAATTTTTATATTAGTAGAATTTTGGGGGCGGTGTACTTGGGTAAGACAAAAATCCAGATCGGCCAGATTGTAAGTCTTTTTGAGACTGGCAGGTAAAGGATCTTTGGTTAGTGGGATAAGATGGGATAAATTCAAAGTAATAATCTTATTGAGTTGATTTGAAGTCAAACCTTTGGTTTCTGGATAAATAGGGTAGATAACTTTGGGTAAACCAAAACTTAACTTGGGAAAAAAGATAGTTTTGGTACCTTGGTAAAGATTGACTCGACCAGCAACATAAACGGCAGGGTGATGTTTTAAGGTTTTTAAGATATAGGGCTGGTTGAGCCAAAGGAGTTTAATAAAACCACTGGCGTCTTTGGCGGTGGCGATTTGAAGATTTTTGCCTCTAGTGTAGATATTTTTGATATCAATAATTTGTAGTTTTAGGCTAACGTTACTATCCGGTTCTGCTTTAGCAATAGTGGTAATACGAGAAAAATCAAGGTAGTGATTGGGAAAATGGTATAAAAGGTCGAGAGGTTTGGCGATATTCAATTTGGTTAGTTTTAGGATGGTTTTGGGGCCGATACCTTTTAGATCTTTTAAGGAAAGCATTAATTTATGTTATCATTTGGTGTGAAAATACTGTTTTGGCGGATCAAAAAAAAGAACTTCTTTAAATGGGTGATGGTGTTTATCGGGGTGTTGATGATTGGATCGACACTATTACCGGTACTAAGTTTGTTTTAATGATGATAAATTTGAATAACTTAAAATTTAGATTTTTTAGATGCTTTAGATGTTGTGAAATGAAACTAAGAAGGAAATTTAGGGGTATTGACAAACAAAAATTGACAGTCAAGATATTGACAGCTGTGTTGGTTATGTTGGTGGTTGGATTTGTATCTGTTTTAGTGGTTTTTGCCTGGTTTTCTAAAGATTTACCAACTCCATCTGAGGTGGTCAGAAGAGAAGGGTATTCCAGCAGAGTTTATGATCGAAATGGTCAGGTTCTGTATGATCTTTTTGATAATGAGAAAAGAGTGCCTGTAACATGGGAAGATCTACCACAATATCTAAAGCAAGCCACTATTGCTATTGAAGACAAAAGTTTTTATGAACACTCTGGTTTTGACCCACTAACACCACTTAGAATGGCCAAAAATATTATTACCAGAGGCAGATTAATTGGAGGCTCAACTCTGACTCAGCAGTTGGTAAAAAATGTATTGCTAACCTCAGAAAGGACTGTCATAAGAAAAATTAAAGAGTTTATTTTGGCTGTACAAATAGAAAAAAAATATACCAAAGATGAGATTCTTTTGATGTACCTAAACGAAGCTCCATATGGGGGACCGATTTGGGGCGTGGGTCCGGCAGCAGAGAAATATTTTGGCAAAGAAGTATCTGAGATGAACCTGGCAGAGTCTGTGATATTGGCAGGACTGCCTCAGCGGCCAAGTGTTTACTCACCTTACTCTTCAACACCTAAAGCGTATGTGGAAAGGTCAAAGGATGTACTAAATAGGATGAAAGAAGACGGTTACATTAGCTCTGAACTAGCTAAAGAGACTTTGACGGAAATTGAAAACTATGACTTTCAGAGTAAGAATAGTGATATCAAAGCGGCTCATTTCGTATTTTGGGTAAGGGAAATGTTGGCAGAAAGGTATGGGGAAGATGTGGTATCAGGAGCTGGGTTGCAAATCACAACCAGTTTGGATTGGTCAATACAGGAGGAAGTAGAAAAAATAGTACTAGAAGAGGTCGACAAAGCCAAAGATTTGGGTATCAGTAATGGTGCGGCAGTGGTAATAGATCCCAGGGATGGTCAGGTATTGGCCATGGTTGGGTCAAAAGATTATTTTTCTGAAGAAATTGATGGTCAGTTTAATGTGGCGGCCCAAGGTTTGCGGCAACCAGGTTCAGCGATAAAACCAGTGACTTATTTGGCAGCTATTAAAAAGGGCTATACGGCTTCATCAATGATTATGGACTCACCAGTAACTTTTCCCGGAGTAGCCGGACAAAAAGATTATGAACCTAAAAACTATGATGGTAAATACCATGGTCCAATGAGCCTACGGGAAGCATTGGCTAACTCTATAAACACAACTGCAGTTAAAACACTGGCAAGAGTGGGTGTAAAAGACATGTTGAGTTTGGCTTATGATATGGGAATATCAACCCTAGAACCGACTGGAGAAAATTTAAGCAGATTTGGTTTGGCAGTAACTTTAGGAGGAGCGGAAGTAAAGATGACAGAGTTAGCCGGTGCCTATAGTGCTTTTGCCAATGGTGGTAAGAAGGTTAATTTACAGCCAATACTGAAAGTAGAAGACAGAAACGGGAGGATTTTGGAAGAATACAAACCGGTTGATCTAAAGCAAGTAATAACTGCGCAAGAAGCTTTTCTGATTTCAAATATTTTATCTGACAACCAAGCCAGATCGATGACTTTTGGAGCAGTGTCGGGATTGATAATCCCCAACTATCAGGTAGCAGTTAAAACAGGAACGACTAATGACAAAAGGGATAACTGGGCAATCGGTTGGACGCCCAACCTATTATCGGTGGTATGGGTGGGTAATAACGACAACTCACCAATGGGCAGGGTAGCATCGGGCGTATCCAGAGCAACTCCGATATGGAAAAGAATAATGGTTAGCCAGGTTGGCAAAAGAGACAAACAAGATTTTCCGATCCCATCCGGAATTGTTAATATTGAGGTTGATAAACTATCAGGATATAAGGTGCACGATGGTTTCCCATCGCGAACGGAGTACTTTATTCAGGGAACAGAAGACAGAGGCGCTGATCCGATTCACCTAAAGCTTAAAGTGTGCAAAAATGGCCAAGGTTTGGCAACTCCGCAGGATGTTAGCAGGAATGATTATGACGAAAAAGAATATATAAAGTTGGCGGAGGATGATCCGGTGTCTTTAGATGGGGTTAATAGATGGCAGGAAGGAATTAATTGGTGGATAAGTCAGCAGGCTGATCAAAATATTTATAATCCACCAGGAAGTTACTGTAGAGAAGATGGAGGTGTGGGAGTCAGATTTAGTACACCGGGAAATGAGGCAACGGTGGGAAATAGTTTTGATGTCAAGATAGAGACAACTTCTGATGTAAAGATTACCAAAGTAGAGCTGTTTGTTGATGGAGAATCTAAAAAAGTGTGGGAAGAAAGACCGTTTGAAACCAATCTAAGTCTTGAAAATGGAACATATAAGCTTAAAGCCAAGGCGACCAACAAGGACGGCCAGTCGAGTGAGACGGAAATCAGAATTGGAGTTAACCTGCCGTGGAATTGGAGTCCGTCACCAACACCAACGCTGACACCGGTACCGTCTCCAACGACAGCTGTATCCCCCACCCCGACTTTGATTATTAGTCCGACATTAGTACCATCTCCAACCGGGGTAGGTGGAAGTTAGAATAATTGAGAATAGCAATATGTAGTTGTATTATTCTGTATGAACTTACGAAAACTTCATAGGTTAAAAAAGAACGACACTGTGGCGATTGTGTCTTTGTCGTGGGGTGGTCCGAGTGTTTTTCCTGTTGTCTATGAAAGAGGGCTTGACTATATACAGAATAAACTTGGACTGAAAACCAAAGAGTATCCAACAGCCAGGATGGACACAAAGTACTTAGAAGACCATCCAGAGGTAAGGGCGAAAGATTTAAACAATGCCTTTGTTGATGATGAAGTTAAGGCAATATTTACTAGTATTGGTGGAAGTGATAGTTTGAGAATTTTAAAATATCTTCAACCAGAAGTTGCCACTAGGAATCCAAAGATATTAATGGGTTATTCAGATACCACAATATCGACGGTGTTTTACCATCTTAATGGCTTGGTTACTTTTAATGGGCCAGCCGTAATGGCTGGATTAGCTCAGGCTGAGAACCTTAGCGAAGAATATGAAACGAGTATGTCTACCTTTTTGTTTGATGATTGGAATGAGTTTGTATATCCACAGTTTAGTATGTTTACCGACGGCTATCCAGATTGGAAGAGTGTAAACAGAGGGGATGAAATCAAGGAATTGAAAAAATCTGATGGTTGGCACTGGATCCAGGGTAAAGCTAGAACCTCAGGTACACTTTTTGGGGGTTGTATTGAGGTTTTAGAGTTTATAAAAGGTACAAAGTATTGGCCCAAAAGTGATTTTTGGAAAAATAAAATTTTGTTTTTAGAGACATCAGAAGATAAGCCATCTTTGACTTATGTAAAATATTTTTTAAGAAACTATGGTTTGATGGGGGTTTATGACAGAATATCAGCAGTTCTGTTCGGTATAGCAAGAGATTATTCTATTGAGGAAAAAAAACAATTAGATGAACTGATTTTAAAAGTTATTAGAGATGAATTTGGTCGAAAAGATTTGATGGTGATTACTAATATGAACTTTGGTCATACTGATCCACAAATTATACTACCTTTGGGAATAAAAACAGAGATAAATACGGCCAAAAAACAACTAAAATTACTAGAGAGTCCGTTTTCTAATTGACAGGTGTTGAATATTGATTAATAATGTCGATAAATGTCTGGTTTAGGCAACGAAGGAAAAATTGGGTTAATTTGGACTATGGATCGTTTGTGTGGATGGAGGCTAAAGGGAAATTTCTTGTTTCGAGAAGAAATGTAAAATATGCCTTAAGGTAGTTGGAGGGATTTTACTTAAGGTGATATGTGAAGTGGATTGCCAAACAATATTTATGTGGTGTTTTTGACAAAAATCAGAAATGTCGTTTGATTTAACTTGGTTATCTTTTTTTCCTGCAATCACTAAAATATTTTCTGGCTTTTTATATGAAGTATGGTCTAAATTCCATAACCTATCATTGACTAAAGCGTTCCAATCCTCGTGGTTAAAGTGATAGTTTTTTCGGTGTGCATTTATCATAAAATCTTCGAGAGTAGCAATATTCTCAACTTTTTTGAACTTGATAACCGGTGACGTAACACAAACTTTGTCTACCAAGTTGTATTTAGCAATGTCCAAACCAACTCCGCCGCCGAAACTCGAGCCTAAAATGAAGACTTTGGTTGTTTTGTAATTGTTGCTATGAATTTTTATGCCTGCATATAGTTGATTAACGAACTCAATGATTGATTTACTGGGTGGACTAGTTAAAAACGTACCTTTTGATTGCCACGTGCCCTCGTATGTAGGAAAAAATACATCAAAATGATTGCTGGATATATTCCCCATTAGACATTTTTTGCTATCCGGATCACTTGGCATGCCATCAAGAAGTATGACTGCTCCACGCGAGTATTTTTTAGAAAAAATGTAATTTGTGTGTAGATTGTTGAAATAGGTTGATTTGATAATAGATGTCATATTTTAAACTTGTTCCTTGTTTCAAAATATATTTTATATAGTATATTGATAATTTTACCAACGGTTAAAAGGTTTAGATTTGAATATGTGTGAAATTGTTGTAACAAGAGGTGAACTTTACTATGACGAAAAATTTGGAAAGTCCGTATGGTGAATAAAACCTCAGAATAGTGGAATTTATTTACATCGGAAAAATTCAAGTTTTCAGATAGTAGTAATATATCGGTCACGATTCGACCAATATATTTGTTAATTTTATTTTTGTCTGGAATGGGATTATTAATTATTTCTTTTTGGATTCGATAAAAATATTCTTCTATTCTAAAACATAAATCCGATTTAATTTTTTTAGTGTCGATTTTGTTTATATATTTTGTGAAAAAATTTTTTCCATATACTGTATGTGCTGAACCAAGGATTTTAATAAAGTATGAGCCATGACACCCTCTTTGGTAGTTTGATATATCCTTTTGAAGGATGTGGCGATGATAGTCAACAAAAATTTCTACGGGTAAATTAAGTGGTTTTATTGAAGATATCAACTGATAATCACCACACTGATAGTTGTCTAATAGTAATAAATAATCAAAATCACTTGGGGGTTTATTGTTGGTTTGTTTTATTGGTCCATACCTAAGAAGGCATACAATTCTTTCTTTGTGAAATAACGACAAGATCTTATCTCTTACTATTTTATCGACACAGTCTGGTTTCATGATATAAGCTTTTGTTCTTTGGCTTTGGTTATCAACCAAGAACCAATAGTATTAAATGTTTCTTTGATAATATCAGTATTGTTTGTTGGATTTAAGGCTAAATGTAAAGCTTTAGCCATTTGTTTTTCTTTCTCGGGATAGTATTTGGTGAACATGCTCAAGCAAAGGGATAGGTCTCTGGTAAAACATTTTTCTTGAAGAGAAACAAGCTCAAATCCTGATCTTACTATACGTTTCATTATCCATACACACATTGGTTTTGTATTGATTGAGTTGTATAAACCTATCTTTATTTCTTTTTTAGTTTTTTCTATTTCGCTGGAGAGAAGCGATAAAGAGATAGTTAGGTCTTTTCCCGGCTTTGGGTTTTTTAGTTGGCTGCTTATATCGTTACCGTAAACACAGATTGATGTTAATTTGATCAACACTTGTTCTTTTCTGGCTAGAATTTCGTTTAATGTGTAGTAAGAGAAGTCAATTCTGGTAATATAACTATAGAGTTTATTTAATCGGTCCATATGACCCTTAATCATTGTTGTGTCAAAGTCTGAAATTGGAGAATATGTGATCACAAAAAAATCTATATCAGATATATTTGGGATACCACAACCAAATAGAACAGAGCCTCTAAGATATACACTGTGAATGTTTTTATTGTCGTATTTGACAAAAAATTCCTTTATTTTTCTTATAATGGGTCTATAAACTCCTTGAATGCGAACCTTATTTTTTGGCATTAGAAGCTCACCTTTTTTGTTTGTTAGTATACATAGATGCGTTTTAAGGTTGTCCATGGACTAATTATATAATATCAATCTGTTTGATGACCTTGCGTCATTAGTGGTATTATTTAGGTCGATTTATGTTAATAAGAGTATGGAAAAACTGATTACTGCAACTGCATGTCAAAATTTAGACACTCGAGGTGATCATTCTGTGCAAAGACTTATACCAGTTTTAGTAGCAGAAAGTATTAATAGAATAAGGGAATATCATTATGGTATATCCGTACCTAGAGTTGATCTATGGAACTGTATTGGTATGAGAATGGATAAATCTTATCAAATGAACGATGGTAGTTTGAGTAGAAGAGAATATTCAGGCATTTTGTTGGATGATAAGTATGACACCTTAGAAAAACTAGGGTTATTTAGGTTTGGAAGAACAATTATAAGAGACGATGATGAACAAGTTATGAGCTGGACGGTTAAAAAAATAAAATTTTTATTGGAGAGAGACATAGTTAAACTAGAAACAAACAGTGTCTATGTGTGTGAAAATTGTGGGTATACTCAGGCCTTATCTGGGTCAAGAATGGATGGTTGTACTGTATGCAATGGCCACAGTTTTAAGACAGAAGATAGATTAGTTCTAATGGTTGATATTCCAGATCAAAGACGTTTATTAGCTAGTGGGAAAATTGTATCACCAAGAAAAACAAGGCATATAATGGGTTTTTTTGACCAAATGCCTAATAGAGCTATGGTGTCAAAAGTAAGAGGATATGGTGTCGATCTTGGTTGTATAGGATTACCAGAGTGTGTTCTTGACCCAAAGATCGGAGTTGCTTTGATGCCTGAATATGTAGTGGAAAATTATAATTTTTCGAGTATTACTCAAGTGCAGGGATTAACAACAGTAGTAAATAACTTACCGTATACATCAATATTGTCTCCTGGTTTGACACACGAGTATGTTTTACTAAGTAAAATTCCTCCCATAACTTTAGAGCAAGTAGAAAAGATTGGTATAGGATTTTTTGCCAGATACCTGCCATTATTTTTAACGACAAGCCAAAGTGACCTATCGCAAGAACAATTTGATGCTGTATATGCTAGATATATTGCTATTATAGGTAGAATTGATAATATACTGCGATTATTATTAATTAATGACAACAAGGTTGTAGGCTTAACTGACGAAGACCGCCAAACAATAAATGAAATATTTCATGATCTGTTAAATTATCGTGTAGATAGCGGGTTGTTAAAGTTATGGATGTTTTATAAATTGATGGGTAGAAAATATCATGAAGAAATGGATAAACAAGGATTATCTATGAAGAGCGATGATGCTGAAACCCTTGTTGGAATAACCAGGTTGTTTTTTAGGTAGGTTGCTTCTTGGTAGGTAGTAAGGGATATAACCTTATCAAACTAACTCGTAGTGGTTTAGTTGGTGGAGGAGGTAGTTGGTCTAATATTCTAATATTTGGACAAGAATGACCAGGAAATCCGTGTATTTCTAATTCATCTGGTATTATTGGTTGATCTTTGTCTTTCATAAATAAGTAAATTATTAAACTAGGTTGAAAGTTTTTAGATGGATTTGTTTGGCCAGTTTGTCGGTTAAGTTAAAGTAGGAAACCCTAAAAGTATACTTAAAAGAATTGTCGCCAGGATTTTTAAAAACATCGGTGATGGAAATATTCCAGAGATTTTCCCCTATTTTTTTGGAATAATCTTTGATTAGTTTCTGTTGGTCTTGTTTGGTTTTGTAGGTAACATTGGCATCTAAAGTAATAATTTGATGAGTCAGTTCAATAACTGAATCGGTAGACTGGGTATGGGTATTAGCTTTTAATTTAATATTGGAAAAATCTAAATCATCTAAGATAATTTCGATAAAACTATCATCAGATGTAGTTGGCAAAAGATTTAGGCTAGACAGGTGTGATAGAAGGGTTGATTGGTTGGGATGATAGAGGCCAAGTGAATATTTTTCGATGTAGTGCTTACCCTGTTTGGAAAAGATTTTACCTATTTCAAAAAACTGAGGTGAAGGTACTTTGAAGCGATGGTATGAATCAAGTTGACCCTTAAGTGATTGAATCATGGATTGGCGAAGGTAGGGATAATCAGAATTGATACTGTTTTGGGTAGTGATAACGGTATCGGGATCGGTGGGTTGCTGGACAAGAGGCCAGGATCTAACTTCGTCATAACCTAAATTTGCCAAAGTAATCTTGAGTTTGTCGATAAATTTTAATATTGGCGGAGTAATGTCAGAAACCTGTTTGTTAGCAAGGGGAGTGTTTTGGGGAATGCGATCATAACCATAAAACCTAATTACTTCTTCTACTAGGTCATCTTCGATATTAAGATCTTTTCGGTATGAAGGCGGGGTGACAAGAAAGAGAGGTCCTTCACTATGCTCAGGATGACATTGGCAACCTAGTTTACTTAGTATATCTAGGCAAAAATCGGTAGGTATATCGACACCGGCAACCAGAGAAACCTTAGCAGGGTCAAAATTTATAGTTGGTTGTAGTAATTTTTTGGGATAGTAATCAAACAAACCGGTAGTTATCTGACCGCCACAATGCTCTAAAACTAAACTGACAAGGTGGTTAAAAGCCCGGGGAATTAACTGACAGTCCAATTCTTTATCTAGTCTAATACCGGCCTCAGTTATGGTTTTTAGACTTCTTGAATCAGATTTGACACGTGACCGGTTGTATACTGCCATTTCCAGTAGAGTTTGGTTGGTAGACAAGTTAATACCACAAGCTTGGCCGCCTAAAAATGACAAACTGTCGACACGGCCATTACTAGTGACAACAAGATTGTTTGGCTCTAATTTCAGAGGAGTGCCGTCTAGAGAAGTAAATTCTTTAAATTGGTGATTATTTTGCCAGGTTAGAGGTGTACCAATTTTGTTGGTATCAAAAGCGTGACAAGGGATGCCATATAAATACATGATGTAGTTAGTTAGGTCTACTAAAGTGTTGATTGAATTGATTTGGTGAAATTCAACAAACTGTTTTAACCAATTAGGTGAAGAGGTGTTTTTTAAATTGGAAATAACAAGAGATTGGATACGATAAACGTCAGCACTTTGGATATCTATGGTAGTATTGGGTGTTTTTGGCAGATCGGGAAGGTTGGTTTGAGGTAAAACAAAGGGTGGATATAGAACCGATAAATCCTTGGCTAGACCAAAATAACTTTGGGCTTCTCCCCTATTTTGGCGGATTTCTAAACTGATGATAGCCTGTCCATTAACGTTCTCTAGGCCGTCACAGAAATGACCTAAATAAGTTAAACGATTAGCAACTTCCAAGGCGGGGACATTTTTTAGGGAAGGAAGTAATTTCTGAAGATGAGAATAAATCAGTTTCATAGGTTAGGAATATAGGTAAGATTGCCACCTAGCAACGTTCTAATATCTTTGATGTGAAAACGGGCCATGGTCCAACGATCCAGACCCATACCAAAAGCAAAGCCTGACCAAACAGAAGGGTCAATATTGGCACGTTTGGTATGGGTCTGGATCGTTGGACCATGGCCCAACGATCCAGA
>CAYWRN010000011.1:0-32204 GCA_964461095.1 uncultured Gammaproteobacteria bacterium
GCTGCACGTGAGGCTCATAATCTCACAGGCTGGGTTCAACTCCCAGCCCCGCAACACTTCGTGCTTTGCACTCAGTGTAAACCAGTTTATACGTAAGGTATGATGTTTAACATTGGGTGTGAACATAACAATTTATGTATTGGTCAATGTGGTATTTGTATATTCTTTTATGTGATAAGAAAGTTTTTTATACAGGCATTACTAATAACCTTAAAAGGAGAGTTTGGGAGCATAAGAATAAAAAATCATTTTATACTAGAAGGTTTAATGAGATTAACCTGGTTTATTATGAGCAACATATTGATCAAGTAGAAGCGGCCAAAAGAGAAAGAGAAATTAAGGGATGGAGTAGGCAAAAGAAAACTAAGCTGATATATAGCTAATTTTAGTGGGTGCACCAGGATTCGAACCTGGGACCACCGACTTATAAGATCGGTGCTCTAACCAGCTGAGCTATGCACCCTTGGTAGCAGGGGCGGGGGTCGAACCCGCGACCTTAGCGTTATGAATGCTACGCTCTAACCAGCTGAGCTACCCTGCCAAGATAGTCAAATTATATCAAAATTTATTTGACATATTCAGTGTCCGGTAGAGTACCAACAACTTTAAGAGTGCCATCTTGGGGCGTTAAAGTATCAAAGCTGATTGAGGGTTCTATTAATACCTTGTCCTGAATAAACTCAACCAACCTAACGGTATTAGGAGCGACGATACTTTGGGGAATCGTAAGAGCCCCCAATTTGGCTTTATTAATAGTCAGGCTGACTTGGTTTTGGTTAATATTGCCGATCAGATCCAGATAAAAAGCCGGGTTGCCAGTTAGAGGGATATGAGATTTAATTTGACTGATTTCATCCTGAGTTAAACCGCCAATAGTTTCAAAGTAACCAATTAGTTTTTTGATATCAACATTACCGGAAATTTCGGCTTGACCATTGGTACCAAGCTTAACCTGGAGATTGGTAAAGGGATAGTGTTTCCAGGTACGATCGTTGAGCCAAACAGTCAGTTCTTCTGAAGTTAGATTTTCTTTGATTTTATGAACTTCGTCGGAATAAAAATATTCTTTTCTGAGACTTGGGTCAATTTGGATTCGTTTTATATAGATCTTGTCATCGGCATTAGTTAAATCCTGGGCAGTAGGATAGATGCCTAGATCTACAGGATCGTTGGCCCCCATGGCTTGGGATAAGGCCGGAACTGATCCTAAAAGAGACAGAACAGTAACGGGAATGATTGATAAGAGAACAAAGAAAAATATTATTTTTTTCATAATTGATTAAATTACTATATATTTATTATAGTGAATTTAAAAAAAATTGGGCGATGGTTGACGGTAGTATCAGTGAGTATAGCTATGGGAGTCTTGTGGTATCCATGGTTGGCCTTAAAACAAGACAAAGTAAATTTAGCTGTAAAAAGTGATTTTAATCAAAATCAAAATGAGGCAATTTTTAGAAATAAACAGGTAAGTGTACCTATTGAAAAAATCGGAGAAAACTTGGGCAAAACTATTTTGGGAGATACACAAGTAAAAGCAAATAAAAGGATTGAAATTGATTTAGATAGACAAAGGTTGTACGGCTATGAAGATGGTGTCAAGGTAATAGACTTTCTAATATCTAGCGGGACATGGAACAGAACACCAACAGGGACATTTAAAATATGGGCAAAAATAAAATCACAAAAAATGAGTGGCGGATCAAAAGAACTGGGGACATATTATTATCTACCTAATGTACCGAATATTATGTTTTTTTATAATGAGGATGTGCCTAAACAAATGGGCTATAGTATTCATGGGGCATATTGGCATAATAGCTTTGGTAGGCCAATGTCACATGGCTGTATCAATGTAGGGATTGAAGATTCAAAAAATGTGTTTGAGTGGGCCGAGATGGATACGCCAATTGAAATTTATGGCAAAATGCCAATAGTAGCTTTGCCGTGGGCAAACTAATAACTAGATTTATGATTTAGGATGTAAGATATAGGAAAACTTGATTAGTAAACTTGATTGTGCGAGCCAATGTCATAAAAAACAACTGTATTTATATTTAGTTGAAAATAAACTACTCGAATATCTCCAGTGATAGAAAAAGACAAATAATCGTGCAACGACCCTGTTAACTTGTGATTCTTTAAGATTATATTTTGGGGATTTTTGGTAAATAAAGATAGTCTCTGTTTAAATTTCTTTTCTAAACTCTTATTACCTTTGATCCGTTTTTGGTAAGATTTTTTGAAATGAGAATGAAACTTGACAATCATTTGTTTAGATAATCGATCATATCATCAACTTTTGCAAATGACTTGGTGACGTTTTTCCCAGCTACAACATCTTTGGTTAATTTGTTGTATCTGCTTAATGCTTTATGTGATAGTTGGTAAGATGGGTTGATTAGGGACGGGACAAGTGTTTGACTTTTAATTTGGTGGAGGGTGAACCTAACCAGATCTTGAAGAGACGAAAAGCCCATGTTTTTGGCAATAACACTGATTTCGTCCCGAAAGGATTTGTCAATAGGAACTTGAAGTATGGTAGATGTATTCATATATTATAATTATAATGGTTTTATAATACATGTCAAGAGATTTAGATTAGTTGGTTGACAGCAAGTTTGGATTTGACTTGTTTTAGAGTGCTAGAAACGACTTGTTGAGCTTTTTTGGTACCTTCGACCAGAATTTCTTTGGCCAGTTTGGGTCTGTCCTCGTAATATTTACGCTTATCTCTAATAGGAGCTAAAAAGTTATTTAGAGCAATAAAAAGTTTGTCTTTGACTTCCCTATCGCCTACTTGGCCATTTTTGTACCTAGTTTCCAGATCTTTAACCTCATCAATGTTGGGGTTGAAGGCCCGGTGATAGTCAAAAACGGGATTGCCGTCAACACGGCCGGGGTCAGTGGCATGAATACGGGATGGATCAGTGTAACAGGCGTTAATTTTTTGCTTTAAAGTGGCTTCGTCGTCTGATAACAAAATGGCATTGTGGCCGGATTTGCTCATTTTGTTGACTCCATCGGTACCTATAAGACGGGGAACACGACCGACCATGGCCTTGGGGACAACAAAAGTATCGCCAAAAGCACGGTTGAAATCACGGGCGATTTCTCTAGTTTGCTCAATAACGGGTAACTGGTCTTCTCCAACCGGGACAAGATTGGCATTGAAACCTAAAATATCGGCAGCCTGAAGGATTGGATAACAAATAAAACCCATAGACGGGTCAAACTTTTTATACTTGATTTCATCTTTGACTGAGGGATTTCTGACTGCCCTGGCATGAGTAACCATAGTTAGAAAATAAGAATAGAGCTCTAAAGTTTCGGGAATGCCTGACTCAAGATAAATAGTAGAAACCTTGGGATCGATACCAACTGCCAGATTATCTAAAAAAACCTGGTAAACATTTTGATTGATAATATCGCCCGACTTGTAATCGTTGGCGTAAGCATGGACATTGGCTAGTAAAATATAAGTATCGTACTGGTGTTGAAGTTTGACACGGTTTTCCAGCGTCCCTACATAATGACCTAAATGAAGCCGGCCACTAGGGGTGTCACCGGTAAGAATACGGGGTTTAGTATTTTTAGTAGTCATAAAATTAATTAAATTTTAACATTGTAATTTGGGATAAGGACAAAAAAATATCCCTAAGCGGGACATTGAAAATTAATGACGTGTGTTAATCTCCCGCTTGAGGCTTATGCAAATTGCCAAAAACAAGAGATTAAAATAGTCATTTGGAGAGAGTATAACATGGTTGATATAAAATATATGGTAGTATAGGTTATGAATATAAATTTCCCAGACGATATATTATCTAAAAACAATACTGAATTGAAGCATATGATTTTGAAGGTAGGTCCAAAAGTGTTTGCTAGCTGGCTTGTCGAATATTTAACTAGTAATGAATTTAAAAGAGAAAAAAATGATCTGGATATAACTACTCTAGAAAAAATTGCTTCTGTTATTGAAATTACCATAGCTTTATCTGATCTAAAAAGAGAGTTCTCTCCTAATCCAAGTAAACCGAATCCTGTAATCAAGCAGGATGTTGTTGATAGTTTTTTGTCAACTTATGAAAAGAGATTAGAAGAAAATAAACTAGGTGGCAATAGTAACTAATTTTATAAACTGGTCTAATATATTAGAAAATAAATGGTTGATATTAGATTCGTGTGTTATTATTAATATTTTTAAGTATAGATCTGAAGAGTTAATAGAAAAATTTAATAAAAAGAATGTGACTTTGTGTACAATACATCCGGTAGTGCTACAAGCCCTTAACACAGATAATAAAGTAGAAAGAATTAGAATAAGAAGTTTTATACATAGCTATGTGACAATTCTACCTATGAATAACTTGCTCAAGAATGCCGAAGAAATGCAAGAAAATTTTATTTCTAGTGGTTGCAGACCGGATGCTATCGATTTTTATTTAGCGTCTGCAATTAGTACATATTCTAATGGAAAAACATTTTTAGCGACATCTAACTTAAGTCATTTTCAAAAAAATTTTTTTGACAGAGTCGGCTATATTTTACTAGAAAATGATTCGTCGATTAATACTATTGCCTTGTTGGCGTATCGCAATAATGAAACAAACGGTAATGATGAGGATATGCCTTTTTAAAATATGTGGTAGAATAGCAAGTTAAAAATTTACAAGCGTAACTGCTTTTAAATATGAATAAAACAAAAAGACATTTAATTGAAGCCAGTGTTAGAGAAGTTTTTGGCAGAAAGGTTAAAAGATTAAGGGCAGAAGGAATACTACCAGCCAGTGTTTACGGAAAAGACTTTAAATCTATATCGGTTCAAATGGATGGCAAAATGGCAAATGTGGCTTTCAACGAATTGGGCGAGTCAGGTTTGTTTGATCTAAAGGTGGTATTTTTCAAAAATCCCCAATATCACCCGGTAACGGGAGAAATATTGCATATTGATCTGTATAAAGTAAATCTAAAAGAAAAAACAACTGTGGATGTACCAGTAGAGCTTATTGGCGAATCGCAATCAGTGAAGATGGGTAATGTATTAATGCATATTGTAGATAGTGTTGAAGTAGAAGCCCTACCAACTGATTTACCAGAAAAATTTGAGCTAGATATCGGCAAATTAATGACACTAGAAGATATGATAACAGTAGCTGATATTGCCTACGATAAGACAAAAATGACAATTGTAACCGATGCTGATCAGGTGATTGCCAAGACCGAAGAACCTAAAGAAGAAGAGATTGTAGTAGCTGAAGCACCTCCTGAAGTAGAGGGAGAGATTAAGGCAGAGGAAACTGAAGAAGGTAAAACTGAAGAGAAACCCAGCGAAGAGAAAGAAGAAAAATCAGAATAACTGGTGAAAAAGACGGTCTATGTCGGATCTGACCGGGTCTTGTTTTTGGGCTTTTTCGAGATATAACTTGGAACTATCTTGGTCACCTATGGTGTGGTAAAGAAGACTAACTTCTATAAGATCATCTGTGGAAAGAGTGGTCCTTTTTAATAAATTCGATATAGCTTGGGTAATATATTTAGGATGGTATTTTTGGGCAAGATAGGCAATATCCTGAGGATCAATTTGTTTGGCTAGTTCATCGGCCCTGGTGAAATTTTGATCGATGACCAAATGGTGCCACTTAGCTAATTTCTGCTGGTACTGGTCACCAATTGATAAAGGGTAGTAACTAGTAATTAGTAACGAGAGACAAGTAACGAGGAGAGAGAGGAAACTAGGTACTAGAAACTGTCGGCCAAGACGAGGCGGCAATAAGGTCATCGGTTAATTTTAGCTTATTTCTTAGCTCCTGGTAAATAGACTCAGTAGCGAATGGTATAAAGGGATGCATAAGCTTAAGACAGGTTAAGAGGATGTGGTAGAGAACGGGGACGACCTCAACTCCTCTATCTTTAGTGGATTCGATATAAACATCACAAAAATAGTGCCAAAAATAGGCATAAAGCTCTTCAGTGGCTTGACCAAAACGATAGGAATTGATTTTCTTGGTGACGGAAACAATTAATTCATTTAGTTTTTTTAGAGCCTCTTGATCTGTCTTAATTAGCTTTGATTGATCAATTTTGGTCAGGTTTAAATTGGGATTAGTCTCCAGGAAACGATCGGAAATGATAGTAACAAAACGGCTGGCGTTCCAAATTTTGTTGACAAAATTACGCATGGATTCGATTTTTTTGTCAGACAAGGCAATATCACTGGCCGGAGCAACACCATAAACCAGAGCAAAACGAAGAGGATCGGCACCATATTTTTCGACGATAGTAGAAGGATTGATAACATTGCCTTTGCTCTTGGACATTTTTTGACCTTGTTCGTCGGTAACTTTGGCATGAAGATGAACAGTTTTAAAAGGCGTATCGCCAGCTAGATAGTATCCCATGATCTGCATCCGGCCGACCCAAAAAAAGAGGATATCCGACAGAGTATCCATAACAGAAGTGGGGTAAAAATGGCTAAAATCTGGATGAGATTTAGCAGGATCTTCGACGTTGAAACCGAGGGTGGTCAGGGGCCATTGGCTAGATAAAAACCAGGTATCAAAAGTATCGGTTTCCTGCAAGATATGAGACCCGCCACACTTGGGACAGGCTTTGGGGGCGTCAACATAATAAGTGGCGTCGATAGGGGCATTTAGGGACTGAAGACCAGAAACAATTTGGCTAAAGTCGTATAAATTTTTTAGGGATTTATAAGAACCGGAAATAAATTTTTTATCTTTGTCCAGGAAATTTAGTTGAATGTCGGGGTGACAATCAAGACAGTACCAAGCCGGAATCCGGGGACCCCAGACATTTTGACGGCTGATGTTCCAATCTCTAATGTTTTCCATCCAATCAAGATAAACTTTTTTGAAGCGAGTGGGAAAAAGTTTGGTATGGCCGTCTTTAACGGATTTGATGACAGGTTTGGCAAGAGGGGTGGTTTTGACATACCACTGAGGCATCGGCAGTGGTTCGATTAGATTTTGACAACGGTAACAAACAGAAACAGTGTGCTCAAGAGGCTCAATTTTGATAAGTTTACCAGCCTTTTTGAGAAGCTCAACAGTTTGGGTACGAGCCTGTTTGGGAAAAAGACCATCAATTTTGGGAATAGTGTTGACCATATGGCCATCGGGCTGAATACAAGAAACTAAACTAAGACCATGTCGCTTACCGATTTCAAAATCAGTGGCATCGTGGGCCGGAGTAATTTTGAGGGCATCGGTACCAAAACCGATTTCTACCAAGTCGTCGGCAATAATAGGAATTTCCTTGTCAATTAAAGGAATTTTGGCCATTTGACCAACTAAAGACTTATATTTTTTGTCTTTGGGGTTGACGGCAACAGCGACATCAACAAAGATGGTTTCGGGACGGGTGGTGGCGATTTGGATAGAACCATAGTCCAGATAATAAAGAAAATCTGACCTGTTCTGGTGGTCAATTTCCAGATCAGAAAAAGCAGTACCACAGTGAGTACAATAATTAACGATCCGGTCATCACGGTACAAAAGACCGTCGTGGTGCATTTTTTTAAAGGTAGCCAAAACTTGCTTGACTATATCTGGCTCTAAACTATAGTGATAACGGCTCCAGTCGAGAGCAAAACCAAGCTGTTTTAATTGGAATTGATTGAGATGACGATTTTCTTCGACATAGTCCCAAATCATTTGGTACAAAGTATCTCGATCAAAATCAAACCTAGATTGACCCTTTTTACTAAGGTTTTTTTAGAAAACAAACTGGGTTTCGAT
This sequence comes from uncultured Gammaproteobacteria bacterium, assembly GCA_964461095.1. Classification (GTDB taxonomy): domain Bacteria; phylum Patescibacteriota; class Microgenomatia; order UBA12405; family UBA12405; genus UBA1372. The sequence continues at coordinate 7,758 of CAYWRN010000011.1, forward strand.
ACCAGCATGATCGGCACCGGGAAGCCACATAACTTCTTCGCCCAACATTTTGTGAAATCTAATTAAAATATCCTGAATGACAAACATGGCGTGACCCATATGCATGGGATCATTGGCGTTGGGTAGGGGTAAAATAATGGAAAAAGGTTGGTCTTTAGACGATTTGGTGGACTTGGTGATAGCAGGACTGTAGATTTTACTATTTTCCCAAAGGGAGTAAATTTCGGCCTCAGATGCGGGATTATAACGCTTGTCCATAGGGGTATTTTAGCATGAGATAGTTGACAATTTGTGACTGATAAAATCGATATGTACTAAAAGTGCTCTGGTTAATCATTGAATATGTATGTATCTCTTTGTAAAATACGCTTATTGTGACAAAATTGGGATCATTAATACAACAAGCCCTAAACGCTAATAGAAGTAGTGGTGATTGGTATCCGGCTGTCGATTCTTGCAGTAAGCGTGCTGTGCCCTGCGGTAATCCTTCTTGCCTCGATAATGCTATGTGGTCAGTAGAAAACCCGATTGCAGCTAGTCAAGGAATGAAAGAGGCAAGAAAACTTGTTGTTGGTTGTGGAAAAAGTGGAGTTGGTTGTGCTCTAACCAGATACGAAGGGGTGAGTCCACTGGATGTTTTGGGTACGTTTAGGGCAAGGTACGTCGATGTATATACTATGGTTGTAGCAAGGTCAAAAAATGGTAAATAATGAAATATTAGTTTAGGTTCATAGGTATGAGAAAATAAGGCATGAATTACCTAAGATTAGGGAATTAATTAATATATAGTTATTGCACTGAAAAAGTATCTGTTTCGTTGCTATTGATATCAAACAAACTGTAAGAGGTAAAGGTAGATGGATTATTACCATATTCTGATGCTCCTACTACAAGAATATTTCCATTTATCCACTGTTTGTGATAACCCGATAATTCGTGAACTATCTGACTGGTTGAGGTGTCCCAAATTATTGTTTTGGCTTGCCATCTGCCTTGTTCAATTTGATCACCTTTTTTATAGTAGGCCAGATACTTACCTGTGTTATTTAAAAGAGGCATTTGAACTGAAGCCCAGGGACCAGAATCAACAATGTTACCATCTTGATCCGGAAATTCGGAGAAGGTGATTCTAACACCCGTATCAGTATTGCCATTATCAACAGTTCTGCTCCAATATTTACCATCAGCAGAAAAAGTGTTTTGGCGACCAAATGAAGTTATTTCATAGTTGACGGTAGCATAATCAGCCTCAAAGGTGTCAACATTAAACAAAACCAACCTATTGGCTTGCGCCATACTTCCACTTTGGCTTAGTTCGACTAAGACTCGACTGGAGTCAACAAATTTGTCAGCAGTTTTTAATGGATAAAGATAAGTATCGATACCCGAATCTAGGTTAAAAGTGTGGAAACCAGGAGAATTTGATACTGAGAATTGTTCTATTGTTCCCCAGGGAGGTTGTATCATCATCTCTCCTCCTTGTTTGCGGATATATAAATCGTCCTGGGGTGAATGGAATAATAATTTTGTACTATCTGGTGACCAATCTGTAATGTAATCAACCGGATAATCAGTAATTTTTTGAGTTTGTTGGCCTGTGGCGGAAATAATATATAGATTTTTATTATCATCCAAATTAATAAAGGCGATATATTTGCCATTTGGTGAAGCAAGGGGGTCACTGTCTCCAAAACCGTAGGCACCACCACCACTGGTAACTTTATACTGGGTTGGTTGAATCTGCTTGTCAGTTATTGAGTAAAGGTTCAAGGTATTGTCTTTTACAAAAGGAATGGCCATATTTGATGTTTCAGGCTTAGCCCATTGTATTTTGGAAACTTGATTGCTATCGTTCTTGGTGGGTTCAACTTGAAGATCTGGTTTGGAGACTGAGACACAGTTTTTGAACTTGTTTCCAAAGTAAAATCCACCTGAAGGTAAATGGATAAGTAGAATGATTATTAGGAGAATTCTGATACTTTTTTGGATTAGTGCCATGATTTAGTATTACACGTACAGATAATTACTACAAACACCGATAAACTTACCAGTAACTTAATAGCGAATGAGTTTTGAGATGGTAAAATATGGTGTGAATTACCTAAGATTAGGCAAAGATAAATGGTGTTAACTTATCAGCTAACTGAAAGTGTTATTGAAGATAATGACCTTCCCTTGGCTAAGTTGGATTTTACCTCCGCAACTGTGCTATCAGCTTCAAGAGCAAAATCTCTTTTTCGAGTGGCATCATCTACAGAGCTAGCCACACCAGCCCTTGTTGCTGCAATTTCTTGAACGTGATAACAGGCTAATTTAAACCCTAATTCATTACTAATCGGAACTGTTGCCGTATATCCCTCTGAGTCTGTAATTACCATCTCCGATCCTTTTTTATCAGCTGTAAGTTGATATGTTATGGTGGCAACATTAATTGGGCTGCGATAGTCTACTGTACCATCAGAACTTTTAACATGAAAAGCAACCTCATCTAAACTAACATGTTCCATAAAATAAGCTGCGGGGTTGTCGGGTTTTGGAAGATCTGTATACCAATCTGGGTATTGTATACAACATCAATCACTTTTTCACCTGGTGTAAATAATAAATTTTCATCTGGCCTGCGTTCTCGTGCCACAGACATTGCCATATGTGCTAACGATGATTTTTCTTGTCGTTCATTCATAGTTCGGTTAACATATTAATGACTATCTTAATAAGATGATATCATAAGGGTATGAATTACCTAAAGATGGGCAAAGATGATGGACAAATTAAAAAAATTGCTAAAGTAGTAAAAAGTGGTGGATTAGTAGTGTTCCCGTTTGATACCTGCTATGTGTTTGTGGTTGACCCAACTAATCAAGAAGCAGTTGATAAACTGTATGAAATTAAAGGAAGATCGATAAATAAGGCGGTATCGGTGGCTGTAGGTGATCTAGACATGGCTCAAAAATATACAAAAATGACTAAACAAAATTTACTAATATGCCAAAAACTTCTGCCAGGCCCGTTTACGATGGTGGTGGAAGGTAAACATAAACTAGCTAAAGGTATCGAGGCGACGGATGGCAGTTTGGGAATCAGAATACCGGATTTTAAACCAGTACAGGACCTAGCTAAAGCTCTAGGAGTACCGATAACAGCCACATCGGCTAATGTGTCCGGACAAAGCATTTGCCATAATTTAGCAAGCCTTAAAAATCAATTATCTAGCAAAAAAGAAGCGTTGGTGGACTTGTGGGTGGATGGAGGACAATTGGCAGTCAGACAAGCTTCAACAGTAATGGATATAAGGGGGAAAAAAATTAAAACACTAAGGCGGGGAGATATTGTATTGGACAAAAGCGGAAAGGGCCTGGTATCGGAATCAGTAAAGGAAACTAAGACCGTAGCCAAAATGATTTTTGAGAAGGCAATAAAAAATAATAGTCAAAAGCCACTAGTGTTCTTTTTGACAGGAGACTTGGGCTGTGGCAAAACAGTATTTGCTAGAAAAATAGGCAGGATACTGGGGATAAAAGGCAAAATAGTGTCACCGACTTTTAATATCATAAACAATTATGATGTAAGATTTAAGATACAAGATTTAAGAATAAAAGAATTTTTACATATCGATTTGTACAGGATAAGAGAAGAGGAGGAACTGGAGGAATTGGGATTTTTAAAGTTATTTAATAAAAATACCATTACTTGTATCGAATGGCCGGAAGTGATGGGTAAAAATTATTTTGAAAAATTACGAGAGAAAGTTTACTGCGTTGACGTTAGTTTTGAGTACGGGGAAACCAAAAAACAAAGAAGAGTTTGGTTTAATTTATCTCAATGCAATTGATGGAATCGGAATAATAGTTGGATTATTTTGAACAAGTTCTGTGTTGATTCTGGTAATGACTGTGTTTAACAAAGCTGAAAGTTGAGACCTTTGACCATCACAAGGTATTACTAAATGATTATCTAGGGGTAAAACACCAAAGTTTTGGCCTAAAACTGGTGATCTGTTTTCGATAACCGCCTGTGTAATGGTATATGTACTTAGTAAAGAAGCATGAATTCGAATAACTTCGGGTGGAGTATCAATTGGATACCGTAAAGTTTTAGTATAATAATCAAACATTCCGATGCTTGGATAAATACCAAGTGCTCTTTGATACAAACTAGAATCCATGCTGATCCACTGAAGTGAAACTTGTTCCGTCATAATATGAATTATATCAAATACTATAGGGTAAGTCTAGTTGAGAAAAGCGAAGGATTGGATGAATTGATCGCATTCGGTAATCAAAGCTTCGAGGCCGTTGTGAACACATTGGATAGTAAAGAAAAGACCGGATGGTGATTTGAAATCGACTAATTTTTGGGAAGTGGTCTCAAAAACAAATGTAGGCTGACCTAAAAGAGTAAATTTACTTGTCAGTTCCCTACCGGAATGAACCCAGGTCCAGTCTGCTTGGCCAAGATGAACGACAAAGTTACCATCTGGATGGGTAAATACAAATCTATTGGTGGTAGAAGTCTGGTCGGTAAAAAGAGTCCTGGTGGACCAATAATCAACTTTGAATTTGAACTGATCATTTTGGTAGGTTTTTAAGTAAGGAGCTTCTGGGGTGGGAGTAGGCAAGACTTTGGGGGAAGTAGTGGCTTCCGGAGCAGTTGGTTCGGTCTCTACAGGTGTTTGGCTCGGGGTAACGGTAGGCTGAGGAGTAATGATTTCTACAGAAGTAGGGCTAAGGTTACTGGTATTGTAAATAACCAACTCTTTGGATAACCTGGCAATGGCATAATTGTAGGCCAAAAGACTAAGGGCAACGAAGATAACGCTTAGGACAAAGAAGAGAAAATAGGGTGGTTTTTTGGCTCCTAGTTTTCTTAGGTCCGAGCGATTAGTAGAGTGGGGCATCAGGTTAATTATCAATTTTCAATTTACAATTTTCAAGTAGTAGGGGGAATTTGATATAGTATGGATATGAAGATTTTGGCCATAGATACCAGCTGTGACGATACTTGTGCTTCAGTGATTGAGGACGGAAAGATAGTTAGTAATGTAATTTCGTCACAAATCAGTCTACATGAAGAATGGGGAGGGGTGGTACCAAATCTAGCCAGGAGGGCACATTTAGAAAGAATAGATGCCGTAATTGCTAAAGCACTACACAAAAACCCTTTCCTAACCCTTCCCTTGACAGGGCAGGGAAACTATTTTGAAGGTATAGATGTGATCGGGGTAACTATCGGCCCGGGATTGTCACCGGCACTAGGGGTAGGAGTAGATAAAGCTAAAGAGTTGGCAAAAAAATATAATAAAAAACTGGTGGCTGTTAACCATGTGGAGGGGCACTTGCTATCCCCTTTTTTGACCAATAGTAAAGGGAAACCAGAAAGAGATATAAAGCTTCCTATACTGGCCCTAACAGTGTCAGGCGGACATACCAAAATAGTACTAATCAAAGAAATTGGAAAATATGAAGTAGTTGGAGAAAGTCTGGATGATGCCGGAGGGGAGGCTTTGGACAAGGCTAGTAAAATGTTAGGGTTGGGGTATCCAGGTGGGCCAATTATTGAAAAATTAGCTAAAAGTGGTAATCCCCTATTTTTGACTTTACCTATTCCGATGAAAGGGAGTAAAGATTTAAATATGTCGTTTTCGGGCTTAAAAACGGCCTTTTATTATGCTATCCGAAAATGGGATCAGGAGAAAATAATTGAAAATCTGGAAAATTTGGCAGCTTCGTTTCAAAAAGCGGTGTTTGATAGCCTGCTCTTTAAATTTAATAAGGCAATTGATGAATATAAGGTAAAAAGTTTATTTGGGGTGGGCGGAGTGATGAATAATATGAGCCTAAGACGGGAGTTAAGGAAATTGGCAAAATCTAAAAACTTACCTATCTATTTTCCTTTTCAAAAAAACTTAAACGGAGACAATGCGGCCATGATAGGCTTGGTGGCTTGTCACAAGGCAAAAGGGGGTGAATTTACTAGACATATAGATAAACTAGACCGGGAACCAAGGCTGGAACTATAACTAGATTGAAGATGTAAGATTTAGGATTTAAGAAATAAATGACAATAGATAATATAGGATAGATTTGGTATAATATGATATGAATACAACACCCGAGGCGACACTGACACAAGATATAGAACTATTTATAAAACCAGTGGTATTGAGATTGTGTACCCAATGTCAGGTAACATGTATGGGAGCAATGGCCGATGGTCGACTACCAGAATGTTACGAAATTCGCGCCAACAGCAAACGATTAAACGGTGGGTTGTTGGAGTCAATTCCAGATCCAAGTTCAGATGAGGCTGCAGAATTTGAGGTAAGAATGGAGGTTTTGAGTCAATGGCTTGAAGCAGAAATAGCTAGACTGGAAGCACGAAGAGGATAGTAAGGAGATTATTGCCAAGTTTGTTTCACAACTGTGGTGTGATATTATGGGGGAATGGATTTGATATTTGCTTATTGTGAAAGAGGAGGTGTAATAGGTGTAGTGCCTAAAGATGGTAGTCTTCGAGCAGTATGTGAGTGGTGTACAAGAGGGTTGCGTCCTAAAAGAGCTAGCTCGGCATTGGATTTAGAAAGATTTGAGGAAACTTTATACACTAAACCTGGGTTAAGGGTGAATTTTAAGGTTGCTAGTTGCGACAATCCCCCACCGGTTGAAGAGGTTCCACAAGCAAGAGTAGAACTGATACAACCATGACTAAAAAACTTGGATTAGCCTTAGGATGTGGAGGGTGGAGAGGGTTGGTACATGCCGGAGTAATTAAATCACTTGAGAAAAACCATATTAAAATAGATTATCTAGCTGGTAGCAGTATTGGAGCGATAATTGGTGGACTATATGCAGTAACCGGTAAGATTGAAACAGTCGAGGAAATCATTGGCAGTATAGGCTATAAAAACATATTTAGAGTAGTTTGGGACAAACCACTAAGGAAGAAAAACGGCTTAATAGACGGGCAAGAGATGGATAAATTTTTTAGAAAAATAGTGGGAGATATCAAAATTGAGGATTTAAAAATACCATTTAGGGCAGTGTGTGCCGATCTATATAGCGGCAAACTAGTGGCGATTGACAAGGTGTATCTGGTATTAGCCATGAGAGCCAGTGCGGCCATACCTGTCTTGCTTAAAGCGGTGGAATGGGAAGGGAAAACATTAATAGACGGAGGAGCTATATCCCCTGTTCCCTGCCAGGTATGTAAAGATATGGGAGCGGATGTGGTAGCAGGAGTCAGCTTATATGGGGGAATTTTCCCAATAAAAAAGAAAGGTAGATTAACGAAACTAGGGATGGCCAAAATGGCCAGATTTTTGCCATTAAAAACATTGGCAGATCATGATCTTATGAAGGCCGATGTCATAATCGAACCTAAAATCGAAGGAGAAGACTATGGACTTTTGGCCAATTTGGTCAGAAACAAAGGAGTAATGGATTGCGGAGTAAAGGAAACTGATAAAAAAATTGAGGAAATAAAAGCACTTTTGGGGTAAAATAGGCGATGATAAAGTACTGTAGTAAGGAATATAAATTTCTGGATAAAGTGTATGTGGCTATTTTGTGGTTTTTGGACAAAGACGACAATTTGTCGATGGCACTTAGTTCACAATTACATAAAAATATTGGCGAAGTAGAAAGCTATATAAAAGGCTTGATAACTATATTGAAGAAAAAGAGGATTGAAGAGGTTTATGAAGTAGATGTTTACGAACTAAAATTGAAGGTACTAATTGAAAATAGAGCAGAATACTGGACGAAGATACCTGAAAAAGAAAAAATTGATGAAGGAACAATGACGGAAAAAATTAGCTGGCTGAAGCCTTTTATGAAAAGTCCCCTACTGTACGATGTACTGGTAGTACCCAGGAATGAAGTGGGGGGAGAAATGATATTTGATGTGGCTAAACCTTTTTTGAAAGGATCGGCTAGTATGAAAAAGATTGAGGATTTTATGTACTATTCGACTCAAATAGTAGAGCCGACAGCTAAACATAGTGCTGTGTATGAAGTAAGTGATCTGATAGTAATTGACTGGAAAACAGGCAAAAGAAAAAAGGAAATGCTAACTAAAGTGGATGACGACGAGCTGATGGACTAGGGAGTGGGGCCTCGGCGGTAGACGGCGGCCCAGGCGGTGTAACTACTACTAAAGGTTTGCTGATGAAGGATTTGACCATCTCGGGTAACTGTCCAGTCGAAGGCAGTTTTTAGACCAGGAATACGTTGCTCGACCTGGACGAGCTGACCAGGAGCCAAGGTGGGATCATCAATAAACTTATCCGGCGGGGGTTGGGCGTAATCCCACTGTCTATAATTGTCGATAGTAACCTGCCGACCATCGCTGGTACCATAAATTTCGTAAGATAGAGCTTTGGTATCACCGTCGAAAATACTTTGGATAAGAATGTGATGAGCAGTGTCATTTTGGAATTTGAGGTCGGGACTAGGTAAGAAAACAGTAGCATCGAAACCAGGCTTGGAACCTTCTTCGTAATAAGAAACACGGTAGGCATGAGGACGGCGTTCTACAATAGGCAGGCCGGCGTTTAGAATAGCCCTAAAAAGAGTAGTACTAACCTGGCAAATACCACCACCAACATCGAGCTCAGTCCGGCCTTCTCTGATAACATAGGCCATCTTGTAACCGGTTTCGACAGATACTTCACCAAGATTTTGGTTAAAGGAAAAAGTATCACCAGGAGGAACCAGAATGTAGTTAACAACTTCGGCTCCCCTTTTGACATTGCTGTTTCTAATAGTGCTACTGTGCTTGAAAGATGAATCTCCTCGGCCCAATAGCTCTTTGATGCCTAAATCATTGGCATCTTCATTTTTGATTTGAGGATCGGTATAAACAAAAGGGATATCAATAGGATCATTGGGAGAATTTGGATCTGCAGTTAATGACAGTAACCGATTTTGAAGGGTGTTGGTAAACGATACAATATCAATTTGACGACCGGGAGAGCTAGATTTAAACTCGCTAACTTTGCCATTTTCGAATTTAAAAACAGCGTCAACCGGGCCACGCTTAAGATTTTGATTTAATTCGTCAACAAAAGTAGAGATTTTGACAGTGTCAACAGACTGGTAAAAACCCAACCAGGAAATAAGGGTGGTATCAGAGATAGTATAATCTTGGGAATCAGGAATATTTAGGGTAATCTGTTTGCCTTTTAGGTTTTGGGCCTGAGTTAAAAGATTTTGGATTTGAGCATCGGTGGGTAGCTGGCCAATAGTAATAAAGGTCAGGCTAATAGGAGAACTATCTTGAGTGGATAACTGATAGAGAAGATCGGCAGTAAATTTTTGGTCATCAAGAGTACGACCCAAGCTACCCTGGATGACAGATAAACTACCCTGGTAATCAACATCAATCTGAGGAGGGACAAAAGGCTGGTCAATTTTGAGCTTTAAATCTCTGATCAATTCATCCAATTGGTCACTTTGGTAAGCAACATTTAAGAAATAATGCCTTGGGGAAAAGAAGAAAAGTTTGGCTAAAACGTCGGTATAAAATGTTTTTTGAACCATTTTGTCGACATCGATTTGAGCGGAAATTGAGGCAGTATTGAGAGTAGAAACAACAGTATCGTCTACTTTTAGATCGATGGTTTCCGGCAACAAAAAGCTAGAGTTAATTTTTTGGGTGAGTTCGGGCTTGGTTAGAAGGGAAAAATCCTGGTCAAGAATATAGGTGTTGGGAGTAGTGGTATAAGAAAAAAGGATAAGACAAATGAGAGGAAAGGAAAGGATGGTGGTAATAAGGATAATAGAGAGTCTAATTTTGATTTTGGTTGCTTTAATTTTGGCCATGGTCCATTGCTAAATTAGCTAATTTGTCAGCCAGGGTGTTTTTGTCTCTTGTGACATGACTAAAGTTTACGGGAAAAGAAAAAGAAGATAAAAGGGATTGGACTTGGGAAAAAATCGGCCTTAGGTTGTCAGCTTTGACCTTGTAAAAACCTTGAACCTGACGGACGATCAATTGGGAATCCATATAAACAGTAACTTTGGTAATTTGGGTGCTTGAACTAAAAGTTTTAAGCCAGGTAAGGGCGGCCAGCAAACCCTGATATTCGGCTTCGTTATTAGTTTTGATACCTAGATATTGGCTACCTTTGTGAACGATATTGTTTTGGCTATCTAAAATTACAAAGCCGTAACCGGCATGACCAGGATTGCCGCGAGAACCGCCATCAGTGTGAATAGATAAATCCATAGGAGTATTGTAAGTGAGAATATTTAAAGTTAAAAGTATCAGACAAAATTGGTATGATAAGGTATGGATATTAATTCGCCACTGCCTTCCCGCGAGGTAAAAATTGAGCCTGAAATAGAAGAAAAGACAACACCAACACCTGAGCGAACGGATATGACATCGAGTCAACCTGTGGTTAAAAAACCAAAGGGTTTACCACTGGCTTCGGGGATGAAGTTTGGAGTGGCAGGAATCTTACTAGTGGCGGCAATTATCGGTGGGATAATGATTTTTAGGCCAAAAAGTAAAACAACAGGCGGAAAACAAACAACTGTAAACTATTGGGGTCTGTGGGAAGAAGAGGCGGTGATGAACGGGTTGATTGCTAAGTTTGAAGAAAAGAACCCCGGGATAAAAATAAATTATCAAAAGCAAAATAAGGAAAACTATCGAACCAGACTTGAGGCCAGATTGGAAAAAAGCGAAGATGCACCTGATATATTTAGATTTCACAGCAGCTGGCTACCAATGATTGGCAGCAGGCTTGAAAGTGTGCCAAAAACCGTGTCACAGAACCTGAAACTAGATGAAGATTTTTTTGATGTATACAAAAAAGACCTAAAGAGCGGAAATAACTATATGGGAATACCGCTAATGTATGACGGACTGATGATGTTTTATAACAAAGATCTGCTGGATGCGGCCAACAAAACACCACCTAAGACCTGGTGGGGGCTGTCTCAAATGGCAGTGGATTTGACGGTTAGGGACGAAAATGGAGATATAAAAGTGGCAGGGGCGGCTATGGGAACAACCGGAAATGTGGATGCCTCCAATTTAACCAAACTAAAAGGAGTACTCGATTTTTATAAGTATTTTGGCCAAAAACAGAGATGGAATGTCTGGAATGATAAACTGCCGACATCAACGGAAGCTTTTGCGGCAGGTAAGGTGGTGTTTTATTTTGGCCCATCATGGAGAATATTTGAAATAAATGAAAGAAACAGGAATTTGAACTGGGCAGTAGCCAAAGTCCCCCAATTGCCAACAGTGGAAGGGCTGGATCCGCAGGCAGTAGAAGATGGCTTAATTGACGCCAAACTAACCGATATAAACTGGGCGACTTATTGGGCTGAAGGAGTATCTAATAAAAGCCCAAACAAAGAGGCAGCCTGGAAATTTTTGGAATTTTTGGCTTCTGAGGAAGGGTTGACTGATTTCTATGCAGCTGCCAGCCAATTAAGAGACTTTGGAGAAATATTTCCCAGAAAGTCGATGGCCAGTAAGTTGGCCGATAACAAAAAATTAACGGCTTTTGTGGATAATGCTAATACGGCTATGTCCGGGTGGCCATCGTCTAGAACCTGGGATGATGGGATAAATCAGGAACTAAGTAAATACTTGGAAGCAGGTATTATGACAACTACATGGAACGAGGAGAGTGAAAAAGCACTCACTGATGGCATAGCCAGAGTAGTTAATATGTATAAACTAAAATGATTATTATTAACTTTAAGATATACAAACAAAGTTTTGGAGAAAAAGGTGTAAAGTTGGCCAAAATATGTAAAAACGTAGCTGACGAAACCGGAGTCAGGATAGTAACGGCTGTACCGGCTCTGATGGCGGCTAAAATGCTGGAAACAGGAGTGGAAGTATTTTTACAGGATTATGATATGCATACGGAGGGTAAATATTCGGGAAGTGTGTCCCCTGCCCAGGCTCTGGAACTAGGAATTAAAGGTTCGCTACTTAATCACAGCGAAAAACCCAAAAAGAAAGGAACAATATTTAAAACGATTAAGGCGGCGCCTGATGGGTTTGAAACAGTATTGTGTGTCAAATCAATTGGGCAGATTGAGAAATGGGGATATAAAACAGGAGCCAGCTTTGTTGCCTATGAACCAAAGTATTTAATTGCCAGTAAAACCAAGTCGGTGTCAACCGAACAACCGGAAGCAATTAAAAGAGCAGCTGTGGCTAGTGGTAAGATTCCCCTTCTGGCCGGGGCCGGGGTAAAAAACAAAAAGGATGTGGAAGTGGCTTTGCAAATGGGAGCTAAAGGAGTGTTGGTAGCTAGCGATGTAGTGTGTGCTACAGATCCGGAAAAGGAACTACGGGAAATGGCAATGGGATTTAAACCCTAAACTCTAAATCCTAAACTCTAAACAAATTCAAAATACAAATTACCAAATGATTTAAACATGGTTATAAGAAAGGCATGGAAAAAAGACTTAGAGAGAGTTAGGCAAATTTTGAGTCAGTGGGTAGATGAAGAAGAAACGGAAAAGTACGTAAAAAGAGTTAAAGATGGGATGAGTGGAAAAAGTGAATACGGAATGAGGTTTTGGGTGGTGGAGGATGAAGACCAAGTGGTGGGAGTGTGTGGGTTGGCCGATCCCCTACCGATTACACTAAAATATAGCAAAGGCAAAAAACCAATTGAAATTAAGATACTGTATTTGGACGAAACAAAAAGAGGTAAAGGGTTAGGGAAATTTGCTATTGATCGGATGGAGACAGAAGCTAGAAGAGTTGGACACGATGAGATGTTGGTCAGAAGCGGAGAACAGTTTAAAGATACTGCCTATGGATTTTACCAGAAAATGGGCTATAAATTAGTCGGTAAACTAGAAAACAACATGGCAGTGTTTAAAAAAAGGATATTGATTTAAAAAAATTGGTATAATAAAAGATGGCATCGATTGATAACCTATTAGTATCTTTGTTCGTTGACGAAGTAGTTGGCGGAGTGATTGTGACGGTACCTCCGGGTCATGTAGGCTGTATTTATTCTATTTTTCGTGGAGTTTTGAAAAATGTTTGGTACCCAGGCATGCATCTAAAGATCCCTATTATTCACCGGGTCAAATTATTTAATGCTCAACTGATTGAATACACCGTTAGCAAAGATGTGATCTTAAAAGATAATAAAGAGATCATGGGTGACGAGATTATTAACGCGGTAACAGCCGACAATAAATTTGTGGCAGTGGAAGCAACGGTACTAATTAAACTTGATACAGAAAGATTGCCTGAAATATGGCAAAATATTGGTGAAAACTTTGTTAGTAAAGTGGTCAGACCGGTAACCAGAAGTAAGATTAGAGAAATATTGACTAGACATGATTTGGGTAAAGCGCTGTCAACGGAAAGAGTCCAAATAGAAGCTGATATTGGTGAATCTCTAAGAACTGCCCTATCCCCTCACGGGCTTCATGTGGATAATTTCTACTTAAGTTCGGTAACACCAGTAAGCGATAGCAATGGTAACGGAGGTTGGCGGGAAACAGAAGCCGAAGATACAGGACTAAAAAATGCTGAGGAAATAAGACAAAGCAGGACTTTGAGTGGTAATTTAAAGTAAAGAATAATTTGATATATTAGAGGTTTTTTGATATAGTTTGTTTATAATTTAATTATTTTATAAAGACTATGAAAAAATGGGGGTTTGAAGTTGGAGATGGTATATGTTTATTAAACGTGAATATGTGTGGTGATGGAACTGAATGGAAACCCGGTCGACCTTATTTATCTTGTGGAAAGGTTACAAGCGTTGAGGCTACTAATACAAGTGTCAACGTAGGATTTGTGAATGACGGAGGCCAAGAGGATTCTTTGTATTTAAACACAGACATGGTTGTTAATACAGATAATCCATTTTTCTTTGCACTAAAAGATACATGTCCTCGTCAAGTATACAAAGGATGGTCTCATCCTGTTTTAGCTGTAACTAGAACTCCCGGGGAGATTTTAAAGTAGGGATAGGATCCAGATAGAAGTAGATATGGGGAACAGACGGGCGATGGAAAGAGTGGTGGCGCCGGTAGTATAAATATCGTCAAAAATGATAATGTTTTTTGGAGTTTTTATAGCTGGATTTAGAGAAAAAGCACCGGACAGGTTTTTTAGACGCTGAGATTTGTGGGTGGATTTAACCTGAGCCGAGGTAGAGATATTTTTGGTTATTAAATTGGGAATATAGGGCAGATTTAGAAATTTAGCTAGATACTCCCCCACCAGAGATGATTGGTTGAAACCACGCCAATTTAGGCGGTTTTGATGAAGAGGCACAGGTATAAGACAAAAATTGTTTTGGTGCCAATAGGTATCTATTAAAGGAAAAGATTTTTTGATAGTACTGGCAGTAAGACGGGCTAAATCCGGAGCCAAGTGGCTAACAAAATTATATTTTAGAGAAGTAATTGAACTTTTGATGGTTTGATCGTTAAAAACAGCCAAGTGAGCTTCAATATGGCTGTTTTTGAGTTGGTTGAGCTTACCTAGGTTGAAACGACAGATACACCTGGGACAAAAATAATAACCTAGCTGGCCGCAGCCATAACAGGTTTTGGGAAATAGTAGGTCAAGAATTAGGGACATACTTGGTAAAAATCATGACAAAGGTTGGAAAAGGTGCCAGGACCAATTTTGACAAGGTAGTAGAAAAAGAAAATTGATTGGCAATTTTGGTAAGCTTTTTGGGAAAAAACTTAAAAAGGTGAAGCTGTCTGGCGTGGTTAAGATCACCAAAAACAGAAAGTGAATCTAAAAGAGCCGACTGGCCTCTAATAAGTTCAAAGGGAAAGGAAACGATAAGTTGACCGTATGGCTTTAGAACCCGGCTAGTTTCGGAAAAAAATTTATCCGTATCCTTGATATGCTCGATAACCTCAAATGCACAGACTTTGTCAAAATAACCCGATGGATATTTAATATCAGTGGCCGGCATGTATTTAAAGTTTGGATGGGCAATTTTTTTGATAGCGGATTTGTTTAGGTCGATACCATAAACGTACCTGGAAAACCTGGAAAGGTTTTGGGATAATTGGCCTTGATTACAGCCAATTTCCAAAATTTTTTGATTTGGTTTAGGGTCAATGATTTTGGTAAATATAATTAGCCTCAAACGGGTCCGCAAACCACTATAACCCGTGTCTGATCCAACAAATGAAGTATATTTGCTGTTGTAAAGATTGGTCATACTAAAACCATTATATATAATTAGGAATGAACAGAATTGAATTTAGAAAAGAATCAAGCGAGTATGTGGGAGCAGTGCTGATGTGGACGGTAGTAACCATACTGGCAACCAGGCTGTACTTGAGCTTAACCGGCTGGCCGGAAATAGGTAGCGGGATATGGCATATTGCTCATATCCTATGGGGAGGACTGGGACTGTTGGTGGGGGGATTGGTTAGTTTGTTGTTTTATGGCAAAAGAGCCAAAAGAATAGGAGCGGTGGTGATGGGAATTGGATTGGGATTTTTTTTGGATGAAACGGGTAAATTTGTATCCAGAAGCAACGATTATCATTTTCAACCGGCGGTAATGATTGTGTATATATTTTTGGTTATATTGTTTTTGGTGTATAAAAAGGCAGAAAAGTTTAGGATGAGAAATGAATCTACCATGATTCATGCCGTACTGGAGGATTTTGAAGAGATATTACGGGATGATCTGGATAAATATGAAAGAGAAGATATGGTAAAAAAAATTAAGGTTTTGCTAAAAAGTGAGAATACGACTTATGTAACCATGGCCAGTGGGTTAGAAAAAATTGTTAACAAGATTAAATTGGTAGAACCCAGAATTAACAATGGCTTTGGGGGAAAGATACAGGCAGGATGGGATGTTTTGATAAAACGAGTACTAAACAGGCGATATTTTAAGGTGGCCTTATTGGCCCTGGCAGGATCTTTTGTGGTTAGATGGGCTTATGATATTGGAGTAATAGTATTAACCAAAAAAAGATTATTTGATCTATTTTATGGTGATTATGAATTTTTCTTGTCTGTTGATGGATTGTTTTTGGGATTGAAAGTTTTTTTTGACGGAGTAACAGCGGTGTTATTTGGACTGGGAATCCAGGCGATACTGGCCAAAAAAAGGAAAAAGGCTCTATCTTTGTTTGAGTATGGGTTATTAGTAAATATATTTTTGACTTCGATATTTAGGTTTTATTTTGAGCAATTTTCGGGATTGTTTGATCTGGGAGTGGATATACTGGTACTGGCCTATATAGGGGAAATGAAAAAATTAGGATAGTAAATAGCTAGATTTAGGATTTAAGAAATAAGATTTATGAATAACTACAAAAAACAATGAGATTGCTTCGCTGGCGCTCGCAATGACGAGGCGGATGGTATGTACTGATGGGAACTTGGAGGAGATGCCCGGGAATGATCCGGGGTCCGGAAAATCGTTTTAAAAACATCTACAAGCTTAACTTGTTTGAGCTTATTCTTTGAATTTTAAACAAGCAAACAAATTCAAAGAGCCAACTGGTTGGGTCTTATCCCGCTTAATTTAGATCAAAGTTGAAGTTGAACTAAATGCAACCTAGTAAAATGACACCCGTGCTCCTCACCTAGGTGTAAGGGACGGATGGTTAACTTAGCAAGCTGCGACAGGAGCAAATTTGGTATTACCAAATAAGCTCTGTTCGAGCTCACCAAAGAAATCTTTGGCTAAGTTAACGCCATAAGTTTTTGCTTTGGCATTATATTTTGACATCTGTTTAACGGCTATGAGTCGAAGCCGGCTTGCAGTCTTTAAAAGTGCTTTTACGTCAAATCTATACATCTCCGTAAACAGGTGTATTGTAGCAAAAAGTGGGTAAAAAGGCAAAAACTAGTTTTGTGGATGTACTATTTGTGTTTTTTTGTAAAGATAATCAGGCTTATTGGGATCATATTCGTATGTTTTGGTGATTTGGAGTACAGGCTCTTTTGGTTCGACTAATTCAGGATTTCTACTATACCATCTCTCTTCAACCAGCCTACCATGATCATCATAAACATAGACATCACGATTAGAGCACCCTTTATCGGTTAAATGCCGTCTTTTATCAACTAACCTTCCTTGATGATCATAGTGATAATGAGTCGTTAGGTTTGGATTGTATGGACCGGTTTGTTGAAGGACTAATTCAATCTCACCGCCTATGTCACGAGGAAATGTCGGATCTTCAGGATTAAGAACCGTAAACTCAGCTGGTTTTAAATCCATTATCTGATCCTTATCAAGGACTGGATATCTTACACCTGGAGCTGGTATTTGTGTTAATGTGGGTACATCTTTTTTGGGTTCTGATGGAACAACATGTAATGTACCAGTTACTTCATCTGCCATGAATTATATAAATTTTAACTACCTATAAGTGTATCTATTCTTTTTTTTTGTCAAATTGGGACTGCTTCGCTACGCTTCCACCAGAGGTGGACAAGCGCAATGACGAATACAGGTGTGATGGTGATTTAAATCCCTTTTCTCTTTAGATCTCTGTCCTTAATTTGCTGGCGTTTTTCAAACTTACGAAGCTTTTTGCCGATACCAAACTCTAGCTTAAACCAGTGACCTTTTTTGAAAATTTTGATAGGTATGGCCATATACTTTTGGTGACGATATGAAATTAATTTGGCCAACTCTTTTTTAGAAAGAAGAAGGGGGCGGCTATCGGTAGTATCTTGAGTGGTTTGGGAATATTTATACTTGGGGATGGAAAGACCAACTATGTAGGGACGATTACCTATAAGATCAACTTTGGCTCCTTTAAAGCTACAAGTATTGACGCGTAAAGATTTGGCATCAGCCCCGGTAAGGACCAAACCAGCCGTGTAGGTGTCGACAAAATGATAATCCCTGGAATCGGGATTGATATAAGACATAAAGTATTATACCGTCAGATGCCAAGTGTATAGATTTTTTGATCGGAAGCAAGAAGGTAGAGAGTTTTTGATGATTCATCCAGAGCAATGCTTAAGACATCAAAATCAGCAAAACTATATTTAGCTAGAGGTTGACCATCTTTGGTGTAAACCAAAATAGTCTTTGGGTCGGAAATGAAAGCAATAAGATCCTCGTCTTGGCCAACGAGGAGATTTGAGGCTTGATTGGTTTGAGGAGGATCGGTTAACTTAAAATTGTCTTTTTTACCCCGTAAATAGACGGAGATATTGGCTGATTTTGACAGAACCCAGACTTTACCATCAATGGCCAAGTCAACAGGATCGGTAGGTAAGGATTGATCGTCCTCGAGCCAGGTTTTGGGGTCGGATAAAACGTTATTAACTAAGGAGGATTTGGTAATAGTCTCACTTGACAATATGTAGACACCTGAACCCCAGGTATGAGTGGAAATGGGATTCTGGGAATCCAAATCAAAGCGCTTTTGCCAGTTTTCTTTGCTTATTAAATAGAAGCCGTCATTAGCGAGGGCATAGGGACTCGAATTAAAAATTACGATGGCTTTGGTGTTTTTGGCCATTTGATCTGCACTAATCTGACGACTGGACTTACCGGTAATAGAACTAATTAGACCTTTGCTAGTATCAAGAAGATAAAGGGTATCGGTATCAAAAATTAGTTTTTGATAAGAAGGATCGCTAGTAATGAGTGAAGTGTCGTAGTAGAAGTCTGAATTGGTGTGCTCGGCTGAGCCAGTTTGAGACAAAATTTGGTCTATCTGGGATTTGTATAAGCTAACCTTATCTGGATAAAGATTTAAGACAGCCATCTGCTCAATTAGAGAGGACGTCTGAGAGGCCAAGGTTTTGGCGTCCTCAAGGTTTAGTTTTTTGACTGTGTCAATATTTTTGAGATTATTTAGGATTTCAGATTCGAGTTGACTAAAGGTTTGTTGCTGTTGTTTTTGATGATTTTTGGTGTAACCAATGGCTAGACTGGCAATTAACCCTAACAAGGCAACAATTCCAATAATCAGATTACGCTTTCGCTGGACTTGAACATATTTTTGGGGAGCCTGGTTTAGTTGAATTGGTTTTGGTTTAAATATTTTTTTGAAAAATTGGCCAATTTGGTTGACCTTGTTTGTTTTTGGCTTAAATTCAGGAAAGGAGGTGGATTGTTGGTTTGTTGAGGGCAAGATATTTTCTTGGTCTGGTAGGTCGTAATGTGCCTGGATTAGAGCCAATGAAAAGGGTAAAGAGGATTTTTTTTGATTAAGATATTCCTCTTGGGCATCAAGGGTAGTTAGTGAAAAAAGGGAAGAAAGATCGCCTAAACTATCGACGACCGCCTGGTGAGTTAGAAATAGAATATCCTGATTTTGTAATGGTCCGGTAATTGGATTGTTGTCGGTGGGGTTTATTTGAGTAAATTGGTTGGAGCGTTTTATAAAAAGTCGGGCGTTACCACTAAAAACTGCTGACATGGTTTCGTTTTTGACAGCTACCAAAACTAGGGAAATTTGATTGTCGGAAGGTTGGGAAGAAATAATATCATTAAGACAATTATTGAGCTGGGTGGAGAAATCCAGATCATTTAGAGTATAGTAAGTTTGGTTGACCCTACTAATGATATTACCGACTTGTTCGGTTAAATTTATATCTTTTAGTGAGGTTTCGATAGCAACGAAACCAAACAGGTGACCACGTTTGGAGAAAACCAAGCGATCGTCCGGCTCGTTTTCCCAATACTTACTAAAGGATGAGTTTAAGTGGTCGACAGGAATATAGCGGCAGGTATAGTGCATTAACTAAGTATAAACTGAAATTGGCTGTCCGGCCAACCCAGTAAGAAGCTATATTGTCAAAACAAAGGTCAATAAAACTAAAACGACAGAAAAAGCCAAGTGAAGATATGAAAATGTAACTAAAATACCGTTGAACTTGTCGTAGACATTTTTGGCCATCATGGCTACCTGGCGGACAATAACAATAGCGAATACGAGATAAAGAATGGATCCTATCATAAAAAACACTCTAGTAAGGGTCAGAAAAATAGAGTTAAAATCCGGCATTAGCTGACCCTCCCGTCAAGAGCTTCCTGTTCTTCTTCTAATCTCATTTGCTGCAAGATCTTGCTGACAGTTTCCGGGTTGGGGACATTTAAGATTTCAATCATGGGAACTTCGGAAGCGGTTTGGATAAAAAGATTGCCGTAATTTAGGACAGTAGGAATAAAACCGATGACGTTGTAGGTGACATCCTGAATCATACTGATTTTAGCCTCGGTAACCTCTTTGACTAAAAGATTGTAAAAATCGATATCAACCACCCTTTCGTCGGTAATAATAAAGACATTAAAGTACCAGGTAAGAAATTTTTCGAAAGCGTAAACAAAGGTAACCAAAAACCAAAAAATGGCGGCGATGATTTTGTAATTACCTGGTAGAAAGCTTAGGACATTGAAATAACTGCAAAACAAGGGAAATAATAACATCAGAAGAGAAATGACTATCCACTTAAGATTAGTAAACCAATGACTTCGTAAGACTAAAATAATTTCTTCTTTGCTGTCACGCTGATCAAAGGAAAAGACATTGGGACGGGCTAAAAAAGAAGTTAAGGGGTGGGAAGCCTTACCAACTAACTCATAAACTTTTTGGCGATAAGGTAGATCCTTGGAAGCGGATGTTTTTTTGGTTGGTACAGATTTGGCTTTTTTCTTGGTTTTGAGTTTGGGTTTGTCTTCTGAGGCAGAAGTATTGACGGGTTTAGGTTGATTTTTGACTACATCCAGATCATCCGGGGCGACACTGTCTAAGTCTTGAGTACGGCTAGCCATAGCTAATTGTAGCATTAAAGTGGAAAAATTTAATGCTAGGTGGTATTATAGGGTATGAATTGTACTCCTGATCGAGTTATTGCATTGCGCAATGGGAAAACGGTACTGATCGGGGACGATGAAAATCCTCCACGTGTCGAGGGACAATGGTCAAAACCATTTGATGCGGTATTCTGTAGGCATGGTCCATTTGCCGTTTTGGCAACTGCTGGAGGCAGAACAAGAAGTGGAGAAACGGGAATTAATTGGACTGCTGGAGATGTGATTGAGCAAAGCGGTAATACTGTTTTTACACCAAATCAACTTAGAGAAGTTAGAGTAAGAGCGAGTTGTGATTTGTTTCAAAATGGGAGAATGATACCGAGTCATCCCGCACTGCAAGAGCTTTTAGCAAGAAACGGGTAAAATACTGATAAATTGTGATTTATCAAAAAGTTATTAAACTAATAATCCGAAGGGAAGTTGGTATCGATGAGAGTTTTTTGGGAAGGTGGAAGAAGATATGTTGAGTAAATAAATTGTGAGAATTTAAATATAATTGAGTTTGATAAGCTATCCAATTACAATTGTAATTACCCATGTTTTTGCTGATAACGATATCAGGAAGGTAAGATAAAGGGCCTGTATTTAGGGGAATTTGGTAAGGCGAATTGGTAGAGATAGGTTTGTAGCCATATTGGTTTTTGGCCATAGTTTCTAAATTTATTTTGGAAAAATTACCATACAAATCCCCTATTCCAACAATTTTTTGATAATTTTTTCCGTAAATATGGGACTGAAAAAAAGTTTTGGGGTGACCATAGATTTTTTGAAAAGAAACCCCTTCTGGCCTCCCCTTGACAAGGGAGGAATTGTTTAATTCATTTAATACCCGGGCGGAAATGTTGGTGGACCAACGGTTAGCAAAGGCATAAATTAAAATCACTGGCTTAGTGTAACACCTGGTAAAATTACTAATGAAAGAAAAATTGGCTGTATTTGATGTAGATGGTACTCTTTTTGATGGAAACCTAGGGATTGAGTTTCTAAAAGAGTTAATGAAGAGAAAGATTTTTCCAGAAAAACAAGGGATGGGAATAATGGAGTGGTACGGGAAATATAGAAATGGTGAAGTAGAAAAAGGCATGGCAGTAGATGAAATTTATAAGTTATATGCCTTGGGGATGGCTGGAATTGAGTGTGAAGTTGCGGAGAAAGTGGCGAGCGAGGTGTGTATATGTGTAAAAAGTAGAGTATTCGGATTTGTAAACGATATGTTGGATGAACTAAAGAGAGACGGATATGAAATAGCGTTGATTTCAGGGAGTCCTGTTGAAATGATCGGAGTATTGGCTGATGATTTAAATATACGACAAGAAAATGTGATAGCAGGAAATTTGGTTATAAAAGATGGTAAATATACAGGTGGTATTTTAAGTTATCCGGCTTGGGCTCAGCAAAAAGTTGAAGCTGTAAATAAATTAGTTAAAGATAATGAGTGGAATGTTGATTGGGAAAATTCAATTGCCATGGGTGATAACGAAAGAGATGTTGGTATTTTGGAAATGGTTGGTAAGGCAATTGCGTTTAGACCTAGTGAGAAATTGAGAAAAATAGCGGAAGAAAAAGGATGGAAGATAGTGGAAAAAGAAGAAGAAGTTATTTCTTTTCTACATTAAACAGACTGGATTTGATTACAATGGCACCAGGGGCGCGGAGGTTGAAGACGGTCTTAAAATCGTCACCGCTGAAGGTAAAACCACCCTTGTCTGTTTCCACTCTAACTTCCTGAGTATATCCACCTGTAGAATAATTGACATTGATAGAGTTGACAGAAGTAACAGGGCCACCATGGCTACTAACTTGACGAGCTAATTCATCTTTTAACCAGGCTGAGGGGTCAGTACCACCAAAACAACCACCTGAGTCTATTTGGGAAAGATGGGAGTAATCACTGGTTTTTGAGTAATAAAGAACAGCATTGATAATATCTGCAAATTCAGATTGAGTCAACCAAGGATGAGACCGGCCACAAGAAGTGTTGGACCTGGTTTTGTACCAACCTTTGTAATACCAAGAAGAGTCGGATTTCTTTTCCCAAGACTCACCAGGCCAACAAGACTGAGAACCACAACTTGTATCCCAAATTTGAGGAGTAGAGTGGCCTAAGGAATTATAAGAGTAAATAGCACCACCAGCAGTAGAAGCGTACATGGTAGAGAAAATATCATTAGTAGAGTTACTGATAACAACTTGACCACGGGTGGCATCGACGGCGGTTTTCCATAGACCTGGACTACTAAAACGGCTGGATTTGTAAACTTGGCAAGCCTCGGTAGTGCAAATTGACCCAGAGGCATTTCTACTAGACATTCTCCAGCCAACATAAGCAAGAGCATAGGTACGGGCGGCAATAGCTTGGGCTTTTAGGGCTTCCATGCCACCCTTTTCACCCCAAGTGGCTGGCATTTCGGCTATACCAACCAAATAGTTGTCTTCAAAGGGGAGGCTACCAACACTTGTACTAATCGAACCCGGCATGTCAACAGTTTCGATACGAACATTACCATAATAGGCTTTTAAAATATCTTGGTAACTTTGTCCAGCCTGAGAACGGCCATAAGCACCAAATTGGCTCATACCTTTTCGGTGAGGTGCTCCAAAAGAAAAAAGTGCGAAAGCGGGTGAAAAGCCTGGATTATAATCTGCTCTGGAGGCGGGATCATCGCTGGTACTGACATCGCCAACACTGGTATTAAACATGGCTGTTTTGGCTATGATTAGATCTTGTTGTTTCTTACTTAGTTCGGCTTTGTATTCTTCGGCCTTTTTAATTTCTCCTTCCAGAAAGCCAAAGCGATCTTCGAGATTTTTCTTAAGAGCTGCAAGACTGGTTTTTTGGGAATCTAGGTTTTTTTTGTTGCTATTTAGCTCGATAATTTGTTGGCTGAGGTTAGCAATTAATTTGGTGTCTTGATTAACAACTGACTGAAACCAGGACAATTGTCTGATGGCATCTGAGTTTTGAGATGAATTAAGAAAGATTAGAAAAGGATTGGATTTTTTGTGATTTTTATAAAGGCGTCTAACTCTTTCTCCTAAAAGGGCTTTTTGGACTTCCAGATCTGCCTCGGTTTCTATAAGGGATTGACCTATTTTGGTGATTTTTGTTTCAATGGAGGATATATTAGCCTTAGCTGATTTAATTTTTTGAGTAATAGAAACAGTTTCTTTTTTAAGGGGATCAATAGCTTTCTCCAGATCAGAGATTTGTTTACTTATAGAGGCAATTTCCTCGTCAATACTTATAGATAAACAAGGAGTGATTGGAATCGACACGAAAAGAAAGATTAGGATAATAAGGCTAATTCTTTTGAAAAGGGAAGAATTTAACATAACAATTTAATTGTAACATTTGGTATACTAAGGGCGTGAAGAGTTGGAAAAGAACTATCCTTGAGGCGTGTTTAATTTTTATTTTTTTAGTAGTTACCTATACCGGGGAGGTGTTGGCTAACTGTATGTGTGAATCCAGAACTGATGCCAATGGGAACAGGTCATGTGTATTAGTTGGTAGTAGATGCAATGCTGGTGAAACTCCTACATGTCAATATAATAAAGATGGGGCGTGTAATCACAACAATTTTCAAGGTGGCACTTGTGTTTGCTTGGCACCTGGTGAACAACAAGCCAGGGGGATTAATGAAGGATTCGATGAATTTTGTGTCCAAG
>CAYWRN010000011.1:32214-33673 GCA_964461095.1 uncultured Gammaproteobacteria bacterium
TGGTCCTGAAACAAGTGATCCTTGGATTAATACCGCCTTGGGGTGTGTGCCCGTACAAATTGATAAATTTGTAATGTGGTTATTACCTAAAATGTTTGGTGTAGCGGGTGGAATTGCATTTTTACTGATGGTTTATGGATTTATAGTAGTAGGAACTTCTGGTGGAGATCCAAAAAAAGTACAAGGAGGACAAGAAACAATTACTTCGGCAGTAACGGGTTTATTGTTGTCAATCTTTGCTCTATTTATCCTGAGATTAATTGCAGTTGATATATTAAAAATTCCTGGTTTTTAAAATGAAAAAAGTATTGGCACAAGGGGCTACTCAAAATATTTTAAGACAGGATCCAGTTAGAAGTAAATTTTCGACAGTTGGAGATTTGGTATCTGCAGTTTTGCCATATGTATATACAGCGGCGGGATTAGCCATGTTGGTAATGTTGATTTTTGGAGGAATAGAACTGATGACTTCAGGAGGAGACCCCGGTAAGATAAAGTCTGGGTATGGGAAGATAACTTCGGCACTAATCGGATTTTTTTTGGTTTTCTTAAGTTATGCAATAGTACAATTACTGCAAACTGCATTTGGATTTAAAATTTTATAGACCTACTTACCTTTTCTTCTATCTCTTTGTTGATACCAATAGATGGCTTTTTCAAGTTTTTTAGGAGTGAAATCGGGCCACAGAATATCGGTAAAATAAAGTTCGGCATAAGACATTTGCCATAGCAGAAAATTACTAAGGCGATATTCACCGCCAGGACGAATAATTAGGTCCGGGTCAGGCTGATCCTTGGTGTAAAGATATCTACCAACTAACTCTTCATTGACTTTACTGGCCGGTACACCGTCTTTGATAATGTTTTTTATAGCAGTAATTATTTCGTCTCTTCCGCCATAATTTAAAGCAACATTAAATTTAATTCTCTCATGATCAAGAACAACATTGAGCATCTTTTTGATAGCGTCTTTAACCTTGAAAGGGAAAGCTTGAAAATTACCTAAGACGAAAAACTTGATACCCTGACTGGCATATTTTTGTTTCCAGCTTTTATAAATCTGAAGAAAAATATTGAAAATACCTTTTACTTCTTGTGTTGAGCGTTTACGCCAATTTTCGGTAGAGAGGGCATATACCGTTAGATGTTTAACACCGATGTTTTTACAATATTCGACAATGTTTTCAAGATTTTTGGCTCCGGCCTGATGACCTTCGGTTGGAGTTAGACCTTTTTTGTCCGCCCAGCGCCTATTACCGTCCATAATAATGGCAATATGACTAGGTAGACTATTTTTATCTATTGGGAGTTTAGTAAGAAAGGGAAATTTATTTAGTTTTTTATCGACCATAAAAGGTGAGATAAATTTGAAATCACAATTGTTAGTGCCAGAAGGGTTATCTACTCAAAGGAGGTGATCCATCCGCACCTTCCAGTACGGATACCTTGTTACGACTTA
>CAYWRN010000012.1:0-7561 GCA_964461095.1 uncultured Gammaproteobacteria bacterium
AATTCCAAAGAGAAAAATTCTGACTATATAAATAATATCGAAGGTATCGAAGCTCTAGTTAGGCCCCAAGGACCGGTTAGTAATGTTTTAAATCGTTTTTCGTCTGCCCTTAGATCTGGATTTAGCTATAGCGGTGCCAGAACCATTGAAGAGCTTCACAAAAACGCCCAGTTTGTCCGTGTCACCAACAGTATCGCCCAAAGAAATAGTAATAGGGGAGTTATCTTAAGGTAAATGGCCAAAAAGTCAAAGGCTGTAGTTCTATTCTCATTACTCATTACTAGTTACTTGTTACGTCTTATATCTTTAAATCAATCTTTTTGGCTCGACGAAGCCATTTCGGCCAATGTCATCAGAAACTATTCCATATTAGATATTATTACCCGGTTTTCTCCTTCTGATTTTCACCCGCCTCTGTTTTATTTATTACTAAAAACTTGGTCCTTTGTTTTTGGTACCTCTGTTGTCGGTCTTAGACTTTTTTCAGTTACCGCTTCAGTTATCACCGGAATTTTTGTCTATAAAATCTCCAAACTTCTTTTTAATAAAAATGTTGCCTTGTGGTCGACTATTCTACTACTTGTTAACCCTCTTTTTGTTTACTACTCTCAGGAGCTTCGTATGTACTCTCTGGTTACTTTGTTCCTAACCATTTCCACTTACTATTTTGTAGCTATTCTTAAATCTAATATCATAAATCTTAAATCTGTAGTTATATTTAATATTTTTATTTTCCTATCTTTTCTGACTTTCTACGGATCAATTTTTTATATCTTAACTTTTTACCTTATTTTATTCTTCCAAAAAAAATACAAATCATTGTTTTTCCTTATCCCCGGTTTCTTGCTTTCTCTTCTATTAGTTTCACCTCTTCTCTACAAACAACTGTTTATCAGTCGTACTCCCCTAAAAGATGTTGCCAACTGGTCATTAGTTTTAGGTAAATCAAATCTAAAAAATATACTTCTTATTCCTCTTAAGTTTTCTTTTGGTCGGATTTCTTTTTATCCAAAATTAATTTACTATCTTCTTTCTGGTTTCTGGACTGTTTTTGTTTTTGCCAATATCAAAAAACACAAATATCTATGTCCTCTTTTTATTCTCCCCCTGGTCATGGCCTTTATTGTTTCCTTCAAACTCCCCATGCTTCAATATTTCCGCTATCTTTATCTCCTACCTGCCCTCTCAATTCTTCTGTCCCGCTCCATGTTTAAACAAATTATTTTAGCTGGTTTTGTCATCTTGTCTCTATTATATTTATCAGCTCCTGCTTTTCACCGGGAAGACTGGAAGTCACTATCCGCCTCCTTGCCTCAAGCCGCTACTATTTATATGATTCCGTCCTTTGCCGATCCTTTAAATTATTATCGTCCCGATTTAGAGATTTCCGACATCCGTACCATAGAACCAGAAAGCCAAGGCCGAAAAGCACTAACTATTGTTCCCTATGGTACCGATATTTACGGTTTTGATTACACAAAATATCTATCCAGCCAAAACTACACTCACTTTAACACTACCAATTTCAATCAAATCACTAGCGAAATCTGGGTAAATTCACTTTAGCCAGTATTTAGATAGCCAATAATATAGTCTAGTCATATCTACTGGATAGTCTATCTCTCTTATTTCTTCGTCCCGTACATGAACCTTGTCTTTTTTTGAAAAAGGTCTCCAAACTTCATCCTTTTCATATTTTTTGCCATCAGAAAAGTTTGTAAATCCCTTGTATAGCAATCCTGTCTTAACAAAATTTACCTGGGCCTCAACCAAACATACTTTATTAGCTCCCTTACTCAGAGGATATCTGATCTGTACTGGATCATCTTCCCAACCACATACCGGACAGATTTCAAAATTAAAAAGATCATTAAATACTTTGTGGCCGCAGTTAACGCAGGTAAATTTATTATTTTTCATACGGCTATTTTATCATTAGTCCCTGCTTTTCCAACTTATCCATTTTTTCCACCGCATACCTTAGAGTTACCCTAGCTAATCTATCTTTGTTTTTTTGTAAATATCTATAAACATCTGACGGGTATCTCATCCAAGCTTCTCTCAGAAGCCATCCCATGCCTTTCCTAACCAGATCATCCTCATCATCCATCAGAATATCTCCTATTTCAAACACCATCATAAAATTTTTCGATCGCCTGATCAGATAAATCATACATACCGCCGAAGCTCTTCTGAACCATCTGTTTGAAGATTTTGCCCACTCGTTTAGTTTGTGGATGTGTCCTGGGTATTTCTCAAAATAAGCACCTAAACAATGTGCACAAAAATCATCACAGTGTCCCCAGTTTGAAATATATTTAGACAGCCATTTTTCAAATATTTTCAGATCACTTTCTTTGTACTGAACCCGTATTCGATACAGCCAGTCAATCGCTACCGTTGTTTCTTCAAAATATTCCCTATCAAACAGTTTTTTACACACTTCAAACATTTCTTTCTTACTAAAATCGGCCACAATTGCATAATACATTCTGGCAATCTTCCTCACCTCAGGAGTCCTCACTCCCAATATGTTTACCTTTTCCTTAAAATAATTATTGGCACCAATTTTATATTCTTGATCGACCTTGTCAATTAAATCTTGTCTAATTTCGGCCAAAACATTTCTTATCATCTTCCTATTATAACAAGTTCCGAAATCGCCCTGGTTATACCTGTATATAACCATCGTTTCCATTCTTCATCATTCATCTTAGAAAACCTCTCTTCAAACAGTATTACTTTAGTCGCCTGAGACCCTTGTGATTTGTGGACAGTCAAAGCATATCCAAAATCAAACAAGTCTCCTTTTAGATATTGGCCTCTTTTATAGCCAAAATTAATTCCCGATTCCAATCCAAACTGACTTTTGGCAATCAGACCCGAATAATATAGCCCGTCTGACATTTCAATCTCTGCTTCCCACCAATTATCGTCTTTTGAACCTATTAGATTAATCACACCTGCCATACCATTAAAAATTCCTACGCTGTGGTTATTTCTTAAACATATTACTTTATCTCCCACAATTGTATCACTGCTCTCAAACCCCAGTCGATTTCTAATAAATTTATTTAATCCGACCCTGGTTTTGTTAAGCCCACACAGTACCATCATATCGTTATTGTAGTTGCTAAGTTCATCTTCTATTTCCTGTTCTATCCAGGCTTCACCTTTGTTTAGTTTTTTGATTCCTTTTCCGTACACTCCGGCTGGTATTTTGCCTGTTTCTCTAGCCATTATCGATAAAGCAATTATGGGATTTTCTTTTGCCTGTCTGTGGATCTCAACCAGTTTTAAGTTAGGTTCATTCATCAGGTTAAAGTTTCCTTCCACTGGTGGTAATTGCCCATGATCGCCAACTGCAATAATCATCTTATTAAAGCTTAGTAAATCCTGCCAAATTAGCTCTGACACCATCGACGCTTCGTCAATTATTATTAAGTCTTGCTCCACCACCTCCTTTTTTTTCCAGCCGGTAATTTCTTTTTTGTCGTTAACAATAGGGGAATATATCAGAGAGTGTATTGTTCCGACCATATCCCCATCCTCTAGTGTCTTGTTTTCTGTTAGTTTACTCTTTAAAACCATAGCTGCTTTACCGGTAAAACTGACAAAGGCTACTTTAGCTTTTTTATTTTCTTTTTTAATCTTTTGCCTCAAGATAGATATTAAAGTTGTTTTACCAGTTCCGGCATAGCCACCTAAGGTAATATATTGTTCGCCCTTTTTCTTATACCAATATAGTAGGTTCTCCAAAGCTAGTTTTTGATCTTGCGATAGTTCCACTTCCTATTCTACACCCTAATTTCGTATTTCCTTTGGGTATTATTACCAATAATATTTGCCGGATTTAATTTCCAGTAACTGCTTTTTTCTTATCACCAGCCTCTTATCACTTTCAATAATTTTTTTAGCCATGTCAATATATTTTTTTGCCTTTTTATTGTTTTTTTCAAGTAAGAATATCTGTGCCAGTCTCCCATAAACTCCGCTTAACCAGACATTATAAATAAAGTTATCTAATCTATTTTTATCCTTCTTAATCAACTTCATCCCTTCAAGTATTTTTCTCTTACCCAAATTCTTTTTTCCGTCTCTGTATAAAGTTTCGCCTAAGTGGTACAAATAGTCACCTCTTTCTTTGTTGTTCGCACATAGTTTGTAAGCTCTAGAAAAATAGTGAATGGTCTTTTTATAATTATTTTCCAGTCTATACACTTCACCCATTCGAAAGTTTGCCGATGGATACATAGAAATTATCTTATATTTTTGAACTATTTTTAGGCTGGATTCAGCACAACCAATTGCTAGCTTAAGATACTTGTCTTTTCCGTTTCTGGCATATAGGTGTTTGTAGGTTAACACCTTTCCCTGAAGAGCATCCGCCACTCCGGTCAAATTTTTCTCTTCATAATATTTTTCAATTACCTGGTCATACAATTTCAGCGCCCTAGTAAACTCCTCCGTTTCTCTCAATTTTTCTGCCTTATGGTGTAAATCTGCACTCATTTTTCAACTTTAACACTGCCGCCGGTGGCCAGTACTGCTATTACCGCCACCACTACTAGTGGCCACAATACTATAGATAGTACAACTGCCCATAAAAGTACCATTGACATTATCACTTCACCTTTTTTATCCACAAACACCAATTTTCTTTTTTGACTTTCACCAACTAGTTCCTGGACCTTCTTACCATCTAGTTCGAATTCTTTTTTATTTGTTTCTTTCATGCTAAATTATACCCTAAATACTTTTAAGCTAAAATTAAGCAACCTCGCCCATACTTGCATATGAAAATACTTGTAGTCGAAGATGAAATCAAGCTTGCCAATGCCATCAAACGCGCTTTGGAAACCCAAAAATATACTGTTGATATTGCCAATGATGGTCAAGTGGGTCTAGATCTCGCTGTTGGCGAAAGGTATGATTTAATTCTGCTTGATTTAATGCTTCCTGGCCTTGACGGGCTTCAAATATGTCGATCAATACGGCAAGAAAAAATTACCACCCCAATTATTATTCTTACTGCCAAAGGCCAAATAGGTGACAAGGTTACTGGCCTAGATTGCGGTGCCGATGATTATATGGTCAAACCTTTTTCCTTCGAAGAACTGTTTGCCCGTATTAGATCCCTAGTTCGTCGATCTCTTAAATCCAGCTCTAATTTACTAAAACTTAAAGATCTTAGTTTAGATCCTTCTTCTTTTAAGGTTAATCGGGCTAATAAAAATATAGACCTGTCCCTAAAAGAATTTTCAATTTTGGAATTCTTACTTAGGAATCAAGGCAAAACTGTCACCAAAAGTCAAATTATCCAATCAGTTTGGCCCTATGACACCGATATCCTGCCTTCGACTATCGAAGTCCATATTAAGCATCTTCGGGACAAAATTGATACTCCTTTCTCTACCAAATTGATTAAAACTATTAGAGGTTTTGGTTATCAATTAAGTTGAGTATGTTTACCAAGGCCCGTCTCAAGCTTACTGTTTGGTATCTAGCTATTATAGTTGTCATCAGTTCGTTCTTTAGTCTAATTATCTACAGCAATGTATCCAACCAAATAGAACGTTTAGTTCAAATGCATAATGATAGAATCAGACTTTTTCAAGAATCTTTTGGATTTGGAGATTATTATGATTCTTTCAGAGGTCCTCCTCAAATCAGTACCCAGGAACTTCTTAATCAAAAGTATCAACTTGCCTATTCTTTGCTCCTTGTGAATCTGTTTATTTTAACAACATCAGGTCTAGCCGGATATTTTTTAGCTGGTCGTACTCTTTCGCCTATTAAAAAAATGCTCGACGACCAAAATCAATTTATTAGTGACGCTTCCCACGAACTTCGCACACCTCTGGCCACTCTTCAGGCCGAAATGGAAGCCAGTCTTCTTCAAAAAAAAATTACTAACTCACAAGCCCGTCAACTTATAACTAGTAATCTTGAAGAAATGTCAACTCTAAAAAGATTAACCAATAATCTTTTGGCTCTTACTAATGGTCAAAAAACTGATACAAAAAACAGCTTTAAGACCGTTGCTCTTTATCCAGTAATTGCTCAAGTTGTAGCCAAATTTAAAACTATACTAGCTAACCAACAAATCATTGTTACATTACCTAGGTTTTCCGCCAAAGTTCTAGGTGACAGAGACTCGCTTATTGAGCTTTTTACTATTCTTATCGACAATGCCATTAAGTACAGTCCTAAAAACACTCGAATCACTATTGCCGGTAAATCAATAACTAGTCATCATTATCAAATATCTGTTACTGATCAGGGAATAGGTATTGATCAAAATGATCTGCCTCATATTTTTGACCGCTTTTATCGGGCTGATAAATCCAGATCAACCACTGATGGTTTTGGTCTTGGGCTGGCTATTGCCAAAAAAATTGTCAGTAATCATCACGGATCAATTTCCGTCACCAGTCAACCGGCCAAAGGTTCAACTTTTGATATTATCCTGCCCTTAAGCCAAAATTAAGATTTTGCTCATAAACTTCTCCATGAACCCAAAAAACATTATCAAAAAAATTAACCAATTACCGTTAAAAATAAAAATACTTTTTCCGATTGTAGTTACAATTATTCTTGTTTTGGTTAAAGTATTTTTTGCTAACACTCCTCAGGATAAATCTACTTATGAAACTACTACTGTCGAAAAGGGTACTCTGATTAGTTCAATTTCCAGTACCGGTACTATTACATCAGGCAACTATAACAATATTACTACTAAAGCCTCTGGTACCGTCAATAATGTCTATGTTACCAATGGTGACATAGTCAAGAAGGGTCAAAAAATAGCCGAAATTACCCTCGATGACTATGCTACCGAACGTCAGACTGCCACTTGGGTAAGTTATCTGGAAGCCAAAGAAACCGCCCTTGAAGCTGTTAATCAAAAAGCTGTTACTGATATTTCCATGTGGCAGGCCAGACAGGACGTTTTAGATGCCCAGGAAGCTTACGACGATATGTTAACCGATGACACCAATCCTGCCACCCACGAAGTTTACACCAGTGGAGAAAGAATAATTATCGAAAAAACTCTTGATCAAAAGAAAAAAGCCTTTAGTGTCGCCGAAGCCAAATATTTAAACTCTGGTTCCGATATTGGTAACGCCAACGCTAAAGTAGCCGCTGCCTATCGAAATTATCAGGAAAATTCTTCCACTATCTATGCCACCGCCGATGGTACTATTAGCGACCTATCTCTGGCTGCCGGTCTTGCTCTAAATGCTAATTCCTCTACCAGCTCTACCAGCGGGGCCACCATAGTATCTTCCCAAACAGTTGGAAAGGTAAATGACACTACTGCTCAGCTTGTTGCTACTGTTAATTTAACAGAAATTGATATTGTATCAGTTCAAGCTAACCAAAAAGTTAACTTAACTCTAGATGCTTACCCGGATCTTTCTTTCACCGGTAAAGTTTTGGCGGTTAACACTAGTGGCACTAATAGTTCTGGAGTCACTAATTATCCCGTCACCATTATCCTGGATCCTGTTGATATTGCCATTTATCCCAATATGGCAGTTTCTGCCGATATTATTAC
>CAYWRN010000012.1:7572-14730 GCA_964461095.1 uncultured Gammaproteobacteria bacterium
GCAACTGATGTTTTACTTGTACCCACCACGGCTATTAAATCAATCAATAATCAATCGGTTGTCGATGTTCAAAAAGATGGCCAGATTTCTTCAGTTGTTGTTGAAACTGGTCATAGTAATGATTCTCAAACTGTTATCACTTCAGGCCTAAGTGAGGGGGATATTATAGTCACTTCCACACTTACTCAAACTGATAATTCTATGTCTACCACATCCCAGTTTGGTAACAATAGCTCATCTAATAACCGTAGTGGCCCTCCTGGTGGTATGATGATAGGTTTCTAGTTTTCTCTTTCCATGTCTAAACCAATAATCAGTCTAAAGCATGTTGATAAAATCTACAAAACTTATGATATGGAGCTAAAGGTTTTAGACGATATCAATCTTGATATTTACCAAGGTGATTTTGTTGCTATTATGGGTCCCAGTGGTTCTGGTAAATCCACCCTCATGCATATCTTAGGCGCTCTGGATAAACCCACTTCAGGCCACTATTTTTTGGATGGCCAGGAAGTAGGATCATTACCAGATGATAAATTAGCAGAAATCAGGAACCGTCAAATTGGTTTTATATTTCAAGCCTACAATCTTTTAGCTCGTACTACCGCTTTAGATAACGTTATGATCCCTATGGATTATGCCGAAATCCCAGAAGAAGATCAATTAAAAAAAGCCAAAAAGATGTTGGAATTAGTTGGTCTAACAGATAGATTAAAACATACTCCTAATAAATTATCCGGCGGTCAGCAGCAACGGGTGGCCATCGCTAGAGCTTTAATTATGGATCCAGCCTTAATTTTAGCCGATGAACCAACCGGTAATATTTCCAGTCACCAGGCTGATGAGGTCATGGGTATCTTTACTAAACTAAATAAAAGAGGTCACACCATTGTCGTTATTACTCATGAACCTGATATTGCCAAATATGCCCAAAAAGTAGTCCATATATTAGATGGAAAGATTACAAAAATCACCCAATCACCATGAAACTTCAAAAATTAATAAAAATTGGTTTTAAAAATCTCTTTGCCAACAAAATGCGAACAGGCTTAGCTATTCTTGGTATTGTTATTGGTATTGGCAGTGTTATTGCACTCATTTCTATGGGTCAAGCCAGTAAAGCCGCTGTTCAGTCGCAGATCCAATCTATAGGTAGTAATTTACTAACCGTTTCCCCTGGTTTCAGAACCAGTAGTGGTGTTAGAGGAGCCATGGGTGGGGCTACTACTCTTACTAATGAAGATGCTCAAGCGATCAAAACATCGAATCAAATTACCACTATCAAAAACGTCTCTCCGGAGTATAGTAGCCGGGCCCAAGTTATTGCTGGTCGTAACAACACCAACACTACTATTGTTGGTGTTGAACCCATCTATGTTGAGGTTAGAAAGATAACCCTCAGTTCAGGTAGTTTTATTACTTCAGCCCATTTAACAGCCATGTCTAAAGTAGCCGTTATCGGCCCTACTGTAGCCGAGGATTTATTTGGCGAAGGCGTTAATCCGGTAGGTCTTACCATTAGGATTTCCGGTAAAAATTTTCAAATTATTGGACTTACTAAGTCAAAAGGTGGTACTAGTATTGACAATACCGATGATCGGATTTATATCCCTCTTACTACTGCTCAAAAACAAATTTGTGGTGTCAAATATCTATCAACCATCGCCTTGGAAGCCACAAGTGAAGATGTCATGACCTTAGCTCAAAATCAAGTCGGTTATCTACTTTTAGAAAGACACAACCTTTCCAGCCCATCGGAGGCTGACTTTCGCATCATGTCCCAATCAGATATCCTAGAAACTGCCTCAGCAGTTGCTGGTACTTTTACCACTCTTTTGGCTGGTATAGCCGCTATCTCCCTTTTAGTTGGTGGTATCGGTATTATGAATATTATGCTTATGTCAGTTACCGAACGCACTCGTGAAATAGGTTTAAGGAAAGCTTTGGGGGCCAAGAAAAAATTAATTATAGAACAGTTTTTAATTGAATCGATTATTCTCACTTTTGCTGGTGGTTTGCTGGGTATTGTCGCCGGTATTTTGGGCTTTTATGTTTATACCAAGCTAAATAACTCTACTTTTATTATTACTATTCCTTCAATTATCTTAGCTTTTTCCGTTTCTGTCGGTATAGGTATTTTGTTTGGTTGGTACCCGGCCAAAAAGGCCGCTAATTTACAACCTATCGAAGCCCTAAGATATGAATAATGTAAAATCGTTACGTTTTTTCTTTTCTCCCCTATCAAAGGGAGAATTAAAGAGGGGTTTCTAAATTATTAATTTATTTTTAAACTATGAAAAAAAATAACCTACTTACCACCCTGGTTGTGGCCGTTATAGTCGGTGCTTTATCTTTTTATGGCGGCGTAACCTATCAAAAAAGCAAACAGCCCAGCTTTACTAGAGGTCAGTTTATGTCTGACTCTAACCGTACTGGTAACCAAAATCCAAGAACTGCTGGTGGCGCTCAGTATGGTCGACCTATTAATGGCCAAATCACCAGTCTTGATAACACTACTCTGACAGTTAAAAGCCAGGATGGCAGTAGCAAAACAGTTATTTTTTCCGACTCAACTGTTGTTAATCAAACCCAAACTGCTTCAGTTTCTGATTTGGCAATAGGGGATCAGGTTATGGTTATCGGTCAGCAAGATACTAGTGGTACTGTTACTGCTCAAACTATCTCCATCGGCGGCGGTTTTTCCCAATTCCAAGGCCAGCAACCTCCCCAAGACACGGGAGACCAACCCCAACAATAAAAAACTTATTAAAATCCTTTTTGAGAATTACCTCCTCCCCTATCAAGGGGAGGATTGAGAAGGGGTTTAAAATAAACAACATACTAGATTTGATTATCAAATACTAGAGGAGGGTTTTTTATTTTCCATATCTATTTCCCATACCTTTTTCTGCAGTCGATAAACCTGTCGGACCAGCCCAATAATTGCCCAGGCTGTAGTTATATAAAACAATCCAACCATTATTTGACTGGGAACAAACATCATCGCTAGAAAACCTAATACAGACAGTGCTTGTAATTCAATCCCACCTATACCATCGTGTCCATATACTTCATATTTTCCAAACATAGTACAAGCATGCAGTTCAATTAAAAATGACCCCGCTACCACTACAATTGCAGTCATTGTTACATAGTTGTTAGCCTCCAGTGCCACTCCTATAGCCATTGCGCTGGCACATCCAAACACAAAATCCAGGTAGTGGTCAACCAAAAATCCCCATAGTACCAGCCCTGTCTTTCTTCTTCTGCCAATTTCTCCGTCCAAAAAATCCGTTATATAGTGTCCTACCACAGCTACAGCGCACAGCACCACAAACCAGACGTTAAACCTTTTTAAATAGGCGCCTACTAAAGTCATTACTGACCAACCTATTGTCATCAAAGTTAAATGGTTTGTCTGTAGCCAAGACGGAACTTTGTCAGCCAGTGGTTGAATATATTTATCCTGCCAGGGTCTAAGTAGAGAAGTACTGGCTTTTTTATGGCCAGAAATATCATCTATGTCCAGTTTATTAACGCTTACGCCCATATTTTTGCCGCATTTTCCTGGTAGATATCATTTAAATTATGCCCCCCAGATTGGCATAAGATATAATCCGTTCTAAGGTATTTTCTTAGTTTGATAAATCTCCTCCATTTATATACCCGATCATCTTTGCACATAAACACAATTTTTCGTGCTTTAATCTTGTTAAATTCTTTCCTCAAATCCACATCCAAATTATAAAAAAGTGTTGTAAATATTGATACAGGATATTTCCTCATTAGTTTTACCTCACAGTCATCGTCTTTTTTACTGCCAAATATTTTTCTAATACCTGAATTTGTATTTAGTCCAGCATATATCTTAGCAAAGCAGTTGCTACTAGTAATAAACTTTATATATCTATAAATAAATCTAAAGAAATCCGATTTTAACAATACTGGTAATATACTCAAAAGAACTACCTTACCTATCCTTCTCTGGTTTTTAAAAGCATAGTATATTGCCACCAATCCTCCAAAGGAAAAACCCACCAAATCAAACTTTTCTAGTTCCAGTTCATCGACAACCCTTTTTATATAAAACGACAGTTCACTGACTGTCAACTTTTTCTTAAAGCCACTCATCATCGGTAGTTCTATTACTACTATATGAAATTTGTTTTTTAACTGTTCCACCAATCTTAAAAAAGAATGTTTACAAGCCGCGTAACCAGCTACCAAAATAATCGTTTTCTTATTACCAACTCCGTATTCATCATAGTCTAGAGTAGTGTCGTTTATTCTCCCAAACTTATCAGCCACAGCCGGTTTGTTCAAAAAAAATCTTAAATTGTTGTAGCCTAAATCATAGACAAATTTAAAATTTTTATGAATCCAGCTAATCTTTTTCTTTTTAAGTGCTTCTACTAATTTTTCCTGGTTAAAAAGATCAACAGTATCTGCATCCTGAAGTATTTGACAATATATATTTCTGTTTTTATTAAGTATCCGAAATGGAAAAGATAGGGGGTGATGTTTAACCGCCTCCAGAATTACTCTCCAGTCCCAGTAGTCAATAAATTCAAGCTCGTTTGTCCTAGCTTTTTCCAAAACTTTTATGCTTTCTCTAGCTTCGCTAAAATATGTCTGCAACAAGTTTTTTTCTTGCTTATTTCCATAATATATATCATGTACCAAACAACACGCTTCAAGTAAGTTACTATCAATCCTTTTTATTTTTAAAAATTTTACAATTTCCAAAGCTATTTTTCGTACTCTGTCGACATGTCTCCAGTCATGAACCGGATCACTCCCTTTATCCATTACTTTTTTAGCATACCTTTCTACTTTAGTTAGCTCCTCTTTAGTCATCTAAAAAGTCTATCATTGTCTATATCATGAATTTTAGTTTTCTGGGTAATAGATCACTTCCTTTGGTTCTACCATCAATTCCCAAAATCTTGGATCTACAGTTGTATCTTCAAATTCAATAACCTTTTCCATTTCAGGGTTAAAGACCGGTGCTGTTATATTTTCGATAACAGTTTCTTTGTCTGCCGCCACCCATATACCCACTTCTCCTTTTTCAAAACTAACATACCCATCTTCAATACCCCTAAGTTCACAACTAATCTTCCCATCTGTGAATATCCTAATCAACCACGCTTCTCCGTGTACAACTTCTTCTTGGACCACACAATCTCCTACGATCTTAACAGCATTTGTCATTTGTCCTTTCTGTAATACAAAGAAAGCTCCATCTCTGTCACTCAGGCCAACAACGGTGTAAACTAATATTTTTCCCACAGGTTCTTGACCATTTATTTCCTGGGTTATTATCATCTCTCTTCCGCCAAAAATACGGTTTGGATCTATTTCATTGCTCATTTTACTGTCTAAATGTATTAACAACTATTGACAATAGTATACAAATAAACTAAACTATGTCATAAATGTTGTCCGTTACGGTGGACAAACACAAAATGACCTCAAATAATTCTGATATAAATCAAATCTTATCCGATTTTGGTCTTAGTCAAAAAGAGCAGAATATCTATCTGCTTCTTTCTAAAATGGGTTGGTCAACTGCTTCCTCTCTTGCTCAAAAAAGTCCGATTAAAAGAACTACTATTTATAGAATTTTAGAATCTCTTGGTCAAAAAGGCCTAATTGAAACTAGAATAGATGATAAATCAACTTTCTATCAAATATCCGATCCTAAAGTGTTTCAATCACTCCTAATAGAATCAGAAAAAAAATTAAAACATCTCAAATTAGGTTTAAGTAATCTTCAATTCTTGCTTCAGCATACCTCAGATAATAAATTATCTACTTCTGTTAATTTTTATCGTGGTGTTAAGGGAGTTGAAACTATTGAGTGGAAACTATCTCAATACAAAAATACTGATATTTATATTATTGGGGTATCTAAATGGGCTCAAGTTATTAGTGGAGACTTAGCCGAAAAAATCAGGCTAGAACATTTTCTACACAATAACAAAATAAAAGAGCTACATAGTTTAGATACCTCTTTTAAAATTTCACCTCAAGGACAAGCCGATTGGACCAAAAATACCCAATATATCCTTAGTTGCTACCAGCATCGTCTTATTGGTAAAGATATTCTCAATTTGGATATCAATAATGATCTTATGATTACACCTAATTCAATTTATCTTCACTCTTTGCAGGAAAATGAGGTTGTTGGTATAGAAATCAACAGCCTTTCTTATGCCTCTATGATGTCACAAATTTTCAAAATTCTCTGGAACCTATCTAAGCCCGTCGACACCTTTGGCGGTATAAATTTCTAGCTACCACCTTATTGATTCTCGATATCAGAAAAGTTTACCATCGCCACATTGGTATTTTGTTACAATAAAGCCATGGCCGATAAAAAATGGAAACTGCTTAAGTCAAAGTCGCTAATTGATACTCCTTGATTGAAAATAAGAGAAAATAATTATCAACTTCCCAATGGAAAAAAAGCCGAACATTTTTATCAACTAGTCAGAAAAAATTACGTTTTAGTTATAGTCCAAAATGATCAAGGTCAAATATTAGTTGAAAGACAATACAGGTGGGGAGTTGATGATTTTGTTCTAGAAATTCCAGCCGGCTGGATCAATGATAACGAGAAACCAACTGAAGCTGCCACACGGGAAGTTGCTGAAGAAACTGGTTATATTCTAAAAAACCCAGAACTATTAGGAGAAATTTATGCCCAACCTGGTTTCTGTACCATGCACGCTTTTATTGTTAAGGCTGACGCTGCTGGTATTACTACCAATACTCCAGACCCAGAAGAGGAAGATATTAAGTTTACCTTTATGTCCATCGAAAAAATTAGAAAATTAATTAAAGACGGTCGCATCAAAGATATGGGTTTCATTTCCGCTATATCCTTCCTTTAGTTACCACTCCACCGGTTCGATGCCGTTGGCCATCAGATACACATTACACTTAGAAAATGGTTTTGATCCAAAAAATCCACTATATGCCGAAAATGGCGACGGATGAGGAGATCGTATCACTAAGTGTTTGGTCTCATCAATCACTTCTCCTTTGTTCTGAGCGTAATTTCCCCAGAGTATAAATACTAAGTTTTCTCTTTTTTCTGACAATACTCTTATTACACTATCAGTAAATTCTTCCCAGCCCTTATTTTGATGT
>CAYWRN010000012.1:14740-19178 GCA_964461095.1 uncultured Gammaproteobacteria bacterium
CCCGGCCTGATGAGCCCGAACTGTTAGCGTAGAGTTAAGTAGCATCACCCCTTGTTTAGCCCAACCTAGTAGATCGCCGGTTTTTTTAATTTCTACCCCCAGATCATCCTTTAGTTCTTTGTATATGTTTTGCAGTGACGGAGGTAGCACCACACCCTTATCTACCGCAAAACACAATCCATTTGCCTGACCTGTCCCATGATACGGATCTTGGCCCAGTATTACCACCTTAACTTTTTCAAATGGAGTTAGTTCAAACGCCCTAAACACAAATTTTGGTGGGGGATAGACCGTGCCACTTTTATATTCATTTTTCACAAATTCAGCCAACTCCTTAAAATATTTACTGTCAAACTCTTTCTCTAATTCCTTTTTCCATCCTGGTTCTATCTTTACATTCATTGCTAATTCTACAAAATCATTTTAATGTCGTTTAAGTTGTTAACTATTTTCCAGGCATATTTTTCTATTCTTGATCCCTTAAAGGTAATTCCTTTTCCTGTCACCATAAAAATTTCTCTATCATTATCTCCATCTCCTACACAGACTGTTTCTGTCTCACTAATCCCGTATCTACGACATATTTTTCTTAGTAACTTTACTTTCACTGTTGTGTCTTCACCTAGGCAAATCAATTCTGATAAGTAACCGTTTTTGTCAAATTCAAAAGAGTTGTTTGCCTCCCCGCAATCCATTCCAAGCTCTTCTACTACTCTATTCACCAACATGTCTACCGATCCGCTGATTATAGACACTATATAATCCTGTTTCTTTAGATACCTGATTAAGTCTTGTGCACCTTTCATATAGCTATAGCCAAAAACAATCTTCTCAATGTTTTGTCTGGTTGCCTTTCCTTTTTCAATATATATTTTCTCTAATTCTTTTTGCCAATCGATATAAGATAACTTTCCTACTTCATACAAATCAAACAATTTCTGATCTTCTTCTACCGTCATGCCCATCGCTTGGTTTAGTTCATACCAAGTATTTTCTTCTATTAGTGTCTTATTCAAATCAAAACACACCATCTTTGTTCCGGTTATCATGCCCATATTATACAAGTAAATCCTTTTCTCTTTTTTGTTGCCTCGCATGGATTCGAACCACAATTAATCGGTTCAGAGCCGACCGTCCTACCATTAGACGACGAGGCATAGTAATTTAACGTACCTTTGTATTTTAGCTCACTTACTATTTAAGTTCTATTTACTCACCTTAGTCTCGATAAAGATAGACCATTAGACGATTTACCTTGCCGTAGCTTTGGCGAAGGCAGGCGAGGCAAAACAATTGTCTCTACTAATAGACTATTTTAAACTACCAATTTTACCCCAAAACACCCCTTTTCTCTACCTTTCTGGCATTCCCGGTAATTTCCTCCACCAACCACGATACTCCCACTCTGGCTTAATGTGATCACCAATACAACTTGGATCACCATCGCCGAGCCCAAACTTCATAATTAAATCATCAGGACTTCCTCTTTTTAATACAGCACCAATTGGTACTGGAAATCCGTACTTATTTTCAAGCTTTAAAAATAATCGGGAAGGATGTTTCAGCACTACTCTATTAGGTTGACTACTCACACATAATTATATCAAACTAGTCAATTATTGAGTTATTATCCTCTAATACATTTTTAATATATTCATGTATTTTGTCCCAATTTCCCAACCCATCATCGGTCATTAACACATATTGTCCACTTTGGCTTTTCCCCTCAACTAACACATTTCCAGTTGACAAAGTTATGGACTCTGTTTGGTAATCAAAAAACTCACCAGCTCTTCCTAGCCACATTCCAATTCTGTCTAGGTCAGCATCAGTCTGAACATGATAACTTAATTGATTTATTAAAGACACAATCTTTGGCAGGAAACCAATTGATACTACTTTCTCTTTAACTGCCTCAATTACTTCCTTCTGCCTTCGCGATCTATTAAAATCTCCTCCGTCGGTAGGGGAATGACGGCTTCTTGCATATTTTAAGGCTGTTGCCCCATCCATCTCTACTAGTCCCGCCTCAAATTTTAATGTCTCAAACCGACAGCCATATGATTCTTCCAGTTTCCAGCCAGACATAGTTGCTTCCAGAGCCATTATTTCTTCCTCTGTTTTGCCACAAGTGTCGTTTTCCATATCAGTCAGTGGGTAATACGGATCTTCAAAACTTCTGGTCACTTTGACTTTTACTCCTCCCAAGCTGTCAATTGCTTTCGTAAAACCATCAAAGTCTATTGCTCCAAAATAGTCAATATTTATTCCCAATACTTGCCCTACCACATACTTGGCCACCATCCCACCACCCGCCTCACCTGTAAATTCAATTGCCTTATTTGGATAATTTCTATCATCTTTACCCAATACGTAGGCCGCATTAATCTTGTACCAATATTCCTTTTCTGTATCCGTTGATAAGGGTAAATTTACCCACAAATCCCGTGGTATTGATATTAGTACTATTCTTTCCTTCTTAGGTTGCACCACTGCCACCATTATTGTGTCAGTCAAACCAGACCCATCATGGTTACCACCAGCATAACCCATTATCAAAAACGCAAAATCAGCGTTTGGATCCGGTGTCGGAGTTGTTGTCGGTATAACTATACCAGTAGGTATTGCTTGTGGTTTTACTACTATCCGGTTACCACTTTTAATTAGATTAATAATAATAAACAACACTACCGCCGTTACCACTCCAGCCAAAACCGGCAATATATATACTTTTGATCTTGCCCAATCAATTTTTATTTTTTTCATAATAATTTCATTATCCCAATTCCAAGCACGACTGCCAAAAGGCAAATAATACATTTTCTTTTTTTTCTTAACTCAGGTATTAGATCAGATGCTCCAATGTACAGAAACCCTCCTCCCGCCATTGCTAGCAAGTAACTTTGAATTGTCTCTTTTGCTCCAAAATTTACTCCAACTATTACTCCAACTAAAGCCGTTAAACTGATCAAAAAATTTATTCTAAAAGCAGATAATTTACTAATCCCAGAGTAAACTAATACACCCATATCACCAATTTCCTGAGGTATTTCATGAAGCATTACCGCCATGCTGGTTGAAATTCCTAAAGTCGTACTATTGGCAAAGGCAGCTCCAATAATAAGTCCGTCCAAAATATTATGAATTGCATCACCTAGTAAATTCATGTAAGCAAAACTATGATTTTTACATTTTTCCTCATGACAATGTCTCCAGTGCAGCCACGTTTCCATGCCAAAAAAAATTAAAAATGACATCAATACCCATCCAAACAACTCTTCAAGATTCATTTTTTTACCCGCCTCAGGCAGAAGATGCAAAAATGCTCCACCAAGCATACTCCCAGCCGATAAACCAATTAGTATATGTAAAATTTTTTTATTAATCCTGTCATATAGCCAATAAAATCCTCCAATTGACACTATACTGATAAGTAAATTAGCCACTATGGCATTCACTGTAACCATTGCCTATTTTACTACCAAAAATCAATAGTGGTATACTCAATTATGATCACTTTCATCAAAAAAAATCTTCTGTCTGTAGTTTTAGCCATTGCTTTACTATTTGTTCTTTTTAAGAAAAATACAAACCTAAACTCTTCTTTCAGTCAAAGTCTGCCAGTAACCGGAGGTGGGTATGCAACTCTAGAGGCTGATATGGCCGCTGCTCCTAGCTATAAAGCTGCTACCAACTACTATGGCCGCCAAGTTGCCCCATCCGATTCTGCCGACAGACTAGTCATCACTGATACTTCTCTATCTCTTCAGGTCAAAGATGTTAGCCAATCTATTAAAAAAATCCAGGAAGAGGCCAAAAACTTAGGCGGTTTTCTGGTTGATTCCCATTTAAGTAAACCGGAAATGGCTGCCTCAGGTAGTATTACAGTCCGTATTCCAACGGCCAACCTAAGCCAAGCTTTAGATACATTTAAAGCTTTGTCTGTCAAGGTTGTTTCAGAATCTGTGGTTGGTACAGACGTCACCGATCAATACGAAGACCTGGAGGCCAGGTTAGCTGTTTTAAACAAAACCAAAGCTAAGTTTGAATCAATCATGGATCAGGCTACTAGAGTTACCGATCTTTTGGAAGTTCAAAGAGAATTAATTTCTCTCCAGTCTCAAATCGATAGTGTAGTTGGCCAGCAAAAGTATTATCAAAAATCAGCCGATTTATCCAAAGTTACTGTCTATCTTTCAACTGACGATCTAAGCCTGCCTTATGCCCCCACTGGTCAATGGAGACCATTGGTGGT
Organism: uncultured Gammaproteobacteria bacterium; assembly: GCA_964461095.1. GTDB lineage: Bacteria > Patescibacteriota > Microgenomatia > UBA12405 > UBA12405 > UBA1372. The sequence continues at coordinate 18,996 of CAYWRN010000012.1, forward strand.
TTTCAAAACAGCCGTCAGATCTTTGGTTCAACATCTACGCCAGGTCGGTTCGGCTATCATCTGGTTGGCTGTTTACTCACCTTTAATATTGCTAGCCTTTGTTGTCTACAAACTAATCAAAAAACGTCTTAGTTCAACTTCCAAATAGCCAAGTTAAGCATACTGGCCAAACTCACCCACAAA
>CAYWRN010000012.1:19188-30712 GCA_964461095.1 uncultured Gammaproteobacteria bacterium
GCTCTAATATCAATTTTTTTGTATCTAAAAAACAATACTATTATCAACACCCAGATTGTCAAAATTACTATCAACCCCAAAAATATCTGTCTTAAGCCAAAAAATACCGGTGACCATAAAGCGTTAATTACTAAATGAATTAAAAACAGTTTAACTGCTTGTTTTGCTTGATGTGTTTTCTTTTCAGCAACTAAATATGTGGCTACTCCCATCAACGTATACAACGTTAACCACATCGGTCCAAACAACCAATTTGGTGGCGTAAACCAGGGTTTGTTTAAATTTACATACCATGTTTGTACGCTAGAAACTGTCAAGCCGGCTCCAATAATTCCAGCCAGCTGGCAAATCATTATCCAACCAAATATTTTTCCACATTTTTTCATCTAAAATTAGTGTACCAAATATAGCCATCTTGAACATTAGTATTACCATCACAGTTAAAATCTGCCGCTCTGACATAACCACTTTTGTAAGCTTGGTACCAAACGTATCCATCCTGGATATCTACTCCGTTTCCATTAGTATCACCAGTTGATACCTGACAAGTACCACTGGTTGGGATGGGACTAGTCCCGGTATTTCCGTCCCATCCGGCTAACCTGGCCATTAAATACCAATATGCCTTTGCTACTCTAGTAGCTCCAGTCAAGTTCAGGTGGCCTGTATCTCCGGTATAAGCCAGTTTAGCGTATTCCATGCACATAATTTCCCTTCCAATACCGTCAAGACATTGACTTCCGTTTTGTTTGTGGCTTTCAATATCTGCAACATCAAATAACACTTTATTATTACTTGCATTTTGAAAATACTGTCTGACACTATTATTAAAGTTATTTCTTAAAGAAGCATTATTATCATACTGATCCGATGACATTATCGGCATTGTCCACCATACGAATTTTTTACTTGCATAGTTATTTTCTAGGTTAACCATGGAGTCTCTATAGATTACCCAATTGGCGTTCTGATCGATAAAGCAAAACTTTTGAGCAAAAACATCGTAGTTATTTAAATTACTTGCCGAAAAGTTATTTAAATCAGCAATCTTCGCTTCCCAGTCTGGATTTGATCGTCCCGAAAAAATCATATTTGTAAGATCAAACTTGTTATCTATCCTTTGTAAGTTTTCAAGAGCATCCCGAATATTCCCTCCTACCGACGCATGTCTTAATACTGATCTGACCTGTTTTGCCTGTTGAACCCAGTAATCCGGAATAACAATATCTACGTGTCTGTGATCTACCACAATTCCAGCCGCCATCGCATAAATAGGCGATAGTAAACTTACCATAAGCATAACAATCAACCACCTAAACACATTTTTCCTCATATCTAAATATAGCCTATTTGTTACAATTTTCTATGCAATTAAATCAACTCTATAAATGCAATGTCTGTGGAAATGTTGTTGAACTCACCCACATCGGTGGTGGCCAATTAGTTTGTTGTGGCCAACCCATGCAACTTCTTGAACCTAAATCACTAGAAGAGGGGACAGAAAAACATCTGCCTGTTTTGGAACCTACCGCCAATAAACTTGTTGTCAAAATCGGTTCTGTTCCTCATCCGATGGAGGAATCACATTATATTGTTTTTGTAGAAGTTTTAGAAAAATCCGGCAAAATTTGTAGAAAATATCTTAAACCCAACAACCTTCCTCAGGTAGAGTTTGACATCACTGATTCCAATCAGGTTGACCTTGTCAGATCTTACTGCAACATCCACGGTCTTTGGTAAAAATAGTGTACCCAGAGGGAATCGAACCTTCATCATTCCCTTCGGAGGGGAATATTCTATCCATTAAACTATGGGTACATTGTCTACTCTTGATTATTCATCGACTCCAAACACTGACTTTTTTGAGGTTCAGGTAAACTGTTACATACCCCCGCTAAACTATCTTGGACCTGTTCCATACTTTCTTGCATTTGTTGCACCTGGGCCATCATGTCCACAAATTCTACTTCTGTCGGCACGCTAAATTTGGCCTCATCGACCATCCAACCCTTACATTGGTAGTTGTAGTTTTCAAACATACTCTTATCTACATACTTCAAATTTTGATCACCCTCCTCTTCTACTTCCTCCTCTTCTACTGCTTCTGGTTCAGTTTCCATTTCATTTAGCGCGTACTTAAAACCTTGTGGTTTACCCTCCTCCCACATATAGCCATTAACTCCATCTGTTACAAAGTTCATTGCATAAACCTGCCCCGCTGTTTCTGTACTTGTTTGGGTCCGGCTCCTAACTCCATCTGTCCACAACACGCCTGTCATTTTGCTCTGACCTTCCTCATCCACATATTCCCAACTACATTCCAGTTTTTTACCCATTCCTAGTAGGTCTTTTAGTGATCCTACCACTGTCTCTTCCTGACTCTGAACCTGGTTTTGGTCGTTAACAGGTTGGTTTTGTTTTGTACAGCCGACCAGGATGACACTACAAACTAATAGTATTAAGATTGAACCGTATTTTGTTTTTTTCATTAGATAATTATAACCCATTTTCATTCACATGCCTCTTCCCATACTCTTAGACACTTTTGTTTACTTGGGCACCAGCTATATCCTGCCCCTATCAAACATCCATCTTCGTCCTTATTTCCGCCAATTAGTTGCTCATCTTTTATATTGCTAATCAACAAAAATGCTGCCAAAATTATCACTATACTTAGTAGTATTATCAAAAATCTATTATTTTTCATAAACTATTCTAATATTATCTATGGCCATAAACAAAGATTACTTTAGAAGTGCTATTTTTGGTTTTCAGGATGCCCTGGTCTCCACCACCGGTGTTGTTGTTGGTGTTGCCACCGGCTCACAAGATAAAAACACTGTCGTTTTGGCCGGTCTTGTCACCATAATAGTAGAGTCCATGTCCATGGGTGCTGGTCAGTATTTAAGCGAAAAAAGTGTTCACCAATTAGATGGTCGTCATCGTGATTCGCCAATATTAAATGGTCTAATTATGTTTCTCTCTTATTTTATTGCCGGGCTTATCCCGGTCCTCTCCGTTATAGTTTTTCATCTAAATTTAGCTATACCTTCGGCTATCGTTTCTTCTCTTATTGGACTTTTTACTCTAGGTTGGTTTAAGGCCAAATTCACTGACAATTCACCTCTTAGATCTGCCCTGGAATCAAGCCTAATCGGTGGCTTTAGTGTTCTTCTTGGGCTTACTGTTGGTAGTCTTATCAAAAAATAATACAGCCAAATATGTTGTAATTGGTACTGCCATCACTAGTCCTATGCTACCGACCAATGTTTTTACTACTTCTTCTGCCACAATCTCTAAGTTAATTACTTCTCCTGGTGGATGTGGATTGTTAACAAACAGTAGTAATAAAGGCAGTGAAGCTCCTGCATAAACCAAGATTAAAGTATTGACCATTGAAGCAATATGATCTCTACCAACCTTCATAGCTTTTTCAAACAGTTCCTTTTTGTCTAGATTGTTGTTCGCCTGCTTCAGTTCTGCCACAATTGATGCCTGTGACACAGTCACATCATCAAGTACTCCCAAAGCTCCAATAATCACGCCAGCCAAAAGCAAATTTCTCAGATTAATTATTGTGTCTATTTCTGCTACAACAAAGTTTGCTTCATCCGATACCAGGCCGGATAGTTTAGCTAGATCGATAAAAATTATCGCCAACAAAGCCGTAAAAACCAATGATATTATAGTTCCCACTATTGCTATAGAGGTTTTTCTGTTAACACCATGACTTAAATAAAATATTAGAGGCACCATCACCAAGGATGACATTGCCACCAAAAAAATTGGATTATCACCCGCCAATATTCCCGGTAAAATATATTTAAATACCACCAAAAAAGATAATCCCATCGACAAAACAGACATAAATCCTTTAAAACCAGCTACTATCACAATCACCGTCAAAAATAATCCCAATAGCTTGATCAACGCATCAGTTCTTTTGTAGTCAATTATCAAAAAAATATCCATACCGTTTGTATCTTTTGTATAACTTACATAAACAACGTCATTTATATTATATTTTTTAGAACTTGTACTTAAATATTGTCCATTCTCCAGATATACCGTCTCTCCCACTAATTCGTTTCCTTTTATCACTATCCCTTCCAGAAGTTGGTAGTCTTGCTTTATACCATTAATCTCGACAATTTCTTCATTGATAACATCAGTTACTTTTACTTCCAAAGATTTCTCCACCCCAAATACAGGTTTAACTAAAAATAACCAAAAACACAAAGTCAATAATATTTTTTTCATTTCCCAACAATTTTATTGCTCAAATTAACAGAACTTGGTATTACCACCAGTAGGCCAATAATTGTTAGTAACCCCATCGAGATAGGTACCCCCAAAGATTCTGTAGCTGTCCCTATTCCAATACCAACAAGAGAAACCAATAGGTTAGTTATGAGACTTAGAGCGGATAGGGAAGTTGCCCTGTATTGTGATTTAATTTGTTCGTTTTGCAGTGCTAATACTGTTGGTTGCCTAAAACCATCAGAAAATTTTCCTAAGTAAACTGATCCTATCGCTCCAAACTTATTCCCAACAAAAGAAAATCCAGAGCTTACAGTTTGAATTATTGAAAAAACCACCGGAACTTGTTTCTTGCTAAAAAATTTATCCATTAGGTCGACCGTTCTTGTTCCAATTGCTCTTACCAAATATCCTCCAGCCACCAAGGTTGATAATATTCTCGGATCAAATCCGCCCTGACTAAGTCTTGGTTCATATAGGTACCACAATTTCGTGTAGGTAATATAACCCACTGCGATACTAAATATTGAAACTGCTCTAATCTTCTTGTTTTCAAATATATGTTTTACTCCTAAATAATTTTGCCTAATATATCCCTTAAAACTCCATTTTTCTGAATCAATTGATGGTTCTTGGTAAAACAAAGAGGCTATCAGCCCCATGCCAGTTACACCTATCATCACAGTATAAGGAAGCATTACATCGATCTTAAACAAATATCCGCTAACTATACTGGCTACTACCATCCCTAATGTACAGTACATAAAAGTATCTGCTTCAGTTTTCTTGTACCATTTTTTTTCCTGTTTGTTTTCCAGAAGCGAGTCGTACAACAGCGCAGATTGTGCTCCAGAGTTGAGTGCTGCGTCTGTTTGGTACAGCATATTCCAGATAACAAAACCTAAAAAGTCATGCTTAAAAAATAGTAGTATGTAAGATAAAAATAGTATCAATCTACCCAAAATTATCGTTTTCTTTCTTCCTATCATATCAGCCAAAGCCCCGCTGGGAAGCTCTAATAAAGTTGACCAAAATAAGCTAATACTCATTGCCAATCCAATTTGGCTGTAAGTCAAACTTTGAGTCCATATCAACACCCAGGTTCCAATTGGCACATAAAACCAATTTAGTACTGAGTCTATCTTAAAAACAACAATATTTTTCTTCCAATTAGTTATCCTATTCATCTAATTCTTTCTTAATCTTAACAAACATTTTTTCATGACCTTTTGTATTCGGGTGTAGGCCATCAACCAGATCACTATTTTCCAGTAAATATCCTATCTTTATATACTTTAAATTATTTTTAGTGCAAATCTTTTGAATAATTTGATCAAGCTCGTCAATTTTTTGATTACTATATTTCTTGCCCACAAAAAGAGCTAGTTTATTTATTCTTTTTTCGTCAACTCTTGTTAATCCCACAAATATAATTTTTTTAGTATATTTCCTGGCTATTTTATAAAGTTTTTTTATATTTTTCTCAAACACCAGATTATCGGTTTCAATGTCGTTTATACCTATAGCCAAAATTACTGTATTAGGATTTCTGTTTTTTACTTCATTTTCAAATCTATTAATTAAATCTTGTGTCGTATTACCAGCTATACTCAGGTTATAAACCTCTACATCTTTATCTTGTTTTTCAAAAAAGTTTCTTAGTTGATTAGCCCACCCACCGTTTTTATAATCAAACGCCCCCCAGGCAATACTGTCACCAAAAACGCAGATAACCATTAGCTATTATCTCACTTCTTTATAAAATCTCATCGACAAAGAGTTTAAAACCACCGATACCGACGAAAATGCCATTGCCGCCGCCGCAATCGCAGGGTTAAGTGTCCAACCCAGTAGAGGATATAGCACCCCGGCTGCCACAGGAATTGCTGCTGTATTATAAAAAAATGCCCAAAATAAATTCTGTCTGATTTTTTTCATCGTAAAAGCCGATACATCTATCGCTCTTACTACTCCCTCCAAGTCATTTTTTAAAAGTACAATTTCTCCTGTTTCAATAGCTATCTCTGTTCCTGACCCCATCACTATTCCCACATCAGCTTCCGCCAAAGCCGGAGCATCATTAACACCGTCTCCCACCATCGCTACCTTTAACCCTCCGTTTTTAAGTTTTCTAATTTCACTGGCCTTCTTAGTTGGCAATACTTCTGCCATCACTTCATCCAATCCCAGCCGTTTACCTACTGCCTCTGCCACTCGTCTATTATCTCCACTTATCATAACCGTTTTTTTGCCCTTATTTCTAAGTCTTTCTATTGTTTCAACCGCATTTGCCCTAATTTCGTCAGCCACAGATATCAACCCTACTACTTTTTTTGCTCTGGATACCATTATTACACTCTTGCCTTTTTTCTGGAGTTTATTAATATTGTTTTCAAAAACACTTAGGTTAATATTAGATTCCTTCATCAACTTTTCAGTTCCGACCATTATCTTTTGTTTATCTACCACTCCTATTACTCCCATTCCTGGCCTATTCTTAAACTCTGTTACCCTAGACAATTTCATCTTTCTTTTTTTGGCTTCCTTTACAATCGCCTTGGCTATCGGATGCTCGCTTTTTGTTTCCAAACTAGCTGCTATCTGTAAAACTTCATCCTTACCAAAATCGGTTACTTGCATATTGCCGTATGTTAAAGTTCCAGTTTTATCAAATACCACTACTCCAATTTCTTCAGCTTTTTGTAACGCTTGCCCGTTTTTAATTAATATACCCATATTTGCTGCCAAACCGGTTCCTGCCATCACCGCCGTCGGTGTTGCTAATCCCAGCGCACAGGGGCAGCTAATGATCAATACGGATACCATTGCCTTTACTGCCAAACCTACATCTTTCGACAGCATTAACCACACTCCAAAACTTATCAGTCCAATTACTACTACTGTTGGCACAAAATACAAACTGATTTTATCAGCCAGTGCTTGTATTGGTGCTTTACTTTCCATCGCTTCTTCTACTACTGTTACGATTTTTGACAACATCATTTCACTACCAACCCCGGTCGCCCTAAACTGTAGATTCCCATCAATATTTATAGTCCCTCCGATCACCCGATCTCCCTTTCTTTTTAGTACCGGTACACTTTCCCCGGTTATCATTTTTTCATCTACACTTGACTCCCCACTTATTACTATTCCATCTACCGCCACACTTTCTCCCGGTTTAACCGTTACTATTTCTCCTTTTTTTACCAAGCCGGCTTCAATCCTGAATTCCTTTCCCATCCTCACCACTGTTGCCATTTTTGGTTCCAGTCTCAGCAGTTTTTTAACCGCTTCTCTGCTCTTACCCTTAGTTACCATCTCAAGATATTTCCCCAGGGTAATAAATACCAAAATAAATCCAGCACTTTCAAAATAAAGATCATGACCCAATAAAGAATATCCCCAAGCAGCTAACACACCCAAAGCTACTAAAGAATCCATATTTGCCCTTAATCTATAAATTTGTTTAATACCATTTAGTATCATCCCTCCGTTAAGTACCAATATTGCGCCAGATAATATCAGTTGAGGCCAAAAACCCATCATTTTTATCATTGACACATAAAACAATACTAATCCTAGTAATATTGTCGCTATTAGACGATACTTAACAACTGTTGTCTCTTTTGTAGCCTCTGCTTTTGTACCGACCTTATATCCCATTTTCTCGATATCTTCCTCAATTTCCTTTCTACTAAGTTGTTTCTCATCGTATTCTACTCTTGCTTTTTCCGAAGCATAGTTAACATTTGCCCCAATTACTCCTTTTTTACTCCTTAGGCTTTCTTCAATTCCCACAGCACAAGCTGTACAGTGCATATTGATTATTTGTAGTTCAATTTTTTTCATATTTATTCCACAATAAACTTACCTCTAACCATTCCCATCCAACACGAAAAAGGCAATACTCCCGTCTCGGTTGGAGTAAATTCAACAATATTTACCCCCCTTTTTAATTTCCCACTACTGATTTTAAGCTTTGGTATTATCACCTCATTGGTACACCCAGTCGCTCTGTCCCCGTTTATTTCCCATCTTACAGGCACTCCTTTTTTAATCACAAACTCACTTGGTACAAATGTAGAGCTGACATCCATCTTAATTATCTGAACATCTCCACTATTTATATTGTTTATATTTGCAGTTTGATCCACTCCTTTTGTCCCAAAATTTATCAGCCTTGCTGATGATAATATTGTGCTGATCGCCAGTCCAACAATCACAAAACCTATAACCTTTTTGACCAAACTATATTTTTCAGTTTTTAACACCCCGGTACTTATACCTATTATCAGTAATACCGGTAAAGTACCCAATCCGAATACCAACATAATTAACGCCCCTTGTCCAAATCCATTTGAAGAAACCGCCATAATTTGCGCCGTTTGTGTAAACCCACACGGTATAAAAAAAGTTAATCCTCCCAAAATAATCGGCCAACTTTGATTTTTATCCACCAATTGACCTACTTTTCCTCCGGTTCCAAAACTTATTAAGCCCTTCCCTTTAATTATTCCCACTGTTTCTAGTCCTTTGTAGCCTGTGTACATTCCTACTGCTAGACTAATTACAGCAATCACATTTGTTGAATAACTTAATTTCCCTCCCACCAACCCCAATATTCCACCCAATACTCCAAAGCTTACTAGTCTTCCTAAATGAAAAAAGCCATTTTTTCGCCAGTTTTCATTTCTATCTTCACTGGTTCCCATGCTTAGAATAATACTTCCCACCAAAGCCAGACAAGTTGACAAAGATGCCGCTACTCCCATCAAAAGTGCCGATAATAATACATTTTCTGACTGACTATTTGGTAAATATTTTTCCAGTCCCAAAAATTTTAATAAAAACCAGCCATTTATTACTATCATCGTGGCTATAGTCGTTTCCATTAGTGTTTCAATAGGGGATTTTTGTTTATTTGTTCCCAGGCCGTAGTTATATTTTGTAACAACTTCTTTGATCTTCATCCCTGGCCATTTGTTTTTATACCAAACAGTACTTTTACCAGTCTCAAAATCTACTTTTATGGATTTAACATTGTTAATTTTGCCTATCTCTCTTTCCAGTAGCATCTTACAACTTTTACAGTGAGTTCCTTTTATATGTATTATCTTTTTCATATTAAATACCTATACCCAAGGTAGAGGTAAGTAAACTATACTTAACCTTAATTGACAAATGACTTTTTGTCAATTATCAAAATATTGTCAAGTTATAAATATGCAATCATCACACTATTCACATACAGTCACTACATTCTTAGTCATAGTCACAACAATCTTGAAATTTAGCCAGTTTACTGGTTTAATTCATAGATTATGTCAATATCTACCTACGACAAGGCTCTAAGGTATCTAAATACCACTATTCCTAATTCTGCTCACAAATTTCCTGGCCAATCTGGTCTAGATAGAATTTTATTCCTCCTAAACTTGCTAGATAATCCTCAAGATAAAATCAAAGTTATTCATATTGCCGGCACTTCCGGCAAAGGTTCTACTGCTACTTACTTGAGCCATTTACTGACTTCCCATAGTTTCAAAGTTGGCCTAACCGTTTCACCCCACCTCTTTGATATCCGAGAAAGAATTCAAATCAATAACAAATTAATTTCCAAGTCAGGTTTTCTATCTTTACTCAATCAAATCATTCCCTATATAGACAAAACTGTAAATAGGGGATTCGGCCAGCCGACCTTTTTTGAAATCCTAACGGTTATGTTTTTTCTCCATTTTTATCAACAAAAAGTTAATTATGCCGTTATCGAAACCGGTATTGGTGGCCTACTTGATAGTACTAACGTTGTTTCATCTCCTGATAAATTTTGTATTATTACCCGCCTTGGTCTAGACCATACCAATATTTTGGGTAATACAATCTCTGCCATCACCGCTCAAAAGTGCGGTATCGTTCAAAAAAACAATATGACTCTTTCTCTAGATCAACTTCCCCAAGCCCAAAAAATCATTAATGATATTGCTAATAAAAATCAATCACCCGTTTTTTACCTAAATCCAAAAACTAACATTACCAACATCACTATAGACAACAACAGTTTAATTTATGATTTCAATTTTAATCATCTTGTTTTTGAAAAAATTACACTCAATACTGTTGCTTTGTACCAGGTAGAAAACTCAGCTATATCTCTAGCTGCTCTATCTCTATTAAGCCAACGTGATCACTTTTCCTTCAATCCAGACAAAATCCTTGAAAGCTTATCAAATCTTCACGTACCCGGTCGCTTCGATATAACTAAAACAGTTACCTCCACCATTATCTATGATGGCGCCCACAATCCTCAAAAAATGACCGCTTTTATCAAAAGTCTTAGGGCCAATTATCCCAATAAAAGATTCACTTTTATCGTCGCCTTTAAGCAAATTAAAGATACTAACAAGATGCTAAAGATCATCAGACCTCTGGCAGACAAAATAATTCAACTGGATTTTTCTAATCCTCAAAAAATTTTGGATACTATCAAATCACTTACTTCAAAACCCGGTTATTACGCCATTACCGGCACTCTCCATCTTCGTCGTATATTAGAAAACATCTAAACCTGTACCAATTCCACTACGTTATCTTTTACATAGATATATTGTCTATCAGACAGAGGCACTATCTTTAAATTTTTTGTATACATCGTTTCAAATCCGCTTTTATATTCCTCTAAAAAATCTTTTGTTCCCCAGTGTGGCAAAATAGCCATGTCAATAATGCCAAGACCATCAGACTTTAAATCTGGTGCTTTTGATCTGTCATCAATAGTAGATACCAGATCTATCCTTACTCCCACAACCATTGAACCAGCGCTTGATCCCATGTAAATTACCCCCTCCTCAATTTTTCTTTTGACTATTTGATCAAAACCAGTTTTTATCATTTGGTCTAGCAAATAAAACGTATTCCCTCCACAAACATATATCACTTGCTTGTTTAGTAACCTCTCTTCAATTTCTTCTATCTTCATTCCGGTAATCGAAAACTCGTCTATTTCAAACCCAACTTCAGCCAGTTTCTTTTTCTCTGCTCTAAGCCACCAATGGTCGCCTTTCTCCACTTCTGCTGCTGTATTTATCAAAGCCAGTTTTAATTCAGTAGGGGAATTGGGTAATTTTTTAACGATATCGTCCATTACCATTTCACTGCTTGACGTTAAAAATAGTTTTTTCATAAATAAATTATAGTTCAAGGTATATTAATTGTCAAGTACCCATTTCTTTAGACCAGTTTGTGAATATAGCTTTGGTGTAAT
>CAYWRN010000013.1:0-279 GCA_964461095.1 uncultured Gammaproteobacteria bacterium
ACGGAGGACACAGCTAAGACCTTTGTATTGGAGTTTCCAGTTAAGTCACCTAAAGGTTCGGTGGTTAAAGATGATCTATCAGCGGTAGAATTATTGGAGCAGTGGAGAATGATTAAAATGAACTTTACCGAACATAATCCATCAGCGACTATCTATGTGGGTAGTGATGAATGGGTAGCTGTGGCAAACTGGGTGTATAAGAATTGGGATATAGTAGGGGGGCTGACATTTTTACCAAGAAGTGAAAATGTGTACCAACTGGCTCCCTATGAAGAAATA
>CAYWRN010000013.1:367-641 GCA_964461095.1 uncultured Gammaproteobacteria bacterium
TTATAAAAAACTATGTAAACAAGTAGAAGGAGTAGACTTTGGTAAGTTATTTATTTATGAAAGCGGTGACAATACCAAAGGGGCTAAGGAATTGGCCTGTATGGGAGGAAGTTGTGAGCTGTAATATAATAAAAATTATTTATAACGAATTTTTGCAGTCCTCGCTACCTTCGGGCTACCTTGATCTTCGATCAAAGTACGCGTTCGCTGTGGTCTGAAAAATTGTTATCGCATAATTTTATATGACAATAATGACTAAAAAGGGAGATGGGGG
>CAYWRN010000013.1:651-3128 GCA_964461095.1 uncultured Gammaproteobacteria bacterium
TTCCATCAAATTTGACAGGTAAATTTGCAAAATTAGTTGAATCAAATCCTGAAGAAAAAGATAATTTTAAAGTTGAATTAACAAATGTAAATGGTGGTGTGGTGGATAAAGATAGTAAGGGAATTGAAGTAATGGGAAATATAGATGAACTGATGGCAGTGTTGGGAATAGTGATGGATAAGGTGACAGTGAAAACTGGAAAGGAAATAGGAGAGGTAAATAGAAATTTATACCTGTTGATGGGGGAGATATCTGGGTATGGCAAAAAATGTGGAGATTGGGACAAGAAAACAGAGGAATTGGAAAAAGAAATTGAAAAAGTAGAGAGGAAAGTTGGTGGCGTAGATAGGTTTATGAAGGTTGGCGGAGAATTGGAGGTATGGTTAAATTGGGCCAGGACAGTATGTAGAAGAGTCGAGAGAAGGTTGGTCAAATATTACAAAGTAGATCAAGGCTTTGATGAGAATATATTAAAGTATATCAATAGGTTATCAGATTATATATTTATTAAAGCAATAAAGCAAAAAAGGTAGAAAAATGGGGAAACAGGTGAGAATCCTGTGCTGTGCCGCAACCGTAAGGCCGTCTTCGTCAAGACTATGACGAGCCAAGTCCGATACCCAAACCCCTTCGAGCAAAGGTAGACATGATAATAGAGAGACCAGATTTACTTGACTTGGATAGGTTTAAAAGGCAAGGTTTTGGTGATGAACAAATAGCGAAAGCTTTTTGTGAGAATGGAGTGGGAGAGGATATTGAGTTTAATGTTACGCCTTATAGTATAGTTAGAAGGGAAGGTGGGTTTTTTGATCCTGTAACTGATAATGAAATTGTACTGTGTGACGAAATGGAGTTTGGGAAGGAAGAACGACAGGGCTTGGTAAATATGTTTTTGCTAGCAGATGAGGGGGCTGACACGATTTTTTGGATAAGTCCGTCGGGAGGGTCATATGTGGATGCAAGACTAGTGGTAGCAAGAGTCATAGATGTGAGAGAGGATAATGAAGTTGGATTGGAGTGTAGAGGCATAGTTTGTAAACATAGCCCTGAGGAGTTGTATCAAATTGCAGTACAATTGGTTGGAATAGAGCAAGGTAATATAAGAAAATGGATAGAAAATGCAGAAGAACTAAGAAGTCAACCGATCGGATTTAAATTAGGTGACAACAATTGGATAGATTTTGCTCTAAGAGTATTTGGTATGGGTAGAGAGTGGGAGGCAATTAGAACTGGAGCAGACGTTAGACAAAAGGAAAAAATTAAATCTGTAGTAACTGTGGTTAGAAAAAGAGTTGAGGCCCAAGGGTGGACGGGAATAGCTCTAACACAGCAATTTGAGTGGGAAATGGCGAGAGAAGGTTATAGGCTGAGTGCTGGCAATCATGGTGGTTCTTCCCTTAGAGGTGCACAAACATTATCAACATTCGATAGGGTTTTTCGTAGTAGTGAAATAAGGGTTAGCCCTAGTGGCGAGGTCAAACATAAATGTAGTCAGTGTGGTTGTTGGTATACAGGTGACCATTGTCCATATTGTATATAAGGTAAAATAGGGATATGAAGTTATATAGAAAAAAACTTTCGGGATTAGAAATTACCAAGGTTGTAGATAAATATGGCAAATATTTTAAAGTAACAGTCGATATTGAAAATAAATTGATAGTGATAGGCTGTAAACTTCATGCTGATGCAGTGCCACTTTTAATAGAGAGAGGAGGTATAGAACAAGATGTATGGGGTGGGTGGGTGAATTTGGAGGATAAGGAAGTAGAGACAAATGCGGTATGGAATATTAGAGATGATAATCCAAGCATGGAAGTATTGGACAATAGGACAAGGGAGAAATTTATTAAGATAGTTAAAGATTTTTTTGCCTATGTATTTACAAAATAAGAGCAGTATTAAAACGGATGGAGTAGGAGATTTGTATAGGTGTGCTGATAAACTAGCTAAGGGAAAAATAGAGGTAGGAATGATGTTTTATAGAATGGCCATAGAAAAGATTGGTACTAATGAATTGAAGTTAGAGAAGGATAAGGTTATGAAAGATAATTTATATTGGGCGGAGATGGTATTGGATGAATATATGAGATTAAAAAGGGTAATTTAGTCTATTCGTTTTGTTTGATCCACTTTTCCCGTTTAAGGTAGAGAAAACCTAAAATTAGAAAAGCTCCAATGATGGTCAGAAGAGACTCGATTTTGTCTAGACCATGGGCAAGAGAGGTAAAGGTTTCACCCATTTGAAAACCTATGTAACCTAAAAGAGTGGCTCTGAAAAGAAGGGCCAGGGTGAGCATGGGGTAAAACTTGACTGGTTTGATCTTAAAACCGCCACAGAAACCAGTGACCAGAGAAACCGGGACAACAGGAATAGAGCAGGCAATTAAAATAAAGAGTTCGTCTTTTATAGATTTTTGGAAATCCTCTTTAACTTTTTCAATTAGTTTCCAAGATAGGCCGATGTATTTGCCAAAATT
>CAYWRN010000013.1:3187-19608 GCA_964461095.1 uncultured Gammaproteobacteria bacterium
CCGGCGGTGTAGGGTAAAGAGACTCTGGTAAAGATTTGCCAAATGATTTCAAAGATGGGAAGACCGGCTTCAATCAAAAAAGCTCCACCGGCCATGGTGATAATAGGGGAAGGGATGGGGACGATGATTTGTTCGATCAGGCCGCCTAAAAACATGGCCATATTACCGTTGTGTTTAACTAAGGCAAGGATGGCATCAAGAATTTTGGTCATTTCTAATGGTAACCGGTAAATTGTAATGAGTAAAGAGAAGAGGTATAATAGGGTATGGTAGATGAAATTGTCACGCAAAAGGATATACTTCAGGCAGCTGGAGATCCGGAAGCTTTGGCTAGGTTGAGGGCTGCGGTTGTGAACACTAGGCTTCAGACCAATTTGACTGAGATGTTTAGGTTACGTGGTAGACAAGTTCACCAAAGGGGTTTGGGTGTGGAACGTGATTTGAGTGGAAGGCGTTTGGTGTTGAGTGGAATATAGAGTTCTGGTATAGTGATTAGGAATGAAGAAAAAGATACTACTAATATCACCTGAAACATATCCAACGGTTAAAGTAGGAGGATTGGGGAAGGTAACGGATAGCCTAGGGAGAAACTTAGCTAAGTTTGGGGTAGAAATAAAGATTATTAGTGCCGACAGAAACATCTATGGATTTTTAAACAGAAAGAGAACTGAGTTGGATAATAGAGAATTGGGTAAAAAGGCAGCTTTGATGTGTCAAAAGAATAACTGGCAACCCGATTGGGTGTGGAGTCATGATTGGGGGGGGATATGGTCGGTTGATGAATTTAAAAAGTATCAACAAAAAGTAATGACTATGTGGACAGTTCATAGTCCAATTAATTTAACCAGTTATGGGTATGAGGGTGGATATGGGTATGGCTATGAAGGTTATGGTGGCTATAGTAGTGGAGATGAAGCCATAGATTGGGGAGATGATTTTTTTAGCTTTTCTGAACTAGTGTCACAGGGATGCAACCAGGCAGATGTAGTGACAACAGTATCAAAAAACTACGCTACTACACTTAACAAAAGTCAGATGTTTATAAATAAGGGCGTGGAGGGAGTTAATTTGGGAATAAATCTGGATGTATGGAACCCCAGTAAAGATGGATTACTTTTAAAAAGACTGAATGATGGTGATTGGTCAACTTTTAAGACTGTTAACAAAAGGAAATTACAACAGAGCTTTGGATTGCCGGTAAAAGAGCTGGCGGTGTTTTGTTTTGTATCTAGGATGGTGGCCCAGAAGGGTATGGATCTACTGATAGGGGTACTACCGGGATTTTTAGCCAGGAACGATGTTCAGGTAGTTATGGTAGGACAAGCCAGAGGTGAGTATGTCGAGAAACTAAAGAGAATAAAGAATCAGTTTGGTGATAAACTGGGACTAAAACTAGAAGCTGATTTTGATATACCCCACCTGGTGTATGCAGGAGCGGATTTTTTGATGTTACCCTCAATTGAAGAACCATTTGGATTGGTAGTGGCAGAAGCTAAAAGGTACGGGGTAGTGCCGATAGTGTTTGAAACAGGAGGGTTAGTCGATCAAGTTAAAAACGGGATAGATGGGATTAGTTTTGGTAAGTATGACCCAGATGTATTTACCAATAAGTTAGTTGAGGCAAAAACAGGGTGGCAGACTGGTTTTTGGCAGAAGAAATATGATCTATTAAGTGGTGGAGTTAGAGGTGAGGTGGAGATGACCAAAGAGTTTTTGAGTCTTCTATATGCTAAATAAATGGCTTGAATGGAAAAAACAGAAATTACCGGGAGGATGGAGGAAGAAAACTTGGCTACTAGAAAGAAACGGAATTAGAAAGGTATTAAGCCTGGTTTCTGCAAAGGATATAAGTGAGGGGAAATTTATTAAAGCAATTGAACAAGAGGATAGGTGGAATAAAACCGGATTGGCAGGAAGGAAATTGGTAGAGTGGGGAAAACAGGGTGATCAACTATGGGTAGTGTTTGGCTATATTGAAGGACAGCCGAAGTGGCAGTGGGATAAGGCAGAAAGTTATGAATTGGGAAAGTATCTGAATAAACTTCATCAAGCCGGGTTGTTTCACATGGACGTAAAACCAGGAAATGTTATGTGGAAAGGTAGAGAAATTAATGGGCTGGTTGATTTTGAAGAAGTAAAAGTAGGCAACAAGTGGATGATAAACGATATTGCCAATACTTTGTCATGGATTATTGTCAGTGGTGGTAATCAAGAAGATTTTTTAAGGGGTTATGGAATGAGAAGGGATAGATATGACTGTGCTAGAATGAAAAAATTAGTAATTTGGTATCTAAAAAAAAGAGTGGAAGAAAATCAGAAAGGAGCTTTTTTAGCTTTGGCGAAAGCCAGACTGGACGGATATAGAGACAGGGTTAACAGTAAAATATTACGACAAAAGGATCTAGTAGATTTTAGGCAAAAAAATCCAAACAAAAAGATCGTTTTTTTGGTGGGAGCATTTGAGTTGTTACATTGGGGGCATTTAAAATATTTAAAAAAATCAGCTAATAGAGGTGATCTTCTGGTCGTAGGGGTAGCATCGGATAAGTCGAGGAAAAGTTTAAAGGGTGAATCGTTTCCTATTATTGGCCAGAAAACTAGAATCGAAACTTTGGCACACTTTGATATAGTTGATGGAGTAGTAATGGTTGATGAGGAAGATATAAAGGGTCCTTTGGATAAGTTAAGGCCAGACGTATTAGTGGTGATTAAAAAGGATTTGGCTGATGGGGTAAGAAAAGAGAGTGAGTTGGTCATGGTGAAGGGTTGGGGTGGTAAGGTCTACAGAGTGGACTACTGCCATCCAAGTGTTTCCTCTTCAAAAATTATAGAGATGGTAGCGATGAAAAAAATTGATCATGTGTTGGGTAAGAAATCAAGAGGAGGGCCGCTACTAAAAGTTAAAAACGGTGATAAAGTTGACAAGAAAACGGAGGTTGACCAGCTGACTAAATTATCGGAAAGGTATAAAAAAGAAGGCAAAAAAATCGGGTTTACTAGTTTAAGCGCTGATTTGTTTCATCTGGGCCATGCCCGGTTCGTCCAGAAAGCCAAAAGCTTGGTGGACATATTAATAGTAGGCAGTCCGAGTAACAAAAGTATTGAAAGGCTAAAAGGCAAAGGGAGACCGATTGTGGATGAGACAGCTAGAGTAAAAGTACTAGCTGAACTACCTTATGTCGACAATGTGGTAGTGTTTGACCAAGACACAGTGTTGAAGTGTCTACAGGAAATTAAACCCGATATATTTTTTACAGTAAAAGAAGATTGGAACAAGGGTATATTTGAAAGTGAAGAGGCCAAGTGGGTAAGATCATATGGGGGAAAAATTGTGTTGTCAGAAAGAATGGCTCCCTATATATCAGCTTCAATGATGATAGATAAAGCAGCAGGGGAGTTAATAAAAAAGAGTTTTGGCAAAGTATTGGAAACAGCCAATAAGACAACCGTGATTAATGCAGATTTTGATCCGTTTGATCCAGCTAATCAGTTGGCCGCTAGGGAAAAAGGTTTCTATGACAAGATTTTGGCAGAAGTTGACGGTAGGTGTGTATTTTGTGATTTAAAAGACAAATATATTATTGACGAAAAAGATGGAGTAGTACTAACAGTGGCATTATACCCGTATGCCGATGGCCATCTACTAATAATTCCCAAAAGGCATATAGAAACAATAGATGACTTAACAGATAAGGAAAGGCGAGCAGTGTTTGAGTTAAAAAAGAAAGGTATGAGGTTACTTAGTGAGAAGTTGGGGATAGAAAATGTCTGGTTTTTGGTAAGAGAGGGAGATGGAGTCAAAGCTGGAAAGACAGTTAGACATGTTCATTTTCATTTGTTACCTTATGATGCCAATGTAATAAAAATGGCTCAGGTGAAGTTAAAAGTGCGACCAATTGATTTGGCAAAGAAACTAAGAAGATGAAAGATGAAGATTTTTTAAAGGAAGCGGCCAAGGTGGCTTTAATGTCGGGTTGTGTACGGGGCAAAAGAGGGACTGTGTTGGTCAAAGACGGAATAGTGATTAGTAAAGCATACAACATGGTTTATCCAATAAATGATTTTTGTCAAAAAAATGGCTGTCTAAGAGACAAACTTGGTTTGGGACTGGGGAAGGAAGCAGAAAAGTGCAGATCGATTCATAGTGAGGCATTGGCTTTAACGACAGCGGCAAAGCAGGGGATTGGTGTTAACGGAGCAATTGCCTATATTACCTGTGCCCCGTGTATGAATTGTGCCAAACTATTGGTAGCTGCAGGTATAAAAGAGGTTTACTATTTAGACGAACACGGAGATAAAACATCATTAAAGTTTCTGGAGGGCATGGGAGTAAGGTGTGAGAGAAGAGCCGTAAAAGGGGATGATAATAGTCAAAGGTTAAGAGATACACAAGGACAATGAATAAATCCTGGCCAAAATATTTTAGAGACAGATTATGGTTAGGTGACGATGATGGTTTTGTGGGTATTGCTACGCTATGGACACCAACGGAAATATACTCTTTGCAGGTGGACGAGGAGTTGAAAAAGAAAATTGCAGTAATTGGTCAATTGCACACCAAAAGAGGAGTGGAATATATTTTTAGAAATTTATGGCTTAACCCTAAAGTAAGTACGATAGTGGTTTGTGGTCAAGATGGTTGTGGGGCAGGAGATGAATTAGTTGGATTTAGTAAAACAGGTAAAACTAGAAGTGCTTTTTTTGATCAGGTTGACAAAAAGTATATAGAAGAATTTTGTCAGGGAGTGAAGGTGATTGATTTAAGGGGTAAGAGTGTGGATGAGGTAATAAAGAGGGTGGCAGTACTAAAAAAAGGCAAAGTTTTTTCAGATGAAATACATGAATTTGACCAGGTAGAAGAAAAGGCTAGTTGTCAATCTGAAAACAGTGTATTTAGAGTAGAAGCTAGGACGATTGGTGAAGGTTGGCTACAAGTATTAAAGCTAATTAGTAAGTATGGTAGAAAAATCCCGCGGATTTATGTTTATGGTGGTTTTGAAAAAATGCTACTAAATATGACAGTGGTGATTACCGAGGAGGATATTAGTAACCCTAAAATGTGGGACTTTTTTCAGTTTAACAAAGAGGATCTAAAAAACTATTTTAAAAACTTTTTTACACCTAATAGGGGTGAGGAAGCTTATACATATGGAGAAAGAATGTTTGCTTATGAGGCAGATGGCAAGAAAATTGATCAAGTGACTCTAATGGCCCAAAAGATGAGAAGTTTTGAACACAACAAAGGGGCAGTGGTGGTGCTATGGCAACCACATATAGATAATTTCCCTATAAGAAAGCCATGGAGGACACCATGCCTGACTATGATTCAAGGAATGTGTCTGGAAGGTAAATTTTTGATGACGGCCTATTTTAGATCTAATGATATGTTTGGGGCTTGGCCGTTAAATGCCATGGCTTTGCGGAAAATGCAAACAGAAGTGGCTAAAAAGATTGGTAAAGAAGTGGGCGATCTGACCATAATCTCCAACTGTGCCTTTGTTGATGAACAAGACATGGGCGAGGTAAATAAAATTATTGATGATAACAAGATGATGTTTTGTCGATTTGATCCTAGAGGAAATTTGTTGATCGAGACTAAAGGTAAGAGAATCATCGTTAAACATACAACAAGCCAAGGGGGGACTATTAAGGAATACGGTGTAGAAATTGGTAAAGACGGAGTCAGAAAATTGATGGATGAGTTAATAAGTGAAGATGTAATATCCAGAGTAGACCATGGCCTGGACATTGGGATTCAGCTGGCCAGAGCCGAAATGGCTGTTAAGTTGGGCTTAAAATTTGAACAAGATAAGGAGGTTGGTTAATGGAAGGTAATCAACTGAGTCAAGGTAAATGATAAAATTAGCCATGGATGCAGTAATGGATTTAATTAAGCAGGAAGAAGAAAGACAGAGAAAAACTCTGATGTTAATACCATCAGAAAATTATACTTATGAGGAGGTGAGAAGGGCAGTAGGGTCGGTTTTGATGCATAAATATGCTGAGGGCTATCCAACTAGAAGATATTACCAGGGCAACAAAGTGGTGGATAAAATAGAAGACCTGTGTAAAAAGAGGACGTTGGAAGCATTTGGGTTGGATCCTCAAAAGTATGGAGCTAATGTACAGCCACATTCCGGCTGTGAAGCTAATCTGGCAGTTTATAATGCCCTGTTAAATGTGGGAGATAGAATAATGTCTCTATACTTACCAGACGGAGGTCACCTATCTCATGGTTGGCATATGGGAAGCAGGAAAACAACTTTTGTGAGTAAAGTATTTG
Organism: uncultured Gammaproteobacteria bacterium; assembly: GCA_964461095.1. Taxonomy (GTDB): domain Bacteria; phylum Patescibacteriota; class Microgenomatia; order UBA12405; family UBA12405; genus UBA1372. Next base: position 9,471 of record CAYWRN010000013.1, read on the forward strand.
AAGTGGAGTTTTATGGAGTTGACCCTAAGACTAGGGTGTTGGACTATGATCAAGTGGAGAAGCAAGCTCTAAAGTTTAAGCCAAAAATGATAGTGTCAGGAGGAACAGCGTATCCTAGGGAAATTGATTATAAGAGAATGGGCCAGATTGCTAAAAAAGTAGGGGCGTATTATCTTTCGGATGTGGCTCATGAAGCAGGTCTGATAGCGGGAGGGGCGGCCTCTAGTCCGTTTGAATGGGCCGATTGTGTGACCATGACCACACACAAAACTTTAAGAGGGCCAAGAGGGGCATTGATTGTCTGTAAAAAGGAACTACTGCCAACAATTAATAGCTCAATTATACCCGGGCTTCAAGGCGGACCGCACTTACACTCAATTGCGGGAATCGCGGTGGCTTTGGAAAAAACTAGAACAGCTGAGTTTAAAACTTATGCAAAACAGACTGTTGTTAATGCAAAAAGATTGGCACAGGTGCTTATAGACAGAGGTCTAGATGTGGTGACAGGAGGAACTGATAAACATTTGGTATTAGTAGATTTGAGTAAGACTGGTGGGATGAGCCAAGGTTGGTTTGTGGCATGGGCCCTAGAAGTAGCCTCTATTATAGCTAATAGAAATACAGTACCTGGGGAGGCGGGGTTACCTTTTTATCCATCAGGATTAAGATTAGGGACGCCGGCAGTGACAGTTAGGGGGATGAAGGAGAAAGAAATGGAGCTGATAGGCAACTGGATAGCAGATGTAGTGGGACACGTTGGTAAAAGGCAGATGTCAAAAGATAAGAAAACAAGGGATGAAAATCTTAAGAAGTTTAGACAAGAGATAGAGAGGGATGAATTTTTGGCAATGATGAGGGGAGAGGTAGAAGATTTGTGCAGTAGATTTCCGCTAGATTTTTAGTTCTTGAAGTGGTACCACTTTTGGGGTATATTTGTATATGATTTCAAGTAATACAACCCAGATAAAATTAAATATACCAGTGGCTTTAAAAGAGCAGGTAGCGGAAATTGCTAAGTCTTTTGGCTATACAGTTTCTGCCTATATCAGGCATTTAGTATTAAGTGACGTAGGAGAGAAAAAATATCCTGTCTACAAAGCGTCTGAGGGAACTGAAAAAATAGCAAAAAAAGCTTTGAAAGATAATAAGTGGGTAGAGATAAAGGACATTGATAGGTATTTTAAATCTTTGGAAAAGAAAGTGTGATGATAGTCAAATTTTCAGACAAGTTTGAAAATAAGCTAGTAAAACTGGGAAAAAGAAATAAAAGTGTTTTTAGGAAATTAAAAAAGCAGATAGAATTATTAAAAGACAATGTTAGTTATCCATCACTAAGATTACACAAATTGGATTCGGTGGTAGAAAATATGTGGAGTTTGTCATTAGATAAAAAATTAAGGGCTATTTTTGTTTGGAATATTGAAATTGATGAAGTTTATTTTATTGATATTGGTAGTCATGACCAGGTGTACAGAAAGTGATTTTGGTCTAGAATGAAGTGTGCAAGATTTAGCTAATAAGGGGAGAAAGAAGTTTGATATAAGCAAGGTGGTGCAGTTTTTGACTTACTCTGATATATTGATGATGTCCGGTTGGGGGTTGGTATCGCCAATTATTTCAGTGTTTTTTAGTGATCAAATAAAGGGAGGAGATGTTAAATTTGCCGGGCTAGCATCGACGGTGTACTTTGTCGTCAAAAGTGTAACCCAGATACCGATTGCCAGAATGATTGATAAACACAGAGGGGAAAAAGATGATTTTTGGGTGATGGTAGCCGGATCTCTGCTAATAACTTTAGCGGCTTTTTTGTATATGTTTGCTTCTCTACCTTGGCATGTTTATGGAATACAGATGATCTATGGCCTAGGCGGGGCTTTGTCTTACCCAACTTGGCTGGCAATTTTTACCAGACACGTAGATAAACACAAAGAAGGAATGGAATGGAGCTTGTATTATACAGCAGTAGATGTGGGTGGAGCCTTGGCAGCAGGTTTGGGTGGTTTTGTGGCAGCAACTTTTGGCTACAAATTATTGTTTTGGTTGGTAGGGGTAGGGTCACTAGTGGGAACGATGTTTTTGATAGGAATCAAGGAGGAGATGAGGGGAAAATAGATTATAATGAGGTAGTGGTGGAAAAAATTGTGAATTTTATTAAAAAGAGACCTTTACTAGTGGTGTTGTGGATTGTATTAACAGTGATATCGGTAGGAATGATAAAGCCGGATTTTTACCTGGTGGGTTGGGACAATTATTCGTCATATTTCAATATAAAAAACAGTTTTTTTAGAACTTTATTTGCTACCTGGAGGGAATACAGAGGTTTGGGGGTACCATCTGATGCTGAAGTGACCGATGTATTTAGGATCTTTTTACAAATGGTTTTGAGCATTTTTGTTAAGGAAGAGTTGTTGGACCAATTGTATTTTGTGTTTAGTTTGTGGGCAGGGGTGTTAGCTGTTTATAGTTTAGCTAGACTTTTATTTAAAGATACGAATAAAAAAGAGTCTGATAAATGGTTGGATACAATTGGGTTTATATCAGTATTTTTTTATCTATTTAACATGAACACGTTATCTGTTTTTTATTCTCCAATGATCCCGTTTGTAAACCGTTTTTGGGGACTGCCGGCCTTGTTGTGGTCGATGATTAATTGGGATAAGAAGAAAACAAAGGGGAATATAGTAATAGTGTTGTTGGTAGTTTTCTTCAGTTCGGGAAGTTATATCACACCAACAGTAATGATTACTAACTTGATGGCATTGTTTATGTTTGGCTTGTTTTATTTTGGATTGAAAAAGACTTTGATGTATGAGACTATGTATGTTTTGTTAAATGCTTTTTGGCTACTACCCTTTATTAATTATGTTTTAGAGAAGTCAGCCATAGTGCCTTTAGCCAGAACCTTTGTCGAGATAAATGAGTCGATGCTTAATAAGCCAGATTCTTTCTTTTCTTTGGGCCGTCAAAGTATACTATGGCCAAGTTTTTTGGAGATGACCTTTCCTTCTTTGAGCGGACAACCGTATTGGATTCATCCAATTTTGGGGTTACTAAGAACTCAGGTATGGAAATATGGTCTGTATTTGTTCCCACTGGTGTATGTATTGGGCAGTGTGGTGGTTCTGACGAAGATGAAAAAAAATAAGAAATTATTATGGTTGGTAGCCTGGATTTTTATATTTTTATTTTTGTCAGTCAAGGGATATGGACCGATTGGTTTTTTGTATACATTTCTAGAAAAAAATATTCCATTTTTTGAGATGATTTTTAGGATAGGAGATACAAAGTTTCATAGTTATATAAGTTTAGGCGGAAGTTTATTAGCTGGCCTAATGGTAGTAAAACTATTGACTTGGTTTAAGGGGAAATTGGGTTGGGTGGTGAAGGGAGGTATTGTGATGGTGGTGGTGCTGTATGGCTATCTATTTCAGGCTTATTTTACCGGTCAGTTTATTGGGTTCTATTGTTATAACCGGATACCAGAAGCCCATAAAGAGATCGCTAACATTATCAATAGCGATAAGGGAGATGGACGGGTGTTGCATTTACCAATGAGTGCTTGGCATGAATATTGGCGATCTTTTTCTTGGGGATATATAGGATCAGCTTGGTATAACTTTTTATTAAGCCATCCTTATATAGATAAAACTTTTGAGCCTGCCAGTATGGAAAATAGCTATCTAGATAGTCAGATTATTAAGGTTATAAATAAGTTTGATGAAGCTAGTGAAGATGAGAAATATTTATCTGCTATAGACTTTTTTAGACTACTAAACAAAGTTGGGGTTAATTATCTAGTAGCCGATGAAACAATTCAGTCGACGGTTGAAGCTAGAAATATGGTATATACAGCTCCTTTGTATTCTAAGAGAGTGATGGATATAGCTGAGTATATGAAGAAAGTGGGTTTGGTTGAATTGATTGGGAGCTATGATGTTAACCTTGAAAAAGAAGTTTTTCCTTATTATAAAAAACTTTATCCAGTTAGTTTAATTGGTTATGAAGATAGCTTACCAGACAACCAGAGTGTGAAGCTATATAAATTGGGAAGTTCTAAGATGTTTGAAAATATAAGCCGAGTGGAAATAGTAGATAGAAGTATTGATGAATTATTAGAAACTGATTTGATATTTGATGATACCAATTTGATTCAGACGGAGGATGAGGTGGGGGCAATATATCCGTTTAAAAATCAGGACTTTCAGGTTGAGTTAAATGGTAATGAGATTAGATTAAAAAGTGAGAGTGATAAAAGTGGCCAATATAAGGTGCTGTTGAATAATAGACAAGTCAGCAGACAGTTGGTTTCGATTAAAGCGAGACTGACTGGAAATGAATTAAGTATTGAGGTATTTGACGATTATTTACCAAATATTGGGAGCAAGGAATATAAAAAGGAGATAAGTCAAATTAATTTTGTTTTAAATAGTGCTATAGAAAACTATTGGTTAACTTTTGGTGATGAGTCTATTCCTCTAGAGGATTTGGAAATAAACAAAGAACTGTGGTTGGGTGATTTCATGGTTGATCCTGGTGAGATTGGAGTATCTTTGTGGCAGAAAAATGACAGTGTTAATTTGGTTTTAGGTGAGATAGAGAAAAATGTGGTGGTTGGAAACATAGCTGTGGTTGGAGATGAAACAATGGGACGTTTTAGGGTGAGATTAGATAGTGAGGTGACAACTAATGAACGTGAAGCTAGGGATGGAATTGAGAAAGAGATTTTAACGAAAGGTGTTTTACCCTATGGAGTTGATGTGTGTATATATCAAGGTGAAAGTGGTCAGTGTCTGAACAGAACAAAACAATATAAACTTAAAGGTAGCAAAGGAGAGATTTTTGAAGTGGATTTAAATAGTAGCTTGGTTAAGGGTTTGGATGGAGAAGTGATTATTAGACCGATGATTTTTGATGGCCTGATCAATCACTTCCAGGTGAGACAAGTGACGTTTAATAGATATAAAAAGGTAGACTCGAATTTGATATATCTAAATTTTGAGGATATTGAAGAGGGTATTGATGTTGAAGGCGAATTGGTGATTGATTTACCCAGGCTTGAAACTAAGTATTCATATAGTTTTAACGGGGCGAAAAATATGATTGATATGCCTGGTGCGAAATGCAGTCAGGATAATTTTAGAAGTATTCGAAGTATTGATGGTGGATTGGTTTCTTATATCGATTATTGTGACGTTTACTATTCAGGAAACTTTTTATTAAACGGCCGGATGCCATATTTATTTGCATCCAATATGTGGGTAGATAGTGGACAACAACCAGTAATGGAATTGGACAGGAAAGAAGGTATTGCTTTTAAAGAGAGGCTAGGTTTGTATCAAGGTTTAGATTATTTTAGAGACGAGAGTATTGGTCAGGATCTAAACAATATCAATTATAAAACAGTGAGTCGACTATTTGAGCCTGATCAGTTAGATGTAAATGGAATTAGTGAAGCGGCCATTAAGGTTTTTCAATCAACTCACAATAGGGGGTTGATGGCTTTGGGCGATATGGTAATGATGGAGTACCCAAGATCATGGTATGAGGTGAAGCTGGAACCAACAAATATCAGTCAAAAATATGTTGGTGTGAGAGTAATGTCTTATGAGAAGGTCTTACCCTCTTTGTGGAGGTTAGAGGTGCAAGGTGAGACTGATGGATTAGGATTAGTGAGATTTGGTCAAGGATATGATACGCAGTGGGGGTTGTACGAAAATTTGAGGCAAATGGTTTTGGGAAAAAGCGTGGCCAGAAACTACAGATGTGACGGTTGGGCTAACTGTTTTGAGTTAAACGTCAAAAAAGATATGGTCAAAAACTACTGGGTGCTTTATTGGCCTGAAGTACTGGCTACCATGGGTTGGATAGTGAGTTTGTCGACGAGCTTAGCTTTAGTTTTTTTGATTAAGTCTAAAAAGGCGGCTAGAAAGTGAACTCCCTTTTTAATGAGTCTGTAGGTTGCCCAATTAAAATTAGGTGAAAAGAGGATACCGGCTAAGTATTCACATAACCAAAAAATATGAACATACCAAGGGGCTTTCTCAATTTCCTGGTTCATCCATAAATGCATTTTGTAGGTAACTTTAGTCAGGGTCTTAAAGTGCTTAACTGAGGCACATTTGGTGTGATAAAGGACCTTTACCAAAGGTTTTTTAAGATTGGCTAATTGGCCATATTGGGCCATTTTGATCCAAAGTTGAGTGTCGTTGGCTGGCCAAAAGTTTTGATCATGACCTTGGACTTTTAGGGCAACTAGTCTGTCAAACATAACTGATGGATCAGAAAAAGGGCTTAGAACTAACCAGATTTTTCTGATCTCCTGATCTCTTTGAAGAAAGTTAACTATTTGACAATGGCCTTTTTCATCAACTAGATTTATAGATGAGCCAAGGGCAACTACATCGGGATGATTAACCAGATATTTAACCTGAGTAGAAATACGAGATTTAAACATAACATCATCTTGATTAAGTCGGCAGATATATTTACCTTTGGCTTTTTTGAGGGCATAGTTTAAAGCAATACCCTGGCCTTTGTTTTTGGTAAAACCATAAAAAATGACCTTTTTGTATTTTTTGGCCAATGCTTGACAAACGAACTTGCTTTGGTCAGAAGAACCGTCGTCAATTAAGATAATTTCGATGTTGGTATAGGAACTTTTTAGAGTCGATTCGACAGCTCTTTTAATATAAGGGGCACCGTTAAAAACCGGTATGATGACCGACACCAAAGGGCTAGTTGTATTAATTGTTGTAATCATAAGCGTTTCGATCTTTTGATCTCCTCAGATCCGACATACATCGGATTACGCTGTCAATCTCTTTCTCTTTTCTTTCTTGTGTTTGTGTGTTTCCGGGAAGCCCCCGGAGGGGGAGAGATCAGGTCCTCCAAGGTCCTGATCTCTCTGTGGATATGATCCTGCTTACCAGACCCAACTCGTCTGTTCGACGGTAAAGGTCCTGTTATCCGCGCCGTATTCTGGCACGAACCTAATACAACCGGGTCCGACCAGGTTTGCCGTTACGATGGGGACATCTTGCTCGTCCCAGATTGGGCATGTGGAGTTCCACAGGACAGCCGCTGTCCCGACGGGGATGGTGACAGTGATTTCTTGGCCGAGAGGAGCCGTCTCAACATGAACATTTGCGAAACCTATCTGATCCTGAATAGCAATCCACGCTTCGGCGGGGGTTTTGGCTTGGCAGATGATGTTGGCGACCGTACGAGTCTGGCCTGGAGTTAAACCGCTGTTGAGTGTGCAACCGGTCTGGTCAAACTCTCCGGCGTTGTCGTAGCGCAGAGTCAGTTCATCATTGCGCATATATTTTGCCGGATCGGTTTCGATGGACCCATCGACTGGTGTTTTGGCTTCAGCGGTGGCGATCGGCGCGGGTTCGGCGGTGGGGGTTGCCGTGACGACAACTTCGACCGTCTTTTCGACGACCTTCTCGACTTCCACCGTCTTGATGACAACTTCCTTGACCACCGCCTCATCGGCAGTGTCACGATCACAGGGGTAGAAACCACCCTGCACCACAACATGATAGGCCTCGGGGTTCTTGAGGCATGCCGATAGCACCTGTTCTTCAACACTGGGGGTCTTTTCGACGTAGGCTTTGTAGTAGAAGTAGACTCCAGCACAGCTTACCGTCAGAAGCGTGAGGGATGTAAGAATCCCAACAATTATCAAAATAGTCTTCTTGGACATGGCAATACTCCTTTCATATATGGACACTAAGATATAGGTTGATTGTTTTACCGTCTCTGAACGTGCTAATTTTTTGACTCTTGTCGCTAAGGCCTCCTTTCAGGCTTGTTAAATGAATTTAGACACACAAAAGCTCGGCCGAGCTTTTCAGGTAGAGGATGATCCTCTTAAACACCCCTTATGGAGTGACCCTGACCTTAAAAACTAGGAAATTAATTTTCAAGATCAGAGCCACTTTGAAGGAATGAAACCTAAAAAGTAGGTAAGCTTATAGAAAGAAAAATAAGAAAGAGATTGTTAAGGTACAAAAGGCCTTAGTTTGACCAAAAGCATTTTTTGGCTAACTACTGGCCTATGTTAATTTTGGTAATTAGTAATTACCAAAAGAGAAATGGGTTTAGTAGATCCACTAAACCCAAAAATCTCTCTTCTGGTAATTAAAAAGGGGAAAAGGAGTAACTTTTAGATATTTTAAGGGGCGGAGAAATTGTTATCAGTAGAGAAACGGAGCTGAGGGATAAGAGGAGCCACCCAACCCCAAATCTCTCTACTAATAACAATATTTAAAAGTACTAAAAGTTTACTATATCTTATATTATACATTATTTAATTATATTGTCAATATATAGGATGTTAAAATACAATATGATTTAAAGATAGGTTAGTTGTTAATAGAAGATATTTAACTGTATGATAATTATATAGGGTGTTGTATGGGTGTCAAGTGTGTATAGGATAGGTAATGTAGCTTTAAAACCAACTAAAAACCCCGTCTATTCAACGGGGTTTGGTTTTTGACTTAATTATATTTTAGTAGCCTCTTGAATATCTTCTGAAGAAGAGAGCTAAACCAACCATTGAGGTAGAAATTAAGCTACCAACTACGATTTGGGCACTAGCTCCGGTATCAGGAAGGTTAGAAGCCTGAGAAGTAGCAACTACACCTTCGGCGGTCCAGAAAGCGGAAGTATCGGAATCGTAAGCTCCGGATTCGGCCCTGGCTTCAACGAAGTTAACCCATTCTTTTAAAGAAACAGAAATTTCTTTTTTGACTTGGACTCTGATAACAGTTGACTGACTTTCTCCGGGTTTGATTTCGGGGATAGTCCAACCGATATTTAGATTGTCGACGGTAGCACCGGTTCTGCCAAAGATATAGGACAGAGAAGACGGGAGCTTGTCAGTAACATCGATCCAGGTAAGATTTCTGTTACCAGTGTTTTTGACCATGATTTGAAATTCAAACTGGTCACCTGGCTTGAAGACAATTTCACTATTGCTGTAATTATCTTGCCAGACGGATCTGTCTAAACCTTTGATGGTTTTGTCAACTACAATTTGATTGACTTCCTCATCGGTTTGATAATAAGCCAGTGAGGCTTTGGGTAGAGTGATAGCTAGTAAAGTAGCTATGATTGCGATTATTTTTTTCATATTAGATATGTAATAAATATTATGGGGTAGTATAACACAAGAAATGGGGGTGTCAAGGAAACTAGTAATAATTACAAAACCGAATTTTGCAGTGCTCACGCCCATCGGTATAACACCTCACCGGAACCGCGCGCTTAAAATTGGTTTTGTAATTATTTATTTTGGGGGAGGAAGGAGTTGAGGATGGAGGAGTATTTGGGATTTTTTTGGGCCCAGAGGAGATTAGCTTTAAACCAGTTTTCAGGGTCGCCTGTAGTAACCCAACTGGAATTAAAATCGGCGTAGTCGGCAGTGACAACGACATGATCTTTGGCAAACTGACTAACGGCATTGGTAAACCAGAGCTCACCTCTGTCAATTTCAAGGTTTTCTAAGACGGGGATGATGGATGGTGAAACGATAAATCTGGATGCGTTGTAGTGGTTACTTGGTGCTTTGTCGGGGGGTAGTTTTTCAGGGATGGCTTTTATTTGATTGGGATACTTGGGGTTTTTAATATAATCCATAGTGCCACCTTGACTGACAAATTCCCAGGGAACAACAAATGTGGCAATGACAGCATCAATATCTCCGCTTTGCCAAATGTCTAGCATGCCTTTTAAAAAGCCTCCTGGAGTATCCTCTATAGTCATGTCATCTCCCCAACAGTAAAAGAAATTATCTTGGCCGATAAAATCTTTAGCAACAAGAATAGGGCTACCGTTTCCATAGGGGAACTTGTCGGTTTGTTCGAAGAATGTAAACTTGACATTGTCCATAATATTTTTGAGAGAGGCCAGGCGTTGAGATTTACCGGTTTTCTCTAAATAGGCGTCTAGTTCTGGATTGGGACTGAAGTATTCTATAATACTTTTTTCACCTTCCCTGACAACGATAGCAATGTCGGTTATACCGGCACCCATAAATTCTTCGACGACATATTGGATTTGAGGTTTGTCTAGGATGGGAACAAGTTGTTTGGCATAGGTTTTGACGGTTGGTAAGAAACGGGTGGAC
>CAYWRN010000013.1:19618-25710 GCA_964461095.1 uncultured Gammaproteobacteria bacterium
CAGGATAACTCTTCGGATGATTGCGCGCTTAAAATTGGTTTAAAGAAAATTCTATTTTAGGAGGGAGGAGACTTGGTCGACAAGGGTTTGGTCGGAGTAATAGCTAAATAATTCTTTTTGCCAGGATTTGCTGGTAATGTCTACGGTTGGTAGGACTTTATTTTCTTCTATGGGTTGGCCATCTTCCCGTAAAGTTAGGCTGTGAACCAAGAAGACTGAGTAGGTAGTGGAATCATCAATACTGGTGGTGATGGGAAAGACCTTTTCGACAGTGCCCCAACCTTTGGTGGGCGTACCAACTAAAATACCGACATTATATTTTTTGAGGGCTGAAGCCATGAGCTCGGCGGTTGATTGGGAGTTTTCGTTAATTAGAACAACCACTTTTTTGTAAGGGACCAAGGATTCAAGCCAGCCGGTTTTGGTCTTAAAGTCGGTTTTGTCTCCTTGGTGGAAGAATTGGTAAGCGTATTGGTCATTACCTATAAAGGGACCGAGGAAATAAGGCAGAGAGTCGATATTGCCACCGATATTGTCCCGAAGGTCGATGATAAGGTTGGTAAGTTTTTTGGTTTGGTAAGTTTTGTCCAGCTGGTTAACCATTTCTTCAAAGGTGGTTAGGGTAAATTTACTGATTTTAAGATAAAGGGTATCGGGTTCCATAACTTTAACAGTAACGCTGGGCTCGATACCGTGCTCGTCATAGAGGGATTTACTAAACTGATCAGACAGGGTATTTTTGGCGGTTTCCAGCTGAGAAATGACTTGGGCATCCTTTTCGGGATCCAAATCCTTTATTTTGTCTTGGTAGGCGCTGTTGATATCATCAACAGAGGCGTCTTTTTCGACCCCCAGGACTTGGTATTGATCGACATCCGGGTTGATATTGGCAACGGTGTTACTAAGATTGTCCTGCTCCTTTTTGGTGTAAAGGCGACTGCGGCCGAAGGGGGTAAGGTTGGAGAGGACCATATCGGTAAGAGTGGTAGAAAATTCCTGTTTTTGGTCATCCTGTTGGTATTGCTTGAAAACGGTTGAAAGATAGTCTTGGAGATCGGCTTTGGTTTTGAGTTCTTGAGTATCAGTCAGGCCGGTGATTTTTTGGATACCGAGTAAAAAAAGATTATTTAGATCTTCCTCTTTTAGCTCCTGCCAATGATTATCTTTGATGATGTCATAGACTTCTGATACAAAAGAAACATAGTTTTGGTCAGGATCATCGGGATTTGCCTGCTGACTTGGTTTGGGTTGATGGAGAAAATAGCCGACCGAGATGCCTATGGTCAGGACGACGAGGAAAGCTATACTAGTTTTTAGGATTTTTTTTAGTTTCATCAGTTAGTGGTAGATGGTTGAAGCTGATCCATCAGATCCTGAAGATCGATGGTAGTGGATTTGGGTTGGTTTTGTAAAATTTGCATGGAACTTTTGTAGGTATTAAAAAGATCGGTTAGAGCGCCGAGTTGGGGCCTTAGGAGAAAATAAAAAACAGCTAAGGAAAAAAGGATGTAGACGAAGATGCCACCTAAACCTTTAGCAAAACCGGCTAAAAAGTTTTTGACAAAGACTTGACCCGGAGTTTGGGTGTAGATGGTTTGGTTAGTGTCCATAAATAAATAATACATTAAAAACGAGGTGGTTTGGTATAATGTGGGCAAATGGAATATCGGAAAATTAGTGATGTTGTTGATTTGTCTTGTTTGCCAGATGAAACAAGGTTTAATTGTGAAACTAGAGTTAGACAATTGATAATTGGTGGTGGTTTTGAGGGTTATTGTTGTGGCGGTGATGCCTTAGTGGATGAATATCAACAAAATATGAGAGAGTGGATAAAAGATAAGTGTATTTTGGCTATAGTGCAAAGATTTAGTTCGGTGAACACGTATTGTGTAGACCGAATAGGAGATTGTCCTCGTTTTAAGACTAGTTTTGGAGGCTTAAGTCCAGGTGAGAATCTTAGATGGGCTTTTGAAACAGTTAGGTCGGCTGGCTATAAGGTAAGGTTATCTAAGTGTATGTGGAGAAACGGTACTTAATTAGTGGGACACGAGGCTCTGAAACCGCTTTGGCAGGCTCGCCAGGATTCGAACCTGGAATGAAGGTTTTGGAGACCTTGGTGATAACCATTTCACTACGAGCCTAGGTAGGATATTTTAACTTATTTTTTTTATTATTTGTAACAGAACTACTGTTTGGTACAATGTGGTATGAATACTTATAAACAGAAAGTAAAGGACAAGGTAAAAGAGTTGAGGAGATCGGGAAAGACATATACAGAAATTAATGGTATTGTTGGTTTAAAAATACCCAAAAGTACTATTTCAACATGGTGTAAAGATATTTCGCTGTCTCGAGATAAAAAATATTTTAAAAAAATACAACAACTGAGATCTGTAAGTCTTAATAAAGCAAGACAAAAAGCTTTATATGTCAACAAATTGAAACGCCAAAAATATCTGAAAAGTATCGAGGATAAAAATTTACCCATAGTTAAATATATTGATAACAATCCAGTTGCTATGATCGCTTTGTCTATGTTGTGTTTAGGTGAGGCATCGAAATCGAAAACAAAACACAAATCGTTTACTCTTGGAAGTTCTGATCCGAGAATTATTGTCATTTTTTTGACGCTTTTAAAAAGGATGCCAAATTTTGTCGAGAATAAATTAAGATTTACAATACAGTGCAGAGCTGACCAAAATATAAAGAAACTAGAGAAATATTGGGGAAATATAATTAATATGCCACGAAAATGTTTTTGTCCTACTAGAACTGATCCTAGGACTATTGGTAAAACTACAAAAAACATAAACTACAAAGGCGTATTGGTTGTAGACTATTACGACAGAAAAGCACAGTTAATGTTAGAATCCTTGGCTGATTTAGTATATAATCGGTTGAAAAATAATTGGGCCCATGGCGCAGTTGGCTAGCGCGTTCGCATGGCATGCGAAAGGTCAGGGGTTCGAGCCCCCTTGGGTCCACAGGTTATTAAAACGCAGATGTTGGGAGGTAAGGAACATCTTGGATGTTGGTAGTGTTGACACGAATTTTAACAAGTGCTAATATAGGTCTATATGAGTACTAATACAGTCCAGTTAAAGGTGACATTGTCTAACAATTTGGTTGATTTTTTGAGAAGCCGGGCATCTAGGTTTGGTTTGACAATGTCTTCGTATGTGAAAAATTTAATTGTTAACGATGTTAAGATTGACGAATTTCCAGAGTATAGAATGAGTAAGAAGACAGAAGAAATAGGTTTAAAGGCGATTGAAGAATATTTAGCAGGTAAAGCAAAAGAAGTAAAGAATGTTGATAATTTTGTTGACAATTTATGAAGATAAGTTATTCAAATCATTTTGAATTAAGACTTAAAAAAAGAATTGGTAGAAGTAAAAAACTTAGGAAAAATATCAAGAGCAAGTTAAAGTTGTTGCAAATGGATATCCATAGTCAAGGACTGAAGACACACAAGCTGAAAGGAAAAAGAATTGATCAGTACTCTTTTTGGGTTGAAGGAAATTTAAGAATTGTTTTTATAAGATTAAGTGAGGAAGAAATATTGTTAACTGACATTATTAATCATGATGAGTACTAAATGTTAAAGTTTTGAAGTAGGAAAGTAGAGAACATCTTGGATGTTGGTAGTATCAGCAAAAAGCATGGCCAGACGATCTAAACCAAGACCGATACCGGCGCAAGGAGGTAGGTGACCGCAGGATTTGATGAAATCGTAGTCAATGAGATGGATAGGTAGGTGATGTTTTTTTCTGAAACTTAACTCTTTTTTGGTTTGGGTCAAAAGATCTTTAGTATCTGTGTTTTCGGTATAGGCATTACCAATTTCCATACCGCCAATATAAAATTCAAAGCGTTGCCGAAAGTTTAAAGTGTTTGGACAGGGTTTGCATAAAGTAGATAGATTAGTTGGGTAGTCGTAGATGACAAAAGGAGTATTGGTAGGAAGCTTAGACTCGATTTCGTTGATAAAGATTTGAGTGTATAAAGGCTCCCAAGAGGTGACATCAGAAATGTCGTAGCCTTTTTTCTGAGCAGATTTTTTGATGGCGGAAAATGTTAAGTTTTCTGATAAATTCATGTGGGCATATTTACTAAAAAGATCAGACAGGGTCGACGAGGGCCAGGGGGTGGACAGATCGATAGAGGTGTTTTGGTATGTGAGTATTTTATTTACTCTTTTGTTTAAATAAATGCCGACTCTCTTGTATAGATACGATATTAGATTTTGGGTGGTTTTGGCAATATCTTGATAATTTTTACCAACTTCATACCACTCCAACATAGAGAATTCAAGGTTGTGAGTAGGGCCAATATCTTCCAAATCCCTAACCACTTTTTGGATGGCAAAACAGTTGCCGATCCCCTGAGAAATTAACTTTTTTAGACAGCTTTCCGGCGAAGTAACAAAGTACAAATTTTTATTTTTGTGGGTCCAGGTAGTTTTGAGGGAGTAGAGATTTGGCTCTAAGGGAAGAGAGGGTAGGAGGGTGGGAGTTTCGACCTCATGGAAACCTTTGTCGATAAAAAATTGCTGGGTGAGTTGAACGACCTTTTCTTTGATAAACTGGCCGTAAAATTTATTGTGCATATTTATTAAATTTTACCACTACCTGTTGGCAATTTTGGCAACCTAGTTCTTTGGTGTAGCCGCATAAAAAATCCGGTTGGCAACAACCGAGACATAGGCCTGTGTTTGCTTGTGAACAAATTTTTGCAGTCCTCGCTACCTTCGGGCTACCTTGACCTGCGGTCAAAGTACGCGTTCGCTGCGGGCTGAAAAATTGTTCACTTCGCCACATATTGCAGTTTTGACAGGTGCTTAGAGAGTTTAGAAAATTATTGATGATAGCCTGAGGAGAGTCGGAGACGGAAGCCAAAGGGATAGAGGATTCGCAACAGCCATAGATTTGACCGTTGGATTGAAGTGCCAGCTGAAAGCATCCAAAGCTGGGGTTTGGATAAGTAGGATAGTTGGATTTGATATCTAAAATTTGGTCTTGGGTTAAGGAACCTAGGCGATCGGTTAGGTAGGTAATATTAAGGTTGAGTAGTTTGAATTTATCTATGTAGGAGTAAGAAAGATTAGTGACCAAGTAAAATAATTCAACTGGGAAACCTAATTTAAGGGCTTTTTTGATAAATTTTTTAGATTTGACAAAATTACCCGTGCCTCGGTTTTGGTCATGAATAAGTTGAGGTCCGTCTATGGAGACAATTAACTGGCAATTTTGAGGGGAAGTGATTTGGTGAAGTTTATCGATAGTGCCATTGGTGATGATTGTAATAAATAAGCCTTGATCGACTAAGGTATTAATAAGCTTAGGAAACCAGGGCAAGATAAAGACTTCACCACCACAAAATAAAATAGATTTAAGTTGTAGGAAACTGGATCTAAGATAACCAGAGTAGTCTTTAATAAATTTCAAGATTTGAGATTGAGAAAGAACCGATTTGGTTTTTTTGGTATAGCAATACTTACAACTAAGATTACAAGTTTCTAAGGGAGAGATATAGATATTTTCTAAAGACTGCCTTATTTTAGCTTGGTGGATTCCCGATGTTCGGTGGTTTTTTTGCACCATTTACAGTACTTTTTGAACTTGAGTTTGTCGGGTGTATTGGTCTTATTCTTCTCAGAAAGATAGTTTTGAGCCTTACAGACACTACAAACCAGAGCAATTTTTATTCTTTGGGTTTTCTTTTTTGAGACTTTGGCCATGGAGGTATTATATAACAGAAATTGGAAATTCTAAACTCTAAATTCTAAACAAATCTAAATTTAATAAATTCAAAATCCAAAACAGAATAGTTAAACTTATTTATTCGATGATTTTGTATTTAGTAAAGGTGGTTAAAAGATTGTCAAAAAAGAACTGACCGCCGAGTGAGGAAGGATGGATGTTGTCAGTTTTGTTAATAAAAACAGGATTACCGTCTCCGTTAACAAGACTTGGTGTGTAAGAGTCGGATATGGGGAAATTTTGGGATTTGGCAAAATTTATGGTGTTCTGGAGATAGAGATTGATAGATTTGGTTTGTTGGATTTTTTCCAGAGCAGAAAAGTTTATACC
>CAYWRN010000013.1:25720-26638 GCA_964461095.1 uncultured Gammaproteobacteria bacterium
ACCAGGAGCGTTGTTGGCATAAATAGCTGAATTAGGAGCGATAGTAGCAGCTAAAACTATTTTGGCGTTGGGTAGATCTTTTTGGATTTTGGTAGTGATAGCACCTAGGGCTAACCAGTGGCGATCGAAGCCGGCTTGGTTGTTACCAAAATTGTTGTATGCAAAAGATTCAATAACGACAATATCGGGTAGTTGGGAAACAAGTGAAGGGTAGAGGACGTCTTGGTTTCGGTAGTCGTTTTCCAGTCTATAGAGACCATATTCGATATTGCTGGCACCAAGACCGTAATTTAAGATATTAAAATTATATTGGGGGTATTTACTGTGAAGGGATTTTTTGAAATAGGAGAAATCAGCCAGACTGTCTATCATAGAATCACCTAAAAGGGCGATGGTGATGGTTTTTTGGTAACCACCAACATTAACAGGTTCCGGATTAGTATCGGCAATATTTGAGGGCTGATTGGTTTGGATACCTAAAACGGAAGGATTCAGATTGATT
This sequence comes from uncultured Gammaproteobacteria bacterium, assembly GCA_964461095.1. GTDB lineage: Bacteria > Patescibacteriota > Microgenomatia > UBA12405 > UBA12405 > UBA1372. The sequence goes on from CAYWRN010000013.1 coordinate 26,223, forward strand.
TTTTGAGGCTGATATTGGTAAAAATTACTAGGTCTGTAGGCTTCTAAAAGAAGATGGTAGAGAGGGACTTGGGCGTTAACAGGGTGGGGGAAGGTGAATAAAATTAGAAAAATAATAAGCCACAGCATTAGTTTAATAATAAACTAATTTAAATTGATCCGGGAAGGGATATAAGAACTGTGGCATCAGGTACTCGATGTAGGATAGCCAAGGCAGCATTTTTGATACAGATTCTTCTATAGGCTCCCATTAGAGTAATCCTGTCGCCTGGATTAACACACTTTGCTGCTAAAGGTGGGTCATCGTAATCTAAAACATAGACAGGTGCGTTCTGAGGAATTGATCCAGAAAGCAAACTTTGTTCGATGTGTACGACTTGCGAGGGGTCTCCTATTGCATTATTTATAAAATCAGCA
>CAYWRN010000013.1:26648-27922 GCA_964461095.1 uncultured Gammaproteobacteria bacterium
GTTGCCTGGAGAGTTGTCCTTTTTGGTTTTGGTAAAAGGAATCGTTCAAGTTGAATGTCTATACATCCTTTATAGATAACAATGGTTTTTTCAGCCATAAACTGGCGGAAGGTAAGGGATTCGAACCCCTGAGAGCTTGCGCTCACTGGTTTTCAAAACCAGCGCCATAAACCACTCGGCCAACCTTCCTTAAAGATTAATTAATGAGGAATTATAACCTAATACAGAGAAATTTCAGATTACATGAATGACTGAAGGATCATTTGGTAGAATTTTTTTTGATTTAGGTAATGGTCAATAATAATAAAGTCGATACCAGCGTTTTGGGCGAACTGGCAATCGGTAGGTGAATCTCCAAAATAAATAAAGTCTTTTTTGGACTGATTACTTTTTTTGATGATGTCAAGAAGACAATAAGGATCTGGCTTTTCGTGGCCGGCGTCAACACAGGAAACGGTGAATGAGAAAGTGTCTATTAGGTCGTTATTAATTAATATTTTTGTTAAAGAATCAGTTTGGCGGTTGGTGCAGATGGATACCTGTCTACCAGATTTTTTAATATTACCAATAATTTGTTTGACGGTGTTAAAAATTTTAATTTGATCTACATTTTGGATATGCAATAGTTCGTTTTGTTCTACTAAAATTCTGGGTTTTAGTTTCAATGATAGGTATTTTATGGCTTGCTGAAACTGTGATTCCATTGAGGTACCACGACTATTAAAATGAAGCTGACGAAGATATTGGTCAATTTTTCGGTTTTCGGTATCAACGTAGGGAGAGAAGGTGTCGACAAACATTTGCTGGTTAAAGGCATAGGAATCCGTTAAGGTATCGTCGACGTCAAAAACAAAATGAGTTTTGTGAAATTGGGACATAAACTATTTAGTCTGCGATTGTTGTAGTTCTAAAAGTATTTTTCTGGCTGGACACTTGGAAGGATCCTTAATATTTGGTTTGACACAGTTGATGACTGGAGTGTCTGCTAGTACTAATATGTCACAGAGGTATGATGGTTGTTTAGGTGAGGTAGCAACAGTATAGCCGCCAGATGATTGAACATCGGTTTTTTGACCAATTCTGTATTCGCAGGCGGGTGTAGTCATATAATAATGATTTATCTTTAACGGTTACGATTGTAACATATGAAGAGACGGGAATCAAGAGAACGGGGGGGTGTATTTAGAGGAAGGTAACGGTACCAGTATTGGCATTAAGAGAGACTTGTTGACCAGTAGTTATTCTTTCAGTAGCGTTGATAGTGGCGCAAATAT
>CAYWRN010000013.1:27932-28877 GCA_964461095.1 uncultured Gammaproteobacteria bacterium
GGTGGCTGGTAACTCCACCTAAGTCGGTGACAATAGCTGAAATATTTTTAAATAGAGGAATCATATCGGGGGTGATGGCATCGGTGACTAATATTGTTTTTGGGGGAATATCCTGGTTCATTTCAATACTGGCGTGATGAGTAACCAGGCACTGGCCATGAGTTTGGCCGGGAGACGATGGTAAGCCCTGGATAAGGTTTTTGTTGGTGGTTTTATGGTAATCGAACAATGATTTGTAAATATTATCGATTTCGATGTAGGAGTTTTGGGATGAATAATCGAAAAAAGTTAGGGAAGGAGTGTTGTCAATATGGGCATACTGAAATTCAAAATGTCCTGGAATAGTATGGATTAAATTAAAAAGCTGGTGTTGATAATCTTTGGCAACAGTTTTGGAAAATTTGGTAATTTTGTCCTTGGTAAAAAGCATAGGGTCGATAAGAGTAAAACCCCTGGTCATGATGTAGTGACGGTCACCGGTAATAAATTCGGCTATACCATTTAGTTTTGAGGAGACGAGGGCAGTACCTTTGAATTTGGCCTGATCCGGGTACTGTATAACAATTATTTTGTAATGGCCAGCTTCGGGAATGGTTTTGATAAATTGCCAGCCTGATTCAAGGTCGTAAAGACGAAGCTTAGATAATCTTTCTAGGTGTTGGGATTGGTTGTCCGGAACGGCTGAGATCCAATAAGGTAGACCTAACCTATCTATGGCATCCTTAAAGTTGGATTTGGAAATTTGACTGGCATCGGGAAAAGAAAAAGACCTTTCGTGAGGAAGGCCTAGGGAGTGCATTTGAGAGTAAATAAGTTGCCTGTCTTTGTTTCTTTCAACATCGATAGCTTTACCTAAAATTGCTTTGGTGGCCTTGGCCCAAACCTGAAGGGAAGTGGTTTTGGTAAGACCAACTTGATTTGAATCGGATGGGTTGGCATAAATGA
>CAYWRN010000014.1:0-11456 GCA_964461095.1 uncultured Gammaproteobacteria bacterium
AGTTTATGTTTTTATTGGCCAAAAAACAACCTGATGAATACACATTAGCAAACTTTATTTATCAACCCTCTTATATATCTCTGGAAACTGCATTGTCTTTTTATGGAATAATTGATCAATTTACCTATCAAATAACTTCCGTCACCACTAAAAAAACTAAACTTAAGTCTTTCGAGCAAAAAGAATTTTCATATTCTCACATCGATAAAAAATATTACACAGACTACCATCTTCAAGATGGATATCTTATAGCTAGTTTTAATAAAGCCTTATTTGATTATTACTACATGACTTACAAAGGCATTAGATCAAAACAAAATATTAAACTAATTAATCTCAATCATTCTCAAAAAAGAGACTTCATCAAATATTCTAAAACTTTCCAAAATATCAAGCTAATAGAGTTTATTAAACAAAATATATGATATCCGAATCTTTTCTTCAAAACACGGGAAATCTTCAGCAGATTGACCAATCAACCATTTTAAGAGAATATTTTCAATTGGTTTTTTTAAAATACTTCTACCAAAAATCCAGACAAGTCTACTTTAAAGGCGGAACCGCCATTCGATTTTTATTTAATTCCTTTAGATATTCAGAGGATTTAGATTTTACTTCTTTAAAAAAAGAAAACTACCATAAAGAAGTTTCTAGTATAATCCCTCAAATCGAAACAGAAACAAACAGCCAAATAAAAGTATCTCAAGAAACAAATATAGAAGATATAGGTCAAAGGATCAGATTGATTTTTCAGCCAAATCAAATCATTAAACAACCACTGGGTATCAAACTTGACTTTTCATTTAGAGAAAAACCACTCGATAAAGAATCAACTGTCATCATCACCAACTACCCCATATCCCCGCCACCCTTGGTCAACCATTATTCTCAAAAAGAAATACTGGCTGAAAAAATTAGAGCTATGTTTACCAGAAACAAAGCCAGAGACTTATTTGATCTTTGGTTTTTATTAAAAAACGACACCCCTATAGTCTGGGAATATGTAGAACAAAAGATGAAATATTATCCTAAAGTTTCATATTCGGAAAAAAAGCTAATTAGCTCAATTAAAAAATACAATCCTGATAAATTTAAGCAGGATTTAAATCAATTTCTACCAAAAAATTATAGGCAAATGTATCCTCAAATAATTACAGAAACTATCCAAATCCTCAATCAAGCGTTTGAAAACAATAGATTGCTTCGCTAACACTCGCAATGACATGGATTAAGTTCGCAATGACCCTTCGATAAACTCAGGGTAAACTAGCTTCACCAACCAACCCCATCAATAAATTATCCATCTTTTCTAAAGACACCACTACATTAAACCTACCTGGCTTTTTACCACAATAGGGGAGTATAAGATTAGTTTTACCTAAAAACTTTTCTTCAAGCCCAGTTAAACTTATCTCCATATCTACAGGTTTTTTAAACTTATTTAAATCTACTTGGTCTATTTCAAACTCAAAATAAAAAGATGAAGTATCTAATATTTTAAAAGGGGATGAAGCCGGAGATACATAAACCCCGGCTACTATATTACTATCATCAACAATTACGCCAGTTACTGGTGAAAACAAATTTACCTGATCAAGCCTAGCTTTGGCCAACTCCACAGATTTAACACTTAAATCCAAACTAGCTTGCTTTTGCTTTTTTAAAAATTTACCCATATCATCTGTGGGCTCTCCAGCCTTAAGACCATAGGCTTCGAAATCAGCTCGTACCTTTTCATAATCTAAAAGTTCTGAATCTAACTCCTACTGTAAAATTTTTTTATCTAAACTTGCCAAACTATTACCCTTTGATACACCATCTCCAGTTTTTTTAGCCACATAACTTACCATTCCAGAATTTGCAAACCTAACCTCAACAATCTTTGCTTTTATCTCACCCTTATAAGTATCTGCCACAAATAAATATAACAAATTTTTGATTTATAATAATTTATTGAAAAACAAAACAATCATATTTTCATCGTCTCTTTTTATTTTTTTGTTTCTATTCTTCCGTTTTTATAAAATCAATCAATCTTTCTTCTTTTTTAATGATATGGGTAGAGATTCTTATACACTACTAAAGTGGAAAGAAACTGGCAAGCCTCCACTGCTAGGTCCCCAAACTAGTGCATTACCCATAAATCAATCAGCAATCTATTTTTACTTACTTTATCCATTGTTTCTTCTTACTAACCAACACCCTTACTATGCCCTCTATACCTCTGCTTTTATATATATATTTATTTTCCTGCTTTGCTTAAATCTTTCTAAAAAAGATTTTGGTATTCAAAAAATTATCCTGTCTGTCTTCTTTTTCTTTGCTATCCACCCCCAATTTATTATTCAGAATAGATACATCTGGAACCCGTCCTTAGTTCCACCCTTTTTACTTTTAGCACTAGTTTGCCTACTTCTACTTATAAAAAATTTTAATAACAAATATTTGATAATCTTAAGCTTATCAACAGCAACAGCAGTCTCACTTAGTTTTTCTATAGCCCCCTTTTTAATAGCTTTGCTAATCCTATCTTTTTTCTATTTTAGAAAGTACTTTTTTAGAATATTACTTTACCTGTTTTCTTCTTTAGTACTACTAAACTTACCAACCATTTTCTTTGCAGTAAGGCATAACTTTTTACTAACCAAAAGTCTATTTAATAAGGGCGTAGAAACTCAGACAAATTTTAGTCTTTTTAATCAAATCCAAAATCTATCTAAATACACAATTTCTTTTCAATCACCCTGGTTAAATCTAGTAATTTTAATAGTTATATTAACGATTTCCTTTTATCTGCTTAAGTTAAAATCTAAAAATAAAATTATTCCTCAGCTTTTTCTTTTGACTCTCTTTCTGACTCTGCTGTCTCCCGTAAACATTCAAGCCCATTATATTTTTGCCCTTCTTGTGCTTATTTTTGCCACTATTTCACTGTTACCAAAACTAATTTTCCTGCCATTAATAATAGTTCTTTTATTTTCATTCTTAAAACCTTCTCAACTTCAATCATATTTTTCTCCAGCACCTAGAACTTATCAACAAACATTATCTTGCTTTCAAAAAGTCTGTACCGATTTTTCTAAACCTGTCTATTCTGCTGTTCAATCTGACCTCCACCCATACCACCATGGACCGGAACACCGCTATTTAATTAAAATTTCTGGATGTAAACTAAAAGAAATAGAAACAGAGCCAAACTCTGCTTGTCATATGTTTATAGTCGAAGACTCAGGCACTTTTACTCCTCAACAGACCGAATTTTACGAACTAAGCTTGTTTGGAGATTACCAGCTTGTTAAAACTTATGATTGTCTGCCAAGCTTTAAAATCTCATTAATTGAAAAAATATAAGATGCATAAATTTAAAACTAAGCTATTTTTTATTTTTCTTTTTTTATTTCTAATCCTACGGTCTGTTTTTTGGGAAGGAATAATTTCTAAAGCTCTTTATGATTTTGATGAGGCCAGATACGCTGAAATTGCTAAAAACCATCTAAAAACCAACTATTGGCTACACCCCATTTCTGGTTATCCTGATAACTACCAAGACATTACCATCACCACGCTAGATAACAACCAACCCCTGCATCCAGATTTTTGGAAACCACCCCTACACACCTGGACTATTGCTCTTTTTTATAAACTATTTGGCATGTCAGAACTAACTACCCGCTTGCCATCGTTTATGTTCTCTCTTCTGTCCATATATCTGGTCTTTCTGATTACTTCTATTCTTTTTTCCAAATCAATTCTGGCCCCATATATTAGCGCTATCTTACTTACTTTATCATCTGATTTTTCCTTTCTGTCTAGCCAAGGTATAGCTGAGATGGAGCTACTGTTTTTTGGCCTTGCTACTATTTATTTTGCCCTAAAAGGTAACTATAAGCTATCTGGTCTTTTCTTTGGTCTGGGTCTTTTGACTAAGTCTTTTGCCCTTTTTTGGCTGCCTTTTTTGATACTTTACATCATTAAAATTGTTGGCAAATCAAAGTTTACTAACTTTATTACCTGGTGTCTTGTAGCCTTACTAGTGTCTTTACCTTGGCATATCCTGATGTATTTAAAGTTTAAAAATATATTTATTCAAAACTATTTTCTGGCTAATCTAGTAGGGCGGGGGATAGGACAAGCAGGTAACATTGCCCCAATTTACTGGTACATTAGATATATCCTAACTTACCATACTGCTCTATGTCTTCTTGTCCCTTTTATTTTGATCTATATCTACAAAAACTTTAATCAAAAAATATTTATACTTCTTCTTTGGATTGCCATTATTTTTGTACCGTTTAGCTTGATGTCATCAAAGGTCTGGTGGTATATTTTCCCCATCTTTGTACCAATTAGTATATTAGCTGGACTTAGTCTAGAAAAAATTTTTACCAATACCAAAAATTTAATTTTGGCAACCAGTCTAGTGGTACTTCTAATATCTTTACAAACCTATAAACAAACCCAAACCAGAACTAATTTTAATCAGGGTATCAAAAACCTGGCTCTAAACCATCCTGGTATAGCTAGCCTGACCATTTACCAAATGCCATACGAAGCTCCTTTGTTCTATTTTAATACTGGCAAAATCAACGTTGATCTCAGTGTTGACACCAATTATTTACTAGTCAACCAAGACCATGTAGAGGAAATAGACAAAACTACTTGGAAGGTAATTGATTCGTCGTTAGGGGTGTTTTTATTAAAGCATATCTAGTATTTCCACCCATCCGGCCTTTTTTTATACCACTTAACTAAACTCTCTACACTTTCAGCAATTCCTCTTTTAGGTTTCCAACCCAAAATCTTTTTGGCTTTACTAGCATTGGCATATTTTTCAGCCGGCTCACCTTGTCTGACCTCACCTTTGCCTATCTCAAATTTAACTCCGGTAATTTTTTGTACCTGATCGACTATCTCTAGGGTAGAGTAGCCTTTCTCTGTCCCCAAGTTAAATACATCACTTTCACCTCCTTTATCAAGATAGTTTAGGGCCAGTATATGTGCATCCACTAAGTCCATTACGTTGACATAATCCCTTATAGTCGACCCGTCACGTGTGTCAACTTTTGGACAGGTTAGTTTAAATTCCGATAAACCTAGTGCTCCTCTGACTGCATTCTGCACCAATAGGACACTTGGTTTTTTGCTATCACCCACCATGCCATTATCATCTGCCCCGGTCACATTAAAATAGCGAAAAATAACGTACCTTAAATCTTTCCACTTCGCATACTGACCGATTACATCTTCGATCATCTTTTTAGACATACCATATGGATTAGTTGGATTTAACTTATGTTTTTCGTCTATGGGTAAATATTCATTTTCTCCATACACCTCAGAAGTTGAAGAAAAAACAATCTTTCTAATCCCATATTTATCCATCGTCCCCAAAAGATTGACCGATCCAACTACATTATTATCAAAATACAAATCAGGATTTTGAGTTGACTCATTTACTAGGCACAGTGCTCCAAAATGCATCACAGCTTCTGGTTTTTCTTTTTCAAAAACCTTATCCAGCTCGTCCTTGTTTCTTAGATCTACTTTATAAAAACTCAATTTGTCATGTCCGTACGTCATTTGCAAAACATCCATCACTTCCTTATAGCCTCTAAACAAACTGTCTACTACCGTCACTTTATAACCTTTTTTAAGACTCTCCAACACTGCGTGACTGCCAATATAACCAGCTCCACCGGTTATTAATATCTTATGAATCATTTCTAAATATTAATTTATAACTACCCCTACCAACTACCTTTTGACATTTTAGATCATGATACAGATAGCTGGCAACTTGATGACGGTCTTCGTCTCCAGAAGATAAAACTTTTTTTATATTATTAACCAAAGCTTTTTTTGATTTACTGTTAGCCTCCTTAACTGAATCTCCATTAACAATTGATTCGGCTATTAAATTTGATGGCCTTAAAAACAGCTGTGCCACTTTGTCTTTAGACAAGTCTTTTGGGCAATTATTTGACATCATTACATAATAATCCTTGGTATAACCAATATAGACCTTGACTCCGGCCTTAACCAATTTTTTACCCAGTACTTTAGCCGACCGGCAACTTCTGGCAAAAATTACCTTATTTTTTAGATGTGGTCCATAGTTATTGATTAATACCGTGTTGTTGTATCCCGTCACCACATCATCATTACCATGACCGTTGATCAATATAAACTGAATATCGTCTTTTTTTATGGATTTTTCAAAATTCTTTTTATTGGCCTTTTTGGACTTTAAATCAATTACTTGAATTGATTTATTAGTACATAAACTAACTATTTTTTGACTAAAACTACATAAGTACTTCGTCGGTAGGTCATGATCAGGCCTCGTTACTAGAACCATTAGTTATTAAGTACTTTATAAATCTTACCATTGGCCATATCTCTCAAATAGTTTATCTGTGTTTCAATAATCTGAATACCTAGATCAGTTCCATTTTCAATGTTACTAATAATCTCCTTTTTATCAAACACGCCCTTTCCGCCTACAGATATTTTGTAATCTCTTTTGGTAGCTCGCAACCTAGCTAGTACCAATTCCTTTTTCTTGTCACTTAGTCTGGTCATTTTTTAAGTAACTTTAATTCATCTAAATACTTTAGAACTTTAGTAGATAGCGGACTTTTTACATCCACCTCAATCTTAATTACATTCCAGGTCATCTCTACTCCATCTACAACCGCTACAATCTCATCTCTAACTCCAATCGGTAAATTGGCATAAGTTTGATAAAACCTACTAACCAAATCTTCCATAAAAAATTATACCATTTCAAACTTATATAAAGATTATCAACCCCCCTAAAAGGGCAAACACTAGATTCATAATTCCCGTAAAAGCTGAGGCCGCTAATACGGAATCCAAAGAATTAGCCAAGGGTCCAAAGAAATATGCAAAAAGTCCTTCTCTTGGTCCAAAACCGGCTACTGATATTGGTAATATTAGCAAAAGATTCACTACTGGTATCAAAATCATTGTTTCCAACAGGCTGACACCAGTTTTAAACGCATATAACCCTAGCCATCCGGACACTGACCACAATGGAGTCACTAGTAGAGACAAACTAAGTGCTCTTAACATCTTTTTTTTATCTGCCTTAAATACAACCAAAGCTATTCTTTTAATTTTTCCCGGTACTTTAATCTTCTCAAATATCCTTTCTACATCCACCCAAAACTCAACTACATAAAATACAACCATGGTTGCAAAAGCAGCCGAAAACAGCCAAAATACTGCATCCGGAAACACTACCCCCATAATCTTTCCAGACAACACCGATACAAAGGCCACTAACACAAACACGGTCAACCCCACTATCCTGTCCAGCATCACCGATCCGGCTAATTGGGCTTTTGATAAGTGAGGATACCTTTTAATCATTGGTAGCCATTTAATTAAGTCTGTACTTACCGAAGAAGGTAAAAATACTGCATAAAAATTTGCAGTTAATACCGATTTCATAAAAAACAGCACGTCTTTTAAAGATGTTTTATCCAAAACTAAATAAGACCAACGCCAGCATACTACAAAATTTGAAAACAGCCAAAAAAAGGTGGCTATCAATATATACCAAAAAGGGGCATTGACCAGTTGATCAAAAATATTACCGATATTGTTTTTTTTAAACAAATACACCAACAAAACTGACGAAACCAAAAATTGCATTATTCTCAAAAATCTTTTGTTAGCCAAAAGTTTCTTCATAAAACTATTCTATACTACACCAATGAAGATTTTATTTATTAGTCATGTCTGGCCTCCGGCCGTTGATGGCGGCTCTCAAATAGTTTTTCACACCCAAAAGCAACTAAAAAAACTCGGTCACCAAACTCTAGCCCTAACAACCAACTGCCAATCTACTGATGATTTTATTATTCCTAAATCTAAAATCATAAACCTTAAATCTAGCGACGTCCAAACTATTTATATATCTAAAAAAATTTTTTTCAAAATTTTTGAAAATTGAAAATTGGAAATTGTTAAATTTACTAAGTATCGGTCCAATTTTTAAACCTCTACCATTTATAAAAACCATAGTTAAAATTAGAAATTTCAAACCCGATCTAATTATCGCCGGTCCATTTCCCACCACTATCAGTCTCTACTCTCTTTTCTTTAAAAAAATATATAAATCAAAATTATTAGTATTACCTTGTTTTCATCATCAAGACGATAGTTTTCAAAACCCAATTCTTTTTAATGTCCTAAAAAAATCCGATTTTATCTGGTGTTTATCTAGTTTTGAAAAAATCTATTTATCAAAAAAGCTAGATATTAGTAAAAACAAATTTTTTATCAGCCCACCAGGACTAAGCATCACTCCCTTGAAAAAAATTATTAAAAAACCAGTCAATTCTATTAATCTGCTTTTTTTGGGTAATTTTGCTGCTCACAAAAGAATTGAAGTTCTTTTAACTGCTTTCAACATCATCTGTCAACAAAAAGATAATCTTCATCTAACCATAGCTGGCCAAAAAACCCTATATTATCCCCAAATCGAAAAAACAATCAAAAATCTTCCCAAAAAAACCCGGACCAATCTTACTGTCGTAGCCCAAAAATATAATCAAAAAATACTTACTAATCTCCTTGATAAAAGCCATATTTTTATTAACCCGTCCATAAACGAAAGCTATGGTATCGTCTTTGCCGAATCGGCTGCCAGGGGAGTACCGGTTATTGGTAGCGATATTCCCACCGTCAAGAACCTTATTACTTCAAACCGCATCGGCTTGTGTTTTGCCCAAAACAATCCAATCGACCTCGCTAAACTTATTCTTAAGTTAACTAAAGATAAATCTTTATATTCCAAATTGTCCCAAAACTGTCTTAGCTATAGCCGAAAGCTTTCCTGGCCGGCTATAATTAGTAAATTAAATGAAAAAATTGCTTAATTTTCTACTCCTTATATTTCTAGTCATTGTTGTTGGTAGGCTATTCTCAAAAACATCCTCTCAGTTAGATTTGGTTACTATCACCATCAACGGCAATAAATTCAAATTGGAGGTTGCCAAAACCATGGCCCAAAAGGCCAAAGGTTTATCCGATAGATCTCGTTTGTGTAAAAATTGTGGCATGATTTTTGTCTACCAAAACTTAGGTTATTACCCGTTTTGGATGAAAAATACATATATCCCTCTGGATATTATTTGGCTTGATGATAAGGGTGTTGTTGTAGATATTAAAACTGGTCAACCTTTAGACCTAAGTCCCTTAACCAACCAACTGCCGGCTCAATACATCATCGAACTAAACCCAGGTACTGGTATAAAAATAGGCGATACTATAGCTATTCCTACACTATGAACTTTTCTATCATCATTCCCAATTTAAACGGAGCCGTTTTATTAAACGATTGCCTCAGTTCAATTAAAACTGCCCTAACAAGATCACCTTCTACCAAAGTCGAGTTTATTTTGGTCGACAATGCTTCTACTGACGACTCCATTCAATTATTTTCAGACCTAACACTAGGTTTTAATACCTCAATTATCCTAAACCAGAAAAATTACGGCTTTGCCAAAGCGATTAATCAAGGTACATCCAAAGCCAAATACGACTATGTAATTGTTTGCAACAACGACATCAAAGTTGACAAAAACTGGTTTCAGGAAATCAACAAAGCTATCTCTACTAACCCTAAATATGCCTGTTATTTCGGTCTGGTATTAAACAAAGATGGGTCTTTTATCGAAAGTACCGGTCTCAAGTTTTTTTGGCGTGGTAAAGCCCTAAATATTGGTAATGGTCTGCCTTACACCAAAGAACCAAAGAACCAAAGAACTAGTGTACTAATCTGGGGTGCCTCTGCTTCTCTGGTTGTCTATAAAAAAGACATCATCCAAAAGATTGGTGGTTTTGACCAAGATTTTTTTGCCTATGAAGAAGATGTTGATCTGGCTTTTCGTCTACATAAAGCCGGCTACAAAACTTTATTTGTCCCCAAAGCTGTTTCTTATCATTTAGGTGGTGCCACTAGTTCCAAAATGGGTAACTTTAGAGCCCAGATGGATACCAAAAACTGGATTTTTTTAATCATAAAAAACTACTCATTAAAACAACTTATCAGATATTTCCCACAAATATTTATTGAAAGATTACGAAATTTGTCAGGCCTGTGTAAACAAACAGTTTCCATCTATGGCCTAATGTCAATTTGGCTTCTGCCATACTCAATCCTTAAAACCTATACTCTGGTTTTGTTAAAATTACCTAAAATAATCAAAAAAAGAACATGATCATTGGTATAGATATTAGCTCAACTCAGTATGGCACAGGGGTCAGTAACTACACTCTAAACCTGGTTAAAAACTTAATCAAAATCGATAAAGACAACACCTATAAGCTCTTTTTTTGCTCACTTCGAAATCCACTGCCAGAAGATATCAATAAACTTCGATCAGATAGAGTCAAGGTTTACCACTATAAATTACCAATCTCTTTTTTTGTATTTATTTGGAACAAACTCAACATTCTCCCTATCGAGTTTTTTATTGGCGAATGCCATATTTTCCACACATCCGATTATTACCACACCCCTTCTCTAAAAGCCTTACTAATAACCACTGTCCATGATCTAACTGCTTTTTTATACCCAAAATGGCTTCATCCGTCTATTATTAAAAATCACCACTTAAAATTTAAACGACTAAGTAAATATGCCCACTTTATCTGTGTCTCTAAAACCACTCAAAAAGACTTTCTTAGATTATTTAAAATCAATCCAAAATTATGCTCTGTCATTTATGAAGCCTGCGAAGAAAAATACAAACATTTCAATACTCTAAAAGCCAAACAAAAAAGGATTATTGTTAATAGATTTAAACAAAAATATCTTTTAAATAATTTCCTTCTAGCCCAAGGTACCAGAGAGCCCAGAAAAAATCTAAAAAGATTGATTAGCGCTTTTATTGCTTTCAAACAAGCTCATCCTGATAGCGACCTGGAGCTGGCAATCACCGGTAAATATGGTTGGGGTCAGGATATAGACACAGATCAGCCAAACTACATCAAGATATTAGGTTACCTACCTGAATCAGATATGGTGGCCGCTCACGCTGCCTCCATAGCCCTTCTATATCCGTCTCTATATGAAGGTTTTGGACTGCCGATCCTAAAGGCCATGGCCGTTGGCACACCGGTTATCACCAGTATTGGTACCTCCATGGCCGAAATCACCGGAAACACAGCTCTTCTGGTTAATCCCAGATCAACTACTGATATCACCAAAGCTATTGAAAAAGTTACCTCAAAAACATTTAATATCAAAATCCTTTCTCAAAAAAGCATTACCTTAGCCTCTAAATTTTCCTGGACCTCCACCGCCACCAAGACTTTAGCAATTTACAACTCTCTAGTTACTCGTGACTAGTTTCTAATAACTATGCTTATCGGAATTGACGCCAATGAAGCCAACGTCAAAAATAGACTAGGTATCGGCC
>CAYWRN010000014.1:11466-12061 GCA_964461095.1 uncultured Gammaproteobacteria bacterium
ATTTTGGTAAATCTTTCCGAACTAGACCAAATCAATAAATATATTATTTATCTTAAAGATCAGCCTAGATCTGATCTACCCAAACCAAAGGCAAATTGGCAATACAAAGTTTTTGGACCCAGTAAACTTTGGACTAGGCTTGCTCTACCTTTAAATCTTTTCTTAAGTTCCCCCAAGCCGGATATCTTTTTATCACTTGGCCACTATACTCCCTGTATTTCCCCTTGTCCCACCATACCCTTTATTATGGATCTAGGTTACCTAAAATACCCTGATCAGTTTACCGGTAAAGATTTATATCAGTTAACAAACTGGACCAGGCAATCCATTAAAAAAGCTCCCATTGTCTTCACTATCTCTCAGTTTTCCAAACAAGAAATTGAGCATACATATAATATTCGTCCAGACATAATTGTTGTAGCCCCACCTGCCTCAGATCCTCTAAAAACAACTCCTGCTCAGGATAAACAAGTTTTACAAAAATACGCCATTACTAAGCCTTATTTTCTCTATCTTGGCACTCTAAAGCCAAATAAAAACATCCCTTTCTTGCTTAATTCTTTCTCTCAGTTTCTTAAAATTAAACCAGATTACC
>CAYWRN010000014.1:12071-19791 GCA_964461095.1 uncultured Gammaproteobacteria bacterium
ACTTGTCATCGCCGGCCAAAAAGGTTGGCTTTTTGATGATATTTTTTCTACCGTCAAAAAGTTAAAAATTGACAAGCAAGTTATATTTACCGACTTTTTTGAAGAAACCGAAAAATGGTCACTTTACAAACAGGCTCAAGCCCTAATCATCCCTAGTCTCTATGAAGGTTTTGGTATGCCGGCTTTAGAAGCCATGTCAGTTGGCACTCCAGCTATTGGCAGTAACCTGGCTTCTATCCCTGAAGTTATTGGTAAGGCCGGTATTTTAATCGATCCAACCAAAGTAGATGATCTGGTCAATGCCATGCAAAAAATTAGCCAGTCCAAGATTCGCCAAAAACTTTCCAAACTTAACCTATCTCAAGCCAAAAACTTTTCCTGGTCCAAATCCACTAAAAAAATTATTCAAACACTACCTATGTCTTTATCAATAAGATACAACATCTCCCCTTGAATAATACAATTATCATTCGATAAAAACAGCTCTCTGTGATCACCAAACATAGCTCTTGTAATATTTCCAGATAAACTATCAACTTCACCCACGAGACTAATATCGCATCTACCACTAACTAAATGACCACAACCAACTCTAGTAACAAAATATTTTTGACAACCCCTCAGCATCCCTTTTCCCACCTCAATAGGAGTATCACCGCCCAATCTCTTGCATGACACTAAAGACAGGCCGTTCTCTCTTCTTGCACCAATCATAATCTATATTAATAATATATAAACCAGGTATTTCTAATATTATATTTTACCTCTATCCCATAATAATTTCACCTTTTAAACTTAGCCCAAAATGTTAAACTAATTACATGCAAGACTATACCGGCCAAAGCGTGACTTTCTCAAATCTACTTCCCAAAATCTTTAACCGCCTAAAAACTGTTGCCGGCGAATTTTGCCTTATGCTCTTAAAATGGATCGGTCTTATACCCATTCATAGCTTTAGAAAATTTTTTTATTTTTTGTTTGGCATAGACCTGACCCTAACTTCCACCATCCATACCGGCGCCCAGTTTTTTGCCCCCGACAAAATTAAAATCGGCTACGATACTATTATCGGCAAAAATTCCTTTCTGGATGGCAGGGGACAGCTGACTATTGGTAATCATGTTGATATCGCTAGCGACGTCCTAATCTACACCAATCAACACAACGTCAATTCGCCCTCTTTTGGTAATCACGCCGGGGCTGTGGTTACCAAGGATATACCAGACCAGCAAATTTGGGGCGGTGTCCCGGCCAAAAAAATTTCCGACAGAAAAGTCAGCAAATTAAACTACAAATTAGGCCGACCAGTTCTTTTTCAATGATAAAAAAAGTAATTATTGTCACTCTTAATATCCTAATTATTCTATATTTGATGTATCCATTGCCTACTGTTTTGGACTTACCCAATTCTGTTAAATCCACCGAACCAGGAGACACTGTCCAGCTTAAAAATGTCAAAGCCTACTTTACTAACCAAGAAAGACCGGAAATTATCGATTTTTATGTCACTACCTACCAAAACAGTCATCCTTTGGCTTTTAAATTAAACCACCCTCCCGAAAAGGCCAAACAAATTATAAAAGACACTATCCAAACATACTACTTAGAAGAAGTTGTCATTCCCTTTAAACAATCCTTGTTTATTAATGGTTTTGATTGGCAAAAAGACGTCTTTACTCCGAAAAGTAAAAAAGAGGCTAATAAGATGATTGTTAATGGTCAGGAGTATCGTGTTAAGGTTACCCTAAGAACATTTACTGCCAATAATTTAATAGTGTCATACCTTATTTTATTAGCTGTTCAACTCCTGGTTATTAAATCTATCCCTATCTACAAAAAAATATTTTCCCAAAGATGATTACCCCCGTTTTATCAATAATTATAGTTTCCTATAACACCAGTCAACTGACAATTGATTGCCTTAGGTCAGTTTTTGCCGATAAAGGCTTGTCTGATATTCCCTTTGAGGTTATCGTCATAGATAACGCCTCCACCGACGACTCTGTTAAGTTACTAAAAAAACTCAAGTATCCGATAACCCTTATTGAAAACAAAACCAATCTTGGTTTTGCCAAAGCCAACAACCAAGGTTTTGCCAAATCATCCGGAAACTATATTCTTTTATTAAACTCCGACACTATCATACTTCATTCAGCCATATCTCAAGCCATCACCTGGTTGTCTGCCCACCCGGAAGGCTCAATGTGTACCGCCCAACTATTAAACAAAGACAAAAGTATTCAACCCTCCGGCGGATTTTTCCCAAATCTGGTTAACACTTTTTGTTGGTCACTTGGTATCGACGATCTGCCATTGCTAAACTTACTAATTCCACCTATTCATCCCCACTCACCGGACTTTTACACCCATGATCCATTTTTTAAAAAAGATCATCCTCAGGACTGGTTGACTGGTGCATTTATTCTAACTAGGAGAGAAATTTTTGAAAAGACTGGCGGTTTTGATGAAAACTATTTCATGTACGCCGAGGAACTTGAATGGGCCTATCGGGTCAAAAAAATGTTTCCCTTGCTTTCTGCTTGGTATCTAATTGGTCCCCAAATAATCCACCTAGGTGGTGCCTCCTCATCAAATTCCGGTCATAAACTATTAAACGAATACCAAGGCATTGTTTATTTTTTTAAAAAACACCAAGCCAAATACACTAATATTATCCGTTTGTTTTTAAAAGCCGGTTGTCACTTGCGAAGCTTGTTAAACTATAACTACCGAAACCTATGTCAAAAAATATAAAATTCAACATTTTCAGACCCTTAACCGCTATACTCCTACTTTTTATACCTCTATATCCAAAGTTTCCCATTTTAGAAGTTAACAATACTTACGTTTCCATTAGACTAGATGATATTGTCATAGCCATAGCGCTTTTTTTCCTTTTGATAGATCAATTGAAAAATGGTTTTAATCTTTTTCAAACTAAGCTGGCCAAACTTTTTTTAATATTTTTCATATCCATTTTTCTGTCTTTGGCAAATGCCATTTTTATACTTCAAACCGATAAGGCCAATCTTTTAATCCTCCACACCTTAAGAAATGTCCAATATATGCTAGTGGCCTTTTTAAGTCTTAAAGCTGTCTCTTCTAAAAAAGACCTATCATCCCTTTTTACCTTTATTAGTCTAGCTTCTGTTTTTGTGGCCATCTATGGATTCGGACAGAAATATTTTGCCTGGCCCATCGTTTCCACCATGAACGAAGAATTTTCCAAAGGTTACTTGCTGACTCTAACAGCCTGGTCTAGAATTAGTTCAACCTTTGCCGGCCATTATGATCTGGCAGCTTTTTTAAGTATTTTTCTAATAATTCTTACCGCTCCTTTGATCCTTCCTTGTTCAAAATTAATAAAAGTCACTACTACTATTTTATGGATAGTTCTTTTTTATCTTCTGACCCTGACAGCCAGCCGTGTCTCCATTTTTGCTCTGTGGGGAGGCCTAATTATTGCCTTTACCACCACCAAAAAATATTTTTTAATTATTCCCTCGTCTCTGATAATTATTTATAGCTTTTTTACATCTACAGAATTAAACCAAAGATTAGTGGCTACACTTAACACTATAGTTCCCCAAACTACCAAAACCACTCCAACCTCAGTACCTAAACCAACCCTGATACCAACGCCTACTAGCAAAACCATTACTCCTACACCACCTCAAGTATTGGTCACTCCCAAGCCCACAGTTATCCGTCACCAACCACCCGAAGAGTATCCTCAGGTTGACATCGACGCCGGTGTTAGCCGATCTGGTGAGATCAGATTTAATGTTGAATGGCCTAGAGCTATTACTGCTCTAACCAAAAATCCACTTCTTGGTACTGGTAGCGGTTCTCTTGGTCTGGCCACTGACAATAACTACTTAAGAATTTTAGGAGAAAATGGTATCTTAGGTTTCTTAAGCTTTATGCTGATTCCACTATATCTACTAATAAAAAGCATTAAATCATCCAATAAGATCAATTTAATATTTCTATCCGCTATTTTAAGCTTTCTGGCCAATGCCGTATTTATCGATGTCTTTGCCGCCAGTAAAACCGCCTATTTGTTTTGGCTTTTGGTAGGCGTCTATTATCAAAACCTGACCCTAAATGACAAAGCTTAAACATTTTCCCTATCTTATCCTTATTTTCATCACTGCTTTTTGGCTTAGAACCTACAGGCTTGATTATCCTCTGGCAGATTGGCATTCATGGAGACAAGCCGATACCGCCTCAGTTACCAGAAATTTTATCAAACAAGGTTTTACACCATTCTTTCCCAAGTTTGATTCTTTAATAACCCTCAACTGGCGCTATGAAAATGACAATCCCGATAGATATTTTTTTGCTGAATTCCCTATCTATAATATTTTGGTTTATCCATTGTATAAAATGTTTGGGGTCAATATCATCTATCACCGGTTAGTTTCAATATTTTTTTCCAGCCTTACCTGCATCAGCCTCTTTTTCTTGGCCAAACACTATTCAAATACAACTACTGCCTATTTTTCCTCAATCATATTTGCTCTACTTCCATTTAATATTTATTATGGCCGGGTCACTATGCCAGACCCGCTTCATATTTTTTTTAGCACCACAGCCCTGTTGTATATTAGTATTTGGTTAACTAAGCGTCGCCCTACAAATTTACTGACCGCTTCATTTTTTTTGGCACTTACTTTTCTAACCAAACCATATAGCCTGGTTCTATTACTACCAGTCCTAATTATCATTCTTGTAAATAATTATCCAACTAAATACATTAAAAACACTTCAATAATATTATTTTTTATTTTGTCTCTTTTGCCTTATATTCTGTGGAAAATTCACATAGACCACTATCCTCAAGGTCAATTTGATACAGATTGGTTATTTAATTCAACTGCCATCCGTTTTAAACCTGCTTTCTTTCGCTGGATTTTTTATGAAAGATTTTCAAATCTAATCCTAGGCAGTGGTGGTTTTGTTCTTCTAATCTTAGGATTTATAAGTCCAAAATCTCCCAAGGAATCACTCTTTTATTACTCCTGGCTAGTCTCACTTCTTGTATTTGTCACCATCATCGCCACCGGCAACATTACTCACGATTATTATCAACTACCTTTTATTCCCCTATTTTCAATATTGGTTGCCAAAGGAATTGTCTATTTATTAATTATTGGTAAAAACTTTTATCAAAAAATTTTTAATTTTTCTATTGCCTGTTTTTTGTTTATTATGATGCTGTCCATTGGTTGGTACAACACTCAAGGTTTTTTTAATGTTAACAATTGGTCCATAGTTAAGGCAGGTCAGGCGGCTGACCAAATAATACCTGCCAACGGGCTGGTCATTGCCCCATACAACAGGGATCCGGCTTTCCTTTATCAAACCAACCGCTATGGCTGGACTCAGCCGGTAGAAGATATTGATAAACTTATTAATACATATCCAAATCCAATTTATTTGGTATCGACTACCAAAGACGACTACACTGCCAAAGTTGTTTCGGTTGGTCAGGTAGTTGACGAAACTCAAGAATATATTATTGTCAAAATAAAATGACCAAACCAAACATCCTGATGATTACTCCGTATCTGCCTTACCATTCACAAGCTGGTGGTCAGACCAGATCATACTACCTCCTAAAACACCTGGCCAGTAAAAACAACATTACTCTCATTTGTTTTACCAGAGATAAAACCGGTCTAACCGAACTCAAAAAAATATGCAAAAAAGTTATTTTAATAAAAAGAGGTAAAACATGGGATTTTAAGAAAGTTCTGTTTACGGCCCTTTCTTCATACCCATTTCTGGTTACCAATTACCTGAGTCCCGATCTAAAAAATGCCATTGAGTCAGAGCTGTCTACCAATAAGTACCAGCTAATTCACACTGAGTGCTTCTACCTTATGCCAAATATCCCCAATACCTCTATCCCGATCATTCTAGTCGATCAAACCATTGAATATGCTGTATACCAGCACTACGTAGAATCGCTAAAAGGTTTCAATATCTTTCTCAAACCACTGCTTTGGATAGATGTTTTTAAACTCAAATACTGGGAAACATTTTATTGGAAAAAAACCCATACCGTGGCTGCTGTTTCCAAAGATGACAAAAAGTTGATGTCAAAAATGACCCACAGATCAGATATCAAATTAGTCCCCAATGGTGTGGCCGAGCGGTACTTTAAGCCAAAAAAAAACATCAAGAAAACCAGTTTCCCCTCCATTCTGTTTGGCATATCCAATATGAAATGGATGCAAAACAGCGAAGGTGCCAAACTGCTTTTAGACGAATTTTGGCCCCAGATACTAGCTACAGTCCCTAATGCCAAGCTGTATATAGTTGGTCGGTTTGCCCCTCAAGCCTTTAGTAAATACATGTCAAAAAACATTATTGTCAAAGAGGCAGATATAGATGGTGGACCCAAAGATCCACAATATTACTATCAACGATCATGGCTCCTGTTGGCCCCTATCAAAAGTGGTGGTGGTAGTCGGACCAAATTTTTTGAAGCCATGGCCAGCCAACTTCCCATTGTTACCACCAGACAAGGAATGGAAGGTATAAACATCAAAAACAATGTCCACGCGGTAGTTTGTCCTTATTCCAAACTAGCCCAGGCATCGATTAAACTCCTGAATAATTTCAAACAAATGGATTACATAGGCAAAAACGCATCTCTTTTGGTAAAAAGGGATTATTCCTGGGCCAAAAGTGCCAAAAAGTTAAATAAAATTTATAAAAAAATAATCTCATCATGACCACCCCAATCCTGTCTGTTGTTATCCTCAACTACAATTCAGGCCATTACTTAAAAGATTGTCTACTTAGCCTAAATAAATCAATTACAAATTATGTCTTTGAGGTCATTGTAGTTGATAACTTGTCTACCGATGAAAGTTTTTCTGCTATTCAAAACCTAAAAACCAAATATAAGCTGATTAGTTTTAACAATCATAAAAACCTAGGATTTTCTGCCGGCAACAACATTGGCATCAAACATACCAATCCAAAATCCAAATACCTTCTTTTTTTAAACCCTGATACCATAGTCAAGACAAACACCATCCAAAAAATTACCCATTTCATGGAAAATAGTCCACATGTATCCGCCTCTACTTGTAAAATAATTTTAGCCAAAACCGGCCAGATTCAGCCGGAATGTCATCGGGGTTTCCCCACTCCCTGGCGCTCTTTTTGTTATTTCACCAAACTCTACAAGTTATTTCCCAAATCCCCCCTGTTTGCCGGTTATTTTCAAGGCCATCTTGACCTGACCAAAACCCACCAAGTTGAAGCTTGTGTCGGTGCTTTTATTTTATTAAGGCGATCCGTCGGAGAAACAATTGGTTGGTGGAACGAATCATATTTCTTCTACGGAGAAGACCTGGATATGTGTTACAAATTACGCCAACATGGCTTTAAACTTTTCTACTACCCAAACTGTCAAATAGTCCACTTTCAGGGTATTTCTTCAGGTATCAAAGATCAATCAAAAAAGTTAAGCTCCGCCAGTCGTCTTACCAAAGTTAAGATTGCCAAGGCCTCTACCCAGGCTATGAGAATTTTCTACCAACAAAACCTCTACCAAAACTACAGCCCTTTAACCAAATTTATTGTTAACCTCGGCATCTCCCTCCTTGAATCCATTAGAGTCTTTAAAGCCAAATATTTATGAAACATATCAATTTTACCGTAATTTTCGGCAACTCTCTTGACTAAGTTTTTAATATCT
>CAYWRN010000014.1:19801-20815 GCA_964461095.1 uncultured Gammaproteobacteria bacterium
ATGAAACATATCATTATTGATGCCAGAATTTACGGCCCCAAGCACACCGGCATTGGTAGATACACCAAAAACTTAATTCTCCACTTATCCCAAACCCCAGGTTTCGATAAATACAGATTTTCCCTTATTGTCGACCAAAAAGAAGCTAGTACTATCAAAAACGAAGTAGGGGACAGCTACCAGCTAATTCCGGTTGATATCAGACCATATTCCCTAAAAGAACAGTTATTATTACCTTTTGTCCTCTATAAACACCACCCCGATCTGGTTCACTTCACTCACTTCAATAAACCCATTTTCTACTTTGGCAAATCGGTTGTTACTATACACGACCTGATCAAGCATTTTTACAAAGGCAAACAAACCACCACCAGACATAGTCTACTTTATTGGCCTAAATATCTGGCTTATTTAGTCGTCACCTTCTTTTCCATCAAAACAAATTGGATAATCGTCCCCAGTAATTTTTGGCGTCAATATTTAATCAATAAATTTAAGGTTAATCCTAAAAAAATTATTACCACCCACGAAGCCGTCGATCCCAATTTTAAGACCTCTACCAAAAAAATAACCAAGGCTGACAACTATATTATTTATACCGGCAATCTCTATCCTCATAAAAATGTAGAGATAATCTTTAAAGCCCTAAAGCATCTTCCTGATCTTAGTCTAAAAATTATATGTAGCCGCGATATTTTTCAACAAAGAGCTTTTGAGATTGTCAAAAAATATAGTCTTGATAACCAAGTTGAATTCTTAGGTTACTTGCCCGACATTAAATTTAAATCTGTTTATGCTCATGCTCTGGCTTTGGTTCACCCATCTTTTATGGAAGGCTTTTCCTTAACTGGTCTAGAAGCCATGGCCCTATCTTGTCCGGTAATTAGCAGTAATAGTAGTTGCCTTCCCGAAATTTACCAAAAATCTGTTTTGTATTTTGATCCCCATGACGATAAAGCTTTAGTTAGTCAAATAAAAAAGCTTCAAAGCAACCCCTCATTAAGACAAAAATTA
>CAYWRN010000014.1:20917-26662 GCA_964461095.1 uncultured Gammaproteobacteria bacterium
TAAACAAGGCCACCAACAAGTTAGTAAATATTCCTGGTCAAATACCGCCAACCTTACTCTAGATTTCTACGATCATTCATTTTCTGCACAATAGGTTTTACTGCCTCAATTCCAATCCCTGCAACTGTTCTCAGCGCAAGACCAGCCACACCTCCACCAATAGCACCTAATCCAGAATGGAGCAAGTCAGGTCGATGACCTCCACCTACAAACACACCAGTAACAAGACCAAGCCCCATTGTTCCACCTATAATCAAACTAGCTCTATAATCTTTCCAAACCACATCAATTATTCCCTCGGCTACTTCATATGCAATTGGTTTTTCTGTATTACTCTGACTCATTCTATATAATATCAAACTAAACTAAATTAAATTATCTGTAAAAAGATAAAATACATCATGGCCAACACAAAACCCAAAATTGCTATTTTTTACGATTGGCTAAATCAGTGGGGTGGGGCAGAGCGCCTCCTTTTAGATATTCTAAAAATCTACCCCAAAGCCCAAGTTTTTACCTCTGTCTATAACTCCAAAAATGTCCCATGGATAACAGCCAAAAAAATCCACTCCACCTGGCTTGACAAATTACATCTGAACAAAAAAAATCCTCTAATAGGTATCCTCGAGGCTATGGCTATTGAATCTTTTAATTTCTCAAACTTTGATATTGTAATCTCCATTACTAGCCAAACAGGTTATGCCCTGATAACCCCACCGACTACCTGCCACATTTGTTACTGTCTTACCCCAAATCGCTATCTTTTTAATTACAACTACCCTTCGTTTCTGTCGCCATTAGTAAAATCTATCAAAAACAGCAATTTAATATTGTCTTCTAGGCCTGATTATTTTTTAACTATCTCTCGCACCGTTCGAACCAGAGTCAAACAATATCTTGGTAGAAATTCTACAGTTGTATATCCCGGTACAAATACTGACTTTTTTACTCCAAAGTCCTCAACATCACCAGGTGATTATTTTCTAATAGTCAGTCGCCTAGTCAAACATAAAAAGGTTGATTTAGCCATTGAAGCCTGCCGTCAGTTAAATCAAAAATTAATTATTGTCGGTCAAGGTCCGGCTTTAGCAAAACTCAAAAATCTATATCCCAAAAACCCTAATATAAAATTTGTCGGCCAGGTCAGTGATCAAAAATTACTTTCAATTTACCAAAACTGTCGTGCTTTAATATGTCCCCAGGAAGAGGATTTTGGCCTGACACCACTAGAAGTCCAGGCCTGTGGCAAACCCGTAATTGCTTATAGTAAAGGCGGTATCACCGAAACTGTTATTGCCGACAAAACTGGTGTTTTTTTTAAATACCAAACCATCCAAAGTTTAAAAAGGGCCATAACTAAATTTAATGACCACCACTTTTCTCCTAATGTTTGTCGGTCCAATAGTCTTAGGTTTTCCCAAAAAAGCTTTATGTTAGAATTTAGTTACAAGATAGATTCTTTATGGCAACTACATCAGGACCAAGTCAAAAAAGCCACTTCATAGCCATTCTCTGTGGGGGTACCGGCCCCAGGTTGTGGCCCTTATCACGTGTTTCCAAACCAAAACAATTTCTTACTATCTTAAGTCAAAATTCGCTCTTAGAAGAAACTATTAATAGATCTTTAAAAATTGTCCCCGGTCATAATATCTATATTGTCACCAATAAAAAATACACCAAAACAGTTTCTAAGATTTTACCAAAGCAAATTCCTGCCGGTAACATCATTTCTGAACCACAAAAGAGGAATACTCTTATGGCCATTCTTTACACCAGTTTGCTAATTGAAAAAAAACATCCAAATCCAGTTATCACCTTTCTGCCATCAGATCATTTTATCCTCAGACAAACGCAGTTTAGAAAGCAAGTTAAATTATCTTATCGTCTTGCCAAAAAATCCAAGTCATACGTAATTTTTGGTGTCAAACCCCAATTCGACAACCCCTCTTATGGTCATATCCAGGTCGGTAAGAAAACAGATGGTTTTTACCCGGTTACCAAATTCATTGAAAAACCGGATTTAAAAACCATTCAAAAACTTAGTAAGGGTCAAAAAATCTATTGGAATTCTGGTATCTATACTATCCCTGTTAAGTTGCTATTGGAAGAAGTTCAGATTTATCAACCACAATACTCATTAAATATTCTTTCAAAAAGCCCGGTTATTGCATATAAAAAATGTCCAAATTTATCAATAGATATAGGCATTTCCCAGCATACCAAAAAGCTGCTTATGCTGGAAAGTAACTTTACTTGGAGCGATATAGGTGAGTGGAAAACTATCTTTAATCTATCCAAAAAAGATCCACAATCTATTTCCACTCTTAATCCTGAAACCCAATATGTTCAGCATGACAGCCAAAATTGCCTTGTATCAGCTGCTCCAGACAAACTGATTGGCCTGGTTGGTGTCGATAATTTAGCCGTAATCGATACCCCCGACGGTCTTTTAATCTGTCGCCTGGATCAGTCGTTACACGTCAGAGACCTGATAGGTAAAATGGTAAGAAGATTAAAAATTAAAAAATATTTTTTAGACTAAAAGGATTATGACTCAAGAACCTAAAGTCCGATTTTATAAAATTAGGGTCTTTGTTTTTCCAATATTCAAAAGGATTCTAGATATTTTTTCCTCCATAATCTTAATTATCCTATCTTTGCCCGT
Source organism: uncultured Gammaproteobacteria bacterium (assembly GCA_964461095.1). Classification (GTDB taxonomy): domain Bacteria; phylum Patescibacteriota; class Microgenomatia; order UBA12405; family UBA12405; genus UBA1372. The sequence continues at coordinate 23,583 of CAYWRN010000014.1, forward strand.
TACTGTCCCGGCTGCCATCTTAATCAAGCTCACTTCACCTGGCCCTATTTTTTTTAAACAACACAGAGTTGGTAAAGATAGTCAACCCTTTCTGATGTATAAGTTTAGAACTATGTACATAGGTGACAATGACAAAAGACTCAGACAATACCCGTATTTGTGGAAGAAATACAAAAAAAATGATTGGAAACTTCCCATATCTGAAGATCCAAGAATCACCCCTATAGGCAAATTATTGCGTATGCTTAGTCTCGATGAGTTTCCTCAAATGATTAATGTTCTTTTGGGTCAAATGACCCTAGTTGGCCCCAGGGCTTACCGCGAAGAGGAGTTACAAGAATACGCCCAAAAATACCCAGAAACCAAAAAAAATATAAAAATAATCAGATCCAGTAAGCCTGGTATTACCGGTCTTTGGCAGACATCGGGTAGAAACAATCTCTCTTTTGTCAAAAGAGCCCAAATGGACGCCAGCTATATCAAAAGAAGATCTTTTACCAAAGAGTTGCTTATTATCCTAAAAACGCCTTTTTGTATGCTATCCCGCTGGTAAATTTAGTAATTTTAGTCTAAACTTTCCTATGACCGACACCTCAAAAACTCCTTCCAATTCGGTAGATGTTTTTGTCGCCGACAAAAAACCCAAAAAAAACTGGCCTAAAGCCAAAAAAATTAAAAAAATTGTTTTGATTGTTTTTCTTACCCTTTTTGGTATTACTTTACTGATTTCTTTGTTTCTTTTTGTTTTTGCTTATCTACCAGGTAAAAAAGTTTACGCCGATTTTCTCGAGCTAAAAAACAAACAATCTTCTATCAGTCAAGCCATTTCCTCAAAAAATCTTGATTCCATAGAGACCGAACTAAAAAACCTGGATCAGTTTCTTAATGATTTCGACCAAGATTACCAGAAACTCAAACTTATTGGCTCCTTTCCGGTTATCAAAAACTATTATCACGATGGAGATATCCTTGTCGATATTGGTCATCAGTCTATTGAAACAGCCAATATTCTAATTGAAGCCGTCAAGCCATATCAGGATTTTCTGGGCCTTGCCAGTCAGGCCAGTAGTAGCGCCGATACCACCCAAGACAGAATTACTTTTCTTACCGAGTCCATCGAAGGTATCGTTCCACACCTAGATACCATCGAACAAAAAATTAATAATATTAACCAACTTTTAGCCCAAATTGACGCTAACCGATATCCCGAGGATTTTAGAGGTTACCAAATTAAATCAAATATAATTAAGGTTCAGAATTCAATTGATCAAGCTCACGGTCTTTTAAAAGATGGTCGGCCCATGCTTGAGAACATTGGTTGGTTACTTGGCAAAGATGCACCCAGAAAATACTTTTTATTGTTTCAAAATGATGCTGAGTTAAGACCCAGTGGAGGATTCTGGACAGCCTACGGTATCCTTAAAGTCGATAACGGTAAAGTTACTCCATTAATTTCTGACGATATATATTCTTTAGATGCCAAATTTAGTAGTACTATACCAGCTCCCAGACCGATCAAAGATTATCATATCAATGTTCCGTACTGGAACCTAAGAGATATGAATATTTCTCCAGATTTTCCTACCGATGCTCAAACCTTTCTTAAATACTACCAGACTATTAGCTCTGAAAAATTTGATGCTATTATCGCTATCGATACTAATGTTTTGGTAGACCTGGTTGACGTTTTAGGTAGAATCGGTGTTCCCGGATATGGTAATTTTTCCGCTGAACCCGACAAAAGATGTTATGGTTGTCCTCAGATTATCTATGAACTGGAATATATTGCCGGTAAACCAAGAAGTTATATAGTTGATGACCGAAAAGGTTTTCTGGCCCCCCTTATGCACTCTATTTTAAGTAATGCCATGGGGGCTCCTAAAGAGAAAATCTCTCCTCTGGCTCAAGCTCTTTTTAAAAACATCTACCAAAAACATATTATCTTCTATTTTCTAGACGAGGAACTTCAACAATCGGCCCAACTGGCCAACATCACCGCTTCTATTAAACAAACTCCAGACAATGTTGATTATTTCCATCTCAACGATGCCAACATGGCTTCGGCCAAAACTAATCTTTTTATAGAGCAGAAGATTAAGCATCAGATCATTGTCAACAACGGTCAGGTCGAACACAAAGTTACCATTTCCTACAATAATCCATACAAGGCCAGTAACTGTAATCTAGAGAAGGGAGATCTGTGTCTAAATGCCCCCAAATACAGAGACTGGTTTAGATTCTACACCCCATTAGGTAGCAAACTTACTTCACTAACCGGTTCCGAGGTTCAGCCCTTAGAATACGAAGAGCTTGGTAAACAAGTTTTTGAGGGTTTTTATGGAGACAAATACCCTCTATATGCTGAATCCAGTAGTAAAGTCACCATCCAATATACCTCATCGGTCAAAGCTGATAAAAATTATCAACTCTACCTGCAAAAACAACCAGGCACCAAACCAGTTCCATACCTTCTTGTGGTCAACGGTCAAGAAATCGACCAGTTCGACTGGGTAGCCGACAAATTGATTAAAATACCTCTTTAGTGGTCTACTATAAATCCCTTGCTCTGGTAATTGGCAAAAAAACTTATAAAGAGGCTGATATTCTTATCACTGTTTTATCTGAAAAATACGGCAAAATAAGGTTACTGGCCAAAGGTGCCAACAGCCACAAAAGTACACGAATTTCTAGCCTTATATTAGGAAACCTGGTTACTATTGACTTTAATAAAAATCACGATTTTTATTATTTGTTGGATATTAAAACTCAAAAGGCTTTTATTAAGACAAAAAAATCTCTTAATCAAATCAAATTTCTTTTTTATTACCTGGAAATCTTAAATTTCCTTATTACAGAAGAAGAATCAAATCCTCAAATTTTTAACATCTCCACCCAGGCCATTGCAGCCATAGAAAATAAATCACTTACCGCCTTTTTAGCTTGCCTGATAAATTTACTAAATCACCTGGGTTTTGGTGTACCCCCAAAAATCAGAAATTTATTTGACCAAAAAAACTATCAAGTTTGTTTTGCTAATTTAAATGAATTTATCGAGTCTGTCGCCGAAAAACCTTTACAAA
>CAYWRN010000015.1:0-8075 GCA_964461095.1 uncultured Gammaproteobacteria bacterium
AGATTGGTGGTATGAAGGCAATGGGGATGTTGTCTGTAGAGATAAGGGATTTGTTACTGGCAGAGGCGATGATAATGGGCTTAACAGGAGGCATTGCAGGTTTAGTTTTTGGGTTTGCAGGTGGAGAAGCGGTATCTCTAGCTTTAACACTATTCTCTTTTACCAAGGGTCAGGGAAGTATCAATATCTCATATTTACCATTCTATTTTGTTAGTTTTATTATCCTGATGTCGTTTGTAGTAGGATTGCTGACAGGTCTGTATCCGGCTAAAAGAGCCAAAGGTATTAGTGCCTTAAATGCATTGAGATATGAGTAGTAGCTATGGGTCTTGGAGATAGGAATATATTTGATTAGAAATATCTTCTATGGTGGAAGACAAAATATTGAAATCTTGACCCCTGGTCATAATACAAAGAAGATATGGTTTATCTGGCATATAGACGATACCACAGTCATGAAGTTGTTTTTCTCCTGTTATAGGAAAAACTCTTTCACCGAATTTGTGAGCAACTTTTATTTGGCTATTAACTCCGGCAATGATACCTTGGTCATATTGGGTTTGGGTAAGAAGTTTTAGGGCTTTATATGACATTTGTTCATTAAGATATGAGGCATTATAGAGAATTCTAAAAAAAGAAGCGTAACTTTTGACTGAGATAATGTTTCCGGCCGGGTCAGAGTAGGCTTTCTCAATGTCAATGCCTAGATCATCAAAGGTTTTTTTGAAAAGTAAGTCGTCTATATTGCTACTTAGGAGTTCGTAAGCGTTGTTATCTGAATAAATTATCATAGTTTCGATTAATTCGTCTATACTATATTCCTGTTGAGGCACTATGGTCTTTTTGGGTTTAATATTTTGATCGTCGGTAAAATCTGGTAAGTTATTAGTGATTCTCTGGTTAAGGATTTGGGGATTATCTTGAGCAAGTTTGTAATAGGCGATCATGAGAGGTACCTTAACAAGACTAGCAGGAGAAAAAAGTTCATCCTGATTAATACCGAACCAAGGTCCATTATTTAGATCCCGAAAGTATACGGAAACGTGATTGACATTGTTGTAGCTATTGATTTTTTGATTGATTTTATCTTTTAGGTTGTTTAACTGGGTAGAAGCAGGATTGCCACAACTTAACAGGGGACTAATATATTCGTAGTCGTTGCTTGTTTTATGGAACTCGTTATAAAATTTGTCCTGGCTTTTAAGGAGATGTGATTTACCCAAAGCGAAGCCGGTAAAAAGACCAAACATCAGGGTGAGTGTAATAGTCAACAAAAAACGAAATTTATTAATCACTTTCATGATTCTAGTCGGAATTGAGATATGATACAATAGGGAGTGATAAAAAATTACCTTAACCTTCTGCTTATGTAAGAAATGGGAGGTAATGTGTATTAGGCCTCCCGAAAAGGGAGGTTTTTTGTTTATATACTATATATGAAAGATTATAAAAAAATTGAAGAGAAGTGGATTGATGTAGTTGGTGATATAAATAGAAATGGTGACGGAAAGAAAGGTAAAAAATATATACTAGTGGAGTTTCCTTATCCGTCAGGATCGGGATTACATATTGGTCATGCTTTTACTTTTACCGGTGGGGACGTATATGCCAGATTCAAAAGAATGCAAGGTTATGAGGTGATGTTTCCGATGGGTTGGGATGCGTTTGGATTACCTACTGAAAACTATGCTATAAAAATGAAAAAAAAGCCGCAGGATGTAACCAAAGATAATACAAATATGTACAGGAAGCAAATGAAGAGGTTGGCTTTTAGCTTTGACTGGGACAGGGAAGTCAACACAACTGATCCGATGTACTATAAGTGGACTCAATGGATATTTATAAAACTGTTCGAAAAAGGATTAGCATACAAAGAGGAGATGCCCATAAACTGGTGTCCGGCATGTAAAATAGGTTTGGCAAACGAAGAAGTGGTTGATGGCAAATGTGAAAGGTGCGGAGTGCAAGTGAGTAGAAGAAATATCAGCCAGTGGGTAGTTAAGATTACTGATTATGCAGATAGGCTGATAGACGGGTTGGCCAAAACAGATTTTATTGAAAAGGTAAAGATGGCTCAGATAAACTGGATAGGGAAGTCTGAAGGGGCCAAGGTAAGATTTAAGATAAAAGATTTTGGATTTAAGAATCAAGAACTTGAGGTGTTTACGACACGGCCGGATACATTGTATGGAGCGACTTTTATGGTAGTAGCACCGGAACACAAATTAGTTTCAGAAATCCTAAATTCTAAATCCGAAACTCTAAACAAATTCAAAATTACAAATGAACAAATTCAAAACATAAAGGAATATGTAAAAAATGCCAGAAAAAAGAGTGATCTGGAGAGAACAGAGCTACAGAAGGATAAAACAGGGGTGTTTTCTGGTTTATATGCCATTAATCCAATTACAAACAAAGAGATACCAATTTGGATTTCTGATTTTGTATTAGCTAGCTATGGTACTGGAGCGATTATGGCGGTGCCGGCCCATGATGAGCGTGACTTTGCTTTTGCAAAAAAGTTTGATTTACCTATTACTTTAGTTATTAAACCAGATTTTGTAGTGACTGATACGGGTGAAGGAAAAAGAGAGGATATGATTTCAAGAATTACAAAAAGGGTTGAAGATAGAGAGGCACCGTATACTCAAGCAATTGGTACCATTGTTAATTCAGGTGAATGGGATGGAATAAGAGTACCTGAAGAAAAGGAAAAATTATTGAAATGGATAGAGGAAGGAGGAGTAGGTAAGAGAGCTAGTTCGTATCACTTGCGGGATTGGATATTTTCCCGGCAACACTATTGGGGAGAACCGATTCCATTGGTTAAGTGTGATAAATGTGGTTGGGTGCCAGTTAAGGAATCTGATTTACCTGTAGTTTTACCTGAGGTTGATGCGTATGAACCAACTGATACAGGAGAAAGCCCATTGGCCAAGATGACTGATTGGGTTAGGTGTAAGTGTCCTGTGTGTGGAAAGGAAGCCAAAAGGGAAACTGACACTATGCCTAATTGGGCTGGATCTGATTGGTATTACTTGGCTTATGTATTTGCAAGCAGACTAGGTGCAAATGATATAGTTGGTGATATATTTAGTGATAGTAAAAAGGATCTAGAAAAGTGGATGCCAGTCGATGTTTATATAGGCGGAGATGAACATAATACTCTTCACTTACTGTATTCCAGGTTTGTATATCAGTTTTTGTATGATTTGGGAGTGTTGCCTACAAATATTCCTGAGCCGTATTACAAAAGGATGTCGCATGGAGTTATCTTGGGGCCTGATAGCCAGAGGATGAGTAAGTCTCGCGGGAATGTAATAGTACCAGAGACGGTAGCAGATAAATATGGAGTAGATGTAGTTAGGTGCTATCTGATGTTCATGGGACCGTTTGATGCGACCATGGCTTGGAATGAAAATACCCTAATGGGTGTAAATAGATTTTTAGATAAATTTAGTGATTTTTGTAATCATATAAAGATAGTTTCTGACAGCAGTAAAGAAGTTAATGTGATAGTGAATCAGTTAATTGATGGAGTAGGAAAGGATATTGAGGGTTTTAAGTATAATACAGCACTAGCAAAAATGATGGAGGCACTTAACAGACTGAAGAATACAAACGAGGGCGTTGGAAAGAAAGAATTAGAGAGTCTAATAATTCTATTGGCCCCTTTTGCTCCTTACACTGCCCAAGAGATGTGGTCATGTGTTGGCAAGATGGATTTGGTCCACAAACAAAGTTGGCCGGAGGTAGACAAAGGATATCTGGTTAAAGAAACATTAGTAATACCAGTGTCTGTAAATGGAAAGAAGAGGGCTGAGATTAGTCTAAGCCTGGATGAAGCAAAAGACGAGAAAACTGTATTAGATATATGCAGAAAGAATGAGATATTGAGTAAATGGCTTAAGGATAAACAAATAGTACGGTCTATATATGTGCCAGGTAAGATAGTTAACTTTGTGGTTAATTAATATAGGTTGATTGATTTTTCGATCTTTTTAACGTCATGTGTAAAAAATACGGAAAGATGAAAATAAAAGTACTAAAATTGGATTTTTGGCTTTGTTTGTAAGTATATCTACATGTTATTATTTCATAATTGGCAGTAATTGGATGTAAGTGCCAGATAGTTTTTTCTAATATTTATGTTGGATTATTTGGCATATTGTTAAATTTTTAAAAAGGTTATTAACGGTACGTAGGCTATTGAAACTTTAGCTTTGATCTACAGAAGTGTTTAGAAAGATAATCTTTTACTAGAGATTTATTTATAGGTATTTAAATAACGTGTTTTTAGGAAGTGAAAATAAAAAGTATTTGCCTTGACTTAGTATATGTTTAAACAAGAAATATGTGGATATATGATATTGAAATCGGTAATAAAGACATAATATGATTTTAATTGTTATTAATAAAAATGATTTTAATATAATAAATGCGGTAAATAAGTTTAAGTAAAAAATAGATAAATAATCGCGGAATAAAAGCGGTAAAGATAAAAAATAAATGCGGATAATCTATTACTCTTAAGGTTAATTAATGCGGTAAATAAAATCAGGAAATATTTGATGATATATAGTATATTAGTTTGAGTAGGTAGAAGAATATCTAGTATCCCTACCAGGAATCCCGCCATAGCGGGACAAGTCGAACTAAGTTTTTTGCAATGACAATATTAAGTATTTAAAGTATCCCTAGGTGGAATCGAACCACCATTTACCGCTTAGGAGGCGATCGTTCTATCCATTGAACTATAGGGACGGATAGAAACTAGAAACTAGTAACTAGTAACGAGTAACGAGTAAAGAGTAACTAGTATAAGGTATCCTTCGCTAAGGCTACGGAATACCAAGTCGGGGATACAGGATTCGAACCTGCAGCCTCGGCAACCCGAATGCCGCGCGCTAGCCAATTGCGCCAATCCCCGAATAATAAGGTGTTTTAATGAACTAGATATATCAAAGGAATAGCGACTAATTGCGCTCCGACGTAAAGTCGGAGTCCGATTGAAACATCGGACCAATCCCCGCCTTCGCTAAAGCTACGGCGGGTAAACCCGTCATAAATATAGCAAGGAATTATTTAAAGTACTATGTATTTTAACATCACAGAATAATTCTTATGTTATGGGATATTATATTTAAAAGTAAATATAATATCTACTATGATCTAGTAAGCTATATAGAATATATAAGTTGGCTTTATAAAAATATATAGATTAGCAATCCTATGTTGTTAATGATAGGTTAGTGTTCATGATATGGACAAGGTTTAGAATACGAAGAAAATTATTAAGTTTTATGTTGGCATCTAAATATAGACGAAACATAAAACAATATAACTATAAGATAAATATGCAGCGATTGAAAAAATTCTGTATAGTAATGGTATGAAGAAAAGAGAAAACTTACCAAAGCCAAAACACTGGTTATATTTACTAGGTCCAGCTTTTGTGTGGGCAGCTACAGCTCAGGGAAGTGGAGAGTTGATTTGGTGGCCATATTTAGTAGCCAGGTACGGAAAAGCATTTTTGTTTCTTTTGCTTCCGGCAGCAATTATCCAATTTTTTGTTAATAGAGAAGTGTCTAGATATACGGCTATAACAGGTAAAGGTATTTGGAAAGGTTTTGTGGATATGAATAAGTGGTTCTCTTTGGCTTTGTTTGGGTTATGCTTTATTAACTTTTTGTGGTTTGGTGGTTATGCGACTGCAGGAGGATCATCACTATATGAAGTACTGAAATGGCCAGGTTGGGGAGAGAAATGGGGATCGTTGTTTTGGGGTTATGTAATGGTAGGAGTATTCTTCTTGGCAATTTTGTATTCAAAAGTGATCTATAACCTGATCGAAGTGATTATGAAAGTGATAACTACTATAACAATTGTAGGCTTGGTGGCATCAGCGATTATTGTAGGTACAAATAAGAACATAGCTGAGTTTGCAGTGGCTTTGGTTAATCCGTCTAATCTGGGTGTGGGAGTAGAGTGGTCCGGGTTTGACTATTCAAAACTGATTACCGGACTGGTGTTTGCAGGGATGGGTGGGTTTCTTAATTTGATGTATTCGTATTGGATGAAAGACAAAGGAACCGGTATAGCTAAATATAGTCAAAAGATGAGTGGGGCTTTGTCAGGAAAAAATGAAGAAGATAACGGAGAAGTTGAGCTACTAATAAAAGATGATGAAATTAATAAGACCAGATGGAAGGCTTGGGTTAGATATTTAAATATGGATTCTTTTTTGGCGGTGTCTATCAATGTGGTAACTATAGTATTGACCTCATTTTTAGCTTTTGTGTTGTTGTGGCCGACCAGAAACTATCCTGAGGGTTGGTCGATAACCGTATCTCAGGCAAGATTTTTTGAGGTTAGTTTTGGGGTGGCGGGCAGAGTGGTGTTTCTATTAGTGGCGGCGGCCTTTTTAGTAGATACGTGGTTAGCTTTGGCAGATGGTGTGTCAAGGCAATTTGCTGATTTTTGCTATAGCTATTGGGGAAAAAGAGGTAAACTAACAAGCGAAAAGAAGTGGTACACTTTTTGGCTTATCTTTTTAACAGTAGCTAGTATAGTGACGATGCCACTAGCAAATCCTGGAGCATTGATGAATATTACCGGAGTGATATCTGTATTTGCGTTTGTGTTTTATATACCGGCTTTATGGTATCTGAATTATGTTAAGTTACCTAAACTTGAGCCTGCATTTACTAAGCCGACGACAGTATCTAGTATCTGGTTGTGGCTGGTTTGGATGGTGTATCTGGGATTAGCGATTTGGTATTTGGGAGTAACGATTTTATGATCTGGTCGATAGTATTATTGGCAATAGCTTTAGGATGCATTTGGTTTTCTGCTAGTGTAGTAGTGGAAACCGTAACCATACTGTCAAAAAGATTGAAAGTGTCTGATTTTTGGGTGTCGTTTTTTGTATTAGGACTATCGATGAGTGCTCCAGAGATTGCGGTGGGAATAAACACAATTATATTTGACTTGCCGGAAGTTTTGATAGGTGATAAGCTTGGATCTTCAGTGGGAATATTTTTGTTTGTCATTCCAATGTTAGCGGTGATGGCGGGAGGAGTATCATTAAAAAATAAAGTTAGTGATAAAAAACTAAAGTTGGCGTTTGGGATGATCTTGTTGCCTTTTTTACTGATTGTGGACGGAAATTTTTTGAAGATTGATAGTCTGCTGTGTTTGGTGGTTTATGTATTTTTGATGATTTATCTTGCTATAACGGCCAAAAGAGAGTCTTATATAAAAAGTGCCAAAGATGACATCTTAATAAAACAATCGAACTTTGGTTTGGAAATTGTTGAATTAATACTAGCCAGTTTGGTGATATATTTGTCTGGCGGGGCGCTGGTGGAATCGTTTAGAAGAATTGTAGAAGATGTGGGGGGATCATTTTTAAATCTAAGTATGATTTTGATGTCAATGGGAACGAGCATGCCTGAAATTTTAGTAGTATTTAAGTCTGCTATGTCAGGAAAAAAGGAAATGGCTTTTGGTGGTTATTTAGGGTCAGCGGTAGCCAATAGTTTGATTTTGGCAATATTGGCTTTGTTTTATGGAGATATTGTGATTGGCAAACAGCTGTATTTTAGATTATTGTTTGGATTGTTTGCGGCAGGTTTGGTGATTTTTTACAAACTTACAAAATCAAAAGATGAGTTGTCCAGAAAGGAGGGATTCATTTTAGTGGTGTTATATGTCTTAGTAATTTTAATTACAGCCTATTTTTAATAGTAAACCCTTGACTTGAGTGGAAAAAAAATTCATACTGATTTTATGAAAGATATCAATAGAAACACTAGGACGTTGATAGTATGTTTTGTAATTGCGATTTTTAGTTTGGTTCCACTAAGGTTTTATGAGGTAGGAAATCAGATGGCTCAAATGAACCAGAGTCAGGTTTTGGGAGTAGTGGAGGAAGTGGTGTTGCCAGATAGCGAAGTAGGCGGAGTGACGTTGGAATACCCGTATGAACAGCTTGAAAGTCTGAAAAGTGATTGTCTGGCCCAGGTTGAGGTCGATGAGCAAATTGGTGGATTGGTTGAAGTGCTGAAAAATCC
>CAYWRN010000015.1:8161-13003 GCA_964461095.1 uncultured Gammaproteobacteria bacterium
GTTTGTAAATAGTATTTGGTTATCTAATACCGACAGTGTATAGGTTATCTTGATCCGGAGTGAGAGCGTTGGTGAGAATGACGATTTTTGAACCATCAACCCAGGGAGCGATAACGGAAGGATTAAATTGGTTACTAAAGAGGGTATTGGTGTTGGTAGAGTCATATTCGGTAGACTTGAGGGAACTATTACTGGTGTAAACAATGTGGTTGCTATTTGGCAACCAGAATGGGCTATTGATATCTTGGGCGGATCCAATGAGAAAATTGGTGTCTTGTTTGATGTCGTAGATATAGTAGTTGCCTGCTTGTATTTGTCTTTGTTGAGCTTGGTCTGATTTTGAGGGCGGAGGAGTAATAAGGGAATCGTCTAGGTAGCCGTCACTAGAAGATAAATAAAGAATTCTGTCTTTGTTTTGGTTGACCTGGATAAAAAGGGCAGATTGGGTAGAAATAAAGGGAGTAAGTTCCTGATGAAGAAGGGTGAGTCTGTCTTTTATAATCTGGCTTTCTTTTTCCCGCCAGGACTCTTTGATCAGGGACAGTTGAAGAGTGACATCATAAAGTGGTTTACCTGGGTTATTAAGGTCAATTTGATAGATCTGGTTGGTAAATGTGACCAAGACTTGGTTTGAGTCAGGAGAAAATTCAAAAGATAAAGCATTAGCCCAGTTAATTGAGACGCTATTAGGAATGATTAGCTTTGGACTATTTTTGGCTCCCAAAGGCGTATTGCTAAGTTCAACCAAATATAGACCATTGCTGGTACTGGCCGAGGCAGAGGCAACGGCAAAAACAATTTTTGATTTATCAGGGCTAACTTGGGGATTAATGGCCCCGGATAGGCTCAATGGTTCGAGACTGGGGGCTGACTTAAACAAGTGAGCGTCTGTTAGGCTGACAATTTCTTTTTTGACGGATATAGTTTTTTGCCAGGGGAGAAAGCCATCTTTGGTAATTTTGACATTGTAGGTGGCCGGAGGGAGATTGATAGTATCATCAGTAGCAGTAATCAAACGGTCATTGATAAATACTGAAGCTGGCTTTGGTTGGGAAGTAACTGAGAGCAACCCGGAGGGATTTAGAACTAGCCCATTTTTGATATTGATCCGGTAACCTCTGGCTAATAAGGAAATAATAATAGTGCCGACTACAATAGTAGTAAAAACTGAGACGACAAACAAAAAGTTTTTGTTATGGTTGGCCTTTGGCATTTACTATATTATAGCTTAGTAACTAGTAATGGGTAACTAGTAATGAGTAATGAGAGTCAATAGATGTTATTTGATGTATTAAAAGTAGGTTTGGATATGGTATAAAATCTAAAATTTTTAACAAGGTAGTTTTGGGGTAGAATTATCTAATGCCGGTGACAAAAAGAATAGCAATTGACCTAGGAACATCTTACTGTATGGTTTGGGTAGAGGGTGAAGGGGTGGTATTAAGGGAGCCAAGCGTGGTGTCTGTAGGAATAGAAGACAGGAGAGTTTTGGCAGTCGGGGACGAGGCCAGGGATATGCTTGGCAAGACCCCGGAATATATAGAAGTAATCAGGCCATTACAGGATGGAGTAATTGCTGATTATGAAGTAACCGAGGCAATGATTAAATATTTTTTGAGAAAGGTGATGGGTAGAGCTTGGTTTTTTAGGCCGGATGTGATTGTGGCGGTACCGGCAGGAGTAACACAGGTAGAAAAGCGGGCAGTAATCGAGGCAACAGTATCGGCAGGGGCGAGAAAGGCCTATTTGATTGATGCACCATTGGCGGCGGCTATTGGAGCAAAAATTCCGGTATCAGAAAGTTTTGCCAACATGATAATTGGTTTGGGGGCAGGGGCGACAGAGGCCGTGATAATCTGTCTTGGGGGAGTGGTGGTCTATGGTTCAAAAAGGATTGGTGTGGATAACTTAGACAATGATATCGAAAATCATCTAAAGAAAAAGCATGGATTGATAATAGGCCAAAACACAGCTTCCCTGATTAAGGAAAAGATAGGGGCAGCGGTGAGACTGAAGAGAGAAAGGGAGATGGAAGTGCCTGGTCGGGATCTGATCAGTGGGTTACCAAAAAACGTGACGGTAACCTCTGGAGAAATATATGAAGCAATGGAGGAGTCGATAATGGCAATGGTAACAGTAGTAAAGGAAACACTGGCAGTTACCGGTCCAGAGTTAGTGGCAGATGTGGCAGACAAGGGGTTAGTATTGACCGGGGGAGGAGCGAAATTATTGGGCATAGATGAGAGGATGAAAAGAGAAATTGGAGTAGCAGTTCATATAGTACCAGAACCGGAACTATGTGTGATCAAAGGAGCCGGGGCAGTAATAGAAAACCTGGAGGTTTACAAAAGAGCATTGAAGTAAATAGTAATGAGTAACTAGTAACTAGTAATGAGGTAAGGACTTATAATTCTTAATTTAAGAATAAACTAATACCGTTTTCTAGTAATCAGACTATAGTAATATGGTGAGTATCAATAAATGTTGGAAAACAGTATTCTGCATGTCTTTATTTAGTATTTATAGGTGTGATTTAGTGGATAAAAATATTGTTCATCTTAACATATTTAGCCTAAATTAAATTTTTGATTATTCTTATAGGAAAAATAAGTGGTGGTAATCATGATATATTTGTATACTTTGACTTATATAAAATGGATTTTGATGGACTATAGAAGTGTTATATAGGTATATATAATGTGTATATGAACAGAATTTAAAACGAAAACGGCTTATAAAATGAATTTTGTTGGCTTTGACGTAAACATTTTGATAAAATTAGGGTATCAGTGAGTAAAAAAACACCTATAGAGAACTCAAAAAACTGCCATTTTATTGAGAAAATGTTCGGTTTACCTATTTTTGGCGGTAGTAAAGGTGAAGTGCTAAAGATAATGACCGACTGGTTAAGAGACGGGAAGTCCTTAATGTGGGTGGCTACGGTCAACCCAGAATTCGTAATGGTGGCCAAAAGAGATGCCAAATTTCTAAAAATCCTAAGACAGACAACTATTAATACTGTCGATGGTATTGGGTTGGTGTGGGCAGAAGAGACATTATCAAGATGTAAAATTTATGATTCCCTTCGACTTGGCTCAGGACAAGTAAGATTTAAGACATTACTTGTTGGTATTAGGGAAGGGATAAATGTATTGAAGGGAAAGTATAGAGATAGGGTGGCGGCAGGGAGTGAGATGATAGTTGACTTGTGCAAAGTAGCATCAGAAAAGAGGTGGAAAGTGTTTTTTTTGGGTGGTTTCGGAGACGGAGCAAAACTAACGGGGGAAAACGTTAGTGGATTGGTTGGAGGAAAGTTGATATTTAAGAGTTGTCCTGGTAGGCCAGAATATAATGATGCACAAGTAATGCTTGCGATACATAAATATAAGCCAAAAATTCTATTTGTGGCCTATGGGATGAAGAAGCAGGAGGAGTGGATAGATACATACAGAAAAGAGCTGGAAAAAGCGGGGGTACGGTTGGTGATGGGGGTAGGTAGAAGCTTTGATTATTATAGTGGTAAGCTAAAAATGGCGCCTAGTTGGATAAAAAGGATGGGACTAGAATGGCTGTATAGTCTAGTAAAGGATCCAAAAAGGCTTAAAAGGCAAATGGTGTTGCCTAAGTTTATTAGGGAAGTGTTGGTTGGGGGGCGGGAAGGGTTCTAATCAGGTATATAAGTATGATCTTGTAAAAAATAGATTTTAGAAAGCACCTAAAAGTTTAACTTCGGTTTTGAGATTAAGGTTGAATTTGGATTTGACTAGTTTTTTGATGTGGTCTATTACATCTAAATAGTCTTTGGCGGTAGCAGTACCTGTGTTGACAATAAAATTAGCGTGAGTAGTGGCGACTTTGGCGCCGCCAATAGAAAAGCCTTTTAGATTCAATTCGTGATCCAGGATCCAACCGGTAGATTTCTGTTCTCCCCAGATTTTTTGGCAAATATCTAATGGGGGGTTGGCAAAAACGGAACCAGCTGAATTCTTGGGCTGAACTTTGGATTTTTGCAAGAGCCAGGCATCGCGGGTTTGCTTGGCTCTATTAACATCGCCCAGAAAGAGATTGAAATTGGCGGATAAGACGACCATTTCTGGATGGTCGAGAAAATAGGAGGTTTCGTATTGCCAGGGGAGCTTACTTTTTTGGTATATGGTAGTTTTACCTGTTTTGAGGTTAAATACTTTGACGTTTTCCAGAAAGTCAGCAATGTTGTAATTGCCACCGTGGGCGTTGTGAACGATAGCACCGCCAATGGTACCAGGAATGTAGGCAAACCATTGAAGACCGGTAATGCCGTGGTCGAGAAGATAGTTGATGGTGTAAGGCAAAGGTGTGCCGGCAGTAATTTGAACCTTGATCTGAGGAAAGGATGATTCGTCGTAATCTAGCTTGGTAAAATCCAGGTATTTACCAGGTTCATTTTCCATCCGTTGGGCGTAGGATCTGGTGAACTTGATTGAAGTGTTGGTCTGAGAAAATATTTTGATATTACTAACTAGGTTTTGGATGATAACACCCCTAATGCCTGAGTCGGAGATCAAAACATTACTACCGTTTCCTAGTATAGTAATTGGTACAAGTTTATTTTGTGATATATATTTTAAAAGTTTGAGAAGCTGGGGATATGAGTTGACTTTGATAAAGACATCAGCCGGGCCACCAATTTTGAGAGTGGTTAATGGGGCTAGGGGGTAATCCTTTTTAATAAATAATTCGGGAAAGTGGTCGACTAGATTTTGATATAGGTCCATAGACTATTATAAACTAAAATAATTAAACCTTAAAATAGGGTATAAGTAGGATTTTTATTATATAATCTTATTTAAATATAATATGAGA
>CAYWRN010000015.1:13042-19087 GCA_964461095.1 uncultured Gammaproteobacteria bacterium
TATAGTGACTTATATAAAAATATTTATGTAGCTAGCTAAATGAGTTTATAATAGATTTATGATATTAGGAATTGATCCAGGGTTGGCTAACTTAGGTTGGGGGATGGTGGATGGAGAAAATTTGGTTGACTATGGCTGTATCGAGACCAAGACTAGCCAGGAGTATAGTGAGAGACTAAAAAAGATATACGATGAACTAGCGAAGATAATAGAGAATTTTAAGGTGGAGTGTGTGGTAATGGAGAGCCTTTATTTTGCTAAAAACGCCAAATCGGCTATAAAAGTGGCTGAAGTAATGGGAGTAGTTAAATTATGTGCAAAAAACAATAACATTGAGGTTAAGGAGTATACTCCGCTACAAATAAAGACCTGTTTAGTGGGCTATGGAAGGGCAGAAAAGGAACAGGTGGAAGAGATGGTAAGTAGACTTCTAAACTTAAAACAACCGATTAAACCCGACCATGCTTCGGATGCAGTAGCAGTGGCGATGACGCATATAAGATATAATCAGCTATGATTAGTGGACTTAAAGGAAAAGTAGAAAACAAGGGAGGAAATTTTATAGAGATTGATGTACAGGGAGTGTTGTACCGGGTGTTTATGTCGAAAAGAATTTTAAATAGTTTGGTGACTGGAGAAGAAAGACTGATTAGGACTTATCTACACGTTAGGGAAGAAGAGATGAGCTTGTATGGATTTTTGGACAAAGAGGAGGTTGAATTGTTTGAGATGCTGATAAGTGTGTCCGGAGTGGGTCCAAAAAGCGGGTTGGTGATCTTTGATGAAAATGGGGTAGAAGAGATAAGAAGGGCCATAATGGAAGCAGATGTAGACTTTTTTAAGAAAGTGAAAGGATTGGGATTAAAGACAGCTCAGAAAATTATAATAGAGCTTAAAAGTAAGCTTGGAAGCGTCCAGGATTTGGATTTGACTAAAGATAATATAGATCTAAAAGGTGATGATGTTTATATGAGTTTAGTGCAACTTGGATTTGACAGGAAAGTGATAATGGAAATAATGAAGAAAATACCAGATGATTTAGAGGGAATAGAAGAGAGGTTAAGCTGGTGCCTGAAAAATATTAGTTAGTATGATTGGTATAATCATCTAATGAATCAGGTATTGGATCCAAAGCTAGAAAAAAAGGAAGAGAAGGAGGAACTGTCACTACGGCCCAAGAAGTTGGCTGAGTTTATTGGACAAAAAAAGCTTAAAGACAGATTGAAGATTTTTTTGAAGGCAGCTAAAGATAGGGGGGATAGTCTTGATCATATGCTTTTGTATGGACCGCCTGGTTTGGGTAAGACGACATTAGCCATGCTTCTGGCAACCGAAATGGACAGTAAGGTTAAGATGACATCAGGGCCAGCATTGGCCAAGGCAGGAGATTTGGCGGCTATATTAACCAGCTTAAAAAAAGGAGAGATATTATTCGTGGACGAAATACACAGACTTAGTAAGATTGTGGAGGAAATGCTGTATTCGGCTATGGAGGACTATGCCCTGGACATAGTCTTAGGCAAGGGTCCGGGAGCAAAAACAGTTAGATTAAATTTAGAGAAATTTACTATAGTGGGGGCAACAACAAGAATAGGATTGATAGGAGGACCTTTGCGAGACAGGTTTGGAATTGTGGCTCAAGTAGATTTTTATGAGGATGAAGATTTGGCTGAGATAGTAAAAAGAACTGCAGGACTTTTAGGGTCAAAGATAGAAGAGGGCGCGTGTATAGAAATTGCTAAAAGATCGAGAGGGACACCGAGGATTGCCAATAGACTTCTAAAAAGAGTCAGGGATTACGCCCAGATTAATAATGATAATCTAATTGATATCAAAGAAGCCAAGAGAGCCTTGGACGAGATGGGAGTGGATGAACTAGGTTTGGCTGATGCAGATAGGAGGTATTTGGATATAATCAAAAAGCAGTATAATGGTGGACCGGTGGGGGTAGATAATTTGGCAGCAGCACTGTCTGAAGATGTGGGAACGATAGAAGATGTCTATGAGCCGTTTTTAATGAAAAAAGGCTTGGTGAAGAGAACCAGACAGGGGAGGGTGGTGGTCTAGCTTTTCTTTCTGATCACCCCAAGTGTTACTGTTTTGACAACACAACCGTTTAGACAGGAAAAAGTGACCAGGTGACGACTTTCTAGGTTATCCGTCATTGGCTGTCTAGATGTTTCCATTAGACCAAGACGTGTCATAGTGGTAGTTGTTGTTTGGAATATTGGCTGATTCGGTGACCATAGAGACTTAAGTTGGCAATCATTGCAACCAAAATCTGGTCTTTCGGACGTAGTTTGAATTCTTGTTGACTTGCCTGGCACTATTAGTTTTCTTCCGGTTGGATACCGAGTAACCAAAGGACGGCTTCTTTTCGGTATCTTCGATCACCTCTGGCGTTGATTCTGATGGCTGGTAATTTGCCTCTTTTACCCCACCTTTTAACAGTCAGTTTACTGACTCTTAGTAAGTCAGCCACTTCACCGACGGTAAGAAGGTCGGGAAGATTGTCTATTGAGACATCTTTAATAGATTTATTAGTAGTCTTTTGAGCTACTGGTTTGTCTTGTGGTACAGTTTGAGTATCCATTTTGTGATTTTCCTTGTATCAAAGTAATGATTAACTATATTCAGTAAAACATAACAAGACTTAGTAGGTCAAGAGGGAAAAGGATTCAGGTAAACAAGAAAACTTTCAGGATAAGGTTTTTGATTTTTTATATAATGATGTATTATTTAGTTATTAAAAGTTAGATTAATAAAAAATGTCTACTAATTTGAATACTGGAGAATTATTTGTTACCCAAACTGAAAGTCTTACTGATCAAGGTAGATATAGATTAGAAAGTGCTTTCCAATATGGAAAAGATACAAAGGATAAACATGTAAGAGCTTATCAAGCTTGTGGTTTGAAACCTATTAATGATAAGGCACAGAGTAGTGATGGTTTGTTGAGTTTGGAACCGAAAGTAACAAGCGTTGAATTGCCATATGGGACTGGACAGACTAGTGTAAGGGTACTGAAATTGGAGGGTAGTCAGACAGCTGATGAAAAGGCTGATTTGGGTAGTTACTTTTACGGACTAGGTTTAAGTAGTCATGGCACAATTGGGAAAATGATGGTAGATGAAACTGCTTCTTCTGAAATTAAACAATTTTTAGCGGAAAGCCCAGCTATAAATAAAGCTATGCAATTGGCAAATGAAACAGAAGTGAATGTGATTGCAAAAGCTAGAATGAAAGATTGTGTGACAAGGGTTGCAAAAAATGAGGGTTTGGACAGGTTTGTAGATGAGTGGGCTAATGTTCTAGTCCCCGCAACAGGTGAGGTGGCAGAAAGATATAAAAAAGAGTTGTATGAGCTAACTGACAAAAATCCTTTATTAATTTGGGCTGGTTTAGCTATAGCTGGCGACCCTTCTTTGGTGTCTGAGCTTGGAGATAAGGGATACCAAAAACTTGATTATATTTCTAGAGCATTGGAGCCATGGAATACGGGGGTTTTGGATTATGAATTTTCACAGAGTGAAGGAGTAACCAATGATATGAAAGCCCTATTTGATAGAGTGAAAGAGGTAGCTGGACAAGGAGAAGTGGGTAATTATTTGGTTCAAGCTCAAGGAATATGTGAAGAAATTCGTCTTGCTATGGCACCAAAAGTAGAAGGTGGTGTGGATTGGCAAAAAACTGGTAATTAGAAGGCAGATTGGTTGTATTTGAATTTAAAAGATAGATTAAATAATTGTTTCAGGATTGAATATGTTTTGTTCAGGATTTTATTTATAATTATAGGATAATATTTTTAATTAATTTTTATAAAAATAAAATGTCGAATGTAAACAACGAAAGAAGAATTAGTGTACAACGAACAGTAGGACAAACTGATTTTGTTAGTGATGTTCTTGGACTTAGTAGGCACCTATTGGATAAAGAGAGTGTAGAAACTGCTGAATGGGTAGGTAACTTTGTAGGTGCAGTAGTAGAACAGGTTAAGGGTAACAAAAGATATTTTGAAAGTGGAGAATATCAAACTATGCGTATGGATGAAGCGGTTTACAGAAATATGGTTGGGGAAGATGATGGAGAGGAGACTGTATTGATAGCAGCCTTAAAAAGGTTTATGAATGAGAGAGCGACGAATTGTATTACTGCTGGAGATACTATCTGTAAAGCTGATGTATTATTGGAGCTGTATAGAATAGTGATGCCTGAAGTAGTGATGGTATGGGAAGCTTACAACCAGACTACTGCCATGAATGAAGGTTCGCCAGTTTATAAATTTGGAAAGTATACTGTGGATGGTCTAAATGATGATGATGTAATTAGTGCGATTTACAGTGCAAGATTTGCTGGTCTTGATGCTGGAGTTTTGCTTTATAATCCTGATGAAATTGGTAGAGATGGGAAAATTGATTATGAAAAGATGAAGAGAAAATGGAGAAAAGATTATAAGAGAGGGAAAGATATAGGGTTGAGCTTTGGAGAAGCTGCTTATGTGTTTTTCCAACTAGGGAGAGAGGATCAAGCAAAGCAGTTATTAGAAACAGCCGTAAACAATATAGAGGCAAAGAAGGTTGTGTTGTGATTAACATAAAATGAGCTAAGTCAATATAGTTAAACATGTAGATTGGCCATGATTGAGTTAAAATGAGATGTGGAATATAGATATAAGATAGATGAGTTTTCGAATTGGCTTAGTAAGCTAACTACCAGAAATGAGTGTGGGGTGGTGGTGGGGTTGCCACGAGCTGGAGTAAGTAGGAATTTAGGTGAGGTAGTAAGAGTATTAGACAAACCAGGCAATTTTTTGAGATTGTTGGATTGCCGACTGTTTTCTGGTGATGGTAAATTTAATTTGGATCAAATGGACAAGGAATTGGATGATTGGTATCTAGATGAAGTTAAGTATGTAGTGGTTCAAGGTATAGAGAAATCTGAATATGGACAAGAAATGACATTGTTGGAGTTTCTAAGTAATTTTAGAAGGAAAAGAGCCAAGAAGATAAACTTTATAATTCATATTGAAAGTGCTTATTGGCTTGAATTTGAAAAACAAATAAAAATAATTGATCAAGACTATTGGGATACTAGTTTTTGGGTTCGCTATGCTCGAGGCGGCGGTGAATTTGAAGAATTGATCAAGCAAAATGAAAACAGATTTGAACTAAATATCACTGATAGGCAGTCAGAGGAAATGTATAGACTAAGTCGTGGTTGCCCTTATATATTGAAAGAATTGTTTAGACAGTTGACTGATAAATTTAAGCTTGTAATTGATCAGACTATAATTGAAACAGGTAAAATTATCTGGTTGGATTTTAGAAAAAATGTCTTGTATGACTTTAAGTCAGGTAGAGTTTATAAGGACAATAGGAAAGTTGAGTTTTACCAAAAGTTAAATCTGCTTGATAATAAAGGTAAGTTAGTAAGTACAGTGTTGACAATGGCTCTAGATGAAATTAATTTTGTAGCCATACCCAGCTTTCGAAATGAAAAATTATGGGTTGAGAATGTAGAAATTGGCAATGATTTTAACCATTTGGAGTTATCTGTAGTCAAAACTCTTTTGGAGGAAAAAAGATTGGAAAGAGATCGGATTGCAGAAATGTTTTACGGAAAGGATAGAGCCATGGGGGTATCTGAATATTCAATTGATAAATTGATGTCTAACATTAGAAAGAAGTTGGGTGAGTATGGAGTAGAAAAAGATTTTATTAAAACCTTAAAGGGTTATGGTTATGCCATCTGAGATAACGGTTGGTGAAATTATTAGTACCAATGGAACGAGACTATTAATTAGAGAGGTGGCAGGAGAGGAAAAAGAAAGGAAGCTGGTGGAGATATTAGGAGCTTGTAAAAAAGCCAATATACCTGCTTATCTAGTTGGGAGTGTAGCTGAGATTATTGGTGGAACTAATAAGGCTAATACAGCGAAATTGGCAAGACTAGCGGCTAGCTATGGAGAAGGCAGGAGTGAAATTGCTGTTGATTTGTTTTTACAAAGAGATGCCCCTCCACAAGCCACGCCACGCCCATTCCGAC
>CAYWRN010000015.1:19097-21794 GCA_964461095.1 uncultured Gammaproteobacteria bacterium
TTGTTTTTACAAAGAGATGATGCGGACAGAGATGATTTAATTATGTTCGAAAGATTAAGAAGCGAGATTCCTACTGATGAGGTTTTTGGCCTGCCTAGAACCACTCCTGATAAGAGAGATATGAAAGTGTGGTTAGGGGCTGCTGGGACTGTTTTGGTGGAGGGCAAAGCGATGGATGCTGGTGATCCGGAGGAAGTATTATCTGCTGTGGGTTTTTGTCCCGAGTTGGCTGCAGGGAGGTTAGTGTTAGAAGGCGATGAAATCAGCTATGAATCTGTGTGGCGTGATAAGATTGATCGATATACCCCTGACCCGACAGAGATGGTGGGTGGGAAGAGAAGGGGTATATTAGCTAAACCGTTAGGGGCACTTAGATTGGGTGTAAAAGCTGTTTTAAACAATTTATTGGCTGGAAAGGACTTTGATGAAACGAAGATTGTGAAGATATTAGACAGAAGATTAGAAGCTTTTAGGGCTAGGGGGGGTTATGGAGACTTTCGTTTTGATCATTATGACCTTAGCCCTGAAGAAGCTTATCAAGGTAAGGGTTTTCCGACTACTAGATGGGGATTGTATATATTAGACAAGATAATTGATTGCTATGTGGTGGATTTTGAAGAAGCGGAGCGAGTGTTTGACGAAAGTGAAATAGGAAGATTATATGGACAAAATGAAGAAGAAAAGACATGGATAGTATTAAGATCATATGTTGATAAATTTTGCCAAGGTAACAAAGGTAGAAAACTAGGGGATATGGCCAAAGTGTTAAGAGGTAGGCTGTTTTGGGCTCGTGAAAATAAGTAGTTTTCAGGAATATAGGGGTTTGTTTCGGGTAATAGTATTTAATATGGGATATATTAGCGTAGTTATTGAATTAATAAATCATATGACAATTGAACAAAAAATAAATATGTTACCAGTATATGTAACTGCTCCTGATGTTAGAGGAACAGGAACTGATTTAGCGAACTTGACACCGGCCAGACAAAGGTTATTAAGTTGTCAAGCAAAAATGCTGGAACCTCTACATACACCCGATATTTATATGGAAATGCGAGTAAGTTTTCAACGTGTGTTTGATTTGTATGTGGCCAAAAGACAAGTAGATAAAGAGATCGGTGTTGATGTAGATGAATTGAACTTTGACAGTTTCACAATCTTTGTTGCTAACTTACAAACAACTACACACGAGACATGTGATGAGAGAGGATCAGAAATTGCGACTAAATTATATGGATCTAAAAGACTATCAAAACAGAAGAAGACTGAAATGATAAAAGAAGCACAAAGAATGAGAGAGACTGATGAAAACATCACCTGTAAAACGGCTAATACCCTTCAGATGTTAGATATCCACAGAAGAATACCAGCTTATGTAAAGGGACGTATTGGTATTGACATTGAACAGATGTTTGATAAAGCCAGACAGCAAGATGAAGCTGATTATGTACCCGAAATAATCGAGATTGATTATATTCAGGAATAAGGGTTTTAGTTCAGGTAATAGTATTTAATATGGGATATATTATGTCATTAAATAATTTATATAAAAATGAATAGAAACACAGCTAAATATATAACAGCTTTTGTGACACTAGGTGCTTTACTTATTGGGACTAGGAAAGAGCCGAGTCGGTGTATTGCCTGGGAATTGGGAGATCACATTTTAGAAAACGGAAGAACCGTAAGAGGTGCTATTACTATTGACGGTCAACAGATTTGGGGTGGTAGTTATGGTGATAGCAGATATAATCAAGAAATTTTTGTTACTAATGAAACGGGACGATCAGTTTTGGCTACAGTTGCAAACGAAGGAGTAAGTATTTGCAAAGGAAAACCCGGTTCGAGTGGGGATGGTGTTGGTGAGGGTAGGAGAGTTACTTTATTGCCAAATGGGACAGATATCCAGTATTTTGGTGGAGGTGTCGAAAGATAACAAGTTAGATGCTTATTGACTTAATTAAATAAAATGAATAAAGAAAAATTAATACAACAAGTTGGTAAAAAATTTCTAGATTGGGCTTATGAGGCGGAACGTAATTCCAGTAGAATTCCACATATTGGCTATCGTGATATTACTCATGGTGATGCATGGGCGTTTGTGGGAATAACTGGCTTATGTCTGTCGAGTGTACCGGCAATGATAGCCGATGGCAATATGAGACAGGTTGTAGATTTGGTAAATAATAATCCTTTTGTTTTGACAAATGACTTAGTAAATAGAACTAATATGGTATTTACTATAACTGCTTCAGTGATGGCGTTTGGGCTAGGAAATGTGTTACCTTGGACGGCAATGTTAGCTTTTAGTTCACGGGTTAATGAAGAAGTTAGAGTCAGTACGGTTGCTGGACCTTTGCTAGCTAGGGGACTTAGGGCTGTGGGTGAAAAGCTTTGTGATTGATTTGAAATAGTTTGTTTGTAGTTGTTTTGTTACAATGAAGTATGCAAGACACAAGAATCAAGGTTGGGTTTTTTGGGGTTAAGGATTGGGAGAAAGATTTAATTGAGTCTAATCTAAATAAGCTTGATGGCTGTATGACGGCTACTTTTAGACAAACTGTAAATGAGGCTATGGGAGATGCTAAGGGATTTGAGGTGTTATCGGTATTTGTGGGATCGATGCTAGATAAAAAAACATTAGATAAGTTACCTAATTTAAGAGCTATCGCTACCAGATCAACCGGGGTAGATCAT
>CAYWRN010000015.1:21804-24616 GCA_964461095.1 uncultured Gammaproteobacteria bacterium
GAGTGTGAAAAGAGGGGGGTTGTGGTATATAGTGTGCCCGAGTATGGATCTGTAACTGTGGCAGAGTATGCCTTTGGATTACTTTTGGCAGTAGCTAAAAAAATTGTGGTGGCACACCAGTCAGTAGAGGAAGGTGACTTTTCGCCAGAAGGATTAACGGGGGTAGATTTAAAGGGAAAAACTTTGGCAGTGATTGGAGTAGGTAAGATTGGAGCGAATATGGTTAAATACGGCCGGGCATTTGGGATGAGAGTGTTGGGAGTAGCCAGACATAGGGATGAAAAATTGGAAAAAAGATTAGGCTACGAATTTTGTGGACTAGAAAAAGCCTTGAGGGAAGCTGATTTTGTCAGTTTGCACGTACCATCGACTCCAGAAACCTTCCACTTAATAAACAGAAAGAATATAGAAATAATGAAGAAAGGGGCTTTCCTAATAAATACCTGCAGAGGAGATGTAATTGAAGCGGAAGCCATATTGTGGGCTTTAAATAATGGAATATTGGCAGGAGTTGGTTTGGATGTGGCCGAGGCAGAGGGGGTAGTGGCGGATGTGGGAGTAGTGGAAAGAAATACAACTAAAGATGATCTGAAGGAAGCGGTAACATTTCACATGCTAAGGGATAGAGATGATGTGATTTTTACACCACACAATGCTTTTAATAGCAAAGAAGCGGTGGAAAGAATAGTAGAAACTACGTTTAAAAATATTAAAAATTATTTAAAAAATAATAAATGAAACCAGTATTAATTTGCGGAGGAGTGGGGACAAAAATGTGGCCGGCAAGCCGTCAGAGTATGCCAAAACATTTTTTACCACTTCTAAACAGCAAGAGCTTATTTGAATTAAACTATGAAACTTTAAAGCGGAAGTTTAAACCAGAAGATATCTATATATCAACAACCGAATCTCAATATGGTCTGATTAAGAAAATTGCCAAGGACATACCGGAGGAAAATTATTTTTTGGAACCAGAACTAAGAAATACAGGGCCAGCTATTGGGTTTGTAGCTGCAAAATTGTACAGACAATTTCCTGATGAAGTTTTTGTAATAGTGCAGACTGATATTTTAAGAGAACCAGCTGAAGATTTTTTGGAAACGATGTTTAGAATGGAAGAAATTGTTTTGAAAACTGATAAATGGTTGACTGGAGCAATCAAACCACCGTTTTTTATGAAAGGGGTTGATTATATGGTAAGCGGAGATAAGGTAGGTGAGGGTGTTTGGAATCTGGCTTCTTGGCTACAAAGAGATCGAGAGAGAGAAATTGAAGAAGCCATGACAGAGAATAGAGCTTGGCTTCATGCTAATCACTATTGTTGGACACCAAGGCTCTGGCTTGAGTCATATTTAAGATATCGGCCAGAATGGGGCAGACCTCTAATGGACATTGCGAACGGAGGTGACGAGAAAAAAATATATCCATCAATTGACAAAGGTCCAACAGAAGAGTGGACCATGAAGTCAGTTTTGGCCGGAGAGGGGATGATGATCGAACTACCTTTTAATTGGATGGATTTTGGAACTTGGGAAAGTTTGGATAAATATTTGGAAACTGCAGGAGCGATTCATGAATCGCCCGTACAAAATGTTTTTGAATTGGATTCTAAAGATAATTTTATAAGGGCAAAGAAAGGGAAGTTTGTGGCAACTATCGGAGTGGAAAATTTGGTAGTGGTGGATACTGATGACGCGCTTTTAATTTGCAGAAAAGATCAAAGTGGACGGGTGGGGGAAGTAGTAGATTATCTAAAAAATAATAAACCAGAACTGCTTTAGGGCTAAGTAATAAAGATAGTATAGACCATCTGGTGAAGATAGTAATTGATTTGTTTTAAGGAAGCCATAGAATGGACTATGAAATATATATTTATAAGCGGTGGAGTGGTATCTGGTTTGGGTAAAGGAATTACAGCGGCGTCGACAGGACTACTGTT
Source organism: uncultured Gammaproteobacteria bacterium (assembly GCA_964461095.1). GTDB lineage: Bacteria > Patescibacteriota > Microgenomatia > UBA12405 > UBA12405 > UBA1372. The sequence continues at coordinate 23,744 of CAYWRN010000015.1, forward strand.
AAAGTCGATGGGGATAAAAGTAACAAACGTCAAGATTGATATGTATCTGAATGTTGATGCAGGAACTGTCAGGCCACAGGAGCATGGTGAGGTGTTTGTGACAAATGATGGCATGGAGACAGATCAGGATTTAGGTCACTATGAAAGATTTTTGGGAGTAAATCTGAGGAAAGAAAATTATATGACTACTGGCCAAGTTTATAAAAGTGTGATTGACAGAGAAAGGGCCTTTGGTTATGGAGGTGAGGATGTAGAAGCTATCCCTCACGTAACTGATGAAATAATTGACAGAATAATAAAGGCGGGCAAGATAAATAAAGCAGACGTGGTGGTGGTAGAGTTGGGTGGAACGGTGGGAGAATATCAAAATGTATTGTTTTTTGAGGCCAGTCGAATATTAAAATTAAGAAATCCAACGGACGTAATTCATATCCACGTTTCATATCTACCTTTTATAAAAAGTATTGGAGAGTTAAAAAGTAAACCAGTCCAGCAATCGGTACAAAAATTAAATTCAATGGGAATACAACCCGATTTTTTGGTAGTCAGAAGTGAAAAGGAAGTAGATCTAAGAAGAAGAGAAAGGCTGGCATTGTTTTGTAGTATGCAAGATGAAAATATAATATCCAACCCCGATCTGGACAATATCTACAAAGTACCGTTGTATTTGGACAAACAAAAATTTGGTGAAAAAATAATTAAAAGACTGGGTCTAAAAAAAAGAAATAAAGATATCAAAAAATGGTCTTTTTATGTGAAATCAATAGATGAATCAGAGAAAGAGGTCAAAATCGGCATAGTAGGAAAATATTTTTCAACTGGAGATTTTTCACTAAGTGATTCGTACTTGTGTGTCTTGGAAGCCTTAAAGCA
>CAYWRN010000015.1:24626-25379 GCA_964461095.1 uncultured Gammaproteobacteria bacterium
ATTGGCTGTATCAGTACCGAGGAAATAAAGAAAAAAGGAGTCGATGAAGTGTTGACTGGGTATAATGGAATAATTGTGCCTCAAGGTTGGGGTAGTAGAGGAGTTGAAGAAAAAATAAAAACAGTGAAGTATGCCAGAGAGAATAAGATTCCTTATTTGGGCTTGTGCTTTGGTATGCAGATGGCGGTGATAGAATTTGGCAGAAATGTATTAGGGCTTGCGGGGGCAAATTCAACAGAGGTAGACAATAAAACTAAATATCCGGTGGTTGACATTATGCCAAACCAAAAAGAATATTTGGCTAAAAAACAATATGGAGGGACGATTAGATTGGGAGCTTGGCCGTGTCGACTAATTAAAAATACAAAGACTTATGATTTATATAAAAAATATAGTGATGTAGATGAGGGTGGTTTAATATACGAAAGACATCGACATAGATATGAGTTTAATAATAAGTTCAGACAAAGATATGAAGAGGCGGGAATGGTATTTGCCGGACTGTCTCCGGATGGTAAGTTGGTAGAGGCAATTGAGATTAAAGGATTACCGTTTTTTTTGGCTTGTCAGTTTCATCCTGAGTACGTCAGTAAACCACTATGGCCTCACCCTATGTTTGTGGGTTTTCTAGAGGCCTGTAAATAAAAACAACCCCCTAAAAAGGGGGCTGTAAATATTGAATGAATAGACGAACTATTTTAGTTCAACTTGAGCACCAGCTTCTTCAAGCATTTTCTTAGCTTCTTCCGCTTG
>CAYWRN010000015.1:25389-25607 GCA_964461095.1 uncultured Gammaproteobacteria bacterium
AGGTCAGCCGGACAAGCGTCAACTAAATCTTTGGCTTCTTTTAGGCCTAGATCTTGCTTGTAGGTTCTAACTGCTTTGATGACAGCTAATTTGTTGGCACCAGCATTGGTAATAACTACCTGGAATTCTGATTTTTCCTCAGCAACTGGAGCGTCAACACCAGCGGCACCGGCAGCGGCGGCAACTGGAGCAGCGGCAACGGACTGGACATCAAATTT
>CAYWRN010000016.1:0-3989 GCA_964461095.1 uncultured Gammaproteobacteria bacterium
TGACTCCATCTCGATAATATTTATACCCGATTGAGAGTAATTTTGGAGTTGGGCAAGATTTTCTAAGTAAGTGCCGTAGACAGAGACAGCTTTTTGGTCCAGGTGAACCTGAAACTGATTGGAAACAATACCAGCATCGTTAAAACAATTATTAAACCTAAAAATATTTCCGGTTCTTTCGTCAAAGACAGTTTTTGGTATCTGCATATCGCCAGGGCTTCCTGCAAGGATAGCAGCTTTACCAACTATATAGATGCCTCTGGGCCTAATATTATCTTCCAGAATGGCACTAAGAAGATAATAAGCCATAAAACCTAACGGGTAATCGATATTAATAATATAACCATCATTATTTTTTAAGTCCCTAATCCTTGTTATAAATGGATCAACATAACCTGAATTGGTAATAGCACTAATGGGGATCAGTTGAACCGGGCAGGCGATGGAAGTATCAGGATTTTGCTGATGGATATTTAATTTCTGGTGATACTGAACCATGTTGTCCAGTTCCTGGGGGTTGAACTTAAAATAGACGGATGACATGTAGTACAAAAAATCGTTTATCCTTAGATCGTTTTGGCCGTTTTTGATGTCTAGCCACTGAGAGTAAATATCAGGGTTATTAAGCCTAATAAAATCAAAAATTTTAGTTTGATTTAGCCTGACATAACCACCAATAATATTTACTAAACTATGTGAGTTACTACTAACAAAATAGATGGGTTTACTAACAAAATCATAAACCAGAAAACGATTTTTAGTATGTGTCCACCATTGTTTGGCCAGATCAGAAAAACTTAAGGCGCTTGGAAGCTGTTCAACTTGAAAATCAGGAGCGGAAGACATATTTACAAAGCTGGCTAAATGGCTAGAATGGTTTTGATCGATACCAAATTTAACGATCTTTTGCGATTCTATCTGGAAAGCCAAAAGACAATTGATAATATCATCGTAATCTGACCTGGAATTGATGAAGAAAAGAAGGGTTTTGGTTAGCGGGTTGTAATAAGACAATCTTTTTCTGGCCTTACTTGGAGCTTTGGCCCAAGTACTAATGTTTATACCCTTGAGTTTTAGATCGTCGATGTGTCTGACTAGCAAAATTTTGGCGGTAATAAATACCTGATTGGGTAATCGATCCTGAGCGTAAGTTAGAGCCTCGACGTCAATCTGATGACTGGTCGACAGCTTGTGAAGAGCAGACTTAACAGCAAAATATGTCTGGTATAGATCTGATAATTTAAATGACTGATTAGACTCAATCAGAGAATAATATTTTTTGATATGATGGGCGATTGGCTGATCTACTGATCTGACTGTGTTGGTCATAAATAAGGAGTCCAATCGGCCACAGGAGCGGTGTTACCGATAACAAAGTTTAGAGAATATAAGATGGTCATAAAGACAATAAAAGGAAATAGGTATTTAAAAGATTTGGATTGAAAAAACTTACTAAAAGCAATAAAAATAAAAGGATAGACAGGAGTGATATAGCGGCTAAGATCACGGTGGACTACCAAAGAAACTGATAGCGTAAAAATAAGGGGGAACAAATATATTGGTGATGATCTATATTTTTTATTTAGCTTAGTAAGAGCTAATAAGCAAAGTGAAAAAATATAGATAATATCCTCGAGCCAAATGGAATATACCCAGGAACGGTTACTGATAAAAACTCCAAAAGGAAGAAGATTTAGATGGCGATTGTCACCACTATTGAAATAAGCCCAAAAATCACCGGTTTTAAGATAGTACAGATAAAAGACAGCCAGTAAAGACATGGGTACCAAAAGGTACCAGGAGTAATTTTTAAAAACTTGCCATTTATTTTTTTGAGATAAAAAGGATTTGACAAAAATGAAAAAATAGACGACCAATAATAAAACAGCCGGAGTTTTGGTAACTTGAGCCAAAGACAATGATAGGGCCGAAACTGAAAATGATGAGTTTAAAAATGCCATGATTGACAGAAGTAGTAATCCGATAAACCATGTTTCAGGGGCACCGATGTTGCGCAAAATAAACAACCTTGGGGGTAAAAAATTGAACAGAAGAGTCAAGTAATATGCTTTTTTAGAAGTAAATTTAAGAGTTAGTAAGAGTTGGTAAAAAACTAAATTTAGAAATAAGGAACCTAATAAAGTAACTAAAAGCATGGCAGTCGGACCTGGTAAAAAAGTATCAAAAATGGAAATTAACAGAGGGTAAAAAGGTAAGTGAGCCGGATAGTACTCAAGAGGTAGGGCCAGAGAAAAGTTACTGGCGATACAAGTTTTACTGTACCAGCACTTACTGATTATCAGATAATTGGGACCATCGTAATTTTTGAAAATAGTATTGATAGTAGAATCCGGGAAACCTAAAAGCTGGGGTATTTTAAAATAGAATAGAGACCAGAATATGAATACAGATAGGGTGGTCAGTAGAGCAATTTTTAGATAATTTCTGTCAATTTTTGGCATTGGGATAGTTGATATACAGAATATTATAAATAAAATCGGGAGTATATTCAAAATATTGCTGATGCAAACCCGGGTCAACTTGGTCTAAGTCATAGATTTGATAATGCTGACTTGAGGCTATGACCAAGTTGTCGGGGCACTGATATTGATCTGATGATTGGCAGGTGGCAATTTTTCTAAAGTCACCATTAGAAGTTGGATGATTTCTATATTGAAGATAATAGAGAGGATAGTTAATTTGAGAAGGGCCTTTACTGGTATAAAACCTATAGGGTTCTGGACCAAGTTGGCTGTATAGATCAAACACTTCATGAGCTTGAGATTTTTTTTGAAGCTGTAATAGACAGCTATATAGACAAATAATAAAAAACAGGCTAATAATAATAGTTTTTTGGAATACTCCCCTGCCAATTAGATAAAGGCAACTACCGGTAAAGACAACAAAATAGGCATAAAAAGTTACCAAATACTCTGGCGACCTGACTCCTTTATAATAACGCATCAAAATTACTTGAATGGCCAGAGATATTAATAATATCAGATTAAATTTATGTAGTAATGGTGTTTTGAGAATCTTTTTAAAAGTTACTAAAAAAATAAAGATAAAAATGTAGCCTAGACTAGGTAAACCAGTTATGATTTGACCCCATAGTTGAGGCCAAAAATCCCTTATGTCAGTAAGCCATCTGACCGGATAGTAGAATTTATCGGTGCCGCCTTGAAAAAAATAAGAATATATACTATTAAGCCAGACATAGCTGTGAGTGATGTCAAAATATAAATTGGGTAGAAAAGAGACTAAGTATCCAAGGCCCATAGACAATAGACTTACTAAAGTTTTAGTTGAGTTTTTATAAAAAACTATCAGATAAGCAATTAATATGGATCCAAAGCCAAGAGATTGGAAATGAAAATTATTGGCCAAACCAACAGTAAATCCAAACCAAAATAAATTTTTAAAAGAGACTTTTTTTAAAAGCTTAGATAAAACCAAGAAATTTAAAGAGACTGCAATAAAAACAGCACTGGTGTTGAGCATATCTAAGCTATTACTAACCAAAAGAGGTGAAACAGCCGTAACTAAAGCCATTAGTAATCCTAGTTTTCTACCAATGATATTTTTGCCAATATGGTAAAAAACAAAAACCATACTGGTATATATTAGACAATACCCAAACCAAGGACCTTTGATAGAGGGGAAAATATAAGAAATTAAAATAACAAACCAGTAATATAAGGCACCAAAATTAAAAGGTCCTGATGATGAAGGCGTACCCACGAAAGGAAGTTTGTGCTGTCTTAAGGCATACAAAGCTATAGTAGCGTCACGAGCCTGATCCTGATTAAAGACAAAGCGATCGGAAAAATGATAAAAACGAAGAAAAGTGGCTAAGGTAAGAATCAAAACTAATATGTAGTTGACGACGGCCGATTTGGCAAATTTAAACATTTATTAGTAATTGTAGCTTAATTTTTGGTAAAATTGACTGTTTTAACATTTGGCCCTATCGTCTAGCGGTTAGGACA
>CAYWRN010000016.1:3999-5935 GCA_964461095.1 uncultured Gammaproteobacteria bacterium
TCCTAATAACCGGGGTTCGATTCCCCGTGGGGTCACAAAACTAATTAATTTTCCAGCAAATCACTTACTGTAACGAAGGTATAGCCACTCTTCTGTAAACTATCGATAATTAGAGGTAGGGCTTGACGATCGGCAAGACAATTAATCTCACAAAAAGGATGAAGCAAGATAATAGAGCCGGGTTGAACGTGGTCTAAGGTATATTTGACAATAGCATCAGTATCATCAGAAAAATAAGTATCGGGCTCTATATCCCACATCACTGTTTTTATATTTTGTTTATTTAGATACCAAGGCAAGATAAACAATTTTTTTCCATTGGGAGGGCGGAAAGTGATATCGCCTGTATAGCCTATACTTCTAATCAAGTCATTGGTTTTAGTAATTTCCGATTTAATAAATGATAAAGACTTTAATATTAGTCGGTGGTGGCTATATGAATGATTGCCCAGCTCCATGCCGGCATCAACAATAGCCTTGGCTGTATCAGGATATTGGTCAACTTGGCTACCAATGACATAAAAGGTAGCTTTGACATTTGTTTGCTTTAGAATTTCTAAGACTTCCAGAGTTTTTGTACTTGGGGCGTCATCAAAGGTCAAAGCAACTACTTTTTGAGAGGTCTTTATTCGATTGGTTAGACCACCAAAAAATTGAAAAGTACGGGATTTACTAAGGTGATATAGGCCAAATATTAATATAAAGACTATTGCCAAAATATAGAAAATTTTGATAATCAGTCGATATCTTTTCATCTATATTAGTATTTTACTAGTTTGTAAACATCTTTATATAAAGAATTAGATAGTTTGATATGAGAATATAAATATATGAATGGAAGAAAATTTAGAAAATATCATAACGAATTTTTGATAATACTTAATGAGAGTGGGTACAGGGCCGAGGATTTTTTGTTTCATGCCAAGCCTTATGTAGATGGGTTTTATAAAATTATAAATAAATTTAATTCAGTTGCCAAAATTAATCCAAAGAAAAAATTGTTGGATGTTGGCTGTGGATCAGGGTTTACTAGTTATATACTATCTAAAGCCAGCAAGGTGGAAGTAAAAGCCATAGATATATATGATAAGGGAGAAGAAATACAGTATGTGTTTAAAGAAAAAGGCAAAACAGAACAGCGGAAATTGTGGAGTAATATTGAAAAAAATTGCCCTAATTTAGATTTTAGTTTTTATGATGGTGTACATATACCATTTGAGGATAAATATTTTGACTATGTATTTTTGCACGCTGTGGTGGAGCATATTCCTAATAATATTTCAGACGATGTTATCAGAGATATTGACAGGGTATTAAAACCGGGTGGGATGGTAATAGTAGCTAGAACTCCAAACAAATATTCTATAACTGAACACTTAATCAGAAGCCACGAAGTTTTGTATACAAAAAAAGAACTTATTGATTTATTTTCGTCTTTTAGTAAACCTATTTTTTATACAAAAACAGATTTCTTGCCAGAAATTTTTCCTGGCAGATTACAGAATTTGGCCAATTATTTATCGCCAATGTTTAACTTAGTTGAGAATATTGTACCTTTTACTCCCCTAGCGTATTTTTCGCATCACCACTTTGTAATATTAAAAAAATTCTAGGTAATGTAGAAATACAATAGTTGTATAATATTTATATGCCTTTGTATATAGTAAGAGAGATCTATAAAGGAAGACCAACTAGTATATATGGAAGATGGACCGAAGTCAGAAGAAGCGATTGTAAGCCACCATTTAACAATGGTGCTGGAGATCAAATTGTAGTAAGGTTACCGGAATGCATCAGACATGTATCAATACGGATAGGTTGGACAGGTGATCCAGTTGTCAATGTCAAACAAAGTGGTAGGTTTATGTGGATTGATGGTAATGCTGTAGATGTTGGATATAGCCATATATTTGGTAAAGAGCCAAGAAGAATTGCT
>CAYWRN010000016.1:5965-7942 GCA_964461095.1 uncultured Gammaproteobacteria bacterium
GATTCTAGTGAAATTCCTACAATGCCGGACATTTTTGGTAAGAGATCATAAACATTGTCGTTATTGTTTTTGTTAATTACGGTTGTATGTTCGTGTATAGCAGTTTTGATAGTGACTGCCTGGCAAAACTGGATAGCACCTCCTAAGAGAAATCGAAGGATCTAAAAAGAAGAAGTTAGATTGTAGATAGGCAGGATCAGAGAGAGTGTGATTAGGGTGACAAGAGATGCCATTACCAAGACTATTAATATCTCTTGTTTGGTAAATAGTTCTTTTCGGACATTAATCAGCTCATTATCTTTTTTACTAGCATAGAGTTTGTTAATATTGTCTTCGTAGTTAGTTGATTGATATTGTCTAATAGCGATAAAAATAATACATGAAATAACTATCCAGCTTCCTGACATACTTTTTTTGGTAATATCTGGAACAGGCTGGTTAAGATCGTTATACAGATCAAGCAATTGAGGGAATATAAAGAGAACCATTACTAGAAAAACTAGAGCCATTGATAAAAGTACAATCAGAGTATAGGTTTTTTTGGTTTTTATAAATTTGGGAAGATCCTCTTTCTTAATGTAATTAAGTGACATATCCTAATATAATTTGTAAGTATTATATCTATAATAACACAACAGGAAAGGGTAAAATATAATATGAAGAAATATACAAGAAAGGATAATTGGTCGTATGCGTTTGGAGTATATCCAAGCCTGGAGTTGTTTAAATACCAGCCCAAACAAATTAGGCAAGTTTGTTATGACCCAAAGGCTTTTAAAAATAAAGGATTTGCGGAGATTAAGGAAAAATGCATCAATTTAAATATTGAATTAATAGAGAACTCAAAACTAGTAGAAAAATTATCAGCAAGTAAAAACGCCTATGTGGTCACGATGTTTGAAAAATATAAGACAAAACTAGAAAATCAACACAACCATCTGATATTAGTTGACCCAAGGGATGCCGGTAATATGGGATCTATAATTAGAACCATACTGGCATTTGGATTTAAAAACCTGGCGATTATCCGACCAGGAGTAGACATTTTCTTGCCAAAAGTAGTTAGAGCATCGATGGGAGCCGTTTTCCAGGTTAATTTCCAATATTTTGATAATATAGACGAATATCGAAACATGTTTGATAACAACTTATATCCGTTTATGACACAGGCTAATAAATATATTGATGATGTGGCATTTAAAAAGCCACTAAGCCTGATTTTTGGCAACGAATCAGCCGGACTTGATGACAGCTATCTAGATATTGGCCAGGCAGTAAAGATAAGGCAAAGTAATAGTGTTGATAGTTTGAATTTGGCTACAGCAGTAGCCATAGGGCTATATATATGCGCCAGGTAAAAAAACTCCAAAATCAAACCAAAAAGACTCTTCAGATAATGTGGTGGGTAATTAAACTAGTATTTGGGTTAAACAAAAACATTGCCTGGATACTGTTAACCTTACAGATTTTTTGGTCGATAACCCCTTTTATTGAACAAAGATTTTTATCCGGATTGATAGATGGACTAATTGGCCAAATGACTAGCGGTTCGTCGGATTGGTTGAAATTGTTTGGATTTTTTTTGATAACCAGATTGGTCAGAATAACTCTCGGAGAGGTTTATAACCTGGTTGATCGGATATTTGAACTAAAAACTAATACCAAACTGGCTGTCTATTATATTAGCAAGATAAGTCAGTTTGACTATCAACAGTATGAAGATGAACAAGTAATATCCTTAAAGTCTAAGGTAGATGAAGAATACAGGTGGAGAGTCAGACAAATGGTTAGCAACATACTCTACATGGCTGATAGAATGGTTAGTTTACTAACAGTAGTAGTAATTTTGATCCCCAGATACTGGTACATGGCGGTAATTCTTTTTGTTGGAGAGATCCCCGGAATATTAGTAGATAAAAAATTACAAAAAACATCATGGAAAACTTTTAACTTCCACAACGACAGAATGCGACCCGG
>CAYWRN010000016.1:8042-14583 GCA_964461095.1 uncultured Gammaproteobacteria bacterium
CACAAACTGACTATGCTAATGACAGAACAAAAAATCGATTAGATAACTTTTTGCCCAGAGTTTTGACAAATATATTTTCTATACTTGTTGGTGGCGGCTGTATGCTTTTGGTAATTAAGGATATTAGATTGGGACTTTTGTCTGTGGGTATGTTTACCTTTTATTTTAATATTATCCGGTCAACAGGTGATTATTTTGCCAATGTCTTAAATACATTTGTCAGTATCGGCGAGCAAAGTTTATATATCGATAACTTTAAAACACTAGTTGAACTACCTAATATAATAAAGCCGGGAAAAATCAAGAAGGTTAATAAGTTACCAAAAATTGAATTTGTTAAGGTATGGTTTAAATACCCTGGGTCTACAAAGTATGTGTTTAAAAACTTAAACTTAGTAATTGAAAAAGGTGAGGAGATAGCTATTGTCGGCCATAACGGTGCCGGAAAAAGCACATTAATTAAGTTACTTTGCCGGTTTTATGACCCAAATAAGGGTCAGATACTTATAGATGGAGTTGATCTTAAGAAACTTGATATCAATAGCTGGTATGACAAACTGTCACTTTTAACACAGGAGTTTAATACCTATGAAAATTTAGATCTGAAAGAAAATGTGGCAATCGGCAACAAGATTAATAAAAAAAGAATAATAACTAGTCTAAAAAGAAGCGATGCTTGGGAATTTGTAGGGAATTATAAAAACGGACTAGACACCATGATGAGCCAAAGATACGGCGGAGCGGAACCTTCTTGGGGTCAATGGCAAAAAATTGCCATAGCCAGATTGTTCTATAGCAACAAAGATATAATGGTACTGGACGAACCAACTTCGTCTATTGATGCTATTTCAGAAGCAAAAATCTTTAACAGGCTCTATAAACAAGTATCCGGTAAAACTTTAATCATCGTATCCCATCGGTTTTCTACAGTTAGAAACGCTAAAAGAATAATTGTGCTTAATAAAGGAGAGATAGTTGAAATTGGCAGCCACGAAGAGCTGGTAAAGCTCAACGGGTACTATAACAAATCGTTTAATCTTCAGGCAAAAGGGTATAAGTAATAGAAAGTCTAATCGGATTTGATTTGGGCTGTGATAACTAGTCTTTTTAAAGTGGTGGCTGGCGGCCAACAAGTCATTAGGGTTAATCTTTTATCAGGTGTATTGGAAGACATTAACTCTACCTGATTTGATGAGACAATTTTGGATTCAATAACCTGATATTGGTATTGCTTATCTTGGTAATAAAGCTGAATAATATCCCCTTGTACCAGTTTATTAAGAAGATAGAAAACAGCATTGTAACGGTTGGCCTGATACCAGTTTTGAGCCGAATGAGCAAAGATAAAGGTGTTACCGAGTTGGTCAGGAGTAGCAGAACCCAAAGCGTGGGCAACGCCTTGTGACAAAGCTTTTTGATAAATTAATGGATTTGAAGGGTCGGTGTCTTTGATAACTTTAGCATTGGCACCGATTTTGGGGATGACTATAGAAAATTGAGGATCAACCGGAGTGAGATTGGCTGAAGCAAAAGTTTTAGTATGATACCTATATTCTGACTCGATAATGGGTTTACCTGTGTATAAAACGACTACCATGGAAATAAACAGGAGGAAAATACCACAATATCTATATATATAGTATCTATCTTTTTTTCTTTTTGGCAAAGTAGACATAAGTAATGGCAACTATGGCAAGGGCCACAATAAATATTGCCATGTTTTTGTGTTTACTGACAAATGATAGAAGTGTTTGGCTACCCAAAACCTGGCCTTGGTCATAAGTTTGGGTGTGACTGTCTTGGTTAGCTTGGCCAGTTTGGCTAGTTTGATCAGGGTTACCAGATTCGCCAGCTTGGGCTAAGGTTACACCCTCAACAGCCAATGCTCCCGGAAGATTTTCCTGAGCAGTATCAGTTTGAGATTCGGTGTAAACAATTTTTTCAAAATGATCACCAACTATATTGGAACCATTGCCGGCACTATCAAAGGCCCTTAGGGCATAGTAATAAGTCTTGGAGCAATCGGGAACACTGTTGGTTAAGTCATACTCCTGATTGGAGCCGATGGTAATAGAGCTAACTAAAGAACCGGCATCGGCTATAAATGAAGTTAAGGGAGACCGATAAACTTCTACCCTGGTAGTTTTGCCGCTATCATCAGCTGTCTTGAAATGAATCTTGTAGTCACAATCATTTGGTTCTTCTTTTCTGTAATCAACGGGAGTACCGGGAGATGAAGTAATGTAGTCAAGACTGACAACCTGACTACTGGATGACTCTGAGCCAACACTAACAGTGGTCATGAATTGGTATGAACCGGAAGTGGTTAAGATTGGAGATAAATTACACTGGCCAGAGTTGCCACCAGGGATAATAGTGATGCTGTCACCAAATTTTTGAAAAGTAGCATCTGTTGGTGATTTTTTAAGACAATCAACGGTAATTGATCGGCCTAATATATCAAGAGCGACAAAGGTTAATTTGACATCGCTGGTGTTGACCTGTGATTTGGGTTCCTGAAGACGGACAGATAGATTTGACATGGCACGAGCGGGCCGAATGAATGACAGAGAAAGGATAATAAAAAATAGTACAGACAGTGTTTTAGCCATAGAGCTTGATTTTTTGATAAAAAATAATCCAACCATAAAGGAAATTACAGAGAATAATATCCAAATCAAAGAAGCACCAGTAGCTGGTAAGGTGGTAGCACCCAGAACCTGACCTTCAGTCTGCCTAATAACTTCATTCTCAACATCAACACTGGATGATGGAGATAGAGGTTTTAGGATGGGGACAACAGTACCAACAAAATTATCACTAATCTGTCCTTGAGGATCTGCCAAGGCAACTATAGTATCATCACTATCGACTACTTTACCCATAGCCCAAGCCAAATCGGTATATTTACCGGTTGCCTGATTTGAATCAATATCGGCAATATAACTTAACTCAATATAGTCCCCTGCTAATAAGTTTCCAATAGACCAGACTCCGGGTGAGTGATATTCAGCCTCGGGAACAAGAGAAGTAATATCTTGACTGCCATTTTTGACGATATAGTAACTACCTGGCCGGTATATAAATCCGTTAGATAGCAAGTCAGTGATTTTAAGATCGGCAATATCTGCATCAAGTATTCTTACCTTAATAGTATAAGTAACCTGACCACCAGGACTAAGGTTACCCAAAGCATTGTTGGTTTTGGAAATATAAGCTTTAGGTACTAACCTCTTATTACCAATAAAGCACTGATAATTTTGACCTGATGTAATGTCTATGGGCAGGGTGTTTTGATCTATAACAGCTTCTTGAGCTTCAACTGGTTTGATCAAAAGGTTAGTTAAGATATCAAATAATGTGTCAGCTGGAGTCGGCGAGGGTTCTTCTGGCTGACCATCTTTTATACAATATATAGCTGTCTGAGACCAATTTGGTTTTTGGTCTTCTGACAGTTGATAGACACCAGGTGAGGTAATATCGAAAACTACTTTACCATCTTGATCAGTAAATTTACTTGTTTCAGATAGTGTTATCTTCCAGTCTGGCAAGGTAGGTTCGTCCTCCTTATCATATTTTCCATTACCGTTTAAATCGTTAAATTTGGTAACCTCTACATAGGAATTTTGGAAGTTAGTAAATATAAACGGCTTATATTCAGCTCCAGATGTCGCTGTAAACGAATATAATACAGGAGACTGAGGTGTCCAACCTAGTCTATTTTCCTCAGATAAAAGATATTGACCAGGAGAGGTAATGGTATAGGTGACACAACCAACAGAATTGGTATATTCTTCCTGTTTGTCCAGAGATATTTTCCAGTCTTCGACTGGATACCCTTCTGATGTTTGTTTACAGGCGACAACATCAAAATGCTTGAAATTCCAAAAATTTACATTTTCAACATTTTCACCAGCTTCTAAAACCACATCTTCCGGGTTTAAGGAAGTTTGTGTCCAACCAATCTGAGGTTGTTCTCTAACCGTATATGTAGCCGGAAGTAAGTTATCGAAGATATAAAATCCATCACTGTTAGTAACCGTGGTTAATCCAGTACCAAGAGATATTATCCAATTTGGTATACCCTTTTTTACTCCATCTTCCCTTGTATCTTCATATTTGTAGCCAGAAATAGAACCTAATTTAGTATTGATAAAAACACAAGTGACAGATTCGCCAGAAGATATATTGATAGATGCAGTATCTTTGGCGACGGAACTTAGACCACTATCATCATCACTACAATCAATGTTGGTTAATAGCCAGCCAGAGGGGACTGATTCACCAACTGAATATGTGCCGGGTAACACAGTTGAAACTATGGTTTGGCCGTTTCCTATATTGCCAACAACATCTCCAGTAAATCCAAAAGTGGCTGGATCAGATTCTGGTATAGTTTGTTTTTTGATAATGATTTGACCGTATTGGCTGGTATTGGTAATGGTACAGGTATTGGTGTCACCTACGTTTAGGGTAACATTACCGGAGGAATCACAGTCGCCTGAAAAGCTAGCCACATAACCTGGCTGGTTAATTTCGTACACCTGATATGATCCGGCGTTAAAACCATTGGAAAAACCACTAGTAACACTAACTGGTGATCCACCAACCTGACTAACGAAAAGTGGAAAGTTTGAAATTTGTTTATCGCCAAAAGGACTATTAACAACTTCTTTGGTGACAGTCAGCTGAGGTTGGATAGCAGTATTGGTAATGGTGCAAGTTTGGGTTTGGCCATTTGATATATATATGTTTTGGCAATTACCATCGTCGGTTGAAATATAACCATATACTGGTACTTCTGTCACAGTGTAGAAACCGGCATCAACAGGTATATCGTTTTGGCCATCTGCTTCAAATTGTCGAGCAGATTCGTTGCCGACTTTGAAAGAAAAATCAGTTGGAGGAGCTGTATCTCCATATATATTTTTGATTACTTTTTTAACAATTAAATTTCCAGGTAAAGCAGTATTGGTAATAGTGCAGACAGCTGATTCAGAAAGACCTAAAGTAATTGTATTATCTGTTTGTACCCCACCACCAACACAGGTCCAGCTAGAGGGAGTATAGCCATCGGGGCCGGATTCGGATAGAGTATATAAAGTGTTTGCCTCAACTATATTTGGACCGACTTCGGGACCTGTACCACTTAAAACAACTACTTGGCCATCTGAAGCTGATAATACAAAATCAGAGGCAACGGCTGTACTACCATAATCAGTGTTGACAATTTTTATTAATTTTAGGGTTGGAGCAATATCGTTATTTGTAATGGTGCAGGTAGTAGGAGATCCAGCTACAATGGTAGCAGGCTGACAATCGGTAGAATAAGTAGTTTGGTAAGTAGAAACAGGATTTTCGGATACAGTGTACTTCCCTGCAGGTAGCTCAAAAGTATTTTGGCCAGTATTAGGATCAAAGGCTACATCTGTGCCACCATTTATAATAAAGGAAAAATCGGAATAAGTAGCCGTAGCACCATTATCATTGATAATCTTCTTTTCAACTACCAGAGTGCCTGTACAGGCCGGAATAAACACATCTTTAGATACAACATTTTGGCAGCCATTGTCATCTATAACGGATAAACTAGCATGATATGTTCCTGGTTTATATAAATGTGACGGATTCGTAACTACTGAAGTTGTACCGTCTCCAAATGTCCATATAAGTTGACCAGTGGTATCAGTAGAGAAGTTTGTGATTCGGCCACCATCGGTACATGACTTATCGACTAGAAAAGAAAAATCTACGCTAGGTTTGGGAAATACTGTTACAGATTTTTGACTATTACTGCTTTGGCTAGATGAGTCACCAACTAATAAATTAACGTTATATATGCCAGCTTGGGTGTATATGTAGGTGGGATTAGAATTAGTAGAATCTGGCGTGGAATTACCTAGGCCAAAATTCCACTGATAGGAATATGGTTGAACACCTCCAGTCGTTTGATCAGTAAACTGAGTTTGATTTCCCAAACAAACAGATGTGGCTGAAAAATCTGCAATTAGAGGTGTGGTAACAATATAATCAAGACCATCGTTACAGTATGACTGACCCGGAGGATTACATTTTTTATTTATAAAAAAGCTTGAACAGTTATTTGTATTGGAATCCCAGGATATGTGAATATTTTTAATAGCGATTGTTTGACCACATATAAAAGTAAAATTAGTATTAAATATTTTTTCGCCAATGCCTGTGTTCAGGGTGTCTAAACATGTATCATTTGCTTGTATGGATTGGACAAATTGATCATTTTGGTATATATCACCAGTTAAATATAAAGCATATCGTGTGTTCGAGTGATTGTTATAGCTAATTTTTATATGTGCATTAGTAGTATCACCCAGGATACAGTTTAGTGGCTGACCATTGGTGTCTTTAACTAATTGGGCGCTATATATTGTTAAATCATTAGTGCTACAGTTATAGTTACAGTCGTCAGGGAAGGTTAAAGTAGAACCAGAAGTTGAACTTCCAAGTACCTTATCATCTGATTTAAGATCAGATTTTTTTAGTTCTTCGGTGGAGGTTGGGG
>CAYWRN010000016.1:14593-22255 GCA_964461095.1 uncultured Gammaproteobacteria bacterium
TCCCGATGAGTTTTGTTTCCCTTGACTTTTTGGGATGGATTTTTTTGTTTCTCCGGGGGAGGTTGGGTTATCTACTAATAAGATTCGAGAGTGGGTGAAAGTGTATCGGTTGGGGTTGGTTGGTCGGTCGATGTGGGAGTAGTATCGTCGGTAGGGGTTGGGGTGGGTGTTGAGGTATCTGTGGGTGTATCTATGGGTGTATCCGTTGGTGTATCAGATGGTGTTTGACTGGGGATATCTGACGGAGTGGGACTTTGATCGGGAGTAGGGGTCGGATCTTGGGTAACAATTTCTGTGGGAACGGGAGTTGGGCTGGGAGTAACTTCTAATTCCTGGGCAAAACTTGGCTGAGTTAGAAATAATATGGGAAAAAAGTTATTAAATAGTAGTGAAAAAAAAGATATTAAGGTAAACGTTTTTTGAATATTCTTTGGTTTTAAGATCATCTAGATTAAATTGATATATAAAAAATGTCTAAAATGATTGTACATCCATTTTTATAAATATCAAGTTTTATAAGATAATTAATAGTAATGTAGTTTGACTATAGTTAACAGTTACAGGTCTATTTCAACATTTTTGGAATTTTAGGTGTAAAATATCGGAATGTGGCAACCGGCTAATATTATCAATATCGCAGTTATAGCCCATGTAGACCATGGCAAGACAACACTGGTAGATGCCATGCTCAAGCAAACAAAAGTGTTTAGAGATAACCAGGCTGAAATGGGCCAGGATAGGATATTGGACAGTAACGATCTGGAACGGGAAAAAGGTATTACTATAATGTCTAAAAATGCTTCAATTTTGTACAAGGATGCCAAAATAAATATTATCAACACCCCGGGACACGCCGACTTTGGCGGTGAAGTGGAAAGAGTACTTAATATGGCTGATTCGGCACTTTTAATTGTGGATGCAGCCGAAGGAGTAATGCCGCAAACTAGATTTGTACTTAAAAAAGCACTGGAGTTTGGATTAAAGATGATTGTGGTAATTAACAAAATTGATAAGAAAGAGGCCAATGTAAAGAGGGTAATACGAGAAATTGATAATTTGTTTTTGTCTTTGGCAAGTGACGAAAATAGTCTTGATTTTCCGGTGGTCTATGCCATCGGTAGACAAGGAAAAACCTTTTTGACGATGCCGACCAAACTTGATCAAAAAGCCGATGTGTCAAGTTTACTGGAAATCATCTACAACAACTGCCCCAGCTCAACTAAAAATACTGATGATGCCATGGTGATGCCGGTGTCTTCTTTTGAAAGAAACGATTACCTGGGAAAATTAGCACTAGGTAGGATCAGTACAGGAACGATGATTAGGGGTAAAAAAGTAAATATTATTGATATTAAAAAAGGAGTAACCGGATCCTTTGTAGTGGAGAAGATGTATGTCAACGAAGGAGTAGATAAGGTTGAAGTTGATAAGGCAATAAGCGGTGAAATTGTATATCTGTCTGGTAGTAATAAGATTGTGATCGGTCAAACAATTGCCGATACCTCTATCGACATAGCGATGCCATCGATATCGGTAACTGAACCAACTATTAAAGCTAGCTTTGGACCAAACACATCTAACTTGGCAGCAAGAGAAGCTAAATACCTAACTAGCAGACAACTAAGAGACAGGTTATTTATTGAAGCAGAAACAGATCTGGGATTAAGAGTTGAGGATGATTTACAGGATAGTACGAAAATAATTGTATCGGGCAGAGGTGAGCTGCATCTGGCGATATTAATAGAAAGACTGAGAAGGGAAGGCTACGCCATGGAGGTAGGTAAACCTGAAGTGGTCTACAAAATAATCGACGGCAAAACTTATGAACCGATGGAAGAGCTAACAGTAACCATACCCGAAGAATTCATGGGTGTAATTAGTGCCGAATTAGGAAAAAGGAAAGGGCAACTTCTGGATATGAATCCAGATGGCAACGGTAACCTAAAAATGGTTTATAAGATAAGCGAGCAAAATAGTTTGGGATTAAGAAGTATTTTGATGGGTCAAACAAAAGGATCGGTAATACTAAATTATTGGTTTACCGGACATGAACCAAAAGATAATAATGCCATTAACAGAAAGAGAAATGGAGTATTGATTGCTTGGGAAAGTGGTAAAGCATTGTCATATGGTTTGGATTTGGCTCAAAAACGGGGAATATTGTTTGTAGGCCCAGGAGAAGATATATATGAGGGACAAATTGTCGGATCAAGACCAATTGAGGAAGACCTGGAGGTTAATGTCTGTAAAGGCAAACAGTTAACAAACTTTAGATCAGCTCATAATGACGAAGGGATTATTTTGACTCCGGCGGTCAAATACAGTATTGAGGAATGTCTGGATTTTATAGAAGATGATGAATTAATAGATGTGACTGTCAGTAATATCAGATTGAGAAAAAAATATCTGAGTAAACTTGATCGGGCCAGAAGCAAAAGATCATAGGATAGTTCGTTTGTCTTCCCAAGTAAAAAGTTCTCCAAGTGATTGGTCTTGGTGCATCCTCAGAATAGTTTTGGCCAATAGTGGGGCCAGGGAAACTTTTTCTATTTTTGGATATTTTTTTAGACCTCTGACAGGAATGGTGTCAGTAATTAATACTTTGTCAGCAAGACTATTTTGTAGTAACTCTTTGGCTTTTTTTGAAAAGACGGCATGGGTAGCACAGACTATTACTTTTTTGGCGCCATTATCCTTAATGGCCTTGATGGCAGGGACCATAGAGCTACCGGTATCAATGATGTCATCGATAATAATGGCTACTTTGTTTTTAACATCACCAACGATGTGAAGGACTTCGGCTTGGCTATGAGCCCGCCTGATTTTGTCGATAATGGCGATTTTGAAACCCATTAAGTCAGCTAATTTATTGGCCCTTTTGGCCCCACCAATATCCGGCGAAACGATGACAACATTTTTTAGATTGTTGCTAATAATATATTTGGCAAACAGAGGATAGGCAACAAAATGATCGACGGGGATATTGTAGTAGCCCTGGACCTGATCGGCATGAAAATCGATACTAAGTAGACGATGAGCTCCGGCTTGGGTTAGAAGGTCAGCAATCAGTTTGGCGGTAATAGGCTCTCTGGATCTGGATTTTTTGTCCTGACGGCTATAAGCCAAAAATGGACAAATAAGATTGATCCTGCCGACAGAAGCACGCTTAAGAGCGTCTAACAAAATAAGGGTTTCTAGTAAATTTTGGTTGACAGGTTGGCAAATTGACTGGATCAGATAAATATCATCTCCCCTAACCTTAGTTAAAATGCGGGCGTAAATTTCTCCATTAGCAAAATCGTGAATATCTACGGGTGTTAAGGGTATTTTTGTTAGACGGCTGATTTTGTGGGCCAGGACTGGGTGAGATCTTCCTGAAATTAATTTTATATCCGCCACCTGGGTAAGTCTAAAACAAGACCTATGGGATTTGCAATTATTTAAATCTAGATAAATAGATAATACGTCTATGCTGTCTGATGTCTACAAACCTGAAACAGTTTTCTGGCACAGTTGTCTGACTATTAATGTAAATCGTGCGAGTGCCGTCATCTGAGAGGCACAAGCCGGCCACAGCTGACCCACTGTTGTTCAGTCCACGAAAACAGAGAATGCAGTTTATACACCTATTGGGTTGTTGTTCATTTGAACTATCCATTATTGATGATGTTCTGAAGCTTCAGCAGTATCAGCGTCGGCTTTGGTTGGGTGGACAGTACCTTCCGGATGGTTTGGGGGAGAATAAATAGTATAAAGTTTTAGATCAGTATCTCCAACGTTAACCACATTGTGATTGGCCCCGGCAGGAACAATATAAACCTGGTTGGCCGATACAGTGGTAACTTGACCTTCTACAACAAAATTAGCGCTCCCCTGCTCTATCCTAAAAAATTGATCAACACTGGGGTGAACTTCGGCACCTATTTCTTCTCCTGGTTTAAGAGACATGACAACTAGCTGCATGTAGGTGCCAGTGTAAAGGACTTTTCTGAAATTGGAATTGTTTACGGTATCTTCTTCGATATTGCCAAAATATGGTTGCATGGGATTTTTTAATAATTAATTAACATATGCTAACATAGGTGAGTATTTATGAAAAGTTTAAAGCAACTACAACAAGAACTAGGGCTTACAAACGAACAAGCTCAAAAAATCTCGGAGTTTATAAATGAACTAGTAATTGAGATGCTGGATAGCCTCAAGGAGGATACTATTGCCAACTTTGAAGAAACTGCCGAAGCACTAAAGAAGATCGGCTAGTAGAAAACTGTGGCCATGCCCCGGATAAACTAGGGTATTTTTTGGTAAAGAATTAAGTTTTTTTATACTTTGACTCATTTTGGTAGGTTGCGAATATGACAGGTCAGTCCGACCAAAACCATCTGAAAACAGGGTGTCTCCGGAAAAAAGTATATTCAAATCATTAAAGTACAAAGACAACGAGCCTGGGGTATGTCCGGGAGTAGAAATGATAGAGATAGTGTGATCAGAAAAAGAGAGGGTTTTGATTTTTGACAGGTCAATGTCTGGGATAAATGATGTAATTTGTTGATTAGATTTTTGCCAATAGTTAGCTGATTGACTGATTTTTTGTACTAAAAAATTGTCTTTTGAGCTAGCCGCTACAGGTGCAGCGTAAATTAATTTTAGATCAGAGACAGCTAAGCAATGATCGAAGTGACCATGGGTTAAAATTATAGTGTCCAAAGATAGATGCTGGTCATTGATATAGTCGGCCAAAAATTGGGAATCGTCGGCAGGATCTAATAGTAAACAATGACGGTTTTCCTCTATCAAATAGCAGTTAGTTTGGAGTTGGCCTAAAACAAAAGTTTTTACAATCATCTATATAGTATAAAGAGACTGGTGAAAATTGACAAAGTATGCAATAATCGGCTATGAAAAGAGAATATGCTAAGTATATTTTGCTAGTATTTTGTATATTTAGTTTGGTAAGCTGTAAAAAGAAAACTGATGAATTTGGTTTTGAAGATGACAGTAACGATATGTTTTTTGAGGTAGTCGACGAACAGGCCAATGAGGAAATTAAAATTAGTAAGGAAATGCCCTTAAACCAGGAGTTTAGTGTTGATTTTAAGACATACGAACCCGATGGATTGGGTATGGCCATGTTTAAGGCTAAAAGTATTAAGGTTATTGACACAGCCGGTGAAAGAACTCCATCTGAGGGTAATAAGTTAGTGTTAGGAGAGATTGCGGTTAAAGGTAGTAGAGACAACAAAGGTATGCCTTCGACTTTTAATCAAATAGGTGACTATCCATCGCCTCAATTTGTTTTGATTAATAAAGATGCCAATACATCGCTTGTTGAAGATACATACTACAGTGATGGATACACAGAGGCCAAAAAATTATTTGAATTATCAAAAATAACCATGGATCACGAAACCTGGGTAAACACGGCTATTGTTTTTGAAATTCCTAGTGACGATACAGCTGATTTGGCTTTTAGATTTACCAATAAAGACGGCCAGGTAGAGTTTTATGACATCAATGAGCCAAGTCAATAAAAGATTATTTGTTAGTGGTCTGCCTTATAACTTTACTGAAGGACAGTTGTTGCGTCTTTTTGTGGAATTTGGCAGATTGGTAGATGCCAGGATAATTATCAGCAGATGGGGTAAGAGCAGAGGGATGGGTTATGTAGAATTTACTGATCTAGATGATGCTATAAAAGCTAAAGAGACAATGCACAACAAAAAGATAGCTGATGATAGGTCAATAATAGTTGACTATGCTAAAACAGACCCACTAACAACTGAGGAGGGAAAGAAAAATTTTGAAGAAGCTGTGGCCAGAAAACCAAAACGAAAAGACAGACGGGATTTTAGTAAAGCCTACGGCCACGTTAGAGACAGCGTGTTTAAACAAAGGAAATTTGGGTCTAAAGTAGGCAAAAAATTTGCCAGAAAAAGCAAAAAGGGATAAATTTTCTACTTTTCAGCTGACTGTAAGTATTGATCAAACGTCATTCGAGTAGTAGCTACCGTATGATTTAATGATGCAGTTGGAATGGCTATAATATCCATAACGACGGTATCATTTATTTGGCAACTTCCTATACAGACCGAGTCCTTGAATGGAACAGTATCTTGGGTTTGAAGCCTTGTAGCAAACATAAAAGTAGTTTCTTGCGTTGCATATTGGGCAATGATGATATCAATATCTGTGTTAAACATGACGTTCACCTGGTTTGTTTTACCAATTATTTTATGTAAGCCTAATAATAACCTAGAAATTGGCAACTTAAGCTTGTTACCCTGAGAATCCTCTAAGTTTAGATTGATTGCCCAGAATCTACCAGTCGTTTCTTGGCTTAATAATGTATGGTCGGTAATTTCTACTCCACCTCCATTAATAGTACAAGTGACTGTCTCATTTGCACTCGGATCATTCATTACCTTTACGAATTCAACATCCTGTTGAAGTTGTCCAACTGGAATTCCACTACTATCTAATATTCTTACTGTATATCCGGTCATGTCTATGACTGCCTCAGGAACTGTCTGTTTACCATCTGGGTCAGTGGGAGTAGTTAATATCGCTCCTGTTCCTTCAATCTGGACACCAGCAGTAGCTACTGGATTGAGAAGATGTCTTGCTCTCCATTGGCCGTGGATGTCATGGGTATGAGAATGAACAATCGAAACATTGTCAATCTGATCATTAGTAACTAGTTGATGATGAAGTTCGCCAAGATCTATAGCACTATTACTTGCTAAGATTGTATACGGTTCAACAATCATGGAGGACATCGGGGAAACTTGGCCTGAATGATTGTTGAAGTCAGCATAAAGTCCTGGTACTTGATTTTCATGGGAATATCCAAAGCCACAAAATAGAGTAGACAATATCGCTATAGGAACTGTAATATTTTTGCCATCAGGTAACCGCATCTGGATGTTTTCACTATGGTTCTCTGGATCTATTATATAATCCGTTGGAATCATGACGTTTATTCCTGGTAGTTGAGGTAAATAAACGCCTTCACCTAAATCATAGGTTCTGACGTTATAAGGCTTTGGATCTGTAGTGCCTTCAGATGGTAAATGAAGCATTTCCATTTGAGGTAAATTTGGTACTACATATATGGTTGAAAGATAAGGCTGGAAGTCTTGAGTTACACCAAAGTTTTTGGCTCCCATATGTGCAATAGCTATAAAGACATGTCTAAAAAAATCTTCAACAGTTTCAATGCCATTTTGTTGAGCGATTGCTAGATTACCTTCATATGCGTCCCGACCCATTACCAAACCAACAGTAGGCGTAAATTCACAAAGAGCGTCTCTTAAGCCTTGTTTTAATTCAGCTTCTGTCATTAATGTCGGGTTTAGTCCTCTTTGTCTAAACAATGAAAGCGAGAAAGCGGCAAAATCAGCGGTTGACTCAAATTCTACTGTAGTTACGTCTCGATTAGGCATCGCTTCAACTGCATTCCGGCCAACAAAAGGAAGATAGACAACCGAACCTTCAGTTGTACTTCCTGTAGCTTCAACTGCCGCTGTTTCTATACTAGTATCTTGACTAGCTGGATCCCCTGCTACACAGGGTTCTAAAGCAGTATTAGCCGACACCGCATCAATTAGTGACCCGTACCCCTTAAACTAGACCAGTTAGTGAAAATGGTTTAATAGTTTATGG
>CAYWRN010000017.1:0-2773 GCA_964461095.1 uncultured Gammaproteobacteria bacterium
TTTTACAACGGATTGTCGACATACACTTATGACCAGTCCCAAAATGATTAAAGTTGAAACTGGTGAAAATGGCCTACCTATCGCACCTATAACTTTCAGGTGTCCAATATTGAAAAGACTCACTAGCCCAAGAGAAATTGTCCCTTTTAGTTCTCCCGGCGGAAATCATGTTTCAGAAGAAAGCTGTCTTGGGTGTCATCTACCTGTTCCTCGTCACCTGATAATAAATTTAGTCAAAATAGACCATGTCACTTGGGCTGGTATAACCAGATGCGAAAGAACAGATATTAGACCCCTCTATGATCCATTGGATATTACATAATATTTTCCCAAACTTTCACCCACCACATCCTTCATCTCCAACATCGCCAAGATACTGTTTAGTTGGTCCAGCGGTATTCTTGTTTTTTGATAAATTTCATCTATTGTCAATTCCTCATTGGTTAAATGTTTTATAATAATTTTTTCTTCTGGACTTAAATCATTAAATAGTTCCATTTGGCTACTGTTGTTAACTTTCTTCTTTTTAGTCAAATCTGATATATCTGTCACCATTTTAGCTAGGTTTGTTTTTATTAGTTCGTTACATCCGGCTGATACAGATGAGCTAATCGGACCAGGTATGGCATATACCGGTTTTCTTTGTTCCATAGCCAGTCGGGCCGTTATCAAGCTACCAGATTTAAGCCCGGCTTCTACTACTAATACTCCCATACCAGCTAACCCGGCTACAATCCTGTTTCTTTGGGGAAAAGTCCACAAGGTTGGTTTTAGGTCTGCTTCATATTCAGACATAATTGCACCCCCCGATTCAAGTATTTTCCAGTACAAATCAGTATTTCGCTCTGGGTATATTACGTCCAGGCCGTTACCCAATACTGCTATAGTTACTCCACCATATTTAATACAGCTTTCATGGGCCAAACTATCTATTCCATACATAAAGCCCGAAATGATAGTTACTTTACTGGCTACCAACTCGGGTATTATTGTATCCACCACCATTTGACCATATCGCGTATTTTTTCTGCTACCGACCATAGCAAGACTTTTTTCAAACATATCACTATCTAACCTGCCTCGGTAATATATTATTTTTGGTGGATTTTTTATTTTTTTAAGGCTCTTTGGATACAAATTGTTGTTAAGTACTAGTTCTCTAATTGGCCAATTTAAAAATTGATTTTTCATAATTCCACGGATTCGTAATGTCTTATTAACGTAGTAGTATTATTTTTTACAATACATACAGCATCTATCCTACATCTAGTTATATTTAGATTTATATTCTCTTCCTGGCAAAAACATTCAGCAACTCGTTTGACCTGATATATTTTGTGTCTGTCTATCATCTCTTCAGGTAGGCCCTTAGCTAGTCCTACTTTAAACTTTACTTCAACAAAAACCAACCAATCACCGTCTTTCATCAGTAGATCCACTTCACCTAATTTATTTCTATAGTTAGCGTCTAGATAAACATAGCCCTTATCTTCCAAGTATTTTCTGGCTATGTTCTCTCCCAGCCTACCTTTTTTGTAGTTTTGACTTTTAATTTTACTGTCAGTCATAGTTCATTTTTACTCTGTACTGCAGAGCCTCAGCTACATGTTTATTTAAAATATCTGGTGATGAATCAAGGTCAGCTATGGTTCTGGCTACCTTAATCAACCTAAAGTAAGTTCGGGCCGATAACCCATACTTATTAATAGCCATTTTTAGTAGTAAATTAGCTTTGTCTGTTAGATTGGCATATTTTTTGACATGTTTATTTTTCATATCAGCATTGCATACTACTCCGTCCTCACCTTTAAATCTTTTGTATTGGATTACTCTGGCTTCTACCACTCTTTTCCTAACTTCTGCAGATTTTTCCCTTAGATCATCATCTTGTTTGATTAATTTATCTACCTCAACCGCTGGAACTGTCAAATGCAAATCAATTCTATCCAATATCGGACCCGACAGTTTCTTACCATATCTTTCTATCTGAAACGGACTGCATTTACATTCATGACTAGGATCACCATAATAACCACAAGGACAGGGGTTAGCTGCTGCCGCTAGTATAAATTTAGCCGGAAAACTGACACAGCCTGAAGCTCTGGAAATACTAACAATTCCATCTTCAAGAGGCTGTCTTAATGCCTCTAGCGATTTACTGGAAAACTCAGGAAATTCATCCAAAAACAATACACCTCTATGGGCTAGTGATATCTGACCCGGTTTAATTGTTGGCCCTCCTCCAACCAAACCAACTGTTGAAGTGGTGTGATGAGGGCTCATAAAAGGCCTTGATCTAATCAATGATCCTCCCGGGGGTATGTTGCCGGTAATAGAAAATATCTTAGTTACTTCCAAACTTTCTTCCTCGGTCAGTGGTGGTAATATTCCGGCCAGAGCCCTGGATAACATGGTTTTACCGGCCCCAGGAGGTCCAATCATTAACAAGTTATGTCCGCCGGATGCAGCTATTTCCAAGGCTCGTTTAGCAAATTCCTGTCCGGCAATCTCACAAAAATCAAATTCTACCTTCAGACCGTCATCTTGACTGTCTGTGTTTATATGACCTATGGTGTCTATCTGTTTTAGTTCTTTTAGGTGACTAATTAAACTTTTTAAATTATCTACCGGGTAGATATTTAGATTATCTATACAGGCAGCTTCATTGGCCGATAATCTTGGTACAAATAAATTTTTAATACCGTTTTCTTTAGCCAGTACTGCCAACAAAAAAACGCCTTTTGTGTGTCTTAAAGATCCATCCAGGGACAAT
>CAYWRN010000017.1:2783-5862 GCA_964461095.1 uncultured Gammaproteobacteria bacterium
GCCATGGGTAAATCATAAAAAGAACCTTCTTTGGGAATATCAGCCGGTGCTAAATTTATCGTAATTTTTGCCAAAGGAAATTCAATATCAGAGTTTATTAGGGCAGTTTTTACTCTTTCCTTAGCCTCGTCAATAGACTTATTAGGCATGCCTACTACCGAAAATCCCGGGAAACCTTTTTGGGCTACATTAACCTCCACATCTACTTCTACAGCCCTTAAACCATAGGCTGCCGAACTTTTGACTACACTAAGCACATATTAATTTAGCATATTCAATGTCTCCCTAAACTTAAATTATCTAAATTTAATTGTGTAAGAAACATTATTAAGGATATCTTCAACCCGCAAACCAACTATCATTTCGTATCTGTTTCTAGGTCTTTCAGGTTGAATAGTCAGTATTTGTTGTGTGTTATCAGCTTCAATCTCTGAATAAACAACATTATTGGGGACTATAGACTGCCCACTAGTGCAAAAAAGACCAAAACGACTCAATACTTCACCTTTCTTCATAATCGAACCAAAGCACACTTGACCTGTGTCAGTAATCCTTGTAATACCTAATCTCCTAAGCTTTCTTGGCAACCTAGAATTAAGTAAATTAGCCTCTCCGGTTAAATCGTTTACCCAAATCATTTGATTTTCTTTCATCTATCATAATATATCAAAAAATTTAAGAATATTTACCCAAACAAAACCCAAAACATGTGCTACAATATTTTTTGTGTCCTTCAAACTTACTACAGATCTTACACCAAGCGGTGATCAGCCTCAGGCCATTGCCAAGCTGACCAGAAATATTATTGATAACCATGGTCGTCAAACTCTACTAGGGGTTACCGGTTCCGGTAAGACTTTTACTATCGCCAATGTTATCCAAAACACCCAGCTACCAACTCTTATCATCTCTCACAATAAGACATTAGCCGGCCAGCTGTATCAGGAATTCAAAGAGCTTTTCCCCGATAACAAAGTTTCCTATTTTGTCTCCTATTACGATTATTACCAACCCGAAGCTTATATACCCGCCTCCGATACTTACATAGCCAAAGAAGTTGATATAAACGACCTAATCGATAAACTTCGCCTCGAAGCCACTAGCAATTTATTTTCTGGTAACGATAATATTGTTATTGCATCCGTTAGCTGTATCTACAACATCGGTGATCCGGTCAATTTCGGTGATCAGGTAATTGACTTTACCCTAGAAAATTCATATCCCCGTCGATCTCTTTTAGAAAAAATTGTTGATCTTTTTTATCAACGTCAGGAAATCGAATTTAAAAGAGGCACTTTTCGGGTTAGGGGAGACAAGATCGAAATTTGGCCATCATACCAGGATTGGGTTCTTAGTCTGACTTTTCAAAACGACACTCTGGTCAAAATTGAACATCGTCACCCTATGCAGGGCAAGGTTATCGTCCTAAAAGGTTTTAGGCTCTATCCGGCCAAACAGTTTGTTGGTACAAAAGGGGCTGATATCAAAAAAATATTTGCCGCTATTCGTCACGACAAACAAATCCAGATTGATAAGTTCAAGTCAACAAATCGACTACTGGAAGCAAATAGAATTGATCAAAAAGTTGACTATGATCTGGAAATGATTCAGGAGTTAGGTTATGTCAATGGTATTGAAAACTATTCAATATATTTTGAAGACAAACGCCAACCAGGTGATCCTCCTTACACTTTATTGGATTATTTTAATCATAGGTGGGGTAAAAACTTTTTGACAGTTATTGATGAATCTCATGTCACTGTTCCTCAAATTGCCGGTATGTTCAAAGGTGATCTGGCCCGAAAACAGACCCTGATTGATTTTGGTTTTAGATTACCCTCTGCCCTGGATAACCGGCCTCTTACCTATCAGGAATTTAACTCTAAGCTTGGTCAGCTAATATATGTCTCGGCCACACCATCACCTGCCAACATCCAAGATTCGTCCGCTGTAATCGAACAAATCATTAGGCCTACCGGTCTGGTCGATCCGGTTATCGAGATCAGACCAACTGATAACCAAATACCCGATTTAATTGATCAAATTAAAAAAGTTGTTAAACATGGCCACCGTTGTCTGGTGTTGACCTTAACCAAAAAAATGGCCGAAGAACTAAGTCAATATCTTCAGGATCAGTCTCACACCGGCATTCCTCTTAAAGTATCCTACCTCCATTCAGACATTGATACTTTAGAGAGATCTGATATTTTAGACAAATTAAGATCAGGCCAGTTTGATGTCTTAGTTGGTATCAATCTCTTGCGCGAAGGTCTGGATCTTCCTGAGGTATCTTTAGTAGCAATTTTAGATGCTCAGGGTCAAGGGTTTTTGAGGTCAAAAACATCTCTTATTCAAATTATGGGTCGGGCCTCTAGAAATCTTGACGGCAAGGTCATTTTATATGCTGATATTGTTTCAGATGCCATGGAAGGAGCTATTAAAGAAGTCAACCGGCGTCGTCTTATTCAGCTTGCCTATAACCAAAAACATCATATTACTCCCAAGTCTGTATCAAAAAGTATCCGGCCCAAAATTATCGAAATGCTGCCAAGTCATGATAGTCAGTTGCCTAGTTTAAAAGATTTTGCTAACATCAACCCATCAGATTTTACCCCCAAGTTAAGGAAAAAATATGTTAGTAACTTGAGGGTTCTAATGAAACAGTATGCATCTTCTTTAGATTTTGAAAATGCCATATTAGTTAGAGATCAAATCCTAAAAATCAAAAATGCCTAACATCAACTCAATCACCATTAAAGGTGCCAGGGAACACAATTTAAAAAATGTTGATCTGGTTATCCCCAAAAATAAAATGGTTCTATTCACTGGTGTCTCTGGCTCAGGTAAATCCAGCATGGCTTTTGACACCTTATTTGCCGAAGGCCAGCGTCGGTATGTCGAAAGTCTATCCGCCTACGCCAGACAATTTTTAGGAGGTGTCAAAAGACCTCAGGTTGACTTAATAGAAGGATTATCTCCGGCTGTGGCTATCAATCAAAAAGCAGTTAGTAAAAACCCCAGATCTACCGTTGGTACTGTTACTGAAATATATGATTATCTAAGACTGATGTATGCCAGG
>CAYWRN010000017.1:5872-7009 GCA_964461095.1 uncultured Gammaproteobacteria bacterium
GTCCTATCTGTAGCCACGAATTATCAGTCCAGTCTGATAGACAAATTTTATCCCAAATCCAATTTAAAATTGATCAGGATATCTCCCAAAACAAAATGAGTCGCTTTCTAATATTAGCTCCTCTGGTAAAAAACAAGGCAGGAGATTTTCGTGGCATAGTTAAGTCACTTTTAGCAGAAGGCTATCAATCAATTAGAGTTGACGGACAAATAATTGACTTGTATCAGGATTTTTCTATCGTCAAAACCAACAAACATACCATTGAGGCTGTTATCGATAAAGTTAGTTTAGATAGTAAGTATTATCAAAACAACTTGGAGTCGGTTAGCCAACGACTTTTAGATGATATCATCCAAGCCTTAAACCTGGGTGATCAATTTGTCATTGTTAGTTATATCTATGACCAATCCCTAATGTTTCCCGATCATCCGGTCGATTTTAAAGACAATCTCTTTTCCCAAAAATTCGCCTGTCCCAATTGTAATATCTCTATGCCACCTTTAGAGCCAAACTTGTTTTCGTTTAATTCTCCCCAAGGAGCTTGTTCCAAATGTAAAGGTCTTGGTTTTGAATACCAAATCGATACTACTAAAGTTCCGGCCTGGAAAGCTAAATATCTAGAAAAGAAATATATTAGCACCGAGTCAGAATATGTCAGATCCGAAATTGAATCATATATGTCAAAGTCAGCTTGCCCTCTCTGTCATGGATCACGGCTAGGTGACGAGGCCCTGTCCGTTACCATTGATGACAAAAACATTTATCAAGTAAGTTGTTTGTCTATTGCCCTACTTAGACAGTGGCTTGATTCCACTTTTAATAATCTTTCTAGTACAAAAGACAAATTAATATTAAAACCAATCAAAAAAGAATTGTCGTCAAGATTAGACTTTTTGTTGTCTGTTGGTCTAGATTATTTAAGTATTGATAGATCCTCAGGTAGTTTAAGTAGTGGTGAATCTCAGCGGATCAGATTAGCCTCTCAAATCGGTACAGGCCTAACCGGAGTTTTATATGTTTTAGATGAGCCAACTATCGGTCTCCATCCCCGGGATAACCAAAGATTGATAAATACCCTCAAAAAACTCAGGGATATTGGCAATAGTTTGGTTGTAGTAGAGCACGATGAGTCTCTAA
>CAYWRN010000017.1:7019-7457 GCA_964461095.1 uncultured Gammaproteobacteria bacterium
TATATAGTCGATTTTGGACTATTGGCTGGTAAAAAGGGTGGAGAAATTATAGCTACAGGTAAATTGACAGATATTATCCAAAACAAGTCTTCTATCACAGGTAGGTATTTAAATAGAGACTGTCTACAACCATTTAATTATAAAAAGATATCCAAAAATAGCCAATTTTTAAAGATAACCGGTTGTAGTCAGTGGAATCTTAAAAATCTAGACATCAACATTCCTTTAAATAGACTTGTCTGCGTTACTGGTGTATCCGGTTCAGGTAAATCTACCCTGGTTCACGATACTATCTATGCTGCCATCAAAAAACAGCTTGACCCGGGTTTTAAGGGCGAAATTGGCCAATACAAAAACATTGAGGGCCACAAATTAATCCACAATATCTTACTAGTAGATCAAAGTCCTATTGGTCGGACTCCCAGAAGCAATCCGGCC
>CAYWRN010000017.1:7467-9408 GCA_964461095.1 uncultured Gammaproteobacteria bacterium
CAGCTCACATTAGAGGCTTTGGCCCGGGTCATTTTTCATTTAACACCAGAGGAGGCCGGTGCCCAGTTTGTGCCGGTCAGGGTCAAATTAAAGTTGAAATGCAGTTTTTGCCGGATGTCTATGTCACCTGTGAGGAGTGTAATGGCCAAAGATACAAACAAGATACTCTGGAAGTTGACTATAAAGGTAAAAACATTGCCGATATTTTATCAATGACCATAGAAGAGGCTGGCCAGTTTTTCAAAAACATTAGAACCATTACAGCTCATCTAAATACATTAGAAGAAGTTGGTCTGTCTTACTTAGAGCTTGGTCAAGCTAGTAACACTTTATCCGGAGGTGAATCTCAGCGCTTAAAAATTAGCCGTGAATTGGTCAAAAAACAAACTGGTAATACTTTATATATCTTAGATGAGCCGACTACCGGTCTTCATTTTTACGATGTTGAAAAACTTATCAAAGTACTCAGGAAGTTAGTTGATATGGGTAACACTGTTTTGGTTATTGAACACAACCTGGATGTAATCAAAGCTTCAGACTGGATTATAGATCTTGGTCCTGAGGGAGGGGACAAAGGTGGCCATATTGTTGCCCAGGGTACACCCGACGATATTATTAATAACCCCAAATCCTATACAGGTAAATTCTTAAAGATGAGTAATTCTTCTTAAGAATAATTTTGTGCCCACAATGTTATCATGTTTATCAACAGGTACTTCTATTCCGTTATGGATAACCCTTATTTCTGTTCCACGTACACCTAAATCATTAACTATTAAAGTATGGTCATCTAGGGTAGTACCAGGATAAAAACAGCCAACATCTTCATTACAAATCATCACACTATATCGGCCAAAACCCATTAAAATTAATCCTACCATAGTAAAACTTATGTTAGATACCAAAAAACTTCCCACCAGTCCCGGAGTATATATCTATAAAAATGCTGACAAAAAGATTATCTACGTTGGTAAGGCTATTAACTTAAAAAAACGGGTGTCTCAATATTTTCAATCCGACCAAGCTCTGGGTCCTAAGACCAAAACTCTTGTATCTCAAATAGCCAAAATAGACTATCGACTTGTTAACTCAGAAGTAGAAGCATTAATTTTAGAAGCCTCACTTATTAAGCAATATAAACCTAAATACAACTCTCAGTTAAGTGACGATAAAAACTATATTTATATTTGCATTACTAAAGATAAATATCCTCGCATATTTTCCGCACCAAAAACCAAGTTAACTAATATTAAGGTAGAAACATTTGGCCCTTTTCCCGATAGTTCCTCAGTTAGATTTATTTTAAAAACTCTTAGATTCATTTTTCCCTTTAGGACATTTACTAAAGTTCATCCAAAAAATTGCTTATATTGCCATTTAAATTTATGTCCTGGTCCTTCACCAGATCTTGCTAAATACAAAAAAAACATCAAAAAAATCAAGATGATTCTAACCGGATCCTGCCAAAAACTGATCGACAAACTCCAAAAAGATATGTATCTATACTCTGAACATGAAAATTACGAACTAGCAATGTTGCGCAAAAAACAGATCGAATCTCTAGCCTATATCAC
Organism: uncultured Gammaproteobacteria bacterium; assembly: GCA_964461095.1. Lineage (GTDB taxonomy): Bacteria > Patescibacteriota > Microgenomatia > UBA12405 > UBA12405 > UBA1372. The sequence goes on from CAYWRN010000017.1 coordinate 9,042, forward strand.
ATCCTCGTGGAAAAATATTAGTAATCTGACATCCAAAATTGACCTGCCTCAGGATAAAAATTTAGCTGCTCTAAATGAATTAAAATCATTATTTTCGCTAGACTATCTAAACCGTATCGAGGCTTATGATATTAGTAACTCAGCTTCGTTTTTTGTTGGATCTATGGTAGTTTTTCAAAACAATCACATAGATCATCAGTGTTATAGGCAGTTTAAAATCAAGACAAAGTCTACGCCTGATGACCAATATATGATGGCCGAAGTTATTAGTAGAAGACTGGCACATTCAGACTGGCCTAGTCCTCAAATTATTTTAGTTGATGGCGGTAAACCACAACTAGCTGCGGTTTATCCACTAGTATCAGGT
>CAYWRN010000017.1:9422-19405 GCA_964461095.1 uncultured Gammaproteobacteria bacterium
AAAAAGAAGAGACAATAGTTACTTTCGATGGCCAAATTTATGGTCAAATATTTTTACCCAAACACTCCAGCACTCTTAGACTACTCCAATCGTTAAGGGATGAAGCTCACCGCTTTGCCAATAGGTATCGAAAATCCTTAGTTAGTAGTTCTCTTGGCAAACACTAAAAGTCTTCTCCAGTTTGTTCCCAGGGGCCAGCATGTTTGCAAAATTAGTGTTTCTCCGCCTTCCTGTCGATAGTCCAAATATTGTGTGTCCTTTGCCCCAACTATTAGTTTATTTTCCACTAAATATTCATATTTGTTACCATTAAAGTAAATATAGATTTTATCCTCATTTTCCAGCTCGTTTAGTAAATAAAAGACTGAGTTTCTGGTATTACTAAAAATACCTAATTCGGTAGAATGGGCAAATACAAACAAACTACTGCCGTCTCCGTCTCCTGGCATATTAGAGCCACTTTTTAAAGCCACCTTACCATTTTTAAGTACCTTATCCATAGTCTCTTTATCAGTTGGATCAATATTGGTTATTACACTAGCCTCAGCCAATATCTTTGGGATTTCAATCCTAAACTTATTGTTAGTTACATTGTTACCAGAAATTATTGGCTCTGTAGATCCAACCTGATTTGTCTGATCACTACTAGTAGATGTTTTATATCGATACCAGGCTTGTCCGATAGGGTAGTATATGGTCACCAAGTAGCCAATCCCTACTAAAAATATGATATTAGATATGTAAAATATGTATCTTTTTACACCAGATGGGTTATTAAAAATTACCCCTTTTTTGGCCCTTAATTTTACTTTTCGCCTTCTTGGGACAAGTCTAAAAAAATCGAAAAGATACATATATTATTAATAGAAACTATTGACAATTTATTACCATTAGCTTAACATACCCTCATGACTTTACAAACAAAGCCACCTAGATCTTTTTCAAATACCTTCCCATATATGGGCACATCTTCGTTGGCCTCTGTAAAGCTCTTTATCTCCATCAAAGCATAGGGCCAGCCTTTATTTATCGGCTCTCATTAAAATTGATAGGAGATTTTTTTTGTTTAAAAAAACATGACCAAACTAACACAGCAAGGTTTGCAAAAATTAGAATGTGAATTGAATTCCCTAAAAGAAAAAGCTGCCCTATTAGTTGATCGTATCGAAGAGGTTGCTCAGCCTGATGAATCCGGTGAGGATGGCTTGGCTGTTCAGCTCAAAGAAGAGCTTGAAATAGTTAATAGCAAAATAGATCAGATAGAAGAGGCTCTTGATTGTGTCGAGGTTATTGGCAAAGGTGGCGATTGTGATTGCGTCGATATCGGTACCAGAGTCACCATGAAACTAACTACGGGTAAAGTAGTTTTTGATATTGTTCACGAAATGGAAGCCGATCCAACCTCAAACAAGATTTCTGATAAGTCACCTCTTGGTCAGGCATTGTTAGGTAAAAAAGTTAATCAAAAAGTGGATTTTATGGCTCCTGTCGGTAATTTAACTTATACAATAGTATCAATCGCACCGATTGTGTAAAATAGATTATGGCCGATAAACTTGATCAGATAAAAAAAATCAGATTGGCCAAGCTTGAAGACCTCAAATCACAGCATATTGACCCCTACCCACAGCCAAACCTGGAAAATAAAAACACCTGCCAAGAAGCCTCAAAACTAACCAAAGGAGATGTTACTCTGGCTGGTAGAATAATGTCTTTAAGAGGCCACGGTAAAGTATTTTTTGCCGACCTAAAAGATTTTTCAGGATCTATCCAGTTGTTTTTTCAGCAATCCAAATTAAAGGATTTTAAAAAGGCCCAAAAATTACTTGATATTGGCGATATTGTCTCTATTAAAGGATCCTTGTTTACTACCAAATCTGGTCAAATAACGGTTGATGTTGATCATTATCAATTTTTATCTAAATCTATTAGACCTCTACCTGAAAAATGGCATGGCTTTAAAGATATAGAAGAAAGATATCGCCAAAGGTATGTTGATCTTATAGTAAATCAGGATGTTATGACTATTTTTTTAGCCAGGTCCAAGATCCTTACCAGCCTTCGGCGATTCCTAGACGACCATGGTTTTATCGAAGTAGAAACACCTATTCTGCAGCCAATATATGGCGGAGCGTCGGCCAAACCATTCATTACTCATCACAATACTCTGGATATGGATATGTACTTAAGGATTTCTGATGAACTATATCTAAAAAGATTAATCGTAGGCGGTTTTGAAAAAGTATACGAAGTCAGCCGTGACTTCAGAAACGAAGGCGTATCCAGGTTTCATAATCCCGAATTTACTCAGGTTGAATTTTACTGGGCCTATGTTGACTATGATGTCCTAATGGATTTCACCCAAAAGCTTTTGGCCCATATTATCAAAGCAGTCAAAGGTAGCCTTAAGTTTACCTTTCAAGGACACAAACTTGATTTTACCCCTCCCTTCAAAAGGATTACCTTTGGTCAAATCATCAGGAAACACACTGGTATAGATATCGAAAATATCAAATCTGTTAAAGATCTAAAATCAGTTTTAAAGTTAAAAAAACTTAAAGTAGATTTAGACGGTATTGTCGGTCTTGGCAATTCATTTGACGAAGTCTACAAACAATTAGTTAGACCAAACATTATTGGGCCAATATTTCTAACCGATTATCCTTCCGAAATGATTGCCCTGGCTAAGCGTAAGGCTGATGACCCTACCAAAATCGCTTCTTTTCAACTTCTTGCCTGTGGTACTGAACTTCTAAAAGCCTACAACGAGCTAAATGATCCGGCTGATCAGGCCAGCAGGTGGCTTGAAGAGCAGGGTTTAGCTGATCAGGGCTTAGAAACCGCCATGCAGTTTGATCATGATTATGTTCGGGCTCTTGAGTATGGTATGCCACCTACCGCCGGTTGGGGTATGGGTATCGACAGATTAACTCAGTTTCTAACCGATCAATCTACCATTAAAGACGTTATTCTCTTTCCTGCCTTAAGAAACGATGATCAGGTTATCAAAAATGATACCTTAATTGTCGGTCAAACAGTATCTGTTAAACCCCACCCAAATGCCGATAAGCTAAAAATTTGGCAGGTTAAGGCAGACAAAACATATTCGATTATATGTAGTTGTACCAATCTAAAAGTCGGTGACTTGGTTGTAGTAGCCAAAGAAGGGGCTGTTGTTCCCGGACCCGATAATCAACCTAACCAGATTAAACCAACTAAAATGCGCGGTGTTTTATCAGAAGCCATGATGTGTTCACCTTTAGAATTGTCAGTATCTAAAGACCATACCTGTATCCATGTTTTAGATAAAAAGTATAAACAATATATAGGCAAACCGATTACTGGTTTAAATATAAATGGATAGAACTTCATATCTTACTGCAGTTAAGTCTCGATTAGATACTAATATCTATTATCACTCCTTGGCTCTTGAGGCCTGTATGAATGGTCTTTATGATTATTTTTCCCAACACAATCTTTTGTCCGCCAGTGAACCTACCAAAGATGAATGGGCTCTGGCTGGCCTTATCCACGATATTGATTATAGTGGCCAATATAAGCCTGATCATCCTAACCAAACAGTCACTGTTTTAAAGCTTTATGATTTAGCTGTTTCAGATACTGTCCTAAACATGGTTAAGGCTCATGCACCGGATCTAACCGGGCGTCAACCACAAAACAAAGCCGAATGGTCTATCTTCTGTGCCGATTCACTGACAGGTCTGATTGTAGCCGTAGCCCTGGTATATCCCACCAAAAAATTAGCCGATGTCAAATTGTCATCAGTTCTCAAAAGGTTTTTAAAAGAGCCTAAATTTGCCGCCGGTACCAGAAGAGACGAAGTTGCTATGTGTCAAAATACCGATGGTCTTAATCTTCCCCTGGAAACCTTTGTCGACGTTTGTCTAAAGTCGATGCAGGCAATTGCCCCTAACATTGGTCTATAGTTTCTCTTTTATATTTTTTCGATTAATTTGCGATAAATAAATGACTTCCTTTTTGTTAGAATATTCCTAGATGCTGGACATTGCTTATATAAGATCAAATCCACAGTCAGTCAAAAAATCCTTAAAAGATAGGGGCAAAGACGAATCTGTAGTTGACAAGCTTTTAAAACTTGATCAGGAAAATCGGTCTTTAATACACCAGGTAGATACTATTAGATCTTCACAAAATTTATTAAGTCGATCTGTTAAGGGCAAGCCAACCCAGCAACAGATTGATCAGGGTAAAAAACTTAAACTTCAACTAAAAGCCATCGAAGATTCTCTAAAAGATTTATCAAATAAATTAAACGATCTGCTTTTATCTATTCCCAATGTCTGTGCTGATGATGTTCCCGTTGGTAGAGACGACTCAGATAACGTTGTTATTAAGTCCGTTGGTTTCAAACCAACTTTTTCTTTTAAACCCAAGGACCACGTTGAGCTGGGTGATCAATTAGATATCATCGATATCAAAAAGGCCAGTCAGGTATCTGGCAGCCGTTTTGGCTATTTCAAAAATCAGGCAGCTGTCCTCGAAATGTCTATTATGTTCTATGCTTTCAAAAAATTAACCGAAAAAGGTTTTATTGGCATGATTCCGCCGGCCATGATCAAATCCTCTTCTGAAGACAAAATGGGCTATACCAGCAATAGTAATCTCAAAGACGCTTACTATCTTTTTGAAAAAGATGATCTTGTTTTTATTAGTAGTTCCGAGCACTCTGTTGTCCCGTATCACATGGACGAGCTGATCGACCCCAAAAGATTACCCCTAAAGTATGTTAATTTTTCACCATGTTTTAGAAGAGAGTCAGGAACTTACGGCAAAGATACCAGGGGATTATTTAGAGTACATTACTTCAACAAAGTTGAGATGAATATTTTTACTCTGCCTGATTTTGATATATCCGATGCCATGTGTCAGGAGATGTTAGCTGTTGAAGAGGAAATCGTTACCGAACTCGGCTTACCATATCAGGTTGTCAAATGTTGTACCGGTGACCTTCCCCAACCAAACAGGCGTATGTTTGACATAAATACTTGGTTCCCGGGTCAAGATAAGTATCGGGAAACTCATTCCTGTAGTAATTGTTCAGACTATCAGGCCAGACGTTTGGGTACTAAAACCAGAGTAAATGGTAAAGTTGAATATGTTCACATTCTAAATGCCACTGTAGCCACCGATAGACTTGTTTTAGCTATCATTGAAAACTTCCAAACTCAAGATGGTTCAGTCACAATCCCCAAAGTTTTACAGCCATTTACTGGTTTTGATATTATCAAACCTATTTGAATCCCAAAAAAATTATGTCTATCCTTTTATTAATAATCACATCTATCCTCGTCGGCTTATTTCTCACCAACCTCACCATTACATCAAATTTTCAATATTTGGGAATACCAATTAGGTAAGAGGAGCCACCCAATCTGTACCCCCCTAATTCAATGTTAGGGGGGTAAGTTTTGATGTACTATAATAGAACCATGTTTAAATTTCTTTCTTCCATTTTTGACCTAAACACTAGGGAACTAAAATCGTACCAATCTATTATTAATCAAATTAACTCACTAGAACCAAAATTTAAGAAATTATCCGATGCCGGTTTAAAGAAATATAGTCAAAAACTCAAACAAAAAGCCTTAGCCGGTGAATCATTAGACAATCTTTTACCCGAAAGTTATGCCTTGGTCAGACAGGCAATCGAAAGAACCGTCGGTCAGCGAGCCTTTGACGTCCAATTAGCTTCATCTATATGTCTCCATCGTGGCAAAATCTCAGAGCAAAGAACCGGTGAGGGTAAGACTCATTCAGTTGTCTTTGCCGCTTATTTAAATAGTTTAACCAACCAAGGTGTTCATATTGTCACTCCCAATGATTACCTTACCAAACTCGGAACCGGTTGGTACACACCCGCTCTCCACATGCTGGGAGTAGAAGTAGCCGGTATCATACACGAACAATCTTTTATGTATGACCCCAAGTTTACAGATCCTGATCAAAAGTTTGATGACAGATTAGCCCACCTAAGGCCCATAGACAGACAAATGGCGTATAAAGCCGATATTACCTATGGTACTAGCAACGAATTTGGTTTTGATTATTTGCGCGATCATATGGCTCAGGACACGTCTCAAGTTGTTCAAACCAAACATAACTACGCCATTGTCGATGAGGTTGATTTTGTTTTAATTGATGAAGCTAGAACTCCTTTAATTATTTCTTCACCAGGCGACAAGGCTACTGATCAATACCAAAAATTTGCCCAAATTGCCAAAGATCTTCAGCCTACGGATTATCTTATTGATGAAAAAGCCCGATCAGCTACTCTAACCGAATATGGCATCAGGAAAGTCGAAATGATTTTAGGTGTCAAAAATCTTTATCAGGAATCTTTTTCAACTATCCACAAAATTGAAAACGCTATCAAAGCCCAGGCCTTGTTTCACAAAGACAAAGATTATGTCATTGCTGATGGTCAAATCATTATTGTTGACGAATTTACCGGTAGATTGATGTATGGCCGTCGTTGGTCTGATGGTCTTCATCAGGCAGTTGAAGCCAAAGAGGGAGTCGCGGTTCAGCGGGAATCTCAAACCTGGGCCACCATCACCTTTCAAAATTATTTTAGATTATACAAAAAATTAGCCGGCATGACCGGTACGGCCTATACCGAGGCTGAAGAGTTCAAAAAAATTTATGACCTGGATGTTATTGTACTGCCCACCAACAAACCTACCCAGCGTCAAGATCTAAATGACTTAATTTACAAAACTAAAAGGGCTAAATATGCCGCCGTGGCTGCCAAGGTAGAGGAATTATATAGAACCGGTCAACCTGTCCTAATTGGTACTACTTCAATCGAAAATAACCAAATTATTTCTTCTCTTCTTAAAAAGAAAAATATACCCCACAATGTCTTAAATGCCAAAAACCACCAAACCGAAGCTCAAATAATTTCCCAAGCCGGAAAATATGGTGCTGTTACCGTAGCTACTAACATGGCTGGCCGTGGTGTTGACATTATTTTAGGCGGCTCTGAGTCTGATACAGAAAAATCTTGGCCAAAAAATCACCAAAAAGTAGTTGATGCCGGTGGTTTGTATGTTATTGGTACCGAAAGACATGAATCCAGAAGAATTGACAATCAGCTTAGGGGTAGATCTGGCCGCCAAGGAGATCCCGGTACATCTCAATTCTATGTATCTTTAGAAGATGATTTAATGCGTATTTTTGGCGGTGACAAAATTAGTGCCCTCATGACCAGGTTTAATATGCCCGAAAACGAAGCTTTAGTACATCCATTGGTTAGCCGGGCTCTTGAACAAATTCAGGTTAAAGTCGAAGGCCACAATTTTGATATGCGAAAAGGCTTAGTTGAATATGATGATGTTATTAACAAACAGAGAGAAATTGTTTACAAACTCCGCGATTCTGTTTTATCAAATGCGTCCCGCCATCCTCTCAAAAACAAAAAGTTATTTTTTTCATATCTGAAAAAGCAACTCAGATCAATTATTATTCTGGCAACACAGGAAAATACTATTGACTACAAAAAAATTGTACTGGAGTTCTCTGAAGTTCTTCCTTTAAATTCTACTAATCGTCAGTTGCTAACCAAAAAACTTCAATCTTCTCAAGCTCCTTTTAAAATACTATTAAACCTACTTAAGAAAGAATGGTCTCTTAGATCCCAACTTTTTGGTAAAAATCTATTAACCGAAATCACCAAATATTCTTTTATTTCTAGTTTAGATCCTCTCTGGGTAGAGCATCTAACTATTTTAGACGATTTAAAAGATGGTGTTAGGCTCAGAGCTTATGCTCAAAAAGATCCTCTAATTGAATACAGAAAAGAAGGTTATCTGATGTTTCAGAACCTGCTCGATACTTTTGAGTATAATTTAGTTAGAAAGTTCTTCAGACTTCAGCCACAGGAGCAACCAACCACCCCCCAAGTTAATATTGAAGAGGGCAGGGGAGATGAATTTTCAGATAAGCCAAATTCCAAACCATCGCAAGCTCCGGTCAAAAAAACTGTTACAAATTCACAGCCCAAACCAGGCCGAAACGATCCCTGTCCCTGTGGCAGTGGCAAAAAATACAAAAAATGCTGTTATCCAAAATATGACTAGAGATATTTTTCATTCCTAAGACACAAAAACCTTTTCCTTATATAGTTTCAGTTCAGCAATCGAAGCCATAATATCATCTAAAGATCTGTGTGCTCCGTCACCTTTGATAGTTTCTACCGTTTTATAAACGTCCGGGTACCATCTTTTAGATAATTCTTTAATAGATGACACATCAATCATTCTATAGTGAAAATACTTAGCTAGTTTGGGCATATATTTCTCAATATATTTCCTGTCTGCATGTATTGAGTTACCGCATAATATTGTTTTACTTTTAACACAATATTGTTTAATTAACTCTATAGCTCTTTTTTCTGCGTCAACTATATTTATTTTTGACGCTTTAGATTCCTTAATAAGACCGGATTCACCAAAATGCTGTTTACACCAGTCATTCATATTTTCTAAATCTTTATCCTTTTGTTTCACTACCAGATCAAAACCCCTATCTAAAATATTTAGATCTTTATCAGTCACAACAACTGCGATTTCCAAAATTTTATCTTTACTAATGTCTAAACCTGTCATCTCAAGGTCGATCCATATCAAATTATTTTCATCTACCATAGTAAGTATTTTATCATTGTTATCTATTGGTCAGGATATAATAAACAAATGATTTTTCATAAAACATATTTTATTATTGCCCTATTATCTTCCATTCTTTTGTCCTCCTGTCAGCCTGATATCAAACCTAAGCATACTATTGAACCGATACCAACAGGTTCCGTTACTTCTACTGTCAATTCTACCGCCACCCCCACATCTATCCCCACAAAATTTTTACTTAAAACCTCTTTTGTTCCTCAGGCGCCGGAAAAAAACTGGGATCAACCTTGGCAGGATACCTGCGAAGAAGCTGCCCTTTTAACCCTTTATTACTATTACACCAACCAATCTCCCAATCTGGATAAGATTAAAACCGATTTACTGGCTATTTTAAATTATGAGCAATCCAAAGGTTGGGGGCACGATATTAATCTTTCCCAGATTCAACAAATTTTACTCGATATGTACCACCTAAATTCAACCATCGTTTCTGATCCTACTACTGATCAAATTGAGGCATATCTGGCTAGCAATACCCCTGTTTTAACCACAGCTAACGGAAAAATACTTTATCAGGAAAATAAGCATTTTAGTAATGGCGGGCCCTTGTATCATGGTCTGGTTATCTTAGGATTTGACAAAGCCAAATCAATCTTTACTGTTCATGATGTTGGTACTCAGCATGGCGCCTACTTCAAATATAGCTATCCCGTCTTAATGGATTCTATTCACGATTTGCCACTAGCTGGCAAAGATTCTATTAGTAGCGGCCCTAAGTCCATTTTGGTAGTAACCGATAGTGGTATATAATTAGTCATGATCAAAAAAAACATACCCACACTTGGTTTAGTTATCTCCTTTCTTTTTTTATCGTCCTGTCAGCTATTTAAATCCTCTACTCAGGACATTGGCCAACCTCTTGATACCTCACTTCCCACATCCCAAGATTCCAGTTATACTCAACCTATGAATCAATCAGACACTACTCAATCAAACCAAGCTTCATCTTACACTCTCCAGCTCCAAACCAAATACGGCCCGGTCGTTTTTGAGCTTTTTGCTGACAAAACTCCTCAAACCAGTCAAAACTTTTTGGCCAAAGTAGCATCCGGATTTTATAACAATCTCACTTTTCATCGGGTTGTTCCTGGCTTTGTTGTCCAGGGCGGAGAACCGACTGGCACCGGTACCGGTGGTGGCAAAATTGCTTCAGAAATTAATACCATCCCTTTTGTCAGAGGCAGTCTAGGTTTAGCCAGAACACCAGATACAAAGGACGTTAGTAATGATAGTCAGTTCTTTATTTGTCTTACT
>CAYWRN010000018.1:0-11519 GCA_964461095.1 uncultured Gammaproteobacteria bacterium
GGTCTGGCCACTGCCAGAAACCTTAAAACATACCCTTTTCTAAACTTTCTATCCCAATTTTTGTTTCACTTTCTTAGGATTGCCGACTTTAAATACGCCCAAAATGTTGATCAGTTTATTAGTAACTCCAACACCACCCGCCTCAGAATAAAAAAGTTTTATAGAAAAGACGCCATTATCATCAACCCACCTGTAGATATTCCCAAAAGTTTAGAGTTTAGAGTTTCGAATTTAGAGTTTGCAAAAAGTGAATACTTTTTGACTGGTGGTCGCTTGGCCCGTGCCAAACGTTACGATATTGCCATCAAGGCCTGCAATCAGCTCAAAGTTCCCCTAAAAATCTTTGGTCGTGATTTTGCTGGACATTTAAATGAACTTAAATCTATCGCTGGTCCAACTATAGAATTTTTAGGAGAGATTAATCAAGATCAGAAAAATGTGTTAATGCACCAATCGAAAGCTTTTATCTTTTGCTCCGATAATGAAGATTTTGGTATAGTTCCGGTTGAGGCCATGGCCGCCGGTACTCCGGTTATTGCTTACAAAAGTGGTGGGGTTACCGAAACAGTTGTTGACGGCAAGACCGGTGTCTTTTTTGATAAACCAACTCCGGATTCCTGTGCCAAAGCTATTAAAAAACTCCAAAAGTTAAAAATAAAGTCATCAGATTGTGTTGCCCGCGCCAATCAATTCTCTCCTCAAGTTTTCACCAAAAAGATTAAAAGACTCGTTTCTCATTACTAGTTACTCATTACTATTTACTAGCCTCTAGCCATTTTTCTACATCTAGTGCTGCCATTGCTCCGTTTCCCGCTGCAATTACCGCCTGTCTGTATTTATCGTCCACACAGTCCCCACAAGCAAATATTCCGTCAACATTGGTTGCTGTATGAAATTCTCCGCCGGCTGTAGTAATTATGTATCCACCCTCTCTTCTGTTTACTAATCCTGATACCATCTCAGTGGCCGGATCATGGCCAATCGCCACAAACAATCCATCCATATCTACATTTTTTTCCTCTCCTGTTTTATTATTTTTAATCTTTATCTTTTCCAGTTTTTCTTCACCTATTACTTCTATTACCTCAGCGTTCCACCATGTTTCAATTTTTGGGTTATCAATTACCTTTTTTTGTTGAGCCACTCCGGCCCTTAGTTGATCCCTTCTGTGGATTAAGTAAACTTTTTTAGCAAATTTAGCCAAAAAATGTGCTTCTGTACAAGCCACATCTCCACCTCCAACTACTGCTACTGTTTTATCTCTAAAAAACATCCCATCACAGGTAGCGCATCCTGAAACACCTTTCCCAATTAACCTTTCCTCCCCAATTCCCAACCATCTAGCCCTGGCTCCAGTCGCCACGACTACTGTCTTAGCAAAAAATTTCTTTCCATCTGTTAGTTCTATTTCAAAGTTGTAACCTGGATTGTTGCTTCTTACATCCAGTATCTTTTTCACCTCACCATTAACGATCTCTCCACCCAAGTTTCTTACTTGTTGCATCGTATCCATCATTAGCTTCAACCCTCCTATTCCTTCGGGAAATCCAGGAAAATTTTCTACTACTGTTGTTATAGTTAATTGTCCACCAGGATGGTTACCGGCAATTACCAACGTCTTTATATCTGCTCGTATATTATATATCGCCGCCGTCAACCCCGCCGGCCCCGACCCTACTATCACACTATCATATATCTGTTCCATAAAGTATTTTACCAGTCAAATATTTAACTATTTTCTTTTTCTTTTTATATCATCAATATTTATACGATTTCTTTCTCGTCTGTTTTCACCTGTAGCCCGGAATCCCCTGGGTGATATTCTACCAACTACAGATTCTAAACGTAACCATAATGGTCCACTTAAGGGGTCAACTACGTGGACATATGCCTTTCTTTGTCCTTCTTCTGTCACAGTAGCCACTCTGTCAATCATCCTTTGATGTCCTGTTAAAGACTGCCCTTGATTGCCACGATTGTCTGTAAAAGTAACTCCCCAAACTACACTATCTCTACCAGCCACCAAATCTTCCGTTATGTTCTCCAGTAGTAATAATTGTGGTGGTGCTAAACTGGTATCATTACCTAAATAGGCTCCATCAACCACTTCTATATTCTTACCATCTTTTACTTGTACTGTCCTGGCTAAATCCGCAAGATAGTTACGTAACTTATCAGCATCGTGTAAATTTAACGTTCCCCAACTATCGGCCATCAGACCTCCAATGTGACGTGCTCTTGTTTGCATAGTTCCCTTGAGATGAACCAGGTCTATATTATGGTCTTTGATATCAAACCACTTTGCATGTACCATCAACATCTGTAAAACTGCCAACACACAAGTATGTCGTCCTTCAACTGTAACCTGCTCAATAGCAGGACCATCGTACATACCATAGGCCATTCCTGTCCAATCAACACCAAGTTTATCGAGGTGCGTTATTATATGTTCAACCATCTGGGCCTCAGTTATCTCTGGCAAATGGTTTTCCCCAAATTTAATCGATGAACTTCCTTTAGTAACTGCATTATCCTTGACAACTGTAGCCTTTGGTTTATGTTGATCATTATAGTCGTCTTCAGCTAATTTCCAAGCATAAACGTGTCTTTTGTCAACAGTTATCATGTGACCCTCTTGATCACTAACAACAATACTTCTTCTGTCTTTATGTTTTGCCACAAAACTCATTTGACGACCATCAACCCACACACCACTAGAATTTGGTACTAGCTGATCAAAGTATGTTGTAATCTTCCTTCTTTCCTCTTCTCTGTTAAAATCAATCGATATTTTTCCAGTGACTGTTATTCGCGGATCAGATAAGTCAGCCATAGTAGCAGCCACTCTTTTATGTTTCATCCCAAACATTGCAACTTTACCATCACCAACATATCTAGTGGTAAAGCTCCTATCATCCCCTGCAACTGTCACTATAACCTTATCTCCCACAGCAACGTCCCTTAATAAAGTTTCCCTGTTTTCTTTTGTATCATATGTTTGTGGCACAGTAACTTCATTAAAGTCAACGATAGTTCCAGCGCGAATTGGTCCGTAATGGGCTGGTACATATCGCACACTCACACCTCTATTGTCTTTATCCATACCTAATTTTAACTTATTATTTATTAATATAAACACATAAGTCTCCAAATCCTTACTTTTCTCTTTCTATTTTTTCTTCTACACTAATAGTAATGTCCCAAGACACCATTCGTACTCTCCGATTAATCTACCGCCTTACCAAAGACAAAAAACCATTTATATTTTGGCTGATAATAAGGATTATTTCAGCCCTTTTTCCTATTGCCACTATCTACTTTTTCTCCCAAGTTATTCGGGCCATAGAGAACAAAGATTCTCTAAACACTATTTTATTAACCGTAGTCGTAGTTTTTATCTCTCGTCTCCTCGATAACTACACCCGTATTATTTCCACCAAAAAATTAGATTATATTATTGTCAAAATCCAACTAGATATTCAGGAAATATTAGTTTCCAGTATTAAAACCGAAGACAAAAAAATGCGCCACAAAGCTGTCCAGTCAGTCAGAAATTTTGCTGATGCTTCCGTCACTATGCTGTCGATTTTCAAGCAGCCTGGCATAGATGCCCTAGTTTCCTTTTTTGCTATCCCTGCCATACTCCTTGTCAAAGATTTTGCCATTTTTATTCTTCAACTAGCCTACGTTATTAGTTACTACTTTATCGATATCTACACTACTGGCCGTTATGTTAATTTCAAAAACAAGCATAATAGCCGTATTGAAAGTTACTATGCCAAACTCCAGACAACCAAAAACTTTAAATACGAATCAACCACCTTAAGTTCAATCACCCAAAAACTTCACAACTGGGGTATTACCGAATGGTTTCTTCTCCAAAACACCGCCGTTATTTTTTACGTCATTGCTTTAGCTTATTTAGTCTATTCAGTCTCGGTCGGTCTTAAGCCTATTTCCGACCTTGTTCTTATCATCGGCTATATTGATAGCACTCAAGTTTTTCTCAACAATATTAGTGGTATCAAAGATTCTATGGCCGACACTAAGGTGGCCCTTCACCGTCTTTTAGATGACAACAAATCTCTGGCTGTAGACTACGACGATTTAACCACTTGATATACTAGCCCATGCCGGAACTTCCCGAAGTTGAAACCATTAGAGTATTTCTAAAAGATCACATCATCGGTAAAACTATTACATCAGTCCAAGTACTAAACAAAAAATCTTTTCCGACAGATTCCAAAAAAATCCTAAATCTAAAAATTAATTCTCTGTCCCGTACCGGCAAGCAACTATCTATTTTTCTTGATAACGATTACCTTCTCCTAATTCATCTCAAAATGACCGGCCAACTTATATATGTTAGTAAATCTCAGACAATTTTAGGTCATCCAACCCCATCTTTATACCAAACGCCTTTGCCTTGGAAGTCTACCAGGGTTATTTTCACTTTTTCGGACAAGTCTAAGTTATATTTCAACGACCAACGTAAATTTGGTTGGATAAAATTAATCAAAAAATCAGATCTTTCTAAACTTCAGTCAGATCTGGGTCCTGATATTCTTTCACCTAAATTCACCTTGCCTTATTTCCAAAAAATCCTCAAAAATTCTAACCGTCTAATTAAGTCTCTTCTTCATGACCAATCGCTTATGGCTGGTATTGGAAATATATATGCCAACGATGCCTTGTTTTTAAGTAAAATTCACCCTCAAATCAAAGCTAGTAATCTGGCTTCTATCAAAACCAAGTCCCTTTATAAAAATATAAAAAAGGTTATTAGACAGGGGATTAATAGTGGTGGTTCCACTGCCAAAGACAACATGTATCTAAAACCAGATGGTTCCAAGGGTAGCAATCAATATAACTTTTTAGTTTATCAGAGGGTAGGGGAGAAATGTGTTAACTGTGGTACCAAAATTGTTCGTCTCAAACTTCAGGGTCGTTCCGCCTTTTTTTGCCCCCATTGTCAACAACTATAACAATTTTTATTTGATACCTTTATTTATCGTTTTCTAAACCTTATATTTTACCTATACAGTGTAAACTTGCCAGAGAGCTAAAAAAAGCTAGACAAAAAGCAGAATCATTCGAATCAGGTCTAGACAGATTGTTGCGTCCCGAAAATCACCGGCCACTATTTCCCGAATTAGGCCAACAATTTATAGAGTCTCCAGTTCCAGATTCTACTTATTCGCTTGAGATAAAAAAACTACTCAAGGACCTTGGTCTTCGTCGCTAAAGCCTATGTTCAGGGTTACTTTGTTTGCTTCTTTTGGCCAAAAACGGACTCGGCCTTTTTACGCCTTCTTTATAAATCACTTTTAACTCATCTACTAATTCAGGTATAAAAGGCAGGTCAATTTTACCAAGTCTATCCACCATATTAAACCAAATCATTTCCCAACCATCGTGTCTTAGCCCCAAGTATTTCCATTCCTGCATCTCTAGTAAATAGGCAGTCAAATCAGCTGCTTTAAATATATTCTTTTCGGTTTCGTTTAGCTCAATATTTACACTCTCACCCAGGTTCACCTCCTTCTTTACAAATTCAGCCATTTCTCTTCGTACATTTACACCCGCTTTTTCAACCTGGTCATGGATATCTATGTCCCAATAACTGGCATAGCTTGGGCTTCCGGATGGAATATCTCCTAATACCGACTCTTGCCAGTCGTGGACAATACAGTATCGTAATACTTTCTCAACACTTACGTCCTTGTCAACTAAATCACAAAAAATCATCCCCAAGTAGTTTACACAGTAGCAATGTTCGGCCACCGATATGTTGGCATACTCAGGTAACCCCAGTGCTAATATTCCGCCACGTCTTTTTATTCTGTTTAAATTTTGTAGTTGTTGTACCAGATCCACTATGTA
This sequence comes from uncultured Gammaproteobacteria bacterium, assembly GCA_964461095.1. Classification (GTDB taxonomy): domain Bacteria; phylum Patescibacteriota; class Microgenomatia; order UBA12405; family UBA12405; genus UBA1372. The sequence goes on from CAYWRN010000018.1 coordinate 5,884, forward strand.
TTTCATATCAAATTCTATCACTTTTGATTTGTTGTGTAAGAAAGCCGTTCACCCCTCGTACTAATCATTTGAACGCTTATTTTTTAAAAAGGATTTCAAATGAAATTTCTACCAAAAGCTATTGCAGTCGTTTTTATGGCTGTAGTTTTTACTTATTTGACCACCTCTGTGTTTGCTGGTGGTGACAAGGTTAGGGGAGACGAAGGTGATGGCGCTGTGGTTCAAAACCAAGTATCTGACTTGCCTTACGAAAACAGACCATAATCAAAACTTAGTTGATATACTTACCCTCCGGATCATCTTCGGGGGGTATTTTTTGTCATAATGTAATAAAATATATAAGTTGTCGTATTAACATATTAGGAAAGTTAAAAATTATACAACTTATGAAAACCTACCAAAAAATGCTAATCTCTGCCCCGTTATTAGTTAGTGCTATTGTCCCTGGTTCGGTCTTGGCCTATATGGGTTCGGCTACTCAAGGTCAGTATCAGAATCAAAACCAGGTCCAAACCCAGACCCAGGAGCAGGTTCAAACTGAAACTCAGACCCAGGTTCAAAATCAGGATGTCACACCTACTCAAGCTCAGGTTCGTGCTGGTTTCTTAAATCAGCTCAAACTAAAATTGGCCCAAAGAGTCCAAAGTCGTATTAGATCCCGTCTCCAAAACCAATTTCAAAAGCTTGAAAAGAACCAAGCAACCATAGAGGCCAAACTTGCCGAAAAAAAACAAGCTGGTCTCGATGTTTCTCAGGTTGAAGCCAAGTTAACTGAGTTATCATCAATTAAGGCAAATTATCAGACCTATCTGTCTGAATATGATCAAGTTGTTACTCAAATGAACCAATCAGACAACCCGGTCAAATTTAGAAATGAGCTACAAAACAAAGCTAGATTAGCCAATCAGGAACTAAATAAATATCGTCAAACACTAGTCCAGGCCATTAGACTAATGATTAATCTGACCAAAACAACATAAAATACAATATGAAAATTGGCCGGTTTATATTAATAGGGGCAGCCGTCTTTTTAACTGGTTGCTCCAGCTCTGTCTCTGATGTCAATCATAGGCCAACTGTTCCTACCCCTATTCCTCTACCTCCTACCGACACCCCGATTCCTTCACCTACGTCAATTTCAGCCACAAATACTCCTACTTTAGCTCAGGTTACTCCCACCTCCACCTTACCCTCTCCCACACCTATTACAGACAAAGAACTTGAAGATTTATTAAAAGATCTGGACGATCTTAACATCAACGACGATCTGGGCGAGCTCGATAAACTATACTAGTTTTATCAATAGCTCCAGTTCAAAACTCTTTCTAAGTAGCATCACTATTCCCAACAAGACAAACACTATCCAACCAACTTTAGCTATTTTTACCAGATTATTTTGTCTATAGTTAGTACCAATCTTAGAAAACACCACTACCCCTCCTAGTAAACTTACCAAAAATCCCAATACCCATCTCCAGGGAATATTTGTCAAAAACATTTGTCTGCCCAAATCTCCATACTCAAACATTTTCAAATCCAGTCCGATTTTCACCAAAAAATAAACCAAAACTAAACATCCCACCGTCGCCACCACTGTTACCCCTAGACCAATTTTTATGGCTACCTTTTTAAGCCCAAAAAACCATTTAGGCTTCATTTTGACCTCGCCTTTATTTATTCTTTCAATTATTTTTGCCTTGTTGTTCATAAATATTTTTTAACTTTTTTTTAGCTCTTAATATCATAACCCCCACATTGTTCACTGAAGTTTTTAAAATATCGGCTATTTCAGTATAGGATTTTTCTTCAAAATAGTACAAATCAATCAGTTCTCTATTTTTTAGATCCATCTTAGTTATGGCTTCTCTTACTTCGTTTTTCGTCTCTTTTTCGATCTCAAGTTCCTCCAGGAGTTTTTTACTATCACCCATAAGCTCGTCGTCGATTTGATCTATAGGCCTGGTGGTAATTCTTTTTTTCTTAAAAAAATCAACCGTCCTATTGTGGGCAATCCTATATATCCAACTATTAAATTTGTATCTGAAATCAAAGCCGTTTAAATTTTCATAAGCACTGATAAAAATTTCCTGTATCAGATCATCTATGTCGTCATTGTCTATATAACTAATCCTTTTTATATATCTTCTTATTTTATCTTCATACCTGCTAATGATCTCCCCAAAGGCTTGTTTGTCGCCAAATACTTTTCTTACAATTTCTTCATCAGTCACGTTATATTTTAACCCAAAATGATACACTATCCTATGCTTAAAGCAGTAGTTTTTGACCTAAATGGTGTCGTTTGGAAAAGCCGGAAATTTAACTCTCTTTCGTATGATTTATTATCAAATACGCTCAAACTCCATCCCAAAACAATTAGGTTAAGATACAAAAAATTTGCCAACAGATTTCAACTAGGCAAGTTAGATTTCTACACCTGGCTTCAGTCAGAGTTTAGATTAAGTCAAGATCAGTCAGATGATATCAAGTATAAACTTGAACAACTTTTTAAAAGTTTATATCAATCTAGTTTTTACCCAGACAGTTTACCCTTAATTAGAAGTCTTCAAAAGAAAGGTATTACTGTTGGCTGTCTTAGTAACATGCCCAATTTTATTGCCGATTTATTTACCAAAGCCGGTCTTTTTTGTAGTTTCGATTTTAAGATTTTAAGCTCTTCAGTTGGCTTTCAAAAACCTAATCAAAAAATCTTTAAAAAAATCTTTTCTATTGGCCGCTGGAAACCACAAGAAGTGTTAATCATAGACAATCAAATCAACAATATCAACGTAGCCAAAAAAATGGGCTTTGCTACCCACTACTTCAAATCCTACTCAGCTCTTATTTCCAAACTGGGTTTTTAACAGTTCTCTTCTGCTAATTTTTGATCAACACACTTTTCTAGCGCCCTAAAATCACCAGGATGAACCATATCTTTTGGCTCAATGAGTTCAAGTTTTCCCTCCTTATACCCCAAACCCGGTATTGAAAATCCCCTTGGACATAGCCCTGCCACAACACAAAAAGCACATTTCGCCGTCTCTGTCCGTGGCCCCACAAACACACCTGTTAAGTCACTCGTAAGTACCAAACAATATCCATCTCTGTCCACCTCTACAATAGGAGCACCACCATCTTTTTTAAAGATGCACATGCGCAATTCAATTGAATCCATGTCACATTATATCATCACAACTTTTGTTCCAGATACGCTTCCCAAGCCTCATATTTTTCTATTCTCCTTTCATCAAAACCTTCTGCTTCTCGCATTTTTTCTATTACTTTATTCAAACTTTCAACCATATCATATTTCTTATCTAGGTCCATCTCATCCGCCTCACACGAATTTACATCAACTCCTGTTAACCATCTAAATATAGTTGCCTGACAATAACTTTGATAGCCCATTATGTTTTGCATTACTAATAGTTCCATCATTCGGTCACCATATTCAAACCTTTCTTCAAATATCAATCCCTTTGGGTTTTTAATAGCTAATCTAATCGCTTCATTTTCCATATCCCTCTCGAGTACCCAGATTAGTCCACGATTATTTCCAGCCACAGCCGTAGTGGTTAGTTTCAAATTATTCCATATAATTCTTTTCATTTTTTCTTTACGAAATCTATGGTCACCCCAAATTGGAAAAATCCCGGCTTCAAAACTTGACAGTGGTGGTTCTTGTTGGATTATCAATTCACCGTCTTCAATAACTATTTTGCCAATAGATGCCATTTGAGATGATTCACCCTCTCCTACGGCCAATACTGTTCTTCCGTTAACTGTTGCCCATTTCTCTTCGTCACCAAGGGGTATAACAACTGGCTTAATTTCAGCCACTGACCCTTGTTCATCCCTAATTATGATTAATGGTCCGCTGGTGTGTTTTTCAACGACTATGTTTGGATATTTCTCGCGTATTTTGGCAAATAAATTAAAAACATGATGGTTGAAACCCGAATAAGGTAAAGCTACCAACAAATCAAGTTCACCACTTTCTTTTCTATGTCCTAAACTTTCCATCGTCTGAATAAATTTATCGACTGCTCCTGATTGAGCTCCGAAACATTTATCAGCTTTTGAATGAACCAACCAAAGTGGTGTCTCTGGTTCCATTGCCTCCACCACACTTCTCATTATTTTTTCTCTTTCAACTCCAATCAGATCCGTCATTGCTACATCCCCCAAAAAGGGTATCCAGGGTGGTGTCTCCAGACCCTCTTGTATCCATTGATGAGCACAATAAGATCCAATCTCTTTAGCTAACATATTTATTGTCAAACCGATAACCTACACCTTTAATAGTTTTAATAACGTTTTTGTTCACACCTAAACTTTCTAAAGTCTGTCTCAGTCTCGAAATTATTTTATCCAGAGCACAATCAGAATAATCATCCTTGTTCCCATAGCAGATATTAGCTACTTCTTGTCTGGTTAAACTGGTACTCTCTTTTAGTTTAATTAATATCTCTTTTTCGTATACAGTTATTTTGTTGTTAATATACAGCTTACCAACCAATATTTTTCCATTATTAATATTTAACCTTTCGTATCCAGACATATCTCCTAAACTCTTTTTTAATATTTGGCTCACAATCGACCTGTCTTTAACCATCCCGATTTTTTCAAAAAAACCTAGTTCTACTTTGTCTAAACTTTTAATTATTTGTAACTGGCGTATTTGATACTTTTTAAAACCACTTAACACATATTTACCCCACTCATTTAAATCTCCATCATCTCTTTGGCCATATAATTTTTTAAGTAAATATGGACATCCACCAGATAATTCATAGAGTTTCTTTACACTAATATTGCCTTTGTCCAGCTTGTATCTTTCATTATTCTGTTCAGTTAGTTCAACAAACTCATTTTCGTTAGAATAGGGGAAATATAGTACATTATCTAATATATTTTCTTTAACTTTTGAGGCCTTAATCAAACCAAGATCTTCGTGCATTCCAAAAATCCAATTAAATTTTCTCTTATACTCATCTCTCAGTTTGTTTAGTAGCTTAAGTTTTTTAATAGCTGATTTTTCACTAACACACAAATCATTTATTAATAGAAATTTTCTGTCATTTACTATCGCTTCTTTAACTTTTTTAGTAATTAGTTTAATAAATTTATTTATATTGCTAGGGTAGGTAGTCAAGTCAATTATTTCTAATTCATCATCTTTACCTAATTCTCTAAACACCTCAATAAGTGTCCTGGTTACTCCTGCCTCTGGAGCCGATATGATCGTTCCGCACTCATTGTACTGGATTAGTTTTTCTATCCATTTTTTAGTTTCAGCAATCCTATATATATACATATTCCACCTGCACTAAATTGTATTTATGTCAGAAATTATAGCAAAAAATGTCAGAAAAGTCCACTTTTCGGTCAGAAATAGTCAAGCACTAATAAAACCCATATATATAATTACGAGTATATAAGTTTACAAACAAATGTCCGAAACAATATGTGATCAAAATCAGTTAACACCATTCCTTGTACATACCACATGTGAAGAACCACAAGGGCAATCTAATAGTCAACACTATCGTGAAGATTCTACTTATATTCAACTAAAAGAAATGAGTGAACTGGTGGGTACAAAAAATGCAGAATATTTAATTATGGGCTTTGGT
>CAYWRN010000018.1:11568-18667 GCA_964461095.1 uncultured Gammaproteobacteria bacterium
CAGTTTCTTTACTAAACAGATTAACTGTTCCAAATATTGAAAGTTTAGGTAGAGGGGAAGTTATTGCCTCTTCACTTTCATGGTCAAAAGCTATGTTAGATATTGTCAGACTAGGTCAAATTGTTGCTAACTTTCAAGCTAATAGACTGCCAGAAAATCAGTATCGACAGGAAGAGAAACAACAGATAGATGTTATTTTGAATGAATTAAATTGGCGTACAAGGGAAACTCCGCTGGTTCTCGAAGAAGGTAAGGTTGAAACAGACCCACTTCTCACAGACTTGTATCGTTCAGAAGAAAAGCTATGTCAGACACTATTTCGCTTTGGTACAAAATGTGAAAACCCATTCTTTTACATTCGTCGGGCATTAGTTGGATTACCGACAGAAAGATATAAGGAAGGTGTCTCTGTTCCCAATTTTGCTTCTGTTCAGATAGATGATTACAGACAGGCTTTGAGACATCTGAATATAGAGTCATTACTGTGGCCGTCGCACCAAAGAGATCCTAACAAACTTGAATCACAGATTAATACAGTATGGCTATTTTGCGAAGATAATCTAATTGATAAGCCGGTAAATTTAATAGTTGGCTTGTTTCATTGTAATACCCCTAATTCTTTTCTTGAGGCATGGCATCTTATGTCAACCGGTAAAGTAGACATTACCTCATTACCGGGAGATACAGAAGAAAAAAGGGAATCATATTACACCAGTTTGTTTACTAGATTAGCGGTTCAGATATTACAGTACAGTCAAACAAAAGAATACTGGTGGTTAGATGATAAAGTACCTGAAGAAATTTGGCCAACCATTATGTCAAGGTCAATAGACTATCATTCATTTAGATACATAAAGGAAATCTTTAAACTTACCGACCAGTGGCCAAAATATTATCAGGATATATTAACTCATTTTCTGACTCTGCCAGAAGGTCAAGACCCGCTATATAAAGCTGAATATTTTTTATCTCAACTCACAAAAGACCTTCCAGGGGACCTTATTTTACAAGCCTCCAAAGATCGTCAAACCATATTAGATGCCATGGTAGGTCTCAGCAGCAAACAAACTCCACAAGGTGTTCTTACTAGTTTAAATTTCTAGTAAATCAATATGCAATCAGAACTAGGTTCGACTTTTTCACCTGAAACACATGGATTTGTCCCCAAACAATATCCAGAGAAAAATAGGATTTATGATTATATTCGGCTCGAAAATATTACTCCCGGAGATTATCAAAAGGCATTAAAATCCCTGTCTTGCGAAGAATACCAAGGGCAATTCCCAAGTCAAAATCAAACAATTGTTGAACACTTTCTACAAACCAACACTCCTGCTGGCGAGCCTGTTATGTATCCAGTTAAATATGTTAACTATTTAATCGAAACACGGCAATTAAGACCAGCCTTAAATATTGTTTTAAATAGTCAACTTGATCTATCTTCTCAAGATAAAAGAAACCGTCCTTATCAACTTGTTGATTATTTAGATGACATTGCCTTAAAAGCATTATGGATTAGTCAATGTTACTCAACTAGTGAGTTTGACGACACATACGTTGCCATAACACAACATTACGGTCGGATTTATTCCCAAGTTGTCAATTTACCTAACTTTCTTACCATGGCTCGTTCTAGCTATTATTTTTTAGCTGAAATCATTTCTCTAACACCACATCCTCATGATACTTATATTCATTTTTTAAAAACTATTTTAACTACTGATGATCCAGACAGATTATGCAATGCTGCTAACTTAAGAGACTGTTTACTTGACACTTATTGTCTAGATGAAGCCGGTCAACAAGTTATTCATCAAGTTTTTGATGAATTGACGGCTAAATTTTCTTCTTTCTCTACTTCTTCTTAAACAAATCCTCAATTATTTCCTCTAGTGGTACATGTTTGATGTCTATATCATCCACCTCAAACTTGCTACTTATCTCACTTACTTTCTTCCCAAACCCCGCCTGGGGGAGTTCAAGAGTATATAATTGTCCGTCTTCAGCCACATTTATAATCTGTCCATATTTTTCCAAATGTTTCCTATCAACCTTTTTTTCAAATCTAAAATCCACGTATTTAAAATTCTGATATTTTTTCATTAGGCTTTTTATCGAATCATCAAATATTAATTTACCGTTGTTTATCACTATCACTCGATCCACCACTTGTTCCACATCAGCCATATCGTGACTGGTCAAAATTACTGTTACTCCTTCTTCCTTATTAACCTTTTTAATAAATTGCCTCAGTTTCCTCTTGGAAATAATATCAAGGCCCAAAGTTGGCTCATCCAAAAACAATATTTTTGGGTTATGCAGTAGTGCTCCAATTAACTCAACTTTTAATCTCTGTCCTAAAGACAATTTTCTGACCGGTCTGTCCAGGCAATTGGTCACATCCAAAATTTTTGCCAGTTTTTTCACTTTAGCCTCCATTTTTTTGTGATCAAGTTCATAAATATTTTCGTACAGCCTATATCCATGGATACTAGACAGATCCCAAGACAGACTGTTTTTGTTTCCCATCACCATGGCAATTTGTTTCAAAAATTCTTCTTTCCTGTCTGTCGGTTTATAGCCCAGTACCTCTACTTGGCCTTCAGTTGGGTGCAGTAGGCCAGTCATCATTTTTAGCGTAGTTGTTTTACCGGCACCGTTGGGTCCAAGTAACGCCACCGATTCACCCTCATTAATTTCTAAATTTATTTTCTTGACCGCTTCCAGTTGTGTAAACTTTGGTCTCCACGCCAATTGCCACCAAGATTGTTTAGTGGGTATTTGGTAGTTTCTGGATAAATTGGTTGTTTTAATAATTGAATTCATGATGAAGCCGATTGATAAACCAATAAAGCTCTTTGCCACATCTTTGTTTTTAACATTATAAAACTGATGGCCAAAAATACCGAATATATTACCCATTGCCAACCATTTTGATTTTTGCCAAGCATTATTGATGTTGCCAGTCCTATTGGTACCAGAGAGGGGACTATGGTCAAACAAATTACTTTAATAGCTTGCGGAAATCCTTCAAAAGGTATATCCATTCCCCAGAAACTAGCGTCATAAGATATCCGGTTTATGCTTTTTGCCTTAGCTTGCCAAAAGATAAGTAAATTTAAGATAAATTGAAAACAGTGTATACAAATCATTCCCATTAGTAATACCACTAGTCCAATGGTCATATTTAAGGTCTCAAGAGGTACTCCTCCTTGCGCAATTAAAAATATTAAAGGTGGCAATAGTGAAACAATGAGATTTAATCCAATTGTTGGTAAGTCTATTTTTTTAAAGGTCACATAAAAAAGATGAGGCAATGGTTTAATTAGTAAAAGATCTAATCCGCCATTTTTTACTAGTTCTACCATCTCTTTTACATTAGAAAAACTAAAAAAATAGACCAATATAAACACCGACTGGCCAATTGTTGTCAAAAACAATATTTCGTTTTGACTATAAGAAGCTATAGATTCCGTTTTGTTAAATATAGATTCCACAAATATCATATAGGTAGTCATATATGACACAGTTGATATTAACGACCCCCAATTGTTGGCCGAATACGCCAAAGACTCCCGGCTAGAAAAAACTGTATTTGATCTTAAGATTCTCCATCTTTTTAAAATCTGTTGTTTAAATTCCGATAGCCTCATATTTTCTCAAACCTTTAATCCAAATAGTTTTGGTTAATTTATTTAGTATCAAGACCCACACTACACCCACTGCAAACAATCGAACTGTTTGATCATTAATTCCCTTTTTAATTACCATAGCTGGTAGATAAGCCAGACTGGTAAAAGGCAAAAAGGACGCCAAGCTTTTAATTACACCAGGAAACAAATCAATTGGCACCAACGCTCCGCTTAGTACATTGATGATGTGGTGTATCATGGTTCTAATACTTGTAGCCGTTGTCATCCAAAAAGCCAAGCTCGCCACTATAATATTCAAAAAGTAGGTTAAACAGCAAGCTACACCTGCACAAATCACATAACCAACAATATTTACCCAGGACCCAAAACCACCCAAAATCACCCCAGCACATACTAATACAAGTCCAAATAGTTGTGAAATTGTTCTACTCCCGTTAAACATAAAATAAGATAGTCTATAGGGCTTAATTGGCCTTAATAAATCTGCACTTAACTCACCGTTTTTAATACTATCCATTAATTTCCCTGAGAATTTTAAATGTCTTCCATCAACTAACTCTTTTGTTCCGTTCGATACTAATAAATATCCAACCGTTTGTTTGGTTTCAGCTAGACTATCTCCCTTTAGTAACCAATACCACAAAAGTCCCAAACTAGCATATATCAAAGATTGGCTAAATATTTACATCCAAGCGTCTGCCCTAAAACTAGTCGACTCTTTATACCCTAGCCAAAAAGCTTCTAGATAGATTTTTAGCTTTCTTCTCATTTAATTTAGATTTTACCACTTCCCACTTGCTCCACCGCCGCCGGACCTTCCTCCACCAAAACCCCCAAAACCACCCCCACCGCCACTTTTAAAACCGCTACTTTTCCATATTGACGAGCTTGGATTAAATCTATATTTACCAATTCCCTTATTGCCTCGGGACAATATCATATCAAAAATAAGGCCAAATATTCCCGACACCACTCCTACCCAAAAATTTCCAAAAATTAACCCCAACAAGAACCCGACTATTCCTCCTGATATAAATTCTTTAGTTCTGGCCAAAAAAGAGGCCAAATAGGTAATAAACAAAAATCCTAACGTGGTTACCTGTATTAGCTCTCCCAATCCACTGGTACCCTTTAGAGAAGTTTCTTTTTCTTCTACCACACCACCTTTAATATATGTCTCTATTTTTTCTACTCCTGCCATTACCCCCAGCTCATAGTTGTCCAGCTTAAATTGCGGTATTATTTCATCTCTAATTATTGACCCGGCTCGGCCATCAGTAATTACCGGTTCTAGCCCATAACCAACTTCAATTCTGACCTCTCTGTTTTCTTTGGCCACCAATAGTAATACTCCATTATCTTCCTTTGCCTTACCTATGCCCCAGTCTTCAAACACCTTAACAGCATATTCTTCTATGCTAGCTTCTGGCAACTTATCTATAGTCAGAACTGCTATTTCTGCTCCTGTTTCTTCGTCAATTTTAGCCAACTTATCCTCAAGTTCAGTTTTAAAGTTTGCAGAAAACAAACCAGCTTTATCCGTTACTCTACCTTCATAACTTTCCACCTCAAACGCCCATACCGGCCTAATTACCAAAAACAAAAATATCAAAATCCCACTTAAAAACTTCCTCATTCTTAAATCATACATCTTAAATCTTTCTTCTAGTTAAAATCCACCTGCGGTGCACTAGCCGCTGCTTCGGTAGACTCAAAAAATGCCTTCTCGCTAAACCCAAGCATCGAGGCAACTACATTAGTAGGAAATGTTCTGACTTGTACATTAAAAGCTCCCACCAAGTCATTAAATCTCTTCCTCTCCACTGCAATTCGATTTTCTGTCCCAGCCAGTTCATCCATTAGTTTTTGGACAGTTACATCAGATTTTAACTCTGGATAATTTTCCATTACTACCAAAAGTCTACCCAGTGCCGATTCAACTTGGTTGGCTGCTTCTACTTTCTCGTCAACTGTTGTTGCCCCGTTGTATTTAGTTCTGGCCTCAGTTACGGCCGTAATTAAGGCTTGTTCTTGTTTTAGCACTGCCTTACTTGACTCCACTAAATTAGGAATTAAGTCAAATCTTCTTTGATATTGTGTTTCCACCTGAGCCCATTGAGTTTTAACTTCCTGATCTGTTTTAACCAATCCGTTATACAGCCCCATCAGCCATAGACCTACTAATACTACTACTCCAACTACTACCAATAATCCTTTTTTCATAATTTATTAATAAACTACTAATTATCTATTATAAACATATCTGCCATCAAAAAACATGCTAAACTAAATTGTTAGTAGTTAATAACCCATGCAAAGGATAGGTCAGATAACCCATTTCTTTGATAAAATCGGTGTGGCAGTTTTGTCCGTAGAAGAAGGCCAAGTCAAGCTAGGTGATCAGATTCAGGTGGGAGAAGAAGGCGAAGAGGCTACTTTTACCCAAACCATTGAATCTATGCAGGTTGACCATCAACCCGTCGAAGTCGCCAATGCTGGTTCCGAAGTTGGTCTCAAACTGTCAAACCCAGCCAAACCAGGCACACCGGTTTTTGTAGCTCAATAATTTTTCTAAAATCTGTTAAACTTTTTTTATGAAGTTTACCGAGTTTCCCCTAGCTCTGGATTTTGACGATGTGCTTTTAACCCCACTTCCTTCTCCTCTAAAATCTAGATCCGACGTCTGTCTAAAAACTCAAATCACTCCTTCCATAAAGCTAGATTCCCCCATTATTAGTGTCAACATGGACTGTGTTACCGGGATTGAAATGGCTATTGCCCTAAGTCTATATGGCGGTATTTCCTTTTACCCCCGCTTCAAAACTCCTGCCGGTCAGGTTAAAGACATTAAAAAAATTCTTAAACTAGGTCATCGGGTTATTCCGGCTATCGGTATTAAGGAATCAGAGCTTGATAGGCTAAAAATGTTAGTTGAAGCTGGTATTAACACGGTCACTATTGACGTTGCCCACGCCCATCTGGCGTCATGTCTAGATTTTATTAAAACTATAAAAAAGCAATATAAAAAGTTAGAAATTATTGCCGGTGTTGTTGCTACTTATCAGGCCGCTTTCGATCTATTTTCTCTAGGAGTTAATGCTGTTAGAGTTGGTGTTGGGCCTGGTACCATTTGTACTACTAGGATAGTTACCGGTCATGGTATGCCTCAAATTACAGCTGTTTGGGAGGTAAGTAAAGCCGCTCGTCAATTTGGGGGTTACGTCATTGCCGATGGTGGTACCCAAAACAGTGGAGATATTATCAAGGCCCTTGCTGCCGGCGCTCATGCCGTCTGTCTGGGTTTCCAACTGGCCGGTTGCCAGGAATCTGCTGGCAAGTCAGTTACTTATAAAGGCAAAAAATACAAAGTCTACAACGCCAGTACCAGCAAAACCGAAAAATTAAAGCAATATAAATCCAATTCCAAAGATAAAAATTCTGACTAT
>CAYWRN010000019.1:0-8219 GCA_964461095.1 uncultured Gammaproteobacteria bacterium
ATGCGCCAACCCCGCCAATCCCAAAACGTCACAACTGCTCCCCCGCCAAGACTCGAACTTGGGACCCTTCGCTTACAAGTAACCCTAAAATTTCTTTTAGGCTTGGACTATCTTTTTATCCCTGACGGGATACTGGAGGCTTAAAAGGTGTACTCACCTAGTCTCTGCACCATCCTTCGCTAAAGCTACGGACTGACAATGCCTTCTATAACTTTAACTTGGGCTCGGCTCAGGATTACCATGTCCTTCGATATACTCAGGATTTAGGCTTCCCTGAATTCTTCCAGTGTTTCAGACTCGATTACTCGAGAAAGCTGCATATTTTCGATACAGGCGAGCGCTCTACCAACTGAGCTACAGGGGAAAATAATTCCTCTCTACCAACTGACCCTCCTTCGCTAAAGCTACGGACGGGCAATGGCTACAGGGGAAAATAAATCAATTATCAATTCATCAATTACGAAATATCAATAAATCCGAGATTACTTCGCTACGCTCGTAATGACGAGAATAAGACTGTTGATGAATTAAAAATTATATTTAAAGGTGCGAGATTTGCTTGTGATTATAGCATTTTATACTAACTCAAAACAGTTTTGGTTTAGATATTTATTAGTAAATAGTAAAATGAAATATGAAGAAAGTGATGGTTTGGTTAGGATTGGCCGTGGCGGTGGTGGCAGCAATGCTGGGAATGCGATCTATAGGTTATCAGGAAGGAAGAGAGATGGCTGAGAGCGAGAAAGTAGAGGTTGAAGACAGTGGACCTACTAAGACAACAGTAACCAGAATTATTGACGGAGATACGCTAGAACTGGAAACAAAACAGAGAATCAGACTAAACAATCTTAAGGCAGCTGAAGTGGGTAGATGTGGCTATAGTCAAGCTAAGGAAAAACTGGAAGAATTGGCCCTAGGAAAAAAAGTGTGGGTAGAGGGAGAGTTTGTGGATGATTTTGGTAGATTGCTAGGCTTGGTATATACAGATGATTACCTAGTTAACTTAGAAATGGTTAGATCCGGCTGGGCCAGATATGACAGTAATAAAACCGGGGTTGAAGAAGAAATGAGATTGGCGGGCGAAAAGGCAAGAGAAAATAAACTAGGGGTATATGGACTGTGCCGAACGGAAACAGAAAATCAAGAATGCTTAATTAAGGGTAACAACAGAGAGGGTCACAATACTAAGATATATAGCTTTCCCGGATGCAAAAGCTATAACAATGCCAAAGTAGACACAGACCTAGGTGATCAATGGTTTTGCAGTGAAAAGGAAGCGATGGTGGCGGGATATGTAAAAGGAGAAGATTGTTTTGGTAAAATATGGCCATGAAGATATTGATAGTCAGACATGGAGAGACAGAAGAAAATAACAAAAAAATATTGCAAGGGATATTACCCGGAAGATTGACAAAATTAGGGGAAAAACAGGCAAAGGAGCTGGGAAAGAAACTGAGAAAATATAAGATAGATAAGATCTATTGCTCCCCGATTGATAGATGCCGACAGACTCTGGAGGTGGCCCTGACGGAAATGGATTATGATGGAGGGTTGGAATATACAGCCCTAATTCAGGAAAGAGATTTTGGCAGACATAGTGGCAGGCCCAGATCGGAGGTGGATTTTGATGAACTGGATAAAGATACTCCTGAAAATCGAGAAATGGGAGTAGAAAGTCAAAGCAATATTGACTTAAGAATTAAACAATTTTTGGATAAAGTAAAAGAAGAAAACAATGAAATAGTTTTGGTTGTCAGCCATAGTAATCCGATCCGATGGATGTGGGTAAATCTAACTGGAGTGAGTTTTGAGGAGGTGTTAATGGAAGTTAGAATAGAAAATGGGGAGATAAAAGAGTTTGAAATATGATATAGTATGAATATGTTTATAGAGTGTTTGTACGGAAAATGCTAGAAATCCGCCTAACAAGAAAACTAATGGCAAGTGTGAGGGATTGTTTTTGGACTGATGAAACGACGGTACGGTTAGGATTAAATAATAGATTAGGTGCGGTCTTAACTGAAATTGGAAAAGAGCACCAGGGGGAATTACCATCAAAAACAGCAGCCTGGGTAACACAGTGGTTTAGAAGAGGAATGGAAGCAGCAAACTCTGGTTTACCGCCTGATAGCGGAAACGATATGTCAGTCGGTCCCCTAGCTGATAGGGCAAGATTAGAAGGATGGGTGGCCTGGGAAGTAGCCATGTGTAACTTCGATACGGCACTTAATGTATTAGAAGATAATGGCGGTATACAAGAAGGACATATCGACTTGTTTACACAAACACGAAAAAGACTGGCCAGCTGGCGAGACGAAGGAAAGGCAAGTGTTTTAAGGGGTAGCCTTGATACAGTAATGAGTCAAAGAGGATTTGAGTGGAGAGGTGATGGAGAGCAAGAATTGGCAACGTATGTGTATGCCAAACCTGAATAAGATATATTATTCTAGATAATCATGCAATTTCTTGCGTCTTGATGGATGTCCCTTCGATAAACTCAGGGTAAACTAGTTTTATTCGAGATAATCCTGTAGTTTCTTTCTTCGGCTGGGGTGGCGGAGTTTACGCAAGGCCTTGGCTTCGATTTGGCGGATACGCTCCCTAGTAACATTGAAAATTTTACCGACTTCCTCAAGAGTTTTGGGGGTTTCGCCACATAAACCAAACCTAAAACTTAAAACTTTGGCTTCACGCTCATCTAGACTGTCTAAAACTTCTTCAACTGACTCGCGCAAAAGTTCGTTGGCGGTTTCTTCGTAAGGAGACAACTGGGTGGTGTCTTCGATAAAATCACCTAAGAAAGAATCTTCATCGTCTCCAACCGGAGTGGCTAAAGAGGTGGTATCTTGGGAAATACGGTAAATTTCTTCGACTTTGTCAACACTAACTCCAACTTCTTCGGCAATCTGCTCGATATCCGGCTCATGACCAAATTTCTGAGTTAGGGCTCTGGTAGCCTTGTAAACCTTATTGATGGTCTCAACCATATGGACGGGAATACGGATAGTTTTGGCCTGGTCGGCAATAGCGCGGGTAATAGCTTGTCTGATCCACCAGGTAGCATAAGTAGAAAACTTGAACCCGCGGCGCCAGTCAAACTTTTCGACAGCCCGCATCAGACCCTGATTACCTTCCTGAACTAGATCTAGAAAAGTCAGTCCCCTACCAATATATTTTTTGGCAATGGAGACAACCAACCTTAAATTGGCTGAAATTAAATGATCGCGGGAAGATTGAGAACCTTTTTCGATATCTTTGGCCAGGCCGACTTCCTGCTCAAAAGTAAGAAGATCGACTTTACCGATCTCCTTTAGATACATTCTGACGGAATCGACGCCAACTTTGGGAGCTAGGATATTTAATAGTTTTTGGGTTTTGGCACCTTTGGTGGTAGCTACACCCTCTTCTTGGTCGGAGCTGATTTTGTCAAAAATATCAACACCCTTGTCAAAGAGATAAGTAAAAAGAACATCCAGATCTTCAAGGTGATTTTGAGGCTGAGGGACTTGTTCCAAAACATCGTCAACAGTGAGGTAGTTTTGGACTTTGGCTTTTCTTAATAATCTTTGTTTGATGGTGCTAAGATTGAAGGCGGATGACATTGTGATATTTTATACCAAAAACAGGTATAAAGCTAGGTTGACTGAAGAGTTGATAGCTCGGTCAGAAGTTGATTGTATTTTAACTCAAGTTTTTTGAGCTGGGTTTTATTTTTTTGATGTTCGGCAAGAGCAATTTTGGTACTTAACGCTTCCTGCTTGGTTTTTAGATCGATAATTTTGATATCACTGCTAAGTTTAGTAATTTTTTTGACTGTCCAGGTTTCGTCCTGGATTTCATTTTGGGACTGGATATAAATGTGGTTGAAAAGATCAACTGACTCTTCGGGAAGAGAGGCGGCAAACTTTTTGGGTGAAAAAACTTTCCTTTTGTACTTAACCAGGTGATCTATGATTTTTTGAAACTGGGGCAGGCTAAAGATATCTAAATTAGGCTGGAGCTGTTTGTAAAAACGAACCGGGTTGGCCTGGGAGAAAAGCAGAACCAGGATAAGATGTTGAAGTTTTTCGGTTCTAAGAGGATCTTTGGCTTGGGTTGGTTTGGGAAGAATGATGGCAGACGGCGAAGACGATGTCTGAGAGCGGCTAAATTTGGCGGCTTCGGTGACAATGGCTTCCCTGTCAACATTGAGAAGATTGGCCAGCTTAGCAAGATAGGTGGAACGTAAGACCTGATTGTCAATTTGGGTTAGAAATGGAAAGGTGAACTCTAAAATTTGCTTTTTGCCAAGATCGGTACTTGGTGGATAAGTTTTGATGGCAGTATTAATAACAAAATCCCAAACGGAAGCAGCGTTTTTGACCTGCTTTTTGAAATAAGCCAGGTTCCCTTTGATGGCATCATCAGGATCTTTGAATTTGCCTAAATCAACGGCTTTGATATTGAAGCCTAAAGAGTCGGCTAAAAGAATACTTTTTCGGGAAGCTGAAATACCGGCAAAATCGGAATCGAGGGCTAAAACCAGATTTTGGGTGTACCTTTTGAGGAGAGTTAACTGATTATCAGTAAAAGCAGTACCCTTAAGGGCGACAATGTTTTTGAAACCAGCCTGAAAGGGAGAAATCAGATCAAATTCTCCTTCGACAACGATAACACAATTGGACTTTCTGATTGATTCTTTGGCCAGATTTAGGCCAAAAAGCATATGACCTTTGTGGTAGACAGGTGTTTCGGGAGAATTAATATACTTGCCCATACCCTGATTGGGATCAGTGGGTAAAATCCGGCCGGAAAAAGCAACAATTCGGTCCCGATGATCAAATAAAGGGAAGACAAGGCGGTTTCTAAAGCGATCATAAGTGTAATTACCTTTTTGGCCGAAAGTACCGGTTTCTAAAATTTCCTGGTGGGAAAAACCTTTTTTGGTCAAAAAGTTCAGAAGATGTTTGGGTTCAGGCGGAGCAAAACCAAGACGGAAAAGTTTGATGGTGGCGTCGGTGATTAGCCTGTCTTTTAGATAAGACAAGGCCACCTTTCCCTGAGGATGGTGGGTTAGGACATAATGATAAAAATCAGCCACGTAATGGTTGATTTGGATAATTTTTTGGTTTAAGCGGTCTTGACCAGTTTGGGCCGGATTGGACCTGAGGGTAACACCGGCCTGTTTGGCTAGGGTTTCCAGGGCTTCTTTAAAATCAATTTTTTCGTAATTTTCTAAAAATGAAAAAATGTCACCACTAACCCCACATCCAAAGCATTTGTAAATTTGAAGTTCGGGAGAGACGGAAAAGGAGGGAGTTTTTTCGCCATGGAAGGGGCAGTTAGCCCAAAAATTGCGGCCTTTCTTTTTTAGAGGCAGATAAGAACTAATCAGATTAACTATATCGAGCTTTGATTTGATTTCTTCAACTTGATTATCCATAAACTCTTCCCTAACCCCTCCCTTGACAGGGAGAGGAAAAATAAAGTTTAAGAGATTGTAACATTAAGATAAAAACGAATTTGGTATAATATGGTCAATACGGCAGAAGAAAATGGGGAAGGAGGAGAAGTTGAAAAGATAATTTATGCTTTAGTCAGATTGAGATATACATATACACCAGGAAGAGACACGTTTAGTATTGAACGATTAACGGCTAAGAATACAGTATCTACTGTTAGATTTATGCTGGAAGGAGTTGGAAGAGGGCCAGGTTTAATGGCTCATAGTATTGATGTGGAGCCAATAGATGCAGAATTGGCACAAAGGTTGTTAGTACCTAGAGGGAAAGTTTGATATACGGCTAACGAAGAGCTTTATAAAACTTTGTATGCACAAAATTTTGGTTTGGTTTTGACAAATTATATGGGATTTTGATACACTCTGGCTACATATGTTAGATTCGTATCAATATCGTGTTCTTGATGATGGTGGAAAATCTATAGGTAGTTTGGAGTTTCTTTTTACTGCTGATAGGTTAAGTCGTCTTACTGTAGGATTTTTTCGTCAAAAAGGATTATTTTCCGCTGGACCGCCCAGGCTAGTAAGCGTGCACGAAATGATTGGGCGTGAAGCTATTGTTCGTGGTGAAGCGGCTGAGCGTAACATTCATGTACGTCAATTCCTTATACAAGCACATAATAATCATTTTAATAATTAAAAAACATATGTTTGATTTAATAGAACGAGCTCGAAGAACATTAGGTCGAAGAAAAAGTGCTGTAGTCATAGCCCAAGATGTGGCAGATGATGCACGCGGCGGTCAAAGTGTGATTTTAACACCTGGAGGATTATCCTCCTTTGCTAACAGAGGGGGGGTTTTTGCAGCTAGTCGAATTTTTGGGGTAGGACAGGGTGAGATAAAAACACAAGTTTTTGAAACAAATGTACCAGCTGGTGATCCTACATCTAAGGTTCTTGCTGATTTACAACAGAAACAGGTGGGTTTAGCTGGTCAATGTTTACTTCCAAGTGGAAACAGATATGAGGCTACATCAGGGTTACTTCGAAGAGTGATAAGTGGTGACAATAGCGTTCGTTTAATAAAACTACCCGACTAAATAGACTATATTCTAATGGTTTTAGTGTGTATTTATAGTGTATAAATATGGGTTTTGTGGTATAATAGTTTTATGGCGAAGAGTTGGCAAGAGATGCGAGCTGCTATTTTTAGTAACTTACCAAAAATTAAAGGTGGCGGGAGAGTAATTCTTCAAGCTGATTGCGGACTTGATATCGGTGTGGGTGCTTTGGATGGAAGATCTGTATTACAGGTTATTAAATTCGATAAACCTGTAGCTCGGGTAGAATATGACGCAATACAGGATACGGTGGGAGTGACAGAACTACAGTCAGGTGTTGTTGGAGTTCGATTTAAAGAGTCAGATATTGAATGCTTACATATTATTCTTGGGTATTTTCCTAAAATAGGGACACGCGATTTAAGAACGATAAATAAAGTAGTTGGTCAGATGGTTTAATATTGACGGTTTTGGAGAAAATCAGAAACACATAATAGGTTTGGGCAGTGGTTTTTTGTTGAACTATGATTTATTAACATGTAAAATGCTGTCAAGTTAGTTAAATAAATCTATAAAACTATATGGATGCCAAACAAATACTATACGAGTTTATACCGTTAGTAGACAAGAGGCTTGAAGAATATTGGGATAAAGAATTATCAATAAATTTCGGATTTAATAAGAAACAAAAAGACCTAGTAAGAAAAATGCTATTACACAGTAAGGAGCATAACTTGAGGTCTGCTAAGAGATTGAGAGCTTCATTTGTATACTATGGTTATATGCTGGGTAACGGGAAAATAGACGACCGTATTTGGAATGCAGCGATGGCGGTTGAACTAGTACACACGGCACTTCTAATGCATGATGATGTAATGGATCAGGATGATGTTAGAAGAGGAAAGCCGACCACTCATAAATATTTTGAAGAAGGTGATAAACACTACGGTGAATCGATGGCTTATACAATAGGTGACGCAGTTTTGACAATTGGATACCAGCTATTGTTGGACGCTGGTTTTGATGATAATTTGACTATTAAGGCCATGAGAAAGCTATTAAGAGGGATAACAAATACCGCCTGGGGACAGACATATGATTGCACACTAGAAAGACTTCAAGATGAATGGGTAGAAAACGATGTAATGGCGGTGCATAAGGCTAAAACCGCTATTTATACTTACGAAAATCCTTTGTATATCGGAGCTATTTTAGCCGGACTTAAAGGTAAAGTTTTTGAGGTGTTGACGGAATATTCAATGGATGGCGGGGTAAGTTTTCAACTACAGGATGATATTTTGGGGATGTATGGTAATCCGGAAAAAACAGGGAAATCAGCTAATTCAGATTTACTACAAGGTAAAGGAACTATGCTGATCCAGAAAGCATATGAATTGGGATCAGATAGTGAGAAGAGAGCAATAGATGGAGCCTGGGGCAAAAGGGTTGCAAGCGAAGAAAAGATTGAAGCGGCTAAAGCCGCCATAAAGTCGAGTGGATCATATGAATACTCAAATAAAGTGTCCAGAGATTTAGCTGCAAAGGCGGCGAAAACAGCAGAGAAACTTAAGGATTTGGGGTTGAACTCTGAAGCCGTTGACTATATCCAGGGAATCGCTCAATACATGGTAGAAAGAGAACTTTAGTTGGATTTCGGAGAGTCGGAGCTTGTTTTTGGTTTGGCAGATTTTAGGATTTGGTCGAAGGTGTAGGGGGAG
>CAYWRN010000019.1:8229-14376 GCA_964461095.1 uncultured Gammaproteobacteria bacterium
CTTCAAAGGTGGCAACAGATAATTCAAAAGCAGAGGGAATCTGATTAGTTAGAAAATAGGCACCGGTACCTAAGATAAGGGCGTTATTAAAGCTATTTTTTAGATTGGCAGCACTAACTTTTTTGATAACACTATCCGGGATGTTGGCGGCCTGGGCGGCTTTAACGGCTAGATTATTTCTTTTGATACCGGCGTGAATAGTGGTCAGAAAAGTGGCAACGGCAGTGATTGTATTTAAGGTTCGATTAGGTTTGGTTAAATCGAAATCGACAGTAATAGGTGTAATTTTATTGGGAATATGACGAAGGATATAAAGAGAAAGGAGAAAGACAGTGCCGGAAAAACCGCCGACATAAGCCAAAGCTTTGTTGTAACCAATACGGGCGCCAAGAAGCTTTTTGTTTTTGGTAAAAATAAATCTAATAAGGCGCCAAAGAAGCCTGGGAACAACAAAGATTATTAAGACAATAAACCAAAACTTGAAGATGGTAGACCAATCGAGAGCGAAAGTCTGATCAATTCTGATAAAAGGTGGCTTAAAAATAGTACCTTTAAGGGGGTAATCGGGATACGGGACAAAATCGTAAAGAAATTTTGGATCAAGCTTTTGGCGGTAGAAATCAATTAAAAAAATCCGGCCAGCAGACAGAAAAGCTATAGCATTAACCACAAACTCGGCTATGAAAAAAGTAGCAGAAGTATCCCCTTCTCTAACCTTTCTCTTGAACACCAGATATTGGTCACTATCTTTGCTTGATTCAACAGCTTCTCTGAATTGTTTGACCCTGTCTTCCATTAAAAGTCCGATAAACCTTAGGGGTAAAAAAGCCAAATTTTGGGTAATACCGATTAAAATAACCGAAATCCAGATCTGGTGGGTAAAACTATAAAGAAAGAAGAAGAGACTGGCATAAAGTCTGAAGGAACCGCCGGTAAAAAACCAATAAGCCAGAACTATGAGAAAAAGGACTAAAAGAGAGGCTTTGATAGAAATGGATCGTTTGCGGTTATCAATAGCTCTGATTTGAGCAAAAGTTGTAGGCGGTTTCGACATAGTTAGTCTATTATAACTACAGGTGGTTTGTTTCGCCTAATGAATTCTGCTATTTGTATCTTGATATAGACTAACTAAAGATGGGTTTTTTGGGCTATACTTTTAGGTATGACAGAGAGGAAAGACGAGCAATTAAAAAAAGAAGTGTTGGATAGTAAGCAAGAAGAGCTAAGGAGGGCACCTAAGAGCGAAAGATTTGTTGATAGGATATTACCAAGAGATAGGGCAAGTGCAGAGGTTGAAGACTGGCTAACTAAGATTGAAAAAGACCCGCAACAAATAAAAAACCAACAAATGGGTAATACCAAGACTAACCTACAAGCAGTGGCCTCTAAGCCAGATGACACATTGGAAATACCAATTAGTAGGGGTAAATTTGTATCCGGCTTTAAAGAAGGGGTAAGCGAGGTAGCCAGATGGCTGTCGGTTTTTTGGTTTAGAGTAATCAAAAAGAGAAAAATTAAAGTAAAATTTAGCGAGGAAGAAACATAAATGAACGAAATTGTCAGCAACATTTTTGAAGTACTATTGTTGGGAACTGTAGGGTTGGTGATAGTAATGGCCGTTTTAACCGGTTTGGGGTTTCTGACAGTGTTGTGGATAAGATGGAAAGACAGGGAAAAAAGATCTCTGAATATGGTGAATCTACTTTTGAGTATGCCTGAGGATAATGAAGTGAAGGTGGACGCTATGGAACAGGTAATTAGCAGTTTGGCTAATATGTATGAAAAGAAGAAACCAAAGTTTTTGCAGTTTTTGGTGGCCCAACCGAATGCAGCTTTGGAAATAATTGGAACCCATGATGATATAAAGTTTTATCTGTGTATTCCCGGCGATTACCGGCAAATGGTAGAAAAACAACTTTATGGTGTGTATCCGGGACTAGAAATAGAAGAAGTGGATGATGTAAATATTTACAATACCGATGGTGGTAAGGTGGAATATGGGCTTTTGGGAATTAAGAAAGAGGTTTATTACCCGATTAAAACCTACAGGGATATTCCAGTAGACACTTTATCGTCTATAACTTCGGCCATGAGTAAATTGAATCCAGGTGAAGCAGTGGCAGTACAGATAGTGGTGTCCCCCACCGATGGATCTTGGGCTAAGGCTGGTAAAAAATTTATATCAGAAACCAAAAAGAGTGAGGCTAATCCAGAGAAGGCATCATATAAAGTGGATGCCAGACAATTGGAGGCTATTGAAACTAAATGCAACAAAACCGGTTTTGAAACAATTGTTAGGATGGTATCGGTGGCACCGGATAAAGGAAGTGCTAAGGGGAACCTGAGCAACATTAAAGGGACTTTTTCTCAATTTGAATCGCCGTGGAATAGTATTGGCTCCCGAAAGATCAGGTTTAAGGGGGCTTTTTTAACCGACTTTATTTACAAATACCCAATGATTTACTGGCACAAAGGTGTAACGATTATGTCTAGCGACGAACTGGCATCTTTGTTTCATCTGCCTAATAAGAGTGTGGATAATCCAAACGTCCACTGGATCAAGGCTAAAAGAGCGGCGGCTCCGGCCAATATACCAAGTGAAGGAATGTATATTGGGGACAATGTATACAGAGGTGAAACCAGACCCTATAAAGTAATGGATACAGACAGACAAAGGCATTTTTATATTGTGGGACAAACAGGTGTGGGTAAATCATGGCTACTAGCTGATATGGCCCTAAAGGATATAAAAGCGGGTAAGGGAGTATGCTTTATTGACCCGCACGATACTTTTGAAAGTGTGCTGGAAAGAATCCCACCGGAAAGGGCTGAGGATGTGATTTATTTTGACCCGGCAAATACGGAAAGACCAATGGGATTTAATGTAATGGAGGTAGCTACGGAGGAACAGAAGGACTTTGTGACCAGCTCAATAATTAACCTAATGTATAAGCTTTATGACCCTTATAAAACAGGTATAGTCGGGCCCAGATTTGAACATGCTATTCGAAACATCATGCTGACAGTGATGACAGAGCCGGGGGCGACTTTCGTGGAAGTGGTAAGGTGCCTAACTGACCAATCTTATGTCCAATCACTACTACCAAAAGTAACCGATCCAATGGTGAAAAGATACTGGACTGATCAGATAGCTCAGACATCGGACTTTCATAAATCTGAAGTATTGGATTATATAGTGTCTAAGTTTGGCCGGTTTATTACTAATAAAATGATGCGAAATATCATCGGTCAGTCTTATTCAGCATTTGATTTTAGAAAAGCCATGGATGAAGGAAAGATATTAATAATAAACTTGGCTAAAGGAACAATTGGAGAAGAAAATAGCTCATTTTTGGGACTAGTGCTGATACCTAAGATCTTGATAGCGGCCATGAGCAGACAGGATACACCGGAGGAACTAAGAAAAGATTTCTACCTATACGTAGACGAGTTTCAGAACTTTGCTACTCAGGATTTTGCCGTGATTATGAGCGAAGCCAGAAAATACCACCTGAATCTAATAGTGGCCAACCAGTTTATTTCCCAGATGGAGGAGGATGTGAAAAATGCTGTGTTTGGCAACGTGGGAACGATTGCCAGCTTTAGAGTGGGAATTAGTGATGCCGGTTTTTTGGTCAGGCAATTTGAGCCTTATTTTAGCGAAAAAGATCTAATGAACCTGCCAATTGCCAATGTCTATATGAAAACAATGATTGAAGGGGTACCGCAGAAACCGTTTTCGTTGCAAGTTAGTGCGGAGGAAAGAAAGAAGCCGGGTGACAGAAAATTAGCGGAGATGATTAAGAGGCTGTCAGCTTTAAAATACGGTCAACCAAAGGCAATTGTAGAAGCGGATATAGCTAAAAGAGCGAGGTTGTAAAACTATTTTTTGGCAGGTGATGAAGTAGGTTTGACTATAAGCCCACAAGGTGCAAATCTACTTAGACAGGATGGTGCTACGACAAAACTAACGTTATCTAAAGTGGAAGCTCTAGTGGTCAACGGGTGGCCTTTACTACAAAGGGGATTGTTTGCTTCATCTGTTTTTAAACATTCACAGCTTAATGCTTTTGTTAACACTTTAATATTATGCACATATTGTGTGTATTCTGATATGAGAAGTTATATAGCTTTTCTGCACGATATATTTAGTGTAAATGACAGGAAGTGAAGAAAAGGCAAGAAGATATTTTAACTTAGCTGCCCTGTTTGACAAAGGAAACACAGGTGGATCGCTGACACACTATACCGGGTTGGAAACCTGCCTGAATAAAACGATCTAGTGGTACAAACGAGGCAGCACGTGAGGCTGTTAATTGAGTTCTAATTGCACTATTTTCTTGTCTTACCGCTAAACCTAAACAACACTGCAAGGTTTTTAAATCAAAAAGTTCACAATATACGGTTACGTTGATACCATTATTACCAATCACTGTACGCCCTATATCTGGTCTAGCGACCGCATTTTTTGCTGGTGTGGCTTTTTCTGGAGAAGGTTTGGTATTCATATATTTGATATATATTACAGGAATAAGGGAGAAAAAAGGCAAGAAAGAAAGTTTTTAGATTTAATACCTTGGCCCACTTGACAGAACTGCTCCAAAGGCCTTTAGAGGACCACAACCTTGTTTTCTGGGGGCATCGGAACTTCTTTTTAAAATATCCAAACTGGCAATGGTTCCTAGTGCTACTGCTGAACCAAGGCCTAAAGTAATAGGGTGGTTTAGCATTTTAATAGCTAGTGATGACTTTTTTGCTTCAAATGTCATTTTATAGTTCTTTTAATTTGATACTTTTGGTTTCTTCGGTATCAGAGACGAGTTTGAGATATTTTTCAGTAGTGGAAACGCGCTTATGACCAACAATAACTGAGATAACGTCTAAAGGTACGCCAGATTTAAGTTGATGAGCAATGAAAGTATTTCTTAGATCATTGACCTTAACATTTTTTATACCAGCTTTTTTGAAATACCGATTTAAAAGACTTCTGATGTTTCTAGCTAAAAGAGTACGACCGGTTTTGGTGACAAAGACACTCTTTGATTTAACATCTACCCTATCTTCTCTTAAGTACCTACTTAAGGCAACTTTAGCAGAGTTGTTAAGAGGAACTTTGCGCTCGGGATGACTTTCGTAGGATCTAACTAATAGGTCATTTTCTAAAATATCGTCCATTTTTAGGTTTTCAATCTCCTTGATACGTAAACCAGCCTGAAGCATGAGCTCAACGATGGCAGTAATACGATTGTCATTTCGACAGACGTCACGCAAAGCCCTATATTCAACGGGTTCCAAAATACGAGGAGCATCGTTTTGATATTTTGGATGCTTAACTTCTGTGGACGGATCGGCTGTAATTATGTTTTCCTTCTTTAGAAAAGAGAAGAAGTTTTTGATCGAATTTAGTTTGCGGCTGACAGATTTGGCAGTATATTTGTTTTTTTGAAGGTCATCTTTGAAAGCCTGAATATCTTCGGTAGTAATCTTGGTAACGTCATCAGATTTACCCACAGAGGATAAATATTTTAATAACTGGTTAATATCACCCTTATAAGCTACAATAGTGTTAATTGATTTGCCCCCCTTTTCTAGGGATTTGACGAACAGGTCAAGGGCTTTTTGTAAAGTAAGTTCCATATAATCTTATAATAGCACAAACAAGGATAGTTAGCAATTATGATAGAAAAAATCGAAAACGGTTTAAAGACACTAATTAAGCTGGTGTGTGTGGTGGTGATTATCGGGGGGGTTAACAATATTGTTAATCAAATAAATACTGCCAGTAAGGCAAGAGCAAGAAATGAAACAGCTAAGAAAGAAGTAGGTGTTTACAGACAAAAAAACATAGAACTATTGGAAAATATTAGATATGCTACTAGTAGTGCCTTTATTAACCAAGCTCTGCGAAGCTATTTTGGAGTGGGTGGTAAGAATGACTATTGGCTAATATTACCAGATATGGACTTGAGCAGAAGTGACAGCGATAGTGTTGAAATAAAAGATAAGAGTAATGTAATAAAGTGGCTAGATTTGTTTACAAAGGGAGTTTAGTTTGATAGACTTGGCAAGTTCGATGTGCGGGGTAGTGTACGGCTGCACGTGAGGCTCATAATCTCACAGGCTGGGTTCAACTCCCAGCCCCGCAAC
>CAYWRN010000020.1:0-4788 GCA_964461095.1 uncultured Gammaproteobacteria bacterium
TCCGTAAGGATTTAAGCTGAACAAAGGATATGATTGAATAATTTTTTTGTGAAAAATTGGGTAACTAAACTTAATTACTAAGCTACTAAAATATTGGTCTTTTGATTTCGGTCACCAGAGCGAAGCGGAACCACCTTTTCCCATTCCGAACAGAGAAGTGAAACGTTTCAGCGCTGACAATAGGTCTGACGCAAGTTTGGCTGAAGATAGGTCGTGGCCGGAATCAAGAGACTAATTTATTAATAATTTATTTAGGGTAACAAAATCCCGTTTAATCCCGATGTAAATTCGGGATTTTTTTTATAAAAATGGCTAAAGAAATTAAAAAAGTAAAAGAAGTTAAAAAGACTAAAGAGGTAAAAACTAAGGAAAAGAAAGTATCAAAGAAGTCGACCGAGCTGACAATGGAAGAATTGTTGTCAACGGTTAAAGAAGGTAGTTTTGGGATCAAAAAAGGAGACAAGGTTAAGGGAAGAATAACTACCATAAGAAACAGATCAATTTTTATTGATATTGGTGCCAAAAGTGATGCAGTAGTCGATGGGGATGAATTTGATTTTGTTAAAGACTATTTGTCAGACTTAAAGATCGGTGATGAGATTGAAGTTAATGTAAAAATACCAGAAAGTGATAAAGGTCAGATCTTGGTGTCAATGAAAGATGCCGCTAACGAATATGGTTGGCAATATTTTGAATCTAAAGTCAATACTGATGAGACAGTAACTGTGTTTGGAAAGGAACTTAATAGAGGTGGAGCCGTAGTAATTGCTCCCTTTGGTTTCTTTGGATTTATACCTGGGTCTCAAATCGGAGACAAGTATGACGGAGATCCAGAAAAAATGATCGGAAAAAAGATAAAAGTAAAGGTTTTGGAAGTAGATCAGTCTAAGAATAGATTGGTGTTTTCGGAAAGATTGGTTTCTGAACCAAATGTAGTTAATTTAGAGGAAAAGGCTGCTAAGGAACTGGAAATCGGGGCTGTGTTTGAATCGAAGATTGTCAGAGTGGAACCATTTGGGTTGTTTGTCCATATTGAAATTGATGTAGGCGAAGAGAAGAAGGCAACACTGGAGGGATTGGTTCATATTTCTGAAATTTCTTGGGAAAAGGTGGAGAAAGTTGATGAACTATACAGAGCCGGAACTACGATTGAGGTTAAGTTGATTAATAAAGATGAAGGTAGACTACAGTTTTCGGTAAAGAGATTACAGCCGGATCCATGGGAAAATATCGATAAAAAATATCCTAAAGATGAGGAATTTGAGGGAGTGGTAACAAAAATCGCCAGTTACGGAGCTTTGGTGAGAATGGAACCGGGAGTGGAAGGATTGGTCCATATATCAAAACTAACCGGTGGAATTACTTTTGCTGAAGGGGATAAGATTAAAGTCTATATAGAATCGATTGATATTCCCAAGAGGAAAATGTCACTGGGCTTGGTAGTAAGTGACAAGTCGAAGGTAATATATAAATAGTAATTGGTAACGAGATACTAGTAATGAGTAAAGGGTGACGGAAAATGAGTAGTCGGGATTTTGTGAAATAAAGTGTAAGATATTTATACAAAATAGTTGTAATGATTATTTACAACTGTTATAATCCGTCATGGATTATGATTACAAGAAGATTGGTCAGAAGATAAGGAGATTACGGCACAACCTGGGATTGTCTCAGGAAGAAGTGGCGGAATATGTGGGAATTCCAAGACCGTCTGTATCTATGATAGAGAAAGGAAGAAGATCGATCAGTATACCAGAACTTATGAAACTATCTTTCATTTTAAGGGTAGATAGAGACTATCTCCTTGATGTCAGTTTTACTGACAGAAAAATAAAAAAAGGGGAAGAAAAAAGGTTTTATTTTACTAGACACGGTGAAGCAATGGATGATTTGTATGACATGTACGGGGGATGGGCAGATCCGGACTTGTCAGCAAAGGGTGTTAGTAAGGCATATGAAAGTGCAACAAAATTAAGAGATAAGGGAATAAAAGTAGAAGCAGTATTGACATCTCCATTAAAAAGAGCCAAAACAAAGGCAGAAATCGTAGCTAGAGAATTTGGTGTGGAAATGAAGATATTGGCCTATCTTAAAGAAAGAAACACATATGGACTGTTGTGTGGAATTAATAAAGAAATTGCTAAACACAACTATGAGGAGTTGGTAAAGGACTACGAGGAGGGAAGATATGTGTTAGCCTCAGAAAGATATGAGGATTTTTTAGAGAGATTAAAACTACTATGGAAATATTTAAAAAATATTGAACACTCTAATGTACTGTGTGTAACACATGGAAAAATGCTAGCGTCAGTTATTAGGGAATACCTAAATATGGAACCTGATAAGTTGGACGAAGATTGTCTTTTGGTGGTAGGGGTAGATAAAAAAGGTTTGTATTATATCCAGTCTGAAGGAATTACCTTTTTTAGAAAGGAGACAAAATGATAGTATGCTTTTTGAGACACGGTGAGGATATGTCTGATATTTATAACGAAGTGGGTGGATGGTCAGATAGGGGTTTGACTTCAAGAGGAATAAAAACGGCCTTTAAATTGGCAGAAAAATTGGATAAACTATCTGGCAAGTATGGTAAATTTGAATTATTACTAAGCTCTCCTTTTGCCAGAGCAAAACAAACAGCTGATGTAATTAGCAGAGAACTGTCGGTTAGATGTGAGGAGGATTTATATCTAAAAGAAAGAAACACCTATGGATTAATGTCGGGCATGAGTAAAGATGTAATGAAAAATGAATATCCGGAAGTATATGAGATTTACAAAAGAGCTGGTAATATGCCTGGTTCGGAAAGATATGAAGATTTTGTACTTAGAATTAAAAAGCTTTTAGAAAGGTTACTTTTACTACATAATAAGAGTATTGTCTGTGTGACACATGGCCACCTAATAACAGTGTTAATTAAGGAGGTTTTGGGTGGTAGTATGTGGCGTGTATCTGATGGAGGTGGTTTAGTAATAAAACTAGAGAAGGAAAAGATAAAGCTACTGGAAAAATGGGGAATGAATAAGTATAGTAGAAAATTCTGGAAATAAAGGAATAAATTTGATGACTCTTTTAGAGGCGATTTAGGGCACTAAAAATATAAGATGGTAGAATTAGAGGTGAAAAGAAAGTCAAAAGAGGTATTTGTGTGCGGGGAGTGTGGGAGCGAATATGGCAAGTGGCAGGGTAAGTGCGATGTGTGCGGACAGTGGAATACAATTAAAGAATTTAGGGTAGGTAAAGCCAGAAAAAGCAAGATGGGCGTTAGGGTTGAAGTAAAAAGCCTAAATGAGTATAGTAGTGATGTGAGTGATAAAGTTGTATTTAGTTCGGGTATTAAGGAATTAGATAGGGTGTTGGGTAAAGGAATTGTTCGGGGGTCAGTGATACTTTTGGCTGGTGAACCCGGGATAGGTAAAAGTACGCTTTTTACGCAAAGTATAGGTAAAATAGGCGGATTGTATGTGGCCGGAGAAGAGTCGGGGGAGCAAGTGATGTTACGGGCAAAGCGATTAGGAGTAAATTTAGGGTTGGTGGCTGTTATGGAGACTAATGATATAGAAAGTATTATTGACGAGGTAGAAAGAACAAAAAATGTGTACAAAGTGATTGTAGTGGACTCTATTCAGATGATGACAAGCAATGAAGAGATGGGAGCGGCTGGATCGGTTAGCCAAATTAGGGCTAGCACATACAAACTAATCGAACTGGCAAAAAGAAAAAGAATCGCAGTGGTGATTATCGGTCATATTACCAAGACAGGGGAAATAGCCGGACCAAAACTTTTGGAGCACATGGTGGATGTGGTACTAAATTTTGAAGGGGAGAAGAATGGAGAGATAAGATTAGTTCGATGTAGAAAGAATAGATTTGGAGGTAGCGATGAGGTAGGTTTTTTTAGAATGAGTGAAAGTGGATTGAAAGAAATGGGAGCTGGTGAACTAGGTGGATTGGGTGGAGAGGAAAAAAGAATAGGGTCGGCATTGTCGGTAGTAGTCGAAGGTAATAGGCCAATATTAGTAGAAGTTCAAGCATTGGTGACAACTTGCCAGGAGGCAACACCACCAAAAAGGGTGTTTAGGGGAATTGATTTTAGTAGGGGTCAGCTTCTAGTAGCAGTGTGCCAAAAAAGTTTGGGGATACCACTATATAAGTATGATGTTTATGTAACCATATCTGGCGGGATTCGAGTAAACGATCCAAACCTGGATTTGGCAATTATTGGAGCACTTCTATCATCATATAAAAACAAAGGGATTGGTCGGCCAAAAAGAAACATAGTATTAGCAGGAGAAGTATCTTTATTGGGCGGAGTTAAGAAATTGTCTGATACAGACAGAAGGATCAAAGAGGTAAAAAGAATGGGCTTGGACTATGGGCAAATAGGAGATGTGAGGGAATTGAAGAGGCTAGTAACTAGTAATGAGTAATGAGTAATGAGTAATGAGTAACTAGTAATGAGTAACTAGTAATCAGTAACTAGTAATGAGGGAAGATGTACAAGTTTATATTAAGGTATATAGAGTAGTATTAAAGTAAGATTTGATAGCAAACAGTAAAGAGAAACTAGAAATGAGTAACGAGTAATGAGAAATGAGAAATGAGTAACTAGTAACGGGAAATGAGCAATGAGTAACAAGAAGAGGGGAGAGTAAGATATTTTGGGTTTTCCACATGATGTTAATAAGGGCAAAAACTGGACTTTTTTAGGTTTGTTTTGTATAATATGTTTGTATATAGGATATATAGATTTAGATGATCTTTTAAATATAGGATATAGACAAAAAC
>CAYWRN010000020.1:4851-8726 GCA_964461095.1 uncultured Gammaproteobacteria bacterium
TGCAAAGCTTGTATTGTAAGGCAAAATTTTACCGTTTGAGACTTAAAATTTTACCTTAAAATACAAAGAAACATCGCTAGCGATATTCGAATTGCAGGTGGAACACGTCTAACAATGTTTCTTTAAAAGAGAAAATAAAGCAAATTTAGAAGAATGTCAAGTGATTGACGTTAAGAGTAGTAGAGGGGGCAGGTCTACTACTCTTGACGTTGGTTATTTGACAAAAACCCACATTTTGATAAACTGTTAACAGTTTTTGTAGAAAAAGGATTTTATGGTTCCCAAGAAAAAAAGTAGCGATACCGCTGAGGTGTCTGTAGTTGAAAAGTCACCCGAAACAACAGAAGAAAAAAATAGGGTGGAAATGCCTAGAGAAGCAGTAGATCAGGTTGCCAGGATTGTGGCTATACCTATTTCCGGTTATCTGGACATAGGTTCGGATGGTAATGGCTTTGTAAGGCCTAACTTTGTACCAAACGGTAAGGATGCATATCTACCCAGCAACCAGATAAGAAGATTGGGTCTGCGATACGGAGACCTGATAACCGGCTTCGTCAGACCAGCTAAAAAGGGTGAGAAATATGGAGCGATAGTAAGAATAGACAAGGTCAACGGAATGAATCTGTCTGAGCTTGGCAATAGACCTGATTTTAAGGACTTAGTACCGATATATCCTAATAGAAAGGTTACCTTGGAGAATGATGAAAAGGTATTGTCCACCAGAATAATTGATATTTTTAGCCCAATTGGCTTTGGCCAAAGAGGAATGGTGGTATCACCACCTAAAGCAGGTAAAACTACGCTTCTAAAAGAGATTGCAGCCGGTGTGTCTAAAAACTACCCTGAAGTTCACCTAATGGCTGTTTTGGTGGGAGAAAGGCCAGAAGAAGTGACAGACATGCAAAGATTTTTGAAAGGCGAGGTGATAGCCTCTAGCTTTGACCAGAAACCAGAGGAACAGACTAAGGCAGCGGAGATTGCTATTGAGAGGGCCAAAAGATTGGTGGAACTGGGTAGAGATGTATTTATGGTATTTGATTCAATTACCAGATTAGCCAGAGCCTACAATTTGGCCATACCAACATCAGGGAGAACTTTATCAGGAGGTTTTGATCCGGCAGCCTTGTATCCATCAAAAAAGTTTTTTGGGACGGCCAGAAATATTGAAAATGGGGGATCATTGACCATAATAGGAACTGCTTTGGTTGATACAGGCTCAAAAATGGATGATTTGATATTTGAGGAGTTTAAGGGGACGGGTAATATGGAGCTGTGGCTAACTAGGGAGTTGGCTGAGAAGAGAGTATTTCCTGCTTTTGACCTGAATAAATCCGGAACCAGGAAAGAAGAGCTTTTACTGACAGAAAGAGAGCTGGACACTGCGGTAAAGATCAGAAGAATGCTGGATGCTTTGGGCAATAAGGGAGGGGATTCAAGTATGGCGATAATTGAACAGATGGGCAAGACAAGCAGTAATGCTAATTTTTTAGAAAAACTTAATAAGACGAAAGCTAACTAATGAAGTTTAACTTCATCAAAAGTATTAAAAGCGAATTTGAACTTTTTGGCCAATTTGGTCAGGAACAGGCTAATTTTTTGGCGGGAGTGGTATATGGATTGTTTGGCTGGATAGAGTGGATTAAGAAAGAGATGTCAAAGTTGATGTATAGGCAAAGAGGTAGATTTTCTCAGGGGTTTATACACTTATCGATGGCTGTACTGGCTTTTTTGGCGGTTAGTTTTTCTTCCAAAGTAGAGGGATTGATTGCGGCAGACGAAAATAAAGCTACCGATAACCTAATGCTTTTAACCTCAAGCCTAAACAGTGCCGATACAATGATATCCAGCTTACCGAAGGGAGAGATTACTGAATACAGAGTAGTGGACGGAGATACGATTTCTTCGATTGCGGATAAGTTTGGAGTGAGTGTGGATACTATAGTTTGGGAGAACGGCTTGAAGTCAGTTGATTCAATTAAGGTTGGTCAGATCCTAAAGATTTTACCGGTAACGGGTGTGAAGTATATTGTAAGGAGAGGAGAGAATGTAAATGGAATAGCTAAAAAGCACGGAGTGGACCCGCAGAACATTGTTGATTATCCGTTTAATTCTTTTACCAACGATGAAACATTTGGTTTAACTGCCGGTCAGGAACTGATAATTCCGGACGGAGTTAAACCAAAAGAGGTAACTGAAAGTCTGATTGCTACTAGAAGGACTGTACAGGCTATTCCAGGGGTGGTAGGGGAAGGTAACTTTGCTTGGCCAACTTCGGGCTATGTGTCTCAAAACTACTATTGGTACCACAAGGCAATTGATATCGCCAATAAGGATTCGCCGGCAATATTAGCATCCCAAGGGGGAACGGTAACAACAGTGGCTTACAATTCCGGAGGTTACGGTAACTACGTGGTAGTTGATCACGGAAACGGTTTTAGTACTCTATATGCCCACATGAGAACAGGTTCGATAGTAGTTGGTTTGGGACAAAGAGTGACACAGGGACAGATGTTGGGAACAATGGGGACGACAGGAAGGTCAACAGGAATACATTTGCATTTTGAGGTGATCGGCCCAGGAGGAAAGATTAATCCGCTTACTGTATTAAAGTAAACTCCAATATTTAAACTCTAAATCCTAAACTCTAAAATCTAAACAAATTAGAAACACCTTTAAACTCTAAATACTAAATACTAAACTCTAAACAAACTCAAAATTTAAATTTACTAAATCCAAAACATTTATTTGCATTTTTCTAAAATAGCTCCAAAGATTTTCATAAGTTGTGTAGCTTCATCAATTAGTACAACTTTCTCTTTTTCTAAAATAGGATTGTTTTCAATATTTATTAAATTAAACCAATATATAGTTTCTTTAGTCTCTTTTCGACTTATTTTAACCCTATTAATAAAATCCTTTCTGCTTAACGATTCATTAGCTTCGATATAATTAGCTCCAATAGAGCCTGATGATCTAACTAATTGTCTGATATCGTCAATATTAATAATATTTTTGGGTATTTTGGTTAAAAATAATCTTACTTGTTTGGCAAATTTGAATGTTCTTTCTTCTAGATTAAATTGTTTTGAATTTTGAGTTTGAGTCATTTGATATTGTTTAGAGTTTAGTATTTAGAGTTTAGGGTTTGGTTAATTAATTATCCACCCCGCCTAATCTTATCACTCGCCTTTATTGAACTATTCGTTCACGGCTCGTGTTGCGATTTTAGTCGGGCAGGCAGTTTGTATTAATTAATTATCCACCAATTTATATCCAGGTTGTTGGCAAGAGGTTGGTCGAGGGCGATAGTAAAGTAAGAGAGGCTTGGGTCAGTTTCGTCGATGTATTTGTTTTTGACATAGACCACCTGATTATTGGTTGAACCTTGAGGAGTAAGATAGACCATGGAATCACTGGTTAGTTTGGGGTTGTAAATAATCAGTTCGGTTTTGGATATAGGCAAGTTACTAGTGCCGGCAGTGGCATTAGTTTGGAGTTGGGCGGAGCTGGTAGCGATTTCTCCAAATCCGCCTTCGGCAATGATGGGGGTGGCACTGCTAGTAGCAACCTGGAAGGTGTCAGCTTTAACAGTGTCAGCTGTTAAAGTACCAGAGATAGAAGCATCAGCGGCTTCGATAGTATCGGCGAAGATGGAACCTGAAACATCTAAATCACCAGCGATATTAACATTGGCATTGATGATGATGTTACCAGTGTCGGCAATGACCATGGTGTCACCAAGAAGATGAATAGTACCGATCTGGGAGGGTTGGATATAAAGGTCGGTGGAGGCGGTTTCAATTAGATTGTCTCTAATACCAATCATGCCAGTGGTGAAACCGCTTAAGACAGATAGTTGACCACTAACAACTAGA
>CAYWRN010000020.1:8736-14225 GCA_964461095.1 uncultured Gammaproteobacteria bacterium
GATCATTATTAATAGTGGGATTACCAGAGATTTGGGCATGGTCGCCATCAACTTGAAGATCCCAAGTAAGAGAACCCTGACCGATTTCAGTTTGAGCAAGAAGGTCTTCATCATCAATAGGGCTGTCAAGACTGTTTTCTATTAATGCTCTAATTTCATCTCTTAGGGCCGTGACTTTGTCAGTCATGATTTGGCTAAACGAACCATCTTTGCCAATGATGTTGTCGGCATAAAGGGTGGAGACGGTGGCCTCTTCGGCACTTAAGGAACGCATATATGCGTTCCCTGCTGTAATGGTGGTAGTACCAATAGATTCAGCCTCCAAGGAATCGCTTATCTTTAGTTTGCCGTCAACAACGATAGTGTCAGATAGTTCAGAGATGGGGGAGATAGTGGCCGTATTAAGCTTTTCGGCCTTGGCGGAACGCATATATGCGTTCCCTACAGCAATATTATCGGCAATTAGATTCTTGGTGGTAATAAGACCTGATTCGATTTTGGCAACGGCCAACTTGGCGAATTGACCAAGACGGGTGACCGGTTGGTTGAGAGTGTCTTTCAATTCATATTGAGCAGTTTCAATTTCGTTTTGGTAGGCGGAATAACCTAGTGTTTCTAAAACTTCCTGGCTGACATTGTAGTCAACTTGAAGCTGGCCAGTTTGGGTTAGATAGGTATCTGGATCGAAGAAAGAGAGGTTTACAAAGACCATGATTTTACCAACGAAACTGCCATCTGGTAGTTGATAACAGGGTTTACTAGGATTGGTGCCATCATCTTCTGGCCAGACAATATTATCAATGGAGGAAACTGTTGGACAGGTAGCAGACGACCAATTAGTGGTGGTTTCTAAGGCTTTGCCTACCATGATCCCTGGTTTAGTTGGCTTGGCACCTACGCCTGGGATGTCAGTAGAGGTAATATAGTCTCCTTTTTCAATTTGGCCATATTTGGTGGTGACAATGGCGGGGACTTTACCAGATAGAGCGACTTTGACGACATTATTTTCTTCGTAAGCACCTTCGCCAAAGGTCATGGCTGGATTGGTGGTAATAATGCCCATGAGTTTTTTGTCACTGGCAGTGGATGATTTTTCAGTTGTGTACATAGGATTATTGGAGATGGAAACTAATTGGCCTGATTTGGGAATGTTATTGGGATCGGCTAAATAATATTCGGCCAAATCCATACCTGTAGTAGAGTATGTTTGTGGTGTGACTTGGATAGCGTCCCATACAACTGATGTGTTAGCACCATAAGTGATGACCCTTGCCCAGCTTCTGTTAATGGCGGTGGAAACAGAACCTCCTTTATCGTCGAAGTTTCCTTCATAAGTAGTTTCGTTGATAGCATATGTGGTAGTAGATCCTGATGACATTGCAGTACAGTTTGCGTAAGTAGTGTAAGTCATCATTCCAAGTTTGTGGTTTTGGGAAGAAGGGTTATAAACGCGACCATAGATGTTATATGTTTGGTAGGCTGTAACCGGAAAACAAGCACTATATAGATTGCTACCTGTTTGAACTAATGCATATTTACCATGGACTTCGTAACTGGCACCTTCGTAGCTAGACCTGCTTCCAGCCGTCCACCCATAAGCTGTACTTCCAACACCAGCTTCGAAACTGGCGTTAGGGACAAGACTGTTGGCATCTCCCAAAGCATTGATACCACTAGTTTGGATTACGTCACCCTCAAAGATAGTATTTCCGCTAACGTGAAGTTTTTCAGATGGACTGGTGGTGCCGATGCCGACATAGCCGTTTTCACTAATATGCATTCTAACTAAAGGTGAATCTGAACCGGCACTGTTTGAATTAGTTAAAAATTGTAAGTGAGTGCCCCATGACCAATCTCTGTATGCCCTAATTCTTGATGAACCAGCGCTTAAAAATGAATAAGTAATGTCTTTGTAACTATTGACATTGCCGGGGGCATTTGGACCTCGAATAAACAGGGCTGTATTTGATGATGTACCAATATCTGATATATCTAACATGGCTTGTGGGTTAGTAGTGCCAAGGCCAAGATAACCGGAGGTATTTATCCTCATACTTTCTGC
This sequence comes from uncultured Gammaproteobacteria bacterium, assembly GCA_964461095.1. GTDB lineage: Bacteria > Patescibacteriota > Microgenomatia > UBA12405 > UBA12405 > UBA1372. The sequence continues at coordinate 10,799 of CAYWRN010000020.1, forward strand.
CCATGAAGTAGTACCAGTTCTTCTACCTACAACAAAATTTGCTGGACCGTTAGTAGTGGGACCAGCAACTGCTCCAAGAAAAATATTGGTGGCGTACCCCGAAGAATTATATGCATTAAAATCAATCAGGGCTCCGGTGTTTGTTGAATTATTTTCCGAGGTGATATTCATTTGAGTTCCTTTGACAAACCAGGTAAAGTAAGAAGAACTTGACAAAGCGTAACTTTCTCCAATACGACTTACCGACAACCTACTAATTGGACCAGTTATACCAATACCAACATTGCCGTTGGGATTGATTCTCATTTTTTCACTAAACGTTCCAGATTGAATGTTGCCAATTAGGTTGGCTGTACTCCAATGTCCAAGCATGAGAGGAGTAGTACTACCGGCAGATATAACTGGAAAGTATCCGTATTTTTTAACGAAACCTAATCTTGAATCGGTAGCATCATCAATAGCAATAACAGAATTTTCTGCTTGTAAGAAAATATCTGCATTAGATGTAGTATTTCCACTAGCTCCACGGACATGTAACTTAGCGGTAGGACTAGTGATACCTATACCAAGATTTCCACTAATATACGCATTGCCAAGAACATCTAACATCTGATATGGTTGACTTCCGTTCCCAATACGAGTTTTTCCATCTCCACGAATATTGAAAACATCACCGCTGTAAGAACCGACCGCAAGAATTATATTAGTGGAGCTTAAACTAGTATAAAAGGAACCATCTTTTTTCATCCCTCGAATATTAACCATCGCGGTATTATCAGGGTTGGTATTTCCTGCTATTCCAGTAATATATATACCTCCCAAACCTGTAGGAGAAGTGCTTCCAATTCCAGTAATCGAAAGGCCGCCTGTAGGACTGATAGAAATATCTCCAGCTTGATTAGTTGGGTACAAAGAAGTCATGCCATGGTTTATTCGTGAGTTAGTAAGTCCTAAAAAGCTATAATTAGCAGCTGAAGTATCATGTATATTTAATTTTGAAACTGGATTGGTGGTGCCGATGCCGATGTTGCCGTCAGATCTCTGAATCCATAAGGCACTTACTCCACTTGAACTATTGTTATGTCTTAGTATATTAAGGCCGATTTTAGATGCGTCTGAATTGTCTCCATATTGTAGAGTAAAACCATAAGTATCATTGTGTGATTTCAGCTTAATTCCAGTAGAAAAGTTTCCAATATCAGAACCTTCCGTTTCGATTTTGATATAACTATCTGAGGCCGTGGTAAAAGATCCAACAGAAAGTCTTTCTGCTGGGCTGGTGGTACCGATGCCGACGTTGCCAGAGGTATTTAAGAAAAGATTACTATCCCAGCCACTAATTTGGCTTCCGGCTGTACCAGTAACTCCTACTCCTAATAAAAGTCCGTTGGCATAATGTTGGATCTTGGAAGCAGCATAGGCACCGGTGATATATTCCCAGCGAGAGTCACCGACATCGTAAGTGGCATTGAAACCAATTTTACCTACATGAGTTAAGGCCATATTTAATTCGTTGGCGGAACTGGTACCGGGATCGACAAAGAACCGATAGTTGCTGTCAGTAATATCATAGATAGCATTGGCGGCCACATTACCAGTGCCAGGTAAATTACCTATAGCAGTGGTACCTACACTAATATTACCGGTGGGGGAGATAAATAGAGTCTGACTATTGCCAAGACCTATAAATCTAAGGAAGTATGAGGAGGTACCGATGGTGGTGTTCTGGGTCAAGCTACTACCAAGACCAATGCTATTGCCGGAAATTATAGTGAGACCGTTAGTGGCGGTGACACCAACATTTGAGAAAGCTAAATTACCTAGGGCCCTCCTGGTGACTACATTGGTAGAGGGATCTATAAACAAAGCAGTAGTGCCGGTACCAACGACAGTGGAAGAAGATAGAACCAAAGTGCCGCCAACGCTTAACTGTTTTGAATCAACATAGACTTGACCGGAATTATAAGTTCGGAGTGTAAGGTTATTGCTTTCGTAACTTTCTCCGGCCGTAATTGACAATGGTCCGTAACTTTCAATCTTGGAAGCGGTTTGATTGGTAAAGTAAAGATCGTAAGCCATACTGACATCGCCAGTGCTGGTGAAGGCATGGGGGAGATTACTGGTGATTTGAGAATCGGTAACAGAGAAAAGGGAAGTACCGGCAATATTACCAACGTTTAAGATATTACCAGAACCAACAACATCTAACTTGTAAGTTGGAGAAGTAGTACCAATACCAACGTAACCGGAACTGGCTAAGTGTAAACTTTGGCTATCTCCAGCCCCTAAGAAAGACAGGCTGTAAGAGGAAAGATTAATGTTGGTGTTTTGAGCTAAAGTACCACCGAGGCCGATGGTGTTGCCTCCGCCGATACTGGTTAAGCCATTTAGGAAAGTGTAGGTGGTACCAGCAGTAGAGTCTTGGAAAGCAAGGGCACCTAGGACGTTTTTGTAGAGATTGCCTGAAGCATCTACAAAGACAGCAGAAGTACCGGCACCGGTGGTTCCTAAACCAAGGCCGCTAAAATTAACAGTACCTCCGACTCCTAAGGAACCTGTTCCACCAATTTGGAGGTTGTAGGCAGGGGATGAGGTGGCAATACCGAGTCTACCAGCAAGATAAGAGTTGCTCGTGCTAGTTGAATAGATGTTAAAGGTACCGGTAGGGACACTGGTTGTACCAATAAGTATATTAGTGGTATTAGTGCCTCCGGAGATATTTTCGATAGTCAATCCAGCTTTGTTTATGATACTACCACTATTGCTACCACTAATAACAAGAAGGGCGTGAGCGTTTGAGATAAGACCAGTTGACAGATTGTAATTACCAAAATAACCGGCAAAGGAATTGGTAATTGTACCAGTAGATTGGTTGGCAACAAGGCCGGCATAACCCCTGGCTTCAGAAACAGTGCCGGTACCAAAGTGGTTAACTTGGCCTTGTAAACCAACAAGGCGGCCAGTGTAGTTGTAAGAGTTGTATTGTGTTTGGGCATTGAAATAGGCGTTGTAGTAATTTCTGGAGGTGTCAGTTCCTGGGTAAATGGTCAATTCCGAAAGAAGATTGTAGATGTTTTGACTAGTGTCGGTAGTGGTATTGGTTATTTCGGCTAGCTTTGCGCCGCTAGTGCTAGAGAAGTAGGTTCCAGAATGAAGGGTTCCCCGAATGTCTAGGGATGTGGATGGGTTGGTAGTGCCGATACCAACATAACCGCTAGGTTTTATAGCTAAAGCTTGAGTGTTGTTGTTGACACCCATGAAGTAAAGATTATTGGTACCAGTATTGATAAAGGTATTTTGAGATAGGGTGCCACCTAAACCAATGGTATTGCCACCACCAATAGTGGTAAGTCCATTTAAGAAAGTGTAAGTAGTAGTACCTGGAGTAGAATCTTGGAAAGCCAGGGCACCTAAAACATTTCTATAT
>CAYWRN010000021.1:0-7001 GCA_964461095.1 uncultured Gammaproteobacteria bacterium
CCCTACCTAAAACACCGGTTAATATTTTTAGATTCATATTTAACCAATATTTTGGGACTAGTTATGACATGCTACCGGATACGGTATATTTTACTGACTATAACTATATGTATGACTTTATCGATGTAACCAAGATAGTTAAATAGAGCTAGTTAATATTGTAGCGCCAGAAAATTGTTGTCAGATTGGTGCCCCCACTAAGAAGATTGATAGCTTTTTTTAGTTCATATTGGCTAATAGTGCCATTAATGGGTTCACGATCGGGAATATTGCCGGTATAAAAAGTTTTTAAAACAGGCAAGGCTGAGGAGTCGCCTAATTGACCCAATGCCCAAATAGCTCCGTTTCGGGACTTAAAGCTTTGGGTATCATCCTGGAGTAAAGACAATAGAGACTGGACACAAGTACCGTTATAATCAGCCTTGGCTTCGATACATTTGGATTTAACACTGTAACCGATCCAGGTACAGGTAATAACAAAAAATAAAACAAAAAGACTAGCCCCAACAACAAGAAGATAAGCAAGTTGATTAGCTAATTTATTTTTGGCTGAAGTCATATTTTTTTAAAAAAATAATTTTTCGATAGATACTTTAAACAACTTGGCCATTTTGTGGGCAAGATTAAGGGATGGCGAATAACGACCGGCTTCGATAGCAATGATAGTTTGGCGGGTAACACCTAACTTATTAGCCAAATCAGCCTGAGTCAAATTGTGGACAGCCCGCTGGATTTTGATCTGGTTGGACATTAATATTTTTTTCTGAAAATATGATAAGAAATAGTGTAAATAACTATGAGAAACAAACTAATATAGGCAAATATGGTACCAACAGCATCGATAAAGGCAAATTCTCCTTTACTAAAAACAGATAATTTACTTAGAGTCGGGAATAGCAAAATAGCCGAGGCAATGGCCATAGTGGGTGTAAATATGGCGTAAGTAGTTTGAGCAGCTTTTTGATGTAAAAAGATTTGCCTTTCGTCGGTTAGAGGTTTGTATCTGGACCTGGCTAAAACAGAAAAAACAAAACCAGTAACAACACCAATAAGGGATAGTAAATAGCTATTTTTTAGAACAGCCAAGAACACAATTAGTAGAACAAACAGACTGACAATAACTCTGATTTGGAGAAACTTTTTCTGGTTCATGACATAATGTAATGTTTTATATACATTTTGTCAAGTATTAGTTACATAGTGATATGTAATAGTGTGGCTTAAATAAGAAACAAAGAGAAAGTTGTTTTAAAATAGTATTAGTGGTAATAGATATTTTGGCGAATATAAAAAGAATCCTTGTTAGTAAAGATTGGGTATGGTTAGTTTTACTGGGATTGGTTTTGTTAGTAAGCTCAATACCTTACAAATCTAAGTCCTATATGTTTGATTGGGATCAAACCGATGACTATGAAGCAGTTGAATCGATTGTCAAAGGAAAATTAAGGTTAATCGGACCCAGAGTAACTAGCGATACGGGTTTTTTCTTAGCACCATGGCATTATTATTTTTTATTACCCTTTTATTTAATAAGTCATGGAAGTCTGGATATGGGTTTTTGGGGAGCCTTGTTAATACAGTACTTAACAGTAATGACAGCCTTCTTTTTGGCTAAAAAATGGTTTGGGAAGTTAGCAGGAATTATGGTTGGACTATCATTGGCAGTACCTAGCAATATTACAGCCTGGGGGTTTATGTATGTACCATTACTATCTTTGTGGTTGTTTGATGTATGTTTAAAAACATTAGAGGACACTAAGTGGTTACCTTGGTTATTCTTATTGTTGGGTATTGGCTGTACAACATACGCTGTGTTTTATGCCCTATGGATACCTTTTTTGTATGTGATATATCAGCTAGTAAGAACTAAAAAGGTAAATTTTAGAAATATAATAGCTGGATTAACATTATTTTGTATACCTTATTTGCCGCTAGTAATATTTGACCTGAGACATGATTTTTTAAATATTAGAAATGTGTTGTCTTTTGCAACCAACCAAAGGGGTCAAGGAGTAGAAACCGGATATTTTATAAAAGTTTTTTTCCGAGCAATCGAAATGTATTGGTTAGATACCGAACTACCTAGAATTCTATCAGTAGTTATTGTTGCCGCTAGTTTGGGAGTTTTGGTTTTTGGAGGGACAAATCTTTTTAACAAAAAAAGGGGGTTTATGTGTTGGTGGCTAGTGTCATCATTGATTCCAATGGCTTTTTATAAAGGTAATGTGTCTGAATATTATTATGCCCCAGTAATATTATTGATTCCGTTTTGTATAGCTGGACTGTTAGTAAAAAATAAATTAGGAAAAAAATGGCTAATAGTGTTGATGGTTGGATTAGCTTGTTTCAGGTTAATAAATAAAACCACAAGACCGATTGGGATATCTTTAGAAGATAAGAAAAGAGCAGTTTTTGAATTGGAAAAAATAGGAGAGCAATACAGTGTATCTTACGATTTTAATATCGGTGATGATAGTGGGTATAGTTTGGTGTTCAAAAAACTTGGTAAAAATTATGTTGATGATGGATCAGCTCAGCTATATACTCTAACTTATAAAAATTTGGGAAAGATGACCAGTGGAATAAAGGTGGCCGAAACAAACAAAATTGCCATATTTAAAAGATAAAAAGGGCGAAAGGCCCAAGTGGCAGTGGGGCAAAGACAGTTTTAATTTATTTTCTGGTAAACAAAATGACATTGGGTAGATCACGACCCGGACCGACTTTGTAACCGCCGCTCCAGAGTGCAGTCGAGCCGCCGTCGTCAAGATTTAGAGCGTTTTCCATACCAAGAGTCTGTAAAGTGACAGCTGATTCGGCTACGGTGGCACTGTGAACAACACCAATAAAGACTTTGTTGCCGATATTACTGACAAAAGATCTGTTTCCCTTACTACCTTTTTTGGGGTCACTATCACCACCGAAAACAACTTGTTTGTTGAAAACTAAAAGTGGGTAATTAGACAGAACTCCGGTGACAGAGGTGTCCCTACCCCACTGAGAGATGGCTGTGACAAACCTGATGTAGTTATCACCAAAAATAACACCGGGATTATTGCTATAAACATTATTGCCTGAGTTAAGATATGTTTTTTCTTTGTTCATGACTAAAAGGTCAAAAGAATTTTTCTTGGATTGACAATCCGGATAAGTAGATGGACAAAAATAAGTACCATTAATGCCGGCAAAGGCACCATTTTCGGATACATATTGAGATAAAGATTTAACCGGACAATTGTCGGTACAATCTGCATTAGAGGCCGTGGAGACAATGACTTTGGTTGACGACAAATCGGCTGAAACGATACTGACAATAAAGGAACCAACTGAGGTAGTGACTTTTTGACGGCTATAGCCAGCATTGGGCGGGATAGAAGATTCAGCCACGTTGGCCATACTTTTGGGGATATCGACTGACTTGGCTAAATCAGCATTGGTCTGGGTAATTTCGGTTTTTAAAGACTTTAAAGAAGCAGAAGCGGAGGCGTAGTTGAAATCTGAAATATAACTTAGAGTTTGGGCAAAAAGTTGCTTGATTTTGGTTAAATCCTTGACCTTGGGCTCAAGATCGAGCAAATCCTGATAGGTATCAACGGTAGTTTTGAATGTGGAAGTAATGGCAGAAATAGTAGCTTGTTGGGCCTGATTTATTAAATATTGATCTTGATTTTTGAGATTGGTCAACTCTTGGTTGGTTTGATCCAAAAGGTTATCAATGGTACTAATTTCAAGTTTTTTTTGATCATGCTGTTGTTTGAGGCTAGTTAAAGCGAGAGTTTGGTAAACGAATCCAGATAAAATCAAGATAACTACAACAATAATGACAACTGGTTTGAGCTTAGTCTTCTTGGCAGGTTTCACTAAAAATAAGTATACCAGTCAGAAGAACTTTAAAAATATCTTTATATTTTTTGGGAAAAGTATGGTAATATTTTGAATGGCATATTTTAATTCAAATAACAGATCAGGAAGTAACAGGAGTTTTGGTGGAGGTAGAGGTAGAAGTGACTACGGAAGAGATAGAGACAGACAAATGTATAGTGCGGTTTGCGATAAATGCGGTAGAGACTGCCAAGTACCTTTTAAACCATCCGGGGATAAGCCAATATATTGTAGTAACTGTTTTGAGCAAAATCAGGATAACCAAGATAGGCGAGAGAGACCAAATTTTGGAAGCAATAGACGCCCAGATTTTGGCAAAAGTGACAATCAAAATAAAGAGTTACTTGCGTCTATTAATTCAAAACTGGAAAAGATAATTGGGTTACTAACTGAACAGAAACAATGCGTGTGTAAGACAGACAAAAAAGAAGTGAAAAAAGTGGCTAAAAAAAAGACAGACAAGAAAAAGAAAGTGAAAGTTGCCGATAAGTAGTTATAAATGTGTTTTGTTGGGATTAATTTTTTAGGAGATATGACTGCCGGATCCAATTGATTAGCTCATGATCAAGCTGACTAGGGGTGGAAATATCAAAACAATTTTTAAAAGTTTTGGCTGACATAGGAACACATACCTTTAGTCTGGGACTGTCGATTTTTCTGTCCAAGGCAAATCTAATTTCTAATCGGTCGGTTTTGGGTAAGGCAGCTAAAAAATCATAAGTACCATATAGATGGACACAGCATGGTAGGGAGATGATATTAAACTTACCTACATTGTCCCCTATTTTCCGGAGTAAAAGATCGAATAATTGTTTGGCTTTGGGTTTGGTTTCAAAATGTTTGTCTGGAGGAACTGATTTGCAGGTATGAGGCTGGTTAGTGTTTTTAAAAATACGGTGACACTTAGGACAAGTCCACATAGGTTGAATCGCTAACTTTAAGAAAAAAGATTAACCTAGAAAGAATTTAAAGGCGTAATAAACCAGAAAAGCCGGCCAAACCATGGCTTTAAAAACGGCCAAAATACCAGCACCAAAAGATGTGGCCTGACTGATAAAGTAAATAACTGCACCGATAAAGCCAACACCATATACCGGGTTAGAATCACGGCTACAACAAGAAAATGGTTTCATAAAAACTAATAAATGATTAACAGATTATATTAACAATAAATTACGAAAAATATTAAAGAAAGCGACTGATGTTAGAATGAGTTATATGTGGTGGATGTATGCTTTACTATCAGCCTTGTTTGCAGCTATAACGGCCATAACGTTGAAGACAGGATTAAAAGACGTAGATACAAACTTAGCAACTGCTATAAGAACTCTTTTAATAACCATATTGGCATGGATTATAGTAATTACTGGCAATTACAGAACTAGTGTACACTCAATTTCTAGGCGATCATTGGTATTTTTAGTATTATCAGCTTTGGCGACTTGGATATCGTGGTGGTGCTATTTTAAGGGTTTAAAAATTGGTCAAGTGGCAAAGGTTGAGTCAGTAGACAAACTGAGTCTGGTGATGACTATAATTTTGGCTGGAATATTTTTGGGTGACAAAATTACTTGGCCAGTAATGATAGGCTGTGTGTTGATGACAATCGGAGCGATATTAATAAGTAAATAATTCAGTCTATTTACCAGGAAAGGTGTTTATGGCATCTTTGGGGTATCCTAGTTCCTGACCAACTTTATGATGAAAGCTTTTGGTGAGTGATACTGGGGCGTTTCGATAGAGTGTTTGGAGATTAGTTACATTCGGCTCACAACCGATAATGATGATTTGACCACCTAGTAAATCAGGAGCGGTCTTGGCCACTAACCCTTTCTCTATTGCCATATCAATGAAATATTGTCCATACCAGGTTTGTGCTAATTTTCGGGCAGGAATAATAGCGGCGGGTTTAGATCGGGCTAGGACAGCAGCTGCATCGTCTAGATCACAGTGGGTAATTGACGATGGAGAAGGTTGATTGACAGTGGACACGAAACCTTTATATTGGTTGATTAGGCTATTTATGGCAACTCTGGCAAACTCGGGTATAGACATAAATTGTATTTATGTTTTTGGCTTTCTTGTGGGGGTTACAATTTGACGATTAATAAAATTAAAAATAATAAGATGGTAGCGATACCAAAAAAAGACAGAGTTTTTAGAAAAAAATTTAGAGCTTGCTTTTTGTGACCGTCAAAATATAGAACAAAGGGCTGGTAAAGAAACAAGTAGGCCATAACAGCGGCAGAAAAGGTAAACAAAGAAAGCATGGCTACGGGAATAAGGAATGAATTGTTACCTAGCCTGACCATAGTACCACTGTAAAGAAGGATAGAAACAAAGACTATATACAAAAGGGCCAAAAGAGAATTAATAATAGGTTTAGGGGTTTTAATTGGATTTTGCATTATTATATTAATAATAAGTTGGCTAAAGTTTTGAGGTCAGTTTCAATATTGGGATTTAGGCCATTGGTAAAAATATCATTATAGTTACCGTTTAACTCACTCCTAGATTGAAAGCTCTTGGTACCAACCACATTACCAACATAGCGACAATATAAATTAGCAATGTTTTGGGCACAAACCAGAGACTCTTCGGGTTTATCGGTACCCAGAGAGATAATGATAGTTTTTTTGGATTTTAATTCCTTATCTGTAGCCTGGTAAAAAATTACATTACTTCTGTCCATGAAATCTTTAAAAATACCAGGAGGCATTTGGAAATAATTGGGAGAAATAAAAACTAAGGCATCGGCTTTGATAATCTTGTTAATAATGGCTGGCATGTCATCTTTGATACGACAGACATGTTTGTGATTACAAAACTCGACACAGCCGTGACAGCGCTCGATATTCGACTGACTTAGTAAAACAACTTCATTATCAACCCCTTTGGATTTAAAATATTTTTTTAAGTAAAGCAGGATAGTCTCACTATTGCCCTTTCTGGGGCTGCCACAAATACTTAATATCTTCATGAAGTAGTATATAACAACTACTGGGTACGGTATTTGAGGTTAAAACTGACAAGAGGGTCCTGTCTATCTATCTCAGTTTCGTGCCAATAACCCACGGGAGTAACTACGCCAGGGACAACTAAATTTCTAGTAGAAGTAG
>CAYWRN010000021.1:7011-14046 GCA_964461095.1 uncultured Gammaproteobacteria bacterium
TTAACATCATCTATAACTAGATCATACCTTGCCCCATTTAATTCTGATCGGGAAAGTGGGCCATGTAGTGGATACGAAACTCCTTGATCATATTCTCGAGTACTGACACCTGATCGTATTGTCATATAACCAGAACCAGTAATGGGAAACACTACTTCTGTACAATCTGCTTCCCGATGTAAACGAACTTGAGATGTTTCCCCCATTGTTCCTTCTTGAAAACCAGCCACTACAACGGTATGTTGTCCTCTAAGTTCAAAGGTCTGCCCTTCTAATGATGTCTTAAGTTCCGTCCACCACATTCCAGTAAAATTCTTTCCTAATAATTCCTCTCTGGTGTGACTGGCTTGAAGGTCACCATATAATATTTCTCTTGGCATAATTTTATTAATTTCTAAAAGTGAGGTAATATAGCCCTTGGTAATTTTTATGTCAAAGTTGACGGACAGTGTCGTCAGTGATAGACTTGAGCATGGATAAAAAGATAATTTACAAAACCTTAGGTAAATTTGGTCTAAACCAAAACGAAATTAAAGTTTATTTGGAAACACTAAAAGAAAGTGATCTATCTCCTTATAAACTAGCCAAATTGACTAATATTCCCCGAACCACTGTGTATGAAGTATTGGCTGGTTTGGCACTTAAGGGACTGATAACTCTGGACCAAAGTGATGGATTTACCAAGCAACAGACCAGAGTCAAGGCCAAAAATCCATCAACTCTACGATCTATTGTTAGACAAAAAAGAAAGGATCTGGGTAATATGGAAATTGATATTGTAGAAATATTACCAATGTTACAAGGTGATTTTCACAAAGACGAAGCTAATGCCAATTTTCAATTTTTACCGGGAATTGAGGGAGCTAAAAAAACATACTTTGACGAAATTACGACCGACGAACCAGTGGTGGCCTTTGAAAATTTAATGCCAATGGATATATTTGGCCGACAGGAAATAAACAAAGATGTAGAACAGCAGTCAGAGATAACTAAAAACAGAAATGTGTATGTGAGAGAAATTGTGCCTTTAAATGAGTGGTCTAAACATGTATTGTCCTATCAATATGGTAGAAATAACAACTATATTAAGGCCAGAAATATAAGATATGTGGATAATCCGGTGTTTGAAGTTCATCAAAGAATATCGGTACAGGGGCCAAGAGTACGAATAATCTGTGCTAAAGACGATGAAGTTTGGGGGATACTTATAAACAGCCAAAGTTTATCAAAAACTATGGTGGCGATTTTTGAAGTGATTTGGCAAAATGCTACAGCTTTAACTTCCCAAATGGTGGAATCATGGGGAGTAAATGAATTTTTGGAGGCAGAAAAAAGAAAAGTAAAGGTTAAAGTGAGTTAGAATTAATAGTGGAACTTAAAAAGATTTATTATCTGGCGGCTTTTGTAGGATCTATTATCGGTGGTTATATTCCAAGACTATGGGGAGCCGGATTTTTGTCTTTTTCGTCGGTAATATTTGGCACTATCGGCGGAATTTTGGGAATAGTGGTGATATATAAACTTAATAAATAATGTAGGGTTGTGGTTATCTAAGGGGCAATATAAAATGAAACAAATGGGAATTCTGAAAAAGTTATTAAGGTTTACAAGTCTTTATCTACTTGTTGTTGTAATTGCTAATTTTATTGTTGCCCATGGATACTATTCACTTGGACAGGGAGTATTTCCTGTTTTATTAGGAGGCCGTTATACATATCTAAAGCTACCCTTTTCGACGGTTGGAAGGTATACAGCCGCGCTACCAATTGAAATGTTAAATAATATTGAGGTAAGAATTAACTATTTTGGAATAGTTGTCAATGTAATACTTTTTGTTGGGTCTACATATTTAGTTATCAGCAAAAAAATAAAACTAAAAACATGGTTATTAGTATTTATCTTCCTATGTCTAATGGTAATAAGTTATTATTCGTTTTTAGAAAATAGAGTAATAATAGATTAAATCCATGATAGAGTTAAGCAATATGTATGAGATTATATTTAATACTGCGGATTGGACACCGATACAAATAGAAGCTTTGAAGCAAGCAACGAACGGCTTGGCAACTATCCAAACACGTACGGATGGTAGTGTAGCGGTAGGTTCAGACAAATTATTTCCTAAAATCTTTAGAAGAATGAGTGTACTTTTAAACAGTACTGGCTTAAAACCAGGGTTAAGGGTTGAAATATAAGCCAAACTATAGAGGGAAGCTAATGGATTTATAAGTTGATACTTATAAGATCGTTGATTTGTCTTTTGATATAAGTTCGCCTTTCGGCCGGAGTCCAGTGTTTAAGCTGCAATTTGGCCCATTTGATGGTTTTTTTGATCCAATCTTTAGGGACATCTTTGTGAAGTGGACAACGGCCATTTAGATAAAAAGTTAGAGTATCGTTTTCTTCGGTAAAGGCAAGAGGGTAAAGAATACAGTCAATTGGTTTTTGGTCTTCGGTTAAAGTACAACCACTCCCCTTTTTGAGAAACGGACAAACCGTTGGGCTTAAAAGATTGTAACCTGCTTCACCGGCTGGGCTAGTTGTAAACTTTTTACCAATTTCTTTGAGCTTTTTGATATCAAACTCGCTTAAGAAAATCGGTGGCTGGCAACACTTACCACCACATTTTTTACAAACATCGGCCATGGAAAGTTTCATATAGTTAATTTTAGCAGAGTATTTGTACGCAGTTTAGATATAATATGACTATGATAAATAACTTATTTACGTTTTACTCGATTACCAGAAAACTTAAATTGGTTAAGCGCCAAGGGTGGCAGGATAGAAATCTAGAGGCGGATTCTATTTCTGAACATATATATGGAGCTATGAATATCGGCTGGAGAATAGCTATCGAGGAAGGGGTAGATCAGCATAAAGTAGTTGAACTGCTTCTGGTTCATGATTGGGTTATGACTGTCATACCCGATGTAACTCCAAAAAGCGGAAAATATGGGGAAAAAGATGATCTTGAAGAAAAGGCAAAGACAAAAATTGTAGCTATCCTTGGTGATAAATTAGGTGAAAAATATTTAAATTTATTTGAAGAATTTAAAGAGTTAAAAACCATAGAATCCAGAATAGCCCGTGAATCAGATAAATTGGAAACCTTGATGCAGGGAGATAGTTATGAAGAAGAAACAGGAAGAAATGATATATTGGATGAATTTTTGGAAACCTATAGAGCAATATTTACAACCAAGACAGGTAAGTTGATGTTTGGCAAGATTGAACAAAGACACAGAGATAGAAAAGTGTAAGATTTGTTACAGGTATTTGGTAAACTGATATTTTGGATATAATAAGACTGATATATGGATAATATTATTTATCTTGATAATAACGCTACTACCAGGGTTGATCCGCTGGTTTTGGAGGCAATGATGCCATTTTTTAAGGATGAGTATGGTAATCCAAGCAGTTTATATGACCTAGGAACAAGAGCCAAACAAGCTATTGAGAGTTCAAGGCAGACAGTAGCCAGATTAATAGGGGCCCAGGCAGATGAAATTGTTTTTACCAGTAGTGGTAGTGAAAGTAATACAACAGCGATCATGTCGGCCGTCAGATCTAACCCCTTTAAAAAACACATTATTACTTCTACAGTAGAACATAGCTCGATATTGGAAACCTGTAAATATCTGGAAAGCATAGATTATCAAATAGACTATTTGTCAGTTGACCACCAAGGCCGACTGGATCTAGCTGAACTAGAAAGCCTAGTAAGAGAAGATACTTTACTGGTATCGGTTATGCTGGCTAATAATGAAACAGGCAATATATACCCGGTTAAGGAAATAACTAAAATAGCCAAAAAATACAATATATTGGTACATACAGATGCAGTCCAGGCAGTAGGGAAAATACCTATAAATGTTGAGGATTTGGGGGTAGATAGTCTGGGTTTTTCAGGACACAAAATTCATGCACCTAAAGGGATAGCTGTACTGTACCTAAAAAATGGTACGCTTTTTGTGCCACTGGTATTTGGCCATCAGGAGAAAGACAGACGGGGCGGAACAGAAAATGTAGCTTATATAGCCGGAATAGGCCGGGCGGCTCAAATTATTTTGGACGACAAACTGGCTTCGGCTAAAAATGTAAAAAGTATTAGAGATAACCTGGAGAGACAGGTTAAGACAAAAATTGACGGGGTGCGTATCTACGGAGATCCGGAGAACAGGTTAACCAATACAACCAACATAGCGTTTGAGGGAATAAAGGGCGAAGAACTACTTATAAGCCTAAACCAAGAGGGTATATATGTGTCGACTGGATCGGCCTGCAATTTAAAAGATCTTAATCCATCTCATGTATTGGTAGCCATGAAAGCGGATTTGGATAAAAGCAGCCCTGTCAGAATTAGTCTTGATAGCAGTACCAGCACGACTGATATAAACAATTTTGTAGATATTTTAGTTAGAGTGATTAATACTTTAAGGAGTAGAAATAAATGAAAGCTTTGGTTAACTATAAAATTTGTGACAATGCCAGAGAATGTGGCGGGATTGAAATGTGTCCAACCGGGGCGATGTATTTTGACGAAGATAAACAAACTATTGTGGTAGACGAGAATAAGTGTACTGGTTGTGGAGCGTGTGTCAAAGGATGTCCAATAGGAGCAATTAGAGTGGCTAAAGACGAAGAAGAATATAAAAAAATCCAAAAAGAAATTGAGGATGATCCAAGAACTGTTAAGGATTTGTTTGTTGATAGGTATGGAGCTACTCCCCTATCTAAGTTTTTTAACATCGAGGCTGAGGACTTAGACAGTAGGGTTGCTACAAAAAAGCTGGTATTGGTAGAGGTATATAGTGACGATTCGATTGAATGCTTAATAAAATCAATTCCTATAAAAGAAATTACCAGTGGCATTGACCAAGAAGTGCTGTACTTTAAAATTAAAATTAACTCTAAACTTAAACAAAAATACAACATCAAGCTCTTGCCATCTCTTCTAGTGTTTAGTGGAGGTAAATTTGTAGGTAAGATTGGGGGGTATTTTAGTGTTGAAGAAAAAGAAGAGTTGAAAAAGCAGTTAGGTGAAATAGTAACTATCTAACAACTCTAGGTATCATGATAGCCGAATTGATGGGGTTGGCACGATAATAAACACTTTCGTCTTCGTGTTTTTTAGCTATTTGACATCTTGAGGCTCCTGGCCCGTTTTTTGATAATACATACCAAAAAGGAAGATTGACACTAACATGGAAAATATGGTCGCAAGAATGCTCTTGCCAATCTAATCTTCTGTCGGCAGAGAAATACGCGTTTATGCTATGAGGTGAAGAGGTGGAAACAACTTGATAGTTGCCTTTACTGAATAATACCCTTCTAGCTAAATCAGTATTATCACTAGCATTATCGGTCATTTGTGTTAAAAGCTCGGGATAATGGTAGAGAGCAGCTATACAAAAACAATCAAAACTGCGGACTTGTACCTTGTACTCATCACCTACTTCTATCAATGGCCTAATGTGATCAGGAATTAATTCTAAAAGTGTACGCATTGGCCGATTTTAGCACAAAATAGAATAAGGTGAAGCTAGATTAAGCTAATCGGTCAAATACGGATACTAAAGCCTCGGCTCTACTTAACTCACTTGAGGGGCTAGTAGGCGGAACCAATCTGGCATGCATGAGGTTTGATGGTTGAGGAACCCAATAAACCTGCCAGCCAGTAGTTTTTATATTAGCTATGGTGGCACCATGCAACTTGTCCCTCCTGTCTAGGGGTCGATCAAAAGTCTTTTCGACTATATCACTAACAGTTCCCCGGCCGACAGTTTCATCTAGTTGGATAAAGGCAGAAACGCCAGGCTTATCGAAAGCATATATAAAATCACCGTTGTAATCGTGTACACGTATAGGCTGACGATCGATTGGTCTTAACTCAAAATTATGTGAAGAAAGAGTCCCATTGGCTATAACCGTAATAAGTAGTCTATCGTCAGTTATTAGTTGCCCCGGCTGATAAACCTGGCCTGTACCATAATTTAACTCCAGTTTCTGGCCTGGGTGGATTAAGCGCATTTCATGGTAATTCATCATATGTAATTATAAATCTAGAAGTGGATGGAAATTGCTTTTTGAGGTTACAATCAACTAATGAAAAGTTACTTTGTTAGTATTACTAAACTTGATCCACTAACGTTTAGAGGCCTTAAAACTTGAACCACAAGCTTTTAGTACAAACAGAGGGTAGGAGAACATACTATGATAATGGAAAAGAACCTAAGGTAGGAACTGTAATTAATAATATAGTGATTCACCAGGAAAAAGGAATTTGATGTCAATACTAGTTAGATCGGATGAATATTGATTATAGGTAGCAGCAACAGAATTAAAAGTACTCTGGGAAAGTTCCTCACGATTGTGTAAAAATTTAAAAAGATGAAGAGGGATGGCTAATTTAGGATGGATATCGCGAATGTCATAGGGGTGAATTTTGGCGTTAACCAGAAAGACATCTATATCCCCCGGTTGGTTCAATTTTTGTCTAAGACTTTTATCCTTGAATTCAATACCGTCACCGGTATGAAGAATCTTGTAACCATCGACCTCGACCAAATACCAGGCATTGGGTTGATCAAAATCTTTATCCATTCGGTGGTCAGTTTGGTAGGCAGTAATTTTAACTCCATCTATATCAACTGTTTGACCATTAGAAAGTTTATGGATATTTGAATAATTTTTGGAATCATAGAAAAAATTAAAACCAGCCGGGAAAACAACTGTTTTACCCTGGTCTAAAGCCTTTTTGAGTAGTAAAAAATCATAGTGATCACTATCCATGTGAGTTACCAAAAAAATATCAGCTATGGAAGCAAACTTTTTTTGAACAACAGAAGTGGGCATATCGGCAACATCAAAAGCAATGGTATGGTTATTAGTTTTGGCAATGACACCCATGTTTACAGTCGTAGTAATTTGGAGTTGATCTTTCTTAGAATTACTACCAAGAAAACTGGCGACTTTTTTGAGTCTTAGTGACCCGTACCCCTTAAACTAGACCAGTTAGTGAAAATGGTTTAA
>CAYWRN010000022.1:0-9886 GCA_964461095.1 uncultured Gammaproteobacteria bacterium
TGTTGAGCTTTATTAAATCTGTGTATTTCGTCCAAAAATAGTATCTTTTTAATTAACCCTATGCTATTTTCCTTGCCCACAATCTTTTTAATATCATCCTTACTGGCTGATACTGCCGACAAATCCCAAAATTCAGCCTTCATCTCATTGGCTATTATTCTAGCCAGAGTTGTTTTTCCCACCCCCGGTGGACCCCAAAAAATCATCGAAAAAACCAGTTTATTTTCTATTGCTAATCTAATTGGTTTATTGTCTCCTACCAGGTGTTTCTGTCCCACAAAATCATCTAGATTTGTTGGTCTGATTCGATCCGCCAGTGGCCCCAAATTACTCATTACTTAGTATATCCCATTTTCGGTTTTTATTCGTATACAGAATCAGCTTTAATACATTCTCAAGTTATATGTTTCAGTTCTTGGATTAAATCCATATAATTTATGTGCTCTGTTTTGAAGTGCTCTTCCTACCCGAATCCCACGAACCAAATTACACCTATCTCTAACTGGTATAGACCTTAAATAGGTAACACCGTTAGTAGTTGTCTCATTAACTAATCTCGGCATTTCACCCGGGTGCAGTAAACCGAGACCTGTATCTCCTACAGCAAAATCTAATTCCAATCCAAACATCACTAAATCCGCTCTATCTAAAAAATTCATACTCAAATTATATCATGCAAGTTTGCAAACTAAATGCTTCTGTCCCACAAATTCGTCTAATTGTTACTTTAGTTTTAAGCATAAATAAGTCACGCAACTATACTAAAAATATAAGTTTCTAATAAGCAATAGTGCAAGGTGTTAGAATCAATTATGTCTGAACATGACATTTATCCACTCAAACCACCAATAACTTATCCCAACAGCGCAATTATTCCACACAGAGAACATCCTTCAAAACCAGAATTTTTACCAGGTAAACCAATCTCAGTTAAAACCTTAAGCGCTTCACCTCAAACAATCGATACAGCTTATGTGGTTGGTTATCGCCTCTATGGTCAGCCTCCCACGGTTTATGTTGCAGCTGCCTACGTAAATGAAGACAGGGGAACAAAAACTCTTCGCACCGGCGTATTTTCCACCACGGAAATTCTTCCCAACGATAAAGCTACTGCCATTACTATTGGTCCCATCAGTAATTATCAAGAGGCCCGTGACAATCTTACTGTTCATCAATTAGGAGTACCAAAAAACCAGACAGACCCTGTTTTGTACATGGACGATAGTGGAGAGTTATTACAAGCTTTCTGCTATGGTGTCTATGGACCTCAACAGTTACCTGCTTCTCCAGAAGAATGCGGATTAAAGTTGAGTGATCGCAGGTATGGTCTTGATTCACCTGTTTTTATTCCCTACCAAGAGTCACTTGTCCTAAAACATGTTTACAACATGGCTACTGGTACTAAACCAACCGCTGAAGACAAACCTTATGTAACCCAAACTGTCCCAGCATTAGACGGAAAATACAAAGTTGGCATGTATTCTTGGAAGGGAGAAGTTAGATCAGAAGATGAAGATGAGGTTTTATCTCTCGTTGTTCCTGGTTCAGAACAACCCGGAGGAAAAATACCAGAAACTGTTGTAGGAGCTGTCTTTGATGGTATGGGTGGCCATGTCGACGGTAAACAAGCAGCTTCTTTAGGTAAACAAACTTTTAAACAAGCTCTTCTCGCGGGAAAAACTATGGAAGAAGCTGTTCAAGCCGCCCATCAGGCTGTATTAAAATATAACCGTGACCATAAAGCAGGTTCTGGTACCACTATTGTTGCCGTCAGACTTAACGCTACTGGTAAAGGCGAAATCATTAACGAAGGAGACTCTATTGGTAATACTCTCGATCCTGATGGAACTGTTACACAAATCACTACAGACCATTCCCTGGTTCAGAGATTGGTCGACATTGGCCGAATAACCCCGGAAGACGCACTTACTCATCCTAGAAGAAATGTTATTTACCGGTCTTTGGGAAACGATGACTTTAAAAATATTCCAATTGATGAAACAAGCCACTATTTTATCCAACTAAAACCTGGTCAATCTATTTTTTTAGCCTGTGATGGTCTAGCTGAAATGCTCAGACACCCACCGGCGGGCCACCAAACCCTGACTTTAACTGATTTTATCCGTAACGCTATGGCTAATAATAATAAAAGTACATCCAATCAATTAGTGGCATTGGATTTAAAAAGAGAAATAGCTAGACTAAAAAAACTAGGCTATAACTCCCCAGATAACATAAGTTTTGTTCTAGTCACTAATCAAAAATAATCCATTTCTGACTCGTTTAACCAAATTTCATCTCTCTTGTTAAAATAACCTATGCAAACAGTTCTCCTTCTCTTTGGTGGTGTATCTCCCGAACACGAGGTCGCCATTGTTACCGCTCTTCTGGTCGGTAACGCCCTTAAAGAAGCCGGTTACCAAGTTTTAGTTGGCTACATTACCAAGTCTGGCCAATGGTTTTTGGGTGACGACTCTTTTTTAGACACCAAAAAATATACCGACCTTTCTTTTATCGAAAAAACAGGTAAAAAGTTCACCATTACCCCCGATAGATCCATCAAAGTTGTCCAAAAGACTGCTCTTGGCTATTCCTCTGCAAAAGAGCCAATTGATGTTGTTTTTCCGGTTTTTCATGGTAGAAATGGCGAAGATGGCTCGATTCAAGGTCTTCTTAATCTTCTCAATATTCCTTATGTTGGTTGTGGTCTGATTGCTTCGGCCGTGGCCATAGATAAATATCTGACCAAAAAAATTGCCAGATCTTGTGGTATTCATGTAGTTAACGATGTTTTGATTACCAAGACTTCATGGCAATCTGATCAGGCTAATCTAATCTCTCAAATCAAAAAGTTAGGTAAAGTTGTTTTTGTCAAACCTAATACTCTAGGTTCCACTATTGGTATCACCAGAGCCGACACTCTCGAAAAGACCAAAGATGCTATTGAGGTAGCTCTAAGTTATGACAGTCGATGTCTTGTAGAAGCAGCTGTTATTGACCCGGTTGAAGTCAATATTTCTTTACTAGGTAACAATCCTTACCAATTTTCTATTACCGAAGAGCCGGTTCGTCAGAGTCAGGTTTTATCTTTTGAAGAAAAATATTTAGCAGAAGGTGGTAGCAAAAAAACTCCTTCCAAATCCGGTTCTATGGCTAATTTAAGCCGCTATATGCCGGCTCGTATCACTAAAAAACAACTGGACACTATCCAAACTCAAGCCTCCACTTTCTTTGCCGCCATTGGCGGTAGGGGAATTACTAGAGTTGATTTTATGATTGATAGTAAAGGCATTATATATTTAAACGAATTAAACAATTTACCTGGTTGTTTAGCTTTCTTCCTTTGGGAAAAAGTTGGCCTTTCCTTTCCTAACCTTGTCAAAAAACTAGTTGACCTGGCTCTGGATTATCACCACCAAAAACAAGGCCTAATTACCACCTTTAGTAGCAATATCCTATCCGCCTTTATTAGCGGTTATTCCGGTCCCAAAACCAAATCTTAGTTGTAGTTTTCCGGTAAATCATTTTCCAAAACAATCCAGTCATACTTTTCCGATAATTTATTTACCGTTGGCCAATATAGCGAGAAGTCTTCCAAAAACCACACTTTTGTTTTTGCTTTAGCCTTGCCTATACCTACCTGTAAACTTCTGGTCCGATCCGATTCACCCACCATCACCACTTCATCAAACACCTCTCCGGCAATTCTTCCCAGTCTCTGGTGAACCGATCTGGTTAGTTTGCCTAGCTCCACAATCCCAGGTGTTACCAATACTTTTCTTCCTTTTAAGCCAGACAAATCACCTAGTAGAGATCTAAACCCGATCTCGTTGCTCGAATAAGTGTTATCTATTAGAGTTGCCTTACCCATCTTCTTAACTTCCAGTCTGTTTTTTACCGGTCTTATATTAGCCACTGTCTGCTGAATTATTTTATTATCCACTCCTAGCATTTTTGCCATTGCCACCGCTGCCAATAAATTTTCTACATTTACTGTTCCAAATAATTTTGTCTCAAGCTTTATTCTGTTTGTTCCGCCTACTACTTCAAAACTCATTCCGTCTTTTTTCATTTTAATTCTATCTGCCACAAAATCTGCACTTTTATCAGTTAAACTATATTTTTTAACTCCTTCATATTTTTTGTGCTTTAAAACCCATTCTTTTATTTCCTCATTATCCCAGTTAACCAGCACCTTGCTTTTATCCTTAATTTCATCAACTAGTTCAAATTTGGTCAACTTTACTTTTTTTATCGACCCAAACCTATCCAGATGTTGCTTACCCACTGCCGTTAATATTCCATACTCAGGTTGAACCATACCAGCTATTTTTTTAATCTCACCTCTGGCAAAGGCTCCCATCTCTACCACAAAATATTTAACTTTCTTAAAAATCTCCAATTTAATCACCTTCATTACACCCAAAATTGTGTTGTAGCTAGCCGGAGTTGTCACCGTATAGCCAACCCCATCTAAAATATCCGCCAAATAATGTTTAACAGAGCTTTTACCCCATGATCCGGTAATCCCAATTATATTTAGATCTTTAAATTTTCTTAGTTTGGCTCTGGTTTTATCTATCCAAATGTCAATAATAGAATCCTCAATCAGTTTTACCATTAGTGTTACAGGTACCAATGCCAATACCGGCCAAATTACCATAATTATAAATCCCACTAGACCGGCAACAAGTCCAAAAAATCTATATATATACCAATACACCAGACCCAAAAACAGAAAATAGCCCAGGGTTAGTAGTTTTATTTTAAAAGTCCATTTGAGTTTAGTTTTATTAAGCTTTTCAAAATCAAACCAGTGGATAAAAATATATTTTATATATCTACCTACCCAATATTGTTCAAGCTGAAGTAACTGTAGATCTCTTAGTAGTGGAATTTCTGTCATTTTGCCAAAAAATTACTAATCATCTGCGCCATCTCTTCACCTTTTTCTAAATATGCATTATGTCCTGCTCCATAAATTATTTTTAGCCGTCCCAAAGGAATTTTGCTAGCTAGTGTTTTACTGGTGTTTGGTATTTCTTTATCGTTTTCTCCCCACACAATCAAAGTCGGGCACTCTATCTTATCTAGATCTTTTACCAGGTGATAATTATTTATCTTTTTTAAAATTTCTCTTTTTTCTTCACTAGCCCCGTAATAGTCTGACGATGATATTTTTCTGTATATAAATTCAACAACCTTTTTTGGCAATATCGCCTTAATAGGCTTAAATTGGCTATAAAACCAGACTTTCACTCTTTGCTTCACTGTTTTATTTCTAATCACTGCCGCTCCTACCAATATTAATTTATCTACCACACTAGGTTTTTTAATAGCCAGATCAGCCCCAATTTGTCCTCCAAAGGAATGCCCCAAAATTACAGTTTTTTTAATTTTTAGTTTATCCAGAAAATTAATCACAAACTGACTGTACTCTGGCACACTTGCCCCACTAGCTAAGTGTTGACTCCCTCCAAATCCCGGCAAATCAAGTAATATATAGCCAAAATCCCTTGGCAGTTTTGAAGCCAAGGTACTCCACAAATCTCCGCTGTGTCCCCAACCATGCAATATCAAACAATATTTCTTAGCCTCAGGGTTCACTATTTTATAATTAGTTAGTACACCATTTACTATTGTCTCCACACTCTATTTTACCTTACCCAAAGCATTAATATTAACCAGTCTTCCTAAAAAACATCCTCTCGTGCCCGATTAATCTCTGCACAAAAGCCTCTCTGTAGGCTTGTTCCCATATATACATAAACCACCCTCTTATATTTTCATCAAATACCACTCTAGGTGCTAAGCTAATTAATTTAAAATAGTTTGCCTCTATTCTTTCTTTCCATTTCGTTGTTGTCCTTACATAATCTTCTCTACCGTCTTCCCACAAAAAACAATCAAAATATTTTCGAGCAATATCTTTTAGATAAGGGTTAGAGTAGGGTAAATAAGCATTTGGAAAAAAATCTTCCCATCTGGCAATAATTCTATATGGATCGTTTCTAGGCAAGTCTTTCCTTGAAGCCCTTTTCCAATCATTTTTAGTAAATTTCCTGTTGGCCCAGGGTACCAAATCTCCCCATACCATTGTTTGTAAAAATAGTACTCCTTTTGGTCTAAGTAGTTTATGACAAGTTTCAAAAAACTTCCTATATACTTCTTTTTGTCTCCCTTTTAGATAATCAGAGGGTGTGGCAAAATGTTCACAAGCCCCAATCGAAATAATTGCATCAAATTTTTCTTTAAAATCACCTTCCTTTATGTCTCTCCAATCTTTAACAACAGCGTTTAACCCAATTTTTTGGTAATAAGCCACCTGTTTAGGAGATATATTAACACCATATTCTTGTCCGCCAGCCTTTTTAATTACATACAACATTGGTCCCCAACCACTACCTATATCAAGTACTCTAAATCCAGGTTTAAATCCAATGTTTTTCAGTACCCACTCATGTTTATTTTTCTGTGCCTCTTCCAGACTTGCCTCACCATCCAAACTTACCCACCTTCCATTTGTAATATCCAAAATGTATTTATCTTTTTCTGCCAGTTTTCCACCAACAATCCTTTGCCAATAACCATCTGCTGTATCATAGGTAAAAACCATGTCTTTTTTAGTTGCCATACTACCACAATACACTATTTACACCTGTTAAACTACCCTATGAGTAAGCTTCTTTTAATCGATTCCCATGCTGTCATCCACCGTGCTTTTCACAGCATCCCCAAAAATCTGACCTACCAAGGCAAACCTATTAACGCCCTTTATGGTTTTTACTCTGTGCTTTTTTCCGCTCTAAACGAACTGAATCCCAAATACCTAGCTTTTTGTCTCGACGCCCCCGGTCCCACTTTTAGAGACAAAGAATATATTGCTTACCGTACCCAACGGAAACCTGCCGATCCCGATCTCAAACACCAATTTCCTTTAATCGTAGATAGTCTCAAGCAATCTGGACTATCCTTTTTTACCTTAGGAGGTTACGAAGCCGATGATCTACTAGCCACTATCTCCACCAAAGCCTCCAAAAGGAAAGGTCTAGTTACTTATATTATTACCGGCGACAAAGATCTAATGCAGCTGGTCACTCCCAAAGTAAAACTTTTTATGCCGGTTAAAGGTTTGTCTCAAATCCAAATTTATAATTCTCAAGCAGTAATTGATAGGATTGGCGTTAAACCATCTCAAGTTGTTGATCTAAAAGCTTTAATGGGGGATAGTTCAGATAATTATCCTGGAGTATCTGGCATCGGCCCCAAAACCGCTCAGTTTCTTCTTGATGAGTACAAAGACCTTGATAATATATACAAAAACTTAACCAAAATTAAACCAGTAGTTCGCCAGAAGCTGGAGAGAGATCATGACAATGCCTATCTTTCCCGAAAATTAGCCAAACTAGAACACCAAGTACCAGTTGATTTTTCTCTTCAAAACGCCCTGATAACTCCTGAAAAAATCAACCAACTTATCGAAGTTCTAAAAACTTTTAATTTTCGATCTTTAGTCTCTCGTTTTTCCAAAAAATACCAAAAATCTTCGAAGTCCAAGCCAGATACCAACCAACCAACCCTTTTCTAAAGTATCTTGTAGTGTTATTTTTATTCAATGAAAATATCCATGGATAACAATTTAAAATTTCCAGATTCAAATCCAATAATATCTCCCCATCAGAGACCTTTAATAATTAGACAGGTAAATCTATCCTTACCTCAAGCCGATTCTAGCCTCAAAAAGAGACACTATCCTGGTTCTAGGGGATCAGTTAAGAAGCAACAATAATTTGATTTAGTTACCTTCTTTTTAATATATATACTCCCGATCTGGCTACTGTCTGACCGGTTTTACTCTCATCTTTATCAAGCATGATTGTATACAGATGTCCCTGGTCAATGTTTTGTGGCTCCTTGCCCAAGTATTTAAATAGATATCCAAATCCGGTATCCCAGCCCAAGGGTAGTTCATAAGACACATTAAAAACAGGGTCTCTTTGCTGGCTTACTAGATATTCGGCAATTTCCATTTTGTTATAGAGGCTTGTTTTAATATCAATCTGACCCAGTCTCAAAAAGTTACTTACTAGAAGTATTCCCAGTATTGGCATAGCCAATTTATTTAGTTTTGCTAGTTCTCTTGCCAATAATATTATTATCATTACTAGCCCTATTGAAAAATAATATTCAGACACCCCGCCCTTGTACAAAAACATCGCCACCAGTGGTGTAACTACCCACACTATACTAACAATTTTTTTGCCAATATCTTTTATTCTATATACGCCTATTACCCCAACTATTATTACTAACATTCTTTCTATCACCATCACCCTCTGTCCCAGCCATTTTAACCCCAGTAAGTTTAAACTTTTAAAATAAGTCACTGCCGGCAGCCATATTTGTCTGGCAATTTTTGTTTTGCCTTGTAGCATTTCAATTACTTTTTTTAGATTCAAAAAATCGTGTCGTATGTCAAAAATTAGTAGTGGCATCAAAAACATCAATCCTCCAAGTATGCCTATTAATAAGTCTTTTTTCTTCCATTTTTTGTCTTTGCTTATAAGCCATGCTGTTATTATCGTCGTTATTATCGAGCTAGCGATTATATGGCTGACACCAAAAAATCCCCACATTGGTAATATCCATTTTATGTTTTTTCTAGATTCAAGCAATTTGTTGACTGCCCACCAATTCCATATTCCAAACAGTGGCAAATACATGGCGCTCCAGCTTATTTCGCTTTGATTGATTAAAAATAACACACTAGATATTAATCCAACCTTCCTCCCCTCAAATTTACTAATAATCAAAAAGCCGCTGACTACAGTTAACATATTAATAATCGTTAATGCCACCAATCCGGCCTTCGGGTTTCCCTGCATCAATCCATAAAAGGGCAGTAAAAAATAAAAATGATACGGCCCGGCAAAAAAGCTATTTTCGTGCGTTACTCTTTGCCCAATTAGAAGTGGCTTTCTGTTTTCAATCATCCCCATTGTTTTTATTGCATCATCCTCCTGATCCCAGTCAAAAATATATCTATTGTCAACTCTGTACAAACCAAAAAATATCGACAACAAACCCAAAAATACCACAGTAACCAAAGTTAGTTTTGACTTAACTATCACACATTAGTATATCAGCTAGCTATGTCCTTGTATTTGGCAACCTCTCCTTGTATTGTGTATAATCTCCTTACTTATGACTTATACAGCTACCCTTACCAGTAAAGGTCAAATTACCATACCAGTAAAAATACTTAAAGCCAAAAATCTCAAAAAAGGTCAAAAACTTCTGTTTGGTATTGAAAACGATCGCATTTTTATTGAAACACCAGAAGGCATGGTTAATCGTTTAGCCGGTTCTGTTACTATACCAAGCAAGTTTAAGAATGTGCCTATAGATAAAGCCATCGAGCTAGCCAAGCAAATTCATTTTTCTCAAAAAAAATGACCTACTTCGTTGATGCTAACTATTTTCTTTCTTATTTTCTCAACAGAGACTTGTCTCAACAGCTTACGGTCATCAAATTATTTGAAAAAGCCTCACAAAACGAAATCAAGTTAATCACTTCTACTTTGGTGGTTTTTGAAGTTTATTGGACACTTAGATCATTTTATAAATTACCTTTTTCAGTCGTCAAAAAAACAATCGTTCAGTTAATAAAAATGTCATTTATTGATATAAATGATCGAGATATACTAATGCAAGCTTTGGTAATATTCACTAGTTATTCAGTTGGCTTAGAGGATTGTTATCATCAAATTTACGCTAAATACAATCAAGCTAACTCCATTGCTACTTTCGATCAAAAACTCAAATCCTCCTTCAAAAAATTAAAAATTTCAAATTAAAAATTGGAAATTAGCAACTTACGTATTGC
>CAYWRN010000022.1:9896-10104 GCA_964461095.1 uncultured Gammaproteobacteria bacterium
GTATTGCCTTGGTTCACGACTATCTCAAAGAATATGGTGGTGCCGAATCTGTTTTAGAAACCTTATCCGATATTTTTCCCAAAGCTGATATTTACACCTCTGTCTATCTCCCTAAGTTCTTTGGCCCCCATCAAGACAGATTAACCAAAAAATGGCAAGACAGAATTCATACCTCTTTTCTGCAGTTTATACCTTTTAAAGCCAAGTT
>CAYWRN010000023.1:0-1706 GCA_964461095.1 uncultured Gammaproteobacteria bacterium
CAATTATTTCCGTTCCAAACATCAAAGATCTCATTAGCTCCAGCTTAACCATATACGACTTTCCGGCTCCTGATGTGGCAAATACTACCGAGTTGTAGTTTGGCATCGAAAATCTATCAAATACCACCAATGAGCCATTGTGCTCATTTATGCCATACATAATTCCCTTGTCATCAGACAGGTCTGAGCTAACAAATGGGAAAGTTGTTGCTAGTGATGTTGTGTCCATATTTCTAGTGACCTTAAGCCTGTCATCGCACAAGGGTAGGGTAGTTATGAACCCTTCTTCCATTTGCAAAGTTGCCCTTTTGGAAATTATCATCAAAGATCCTAGTGATGATTCTAGGTTTTTGTTGATCCTATCAATTTCTTCCTTATCTTCTGCCGATATAGTTACATACAGCCCAAATTGAAAAAATCTTTCCTCTCCTTTAACCAGATCTTGTTGTAAATTCAGCGCATCTTCAAGTTTTGCTTGTGTAGATGGATTAACTATTCTGCCTCTTTGTATATCAGTAGTTAACTCTGCTTCCATTTCAGCAATTTTTCGTCTTAAATCATCTAGTACTTCCTTTCCGTCTGTTGGATATATATACATCGACACCGACAAAGACGCGTCAAAATTAATTAGGTTTGACAACCAGTTTATTCCCACAAACCTGGGATATCCGGCGATAAACAGAGTTCGGTAATATTTGTTATCTATCCTAATGTGATTAAAATCAACTTCAATTGCCGATGGGGCAATTATGTCCTTAGTTGACACCAAACCTTCCACAAATTCTCTTTGTCCCTCCGTTTTTGACTCACCACTTTTTTCCGCCACAGTCGTAGCTGTTTTCACCTCGGTTTCACCAGCCTTTTTTTTACCCTTAAAAAAGTTAAATGCCATCTATCGTTGTCTGGTTCACTTGTTTAGTAGTTACTGTCGGTGAGCCATAGTTTAAACTATTAACCTTTTGATTAGTACCTGTTTGTTCGTTATATATCTTATAAAGAAGCTGTATTAACTCTTTAGTGTTTAATTGTCTAATCTCTAGCCCTAGTCTGGCAAACAATCTCATTATATGGTCCCTTTTGGGCAGTAGTTTTGCCTTGGCCTTGTCCACAATATATTCCTTACTATATGGTAGCTTTGCTTGGTTATTGCCAACCTTAGGTAGCATACTAAACATGGTTTTATCAGCACTTTTAATCCCTAGTTCCATTATCGAAAACGGTACCACAATATAAAAAGATTTTGACAACACATCGTTCTTTTTAACAATTTCTTCAATAAAAGCTTTATAGGAAGCAATTCTTTCCTTAAGTAGCTCATTTTTTTCACCATTATAAGCTTCGTTTAATCGTTTTACATAAGTGGATACATCTTTAGTTTCGGATCTAATTAATATCTGAATCGAAAAATTTAAAGAATTTAATATTCCCCCATAGGCAAACACCAGAGCAGATTGTTCTCTTTCTGATAATAAATCAAAATTAACACTCGATAGTTGCATTAAAAGTCCGCAGCTACCATCCTTTAATATGACTATCCCATCCACCACGTCCTCGACAGGTAGTTGTTCTTGTGTACTTCCTTTTATGGCTTTTTTAATTGGGTCGGTGGGCATAGTTATCTAATAATAACCTTTTTTAGGCGTTCCTTACCACTATCAACTTACCATTGAGTCTGCCTTCTTTTTAGCTCTTATCTTGATCGGTTC
>CAYWRN010000023.1:1833-2914 GCA_964461095.1 uncultured Gammaproteobacteria bacterium
TAGCCATTTTTCTCTGTGATTACCAAATAGTTACCGTTTATTAGCGGTGTGGCTGTCTTAAATTGACCCAAAGCGTTAGTTTTAAATACCCTGACCGGGCTATCACTTTTATCTCTTACTTCCACTATTGCTTCTTCAATGATCTCATCATTTGGTCCTATTACCATTCCTGACAGCACATTTGGTTCGGTCGGAGTATCTGGCATTGGCACCCCTCCAAACTCAGCTACCCCAGTCGCTTTTAGTTTTTCCCGTCTTAAATTCAGTCCCACTACCTCTACATCTGTTTCATTATCTGTTTTATGAATTTTTGTAGTTTTTCCTGCTTCTTGTTTCTCGTTACTTATATCCTTTTTAGTTTCATCTGCTCCCATTCCATCGGCTACTTTTTTCAGTTTTTCCTCCATATCTTCATCTACTTCTTCACCCCCGGTATCTACATCCATAGCCACCCCTTTTTCTCTTTTAAACGATGGCAAAGATTGTATAAATTCTTTTATCTTATTTTCATCTTTTACTGGCACGTCAATTTTTTCTTCTTCCTCGCCGGTTAATACCTTGTTTCTATCCACGTCCAACCAGTTTATTGGCCTAACTTTTTTCCATGTGTATATAGTAGGGGAATAGATAGATTTAAAAAAAGCTTTAATCCAGGTTTCTAGAGGTCTGTCTTCAAAAGGTACAAAAGCTAGTAACAAACCACCACCACCAGTCAGTAACATAAGCGGGTATTTGATAAAAAATATCATCCCCGAAGCATTTACCAATATTGCTAATATTATCCCTCCAGCCGCCTTGCCAAACTGACCCAATGTCATATCACCCACCAATTTAAATTGGTACGACGATATCTGTTGTGGAATCGGATGCTGTTCCATAAATTATTCTACCCTATTTAGATGACATTTCTCATTATCTTTATCTATCTCAAATTAGCTTCAAACCAATTGACTTATCTGCCTAAACATCCTATAATAATTTTATGACCGAACATGAAATAGCTACTTGTGAAAGAGTAATAAGTTCTGCCTCTATTTTTCAAGTTTGTGCCTTGCCGGAGTATCGGAATGATGATGTTGCT
>CAYWRN010000023.1:2924-5661 GCA_964461095.1 uncultured Gammaproteobacteria bacterium
AATGCTAACATTTGAATATTATCTCGATACCATTGCTGTTGCTCTAAAAACAACCAATCTTCTAGCACAATCTCTATCTGTAGTAGGAATTACCGGCTGTGGTCTTAGGATTTTTGATGCTTACAATGAAACTGAAGAGCCGGATACTGCTCATTTTAGACTCGATGCAACATGTGGAGCTTTTTCTCAAACAGCTGAAACAGTTAGATTACAAGTTCCTTACGACTCAAAACCTTCTGGTTTAGTGACTTTGGAAATTGATCTTCCTCAAGGTACACCACTTGATACATTCCAAAGGCTTGGTATACAAGTATTAACCTTTTACGAAGATCAAATGAATGTTCATTACGGAGAAGATATGCCCACTACTTGGGGCGACATCAAAGTAGAATAATTTGCGTTACAAGCCGATTTCTTTGTACCTATTTGGGTTAACACCCCAAGCAGGCCAAACCTTTTCAATTACTATAGCCTGTGTATCTCCAATATTTTCCATTATTATTTGATCTCCAACTCTTATTGAAACAGTTGTTGTGCTACATCCAGGAAAAATAAATTCTTCAGTCCTTCTTCCTCTAACTCTCTTTATTCTTATTGGCCCACTAATCCATATTTCTTTGGATATTATTCCATCCTCCATTAATTGACCAGTAATTGATCCAGGTTGGTATTTCAATAGTCCATAATCACTAGTTATTCTGTCGTTTGGGTCTTGTAATATTTGGCAAGTTTCTCCAGGAAACACTTCTTCAGCCTCACCCACTGGTTCAAGTTCTGTTAGTTTAGGTTTTTGATATTCAATTTTCATTTAGAAATAGGATTTTCAACTAGTTGCACACCGGCCATCTTGTTATTGCGTTAACTAAAGCAGTTATTCTTAAATCATCTCCAAATATTTGTCTATTGTCGGGCACCTTTGCCACAGCTTCTCTATTGCTTAAAAGAAGTATTGCTCTATCTAAATGCAGTGTAAAGCCTGATTGAAACCCTCCACCTAAACTTGGGGTAGCCACTTTAGATTTAATCACCACTACACCAACAGTTTGTGTTACTGGGCTCTCTACTATCTGGGTTATACTTAATCTCTCCCCACCCGATGGTTCACACAAATTTAGCCCACGTGCACGAATTCCATCACCTATCGATTTAACTGCTGTATCTGTATCTAGTCTTCCAATCGCCGCTCGGCAAACTTGTTTTGCTTGCGCACCAATTGTTTCTAAAAGATTTCTCATTTTTGTTATTAAAATTAATGATTATTATTCACCTCTACTAAGTTCTGCCATTATAGTTGTTGCTAAACCAAAAAGTTGTTGCTTAGCTAGATATTGAGGAAGGCTTTCTGCGGGTCTGGAGATTTTATCCATTAATTCTGAAAATTCAGCCACCGCATCTATAGTAGGACATTTTACTTCTACAGATAATATTCTTCTCAATCTTTTTCCTGATTTTGGGTCAACATTGAACCTTATTTTCATTGGACCATATATCGAACCACAGTCCATTTCTGCATACATTTCTCCGTCTTTTTTAGTAAATTCCATTTTTGTTTATTAATATTTAAACTTTTCTAATTGGTCCGTGTAAGCTTCTTTTATAAGCTTCACCATAAATTGGTGGCCATGGTTCCCATTTTTGTTGTCTCCATTCTCCATTAACAAAAACAGGAGAATAGCTCTCTCTAGTCGTATCAGCACGAGATCTAGTTCCTTCTTCTATTATTGTTCTTCGAATTACAATTGTTGTCCGTGTACTCATTTTTGTTTATTAATTCTTAATATCTATATCTTATAATACATATATGTTATAATCTACTTGATGTCCGAACAAACAGACAACTTAATTTCTCTTCTTACTCCTTTTGGTCTAACAGAAGAAGAGTCAAAAATATACCTAACATTACTAGAAAAAGGAGCTCTGTCAGCTCTGTCCATTAGCCGCTCTATCCATATGGCCCGTACCAAAGTGTATCGTTTGCTGGACAAATTAATTGACAAACAGTTGGTTACCCAGCAAACCTATACTTCAGGTTTTAAGTTTACTAGTAAGCACCCGTCCCAATTAGAAATCATTCTGTCCCAAAAACAACAAAGCTTAGCCAATCTCTCTCAAAACCTACCCCAAGTCATTAAATCAATTGAATCAGTTACTGGTTCGTCCCGTCCTGGTTCTCAAATTTTTTATTATCAAGGCCCTAAAGGCTTATCTCAGGTCAACTGGAACTTATTAAATACCAAGACTGAAATTTTAAGCTATGAATACGGCACAGGGGATAATTATTTACCCTTTGAAGACATCGAACATCTAAGAGTTGAGATGTTCCAAAAACGAAGCATTCATTCTAGATCTTTTACCAACCTCAAAAAAATCGGTGCTTTTACTGATGTCTCCAATATTATTAACCTATGGCAAGTTAGATATTTACCCAAAGAAGTCCTAAATATTACTTTTGACGCCTTTATCTATAACGATATTTATACTGTCTGTAATTTTTTAGACAAAGGCGATATCTTTTGTTTTGAAATCAAAAATCAAAAAATAGCTGATTTTCACAGGCAAACTTTTGATGCTCTTTGGGTCAACGCCAAGCCTCTAAAATTCATCGGTACCCGCGGCCAAGCTAAACTTTAGTTGCTTATCTTCTAAAAATTCCCCGAGGATCAGTTGACACATTAAATTGCCTACCACAATCACACAGAACTCTAAATACATTATCAGTCACAGAGACCACTACTCC
>CAYWRN010000023.1:5700-8763 GCA_964461095.1 uncultured Gammaproteobacteria bacterium
AGCTGGTAGAACACGCTGTAATGTCTGTGACAATGTTTCATCCATACCTATTACTGTTTAATAATCTATATATTAAATACGATATTAATCTTCATTTATTACCATATAGAATCTTGTATCTGGATTCAAAGCTACAAATAGATTAAAATTACCCATCAAAAACTCTTTGACCCGGTAGTAAAGCGGCTATACAGAGGTCTGCAAAACCTTTCAGGTGGGTTCGACTCCCACCCGGGTCTCAAAGAAATTAACGCTACTTACTTAGGTGGTGAGTTTATCCTGAGCTTACGAAGGAACTCCCACCCGGGTCTCAAAATTAAACAACCTATTTAAGTTTAGACAAAGCTACTAATTGTCCGTTGGGAAACATAGCCGTAGGAACTCTGATTGTCGTAGTGACTTTAGTTACGGGATTATACAAACTTGTTCCTACTTGTAAAATTTCATAATCAAGTTTCGCTTTTTGTTCTGAGTTCCAATTTATATTAACCTCAATTGCTGGTCCCGTCGCTGGTGTATTGTTTAATGTTTCAATTATTCCGGGACCTCTTAATGGCATACCTATGAGGTCAATTTTTGGATAGGGTGGTGTTTCTCCTACTGTTACAGAACCAGATTCACCAAGTACTCTCGTTATTGGTCCTGTACCACCATAAGGGTGATTTTTTGGGAGTGGTAGAGGGACATAGGCCTCTGCACTAGGTACTAACACCTGAATCGGTTTAACTATTGAACCCCCCATGTCTGCTGGATCAACCAACCCTGCTCCTGACATTAATTTTTTTCTAATGGACTCTCCATTACCCATCTTACCCATATTATACATTAAATACGTATAATATCTTAAAATTTAACCCCATACCTATTATTTTATCTCATCAACATAAGTTGGCCAAGATTATCTATTCTTTTCACTTCTTTTGGCAAGTCCGTCTGGTGTATTGACCACTTCATTTCATTAACCAAAATTACCTGATCAACCGGCACACCAATCTTCAAGCAAGCCTCAATATCTGATTTTGGGCTATCACCTATTACCAGACAATTTTCCGGTTTCACTTTTAAATAATTTCCCCTGTTTGTCTACATGTTTTACTGTCTTGGTACAAATGTAATATTTATCTCTCGGAACATCTTTTAATGTTTTTCCCAATAGTTTCTCAATTTCACCATTTCCGTACAAAGGTGCTGTATCAATATAATATCCACCCAAATCAATAAATTTTTTTACTAATTTCTCTGCATCACTAGAAGAAATTAGATTAAAAACTCCTGCCAGTGGAAATGTACCCAATCCAACTCTATTTTTCATACTTTAATTGTCCCAAAGCTCCATAAATAATAGTACTTTTAGTGTTATACCATCTGTTGGTTTATAGTTGTAAGTAGTCTTTGCAGGCACAGTCACCACGTCACCTTTTTTTATTTTTATTGTTTCTTTATTAATTTCAAATTCTCCTTCTCCTTCAACCACAAAATACACTCTTTCCACATCTTTAGTCTCTACTTCTCCGTGTTCTCCCTTTAGTTCGGCATACACCACAGATTGATAGGTTTTTAATTGTTTAAGTTTATAGTTCCAACTTTTAACCTCATCCCAATCTTGTTGGATAGTTTGTTTTTTACTTATTTTCATCTTTTTTATATAAACTAAGTGAGCTTACCTCTATTTTGTCTGGTTGATTAAGCACCCAAACAAGCGCCTCAACCACTTGGCTTGTTTCCATCATCCAGCTTTGATTGTGTGCTTCTTTGTAGCCCACTTTTTCAAAGATATTACTTTCAAATGCACCCGGATAAATTCCAGATACTTTAATAGCTGTCTTAGTTAGTTTTGCTTGTAATGCTTTTGTATAGCCAGTCACTGCCCATTTTGAAGCTGTATATGTCAACCAGTCTTTATTCTCTTCCAAATCCAATCCAGCTCTAGATATAACATTAATAATATGACCAGAATTTACTTTTTCCATATATGGTAAAACCGACCTAATAAAATTTATTGTTCCTACTGAATTTACCCTTAATACCTCTTCTGTCAATTCTGGTTTTTCATCTTCTAGTTTATCTAAACTAAAAATTCCCGCCCCATTAATCAACACATCAATTTTCCCAAATTTGTTAATAATTTTTTTTGTTGTTTCTTTGATTTGCTTAATTTGGGTCACATCGCAGATAAAATATTCAGCTATTCCTCCGCTCTTGTTTATTTTGTCTTTTATTTGTTTTAACAATCCTTCACTTCTGGCTACTAAAGCCATTTTATTTCCTAGTTTGGCTAATCCCAAACTTAACTCTTTCCCCAATCCTTGACTTGCTCCTGTTATTACAACTACTTTATTTTTCATTATCTATTTTACAATATAATTCCTTCCTTTTAACTTCTCCGGCAGCAAATTTTTATCTTTAGGATATTTTTCGTAGCCTTTACCATAATTTAGCTCCTTCATTAGTTTTGTTGGTGCGTTTCTTAAATTCATTGGTATCGGTAAATTACCATAAGTTTTTACATCATCCAAAGCTGCCATATAGGCGTCGTAAGCACTTCTATCTTTTTGACACTTAGCCAAATACACTACTCCATGAGCCAAGTTTTCCTGACACTCCGGATAGCCGATGGTTTCACAGGATCTAAATACCTGGTTAGCTAGTAACAAAGCATTCGGGTTAGCCATACCAATATCCTCACTGGCAAACACCACCATCCTCCTGGCAATAAATAGTGGGTCTTCTCCGGCCGCTACCATTCTAGCTAGGTAATACAGAGAAGCGTCTACATCACTGGCCCTCATTGATTTGATAAAGGCCGAAATAGTGTTGTAGTGTTCTTCTCCTTTTTTATCAAACCGTAGATATGAGTTCTGTAAAGCATTTTTTAGTGATTCTATTTTTAAGTTTCCATACAGTGTCCAGGCATTGTCTATCATGGTAATTGCCGCCCTGGCATCTCCATTAGCCATGTTAATAAGCCAATCTTTAGCACCTTTATTCATTTTTCCTTTAATCGCCCTAAGACATCTATCAATAATTTCTCCAATCTCTTCTCCTTATAGTTCGTTTAATACA
>CAYWRN010000024.1:0-8550 GCA_964461095.1 uncultured Gammaproteobacteria bacterium
GGAGCGGCGGCAACGGCCTGGACATCAAATTTTTCTTCAAGAGCTTTAACTAACTGGGACAGCTCGAGAACTGATAATTGCGAGACGCTATCTAAAATCTTTTGTAGTTTAGCGTCTAGTTTTGTATTTTCTTCTGACATTGTTATTTTTTAATTTGTAAATTTTTTATGCCTGTGGGGTTTGGTTTTGTTCTTGTTTGCTGGCGATAGCTTTGAGAACTAAAGCAAGTTTGGTTTGGTTAAACTTAAGAGCGTAGGCAAGTCTATAAAGAGGGTTATTGAGGCCGGCAATAAAGTTGGCGACCAGTTGACTAAAGCTTGGCAGGGATATAAGCTGATTTAATTCAGCTAGGGCCAATAATTTCTGCTGATATATGCCATATTTGAATTCAGTTTTCTCTTTGTCTTTGTTGACTTTGTTAATTTCTTTTAGGGGTGCAATTTCATCGGTATCGCAAAGAACAATTGCAGTAGGGCCGGTTAGCTTTTCGGGAAGGTCAATACCCATGTTTCTTAAAGCTTTTTGGATAAGAGTGTTTTTAACCACTTCAATACGGCCACCATTGTCTTTGACATTGGCTCTTAGGGCATTAATATCGTTGGCTTCTAACCCCTGATATTGGAGTAAGGCGGCAGATTTAACGCCTTTTAAATCTTGGGTCAATTTAGTAACTTGATCGATTTTTATTTGTTTATTATTAGAGATTTTCATAAAAAAAGCCTCTTTCGAGGCACCTAGTTATATTAATTGTTGGTATCCTCGGCAAGATATTTAACCTAAAAGGCCTTGCTGTCTTTGGTTAGGGATAGTATAACACAATCTTTTAATGTTACAAATTTTTCGTTACACATTTCTTCGGCTGGTGTAGTCTTCGTCAACAAGGCCTTCAGAAATGGTAACTTCAAAATTTTTTTAATTTAAACTTAAGAGATTATAATTACTTATGAGGAAAATAGTTATTTGGGCGGTAGTTACGTTGGTGGTGATCGGAGTTGGAATATGGGGAGTATATAAACTATGGCCGGTGGAAAATCCAAAGGGAGGTCCTTCGTCCCGCCTTGGCGGAACTCAGGATGACCTTGGCAGTGCTGTGGATTATAGTAGATATAGTTTTGATAACTTGAGAAAAAACTATGTGGGGGTTGGCGGGACGATTGAAATAGGTGGACCGATAGAGGAAGTGGAACTGAGGAGGAAAAATTTAGGGTATGAAGTTGACTTTGATACCAGAGTGTTTTGGTATGAATCGAATGGGAAAAGAATCTCCGGGATGATTAACTACCGACCTTGGGAGAGTAGGGTGTCGCCAGTAGTGATAATGATAAGAGGTTATGCGGACAAGGAGGGGTATTATCCGGGATATGGCACCTGGCGAGTGGCAGATGAACTAGCTAAGGCTGGGTATGTAACTATATCAACTGATTTCTTAGGATACGGACAGTCTGATCAAGAATCGCTAGATAATTTAGAAGCCAGATTTGAAAAAGTGGAAAATGTACTTGATTTATTGGTAGCCGTCAAAAATATACCTTTTGTGGATACTACTGAGATTGGGTTTTGGGCACATAGTAATGGAGGACAGATTACCTTGTCTGTCCTGGAGATTGATGGAGGAAGATATCCAACTGTGCTGTGGGCACCGATGACGAATCCATTTCCTGCTAGTGTGCTAGAGACAATTGAGGAGGATAGTCCGGTGAAAAAGGAAATAGAAGACTTTATGAAATATTATGATTCAAGGGAGTATGCCTTTGAAAATTATTATAGCTGGATAAATTCTTCTATATTGGTAATTCAGGGTGACAATGATCCGTGGTGCCAGGTTAGCTGGCAGGAGGAAGTGATTGAAAACCTAAAAAGTTTTGGTAAACAAGCAGAGTTGGTAATAATGCCAGGTGCAGGGCATAATATGGAAGGAAAGTGGGAAGAAGCAACAAAAGAAACTGTGCTATACTATCGGGAAATTAAATAAGCTCATTATGAAATATTTATACGACCCAAGAAGAGACTCGTACCAGTTTGGTGACGAATCTGTAAATTTTTTTATTAATGTGGGTTTCCAAGTAACTAGAAGGTGTAATTTGAAATGTGTTTATTGTTGTGAGGCAGAAGATAATCCTGTTGATACCAGTTTAAAAGAGATTAAACTTATGATTGATAAGTTAGTCAGTGGTGGGGTTAGAAGAATATGTATAACTGGCGGTGAACCACTTTTACGTGATGATCTTACAAAGATACTTAGGTATATGAAGGGTAAGGGTGTGAGTATTACATTGTCGACCAATGGTATGCTGGTGAACAAGCAAAGATTATTAAAACTAAGGCCTTATATTGACAATATTAGGTTTAGTTTGAGGGGAAATGAAAAGATACATAATGAAATAACTGGTAATAAAGAGAGTTATAAAAGAACTATTAATGGAATTAAGCTCTCTAAGAGACTAGGTATTCCTGTGTCGGTTGTGTTTACAGTGATTAGGAAGAATTTTGATCAGATGGCATGGGCAGCCGAAAAGTGTGAGGAAGAGTGTGTTGATAAGTTGTACTTTTTTTCATTAATTCCAAGGGGTAGAGCGATAGAATTAGTAGATAAACAAAGTATTAGAATTGATATGATAAGTCGGGAGTACAACAGAATTTGTGAAGAAGCTAAAAAATCTAGTTGTAACTTAGAGATTAGAATTGCTAACTTTACTATTGAAGGCGAATGTACATTGGTGTTTCCCAATGGTGATGTTGTGGCTGTACCTAGTTTTACGAACGGAAAAAATCAATTAGTATTGGGGAATTTACTTAAGGAAGATTTAGGTACAATTTGGAAAAAGTTTCCTTATAAAGAGAACTATTTTTGTTATTATCGTAACCACTAGTCATTGAAAATTTCGTTTTTTTTTGTATAATTTTCTTATGAAAGTATATTTCACTGCGTCATTGAGGGGTAAGGGTGATTTTGAAGCTAATTATGAATTGATAGCAGATTCAATAAAGGAGTTAGGATACGTAATGGTGTCTAATCATGTATTTGAAAATGATTCAGCTTCTGTGGTATCACAAAGTAAGATTGAGGCGAGCGTCAGCTACCGTCAATTGTTGGGTGGTATAAAGAAAGCTGATGTATTTGTAGCTGAGGTGTCAACTCAGAGTTTGTCTGTCGGTCATGAAATTACTCAAGCTATTAATTTGGGTAAACCAGTTGTCTTGTTGTACGTTGGAGACAGACGGCCGACAATGCTATTTGGTTCTGGCTATAGCAAACTACAGATGATTCAGTATGATGAAAAAAATTGCAGGCAACCGTTGGAGAAGGCCTTGGAAGAAGCAAAAAAAGGCATAGATGTCAGGTTTAACTTTTTTGTATCTCCTAAGATTTTAAGTTATCTAGATTGGGTAGCTAAGACCAAGAAATTACCCAGGGCGGTGTTCCTAAGAAACCTAATTGAAAGGGAAATGAAGAAAGATAAGGCGTTTAGGGAATAGAAACTAGTAACGAGTAATGAGTAACTAGTAATGAGAGAGAAAGACAATTTTTATTTTTCTATTTTGACCTTGACTGAGGGGCCCATGGTGGGGGCTAAGAAGAATTTTTTGATCTTATTAGCTTTGATTACTTTGATTAGCTCTTCGATATTGGCGACTACTTCTTCGGTTTTTTGAGAAACTCTGCCAACGGTGATGTGAATCAGAGGTGCTTTTTTTTCAGTCTTTACAATAGTATTGCCGGATTGAAGCTTTTTGACAGCTTCGTCGGTATTGGCAGCTAATGTACCATTTTTTGGATTAGGCATAAGACCTTTGGGACCTAAGACTCTGGCTAGAGGTAAAAGTTTGGGCATGAAGGCCGGAGTGGCAACTAAGATATCAAAATCAATAACACCTTCTTGGATTTGCTTAATAAGTTCGGGACTAGCGACAACAATTTTTTTACTGGCCGTCTTCAAGTGGGGGAAACTGATTTCGCCAACAGAACCCGGATCTTGACTAATGGTTATATGAGCATCAATTTTGCCATCGAACTTGGATAAGGAGTTGGACTGAACTAACTTAACTGCCTCTTCTAAATCGTATAGCTTGTTCTTGTCTATATTTGATCTGGCTTTTTTATAGCTACCGGATCTGATTTTTTGGCTTTGAGCCTGAGCTGGCTTCTTATTTTCTTCAGTTTTTTCCTGTGCCTTATCTGCTTTATCTTCTGATTCGACTTGTTGAGTAATAACTTGGGGCGTCACGCTTGGCGTGACTTCCACTTTGGCCTTTGTTTCAGGTTTGGTGGTGGTTGGTTTCTTGGTCATAATTTTTTAATTAGTAATAATTATTCAGTTTGGATTCCCATGGAGCGGGCAATACCGGCAACGATTTTCTTGGCCGCTTCTAAATCTTTAGTATTTAAGTCGGGCATTTTGGCTTGAGCGATTTGTGCGAGCTGGGCTTGAGTTAACTTACCTATTTTTTCTTTGCCAACTTCAGAAGCACCCTTGGAAAGACCCAAAGCCTTTTTGATCATATCGGTAACAGGGGGTTCTTTGGTAATGAAGTTAAAAGATCTGTCTTCGAAGATGGTAATAATACAGGGAATGAGAGAACCTTTTTTGTCCTGAGTTTTGGCATTGAATTGGGTACAGAAATCACCCATATTGATACCGTGAGGACCAAGAGCAGTACCGACCGGAGGAGCGGGGGTAGCGGTACCGGCAGGAATGGTTAACTTAACAACTGATTTAATTTTTCTGGTAGCCATTAGAGTTCTTTACTAACCTGTAAAAAGTCGACTTCGACCGGAGTTTCTCTTTCGAAAAAAGAAACTAAAACTTTTAGTTTACCTTTGGTTTTGTCGATGCCGTCTATAGTACCAATAAAATCTGCAAAAGGTCCACTGGTAATTTTAACGACTTCGCCGACAGTAAAGGGAGCTTGGTATTTTGGTTTGTCCTCGGTAGTAGTTTTGACAATATTGTCGATTTCGGCCTGGGGGACGGGGGATGGTTTTTGGTCGATACCAATAAAGCCGGTAACACCGGTAGTGGTACGAACAATTGTCCAGCTATCATCGGTCATTTCCATTTGAACTAAAACATAGCCGGGAAGAGTTTTTTCCTGAGTTTTTACTTTTTTGCCACGTCTGATAACCATTTTTGACTGGATAGGAACAATAGCCTGGAAAATGTAGTCCTGATAACCCATGGTTTTGATTCTGAGCTTTAGGGCATCTATAACTTTATATTCGTGGCCAGAATAGGTGTTGACAACGTACCAGGCGGCTTTTATACCTGGTTTTTTGTCCGATAATTCGAAGATAAATTGTTTACCGTCCTTTTTTTTCTTCTTGACGGTTTTCTTGGTTTTAAGAGGCATATAGTTTTGAACTCTTATTTGGATAAATCTAACTTTGGTATTTTACTACAAATAGTGATAATTTGTTAGTTGGAAATTGGAGAAGATGAGGGGGTAGATTCGGGAGAAGTGGTTTCGGCGGAGGGTGTGGCTTCGTCTATCTGAAGATTGTCTATTAGTGATTCGGTGTTGGTGGGGGCTTTAGTTTTACTGATTTCGGCAAAGGCTTTGGCAAAAAAGGCATCGAAACCGCCTAAAATAACAGCGGCGGCAAAGGAAACAACCAGGACAGTTAGAGTTAACCTGGTGACAGTTTTGGTATCCGGCCAGGAGATGTGCTTGATTTGATCTTTGACTTCTTTTAGAAAACTAATGGTAATCATAGGGGTATTATAGCTTAGTTTTCGATACCAGCGTAGTCTGAACCAATTTGTCTAAGTTGTTGGTGTGCAAGAAAGATGTTTGAGGGGCCACCGCTGGCTTCTTGGGGAAAATATTCATAGACAGGCTTTGCACCAGACACATCTACCACAGGAGAAGGTGAAGTATTTTTCGACGGTGGACCTTGGCCTAACGATATTAAGACGTTATCGTCATATTGAAGTGTAAAATTTGTTAGAGTGAAATAAAGCTCGTTGTTGATAATGCCGTCTGTGTCCGTGCTTGGGTCTAGACCTGTTTTTTCAATAGTGGCACTAACTTGACATGGTCCTTTCGGCCCACTAAATATAAAGTTTACTAATGTAAACATTCTGGTAGCTCCTGCTTGATCGGTTTCTTTTAAATTTTTTTCTTGTGGTGCTGTAGTACTTTGTTGGTGGGCTGAATGAAGAATGGTCATGATGTCTGCCTTCATTTGTAGAAAAACATCAGTAACCCTAACTGCTTCTGGGGTTGGTGTAAGTTCTTGTCTGTATTTCATAAATAGTTATTGAGAAAATTATAACAGACTGTGGTGATGAGTAATAAAGATTAATATTTTAATAGCATTAAGATATCTTTGTTGGTTTCACTTGATCTAGTTTTTTATATTGACACAAGTAGGGGTGGTGTGTAGGATGAGACTTATCCACTAGGAATAGTGTGTTTTTAAAAATTACACAGTAAATAAATATTATGCAATGTCCATATTGCGGATTTGATGAGAGTAACGTGCTGGAGAGCCGGGATGCCAGAGGTGGCAAAGCCACCAGAAGAAGAAGGCAGTGTTTAAAATGCAACAAAAGATTTACTACATATGAGGAAGTGGGGGCGGTAGAGCTAAAGGTGAGAAAGAAAGACGGCAGGACGGAAGACTATAGTAGAGAAAAGCTAGAAAAATGTATAGATAAAGCCTGTTGGAAGCTAAATAGCGAGCAAAAAGAGGCAGTAGTAGATGAGATAGAAATGAAATTATTAAATTGGGAAGAAGTGGAGATACCTAGTAAAGAAATAGGTTTGCTGGTGATGGAGAAATTAAAGGATATTGACCCGGTGGCTTATATCAGATTTGCAACTATTTACTTAAATATCAAGGAAGTAGATGAGTTTGAAAAACTAGTTAAAAGTTATAAAAAGAAAAAGTAAACAGATGTCACCATTACCAAAGGTTAAAGAAATAAAACAGGTCAGAAAAAGGGACGGTAGGGTGGTGGATTTTGATATAGATAAGATCGGAGCGGCGGTTTATAAAGCTTTGACTAACTGCCAAGAAGGTGGAGAAAAGGAGGCCAAGAAAATTGCCGGATTGGTAGCTAAGGAGTTGATAGAAATACTTAAAAATAAAGCTGACTACATACCAACAGTAGAAGAGATACAAGATTTGGTTGAAAAACAACTAATTTGGCAGGGATTGGCCAAGACAGCTAAACACTATATATTGTATAGACAGGAGCATAATGAATTAAGAAAACTAAGAGGAGAGAGTATTGCTGAAGAGATTAAAAGGGGGGTAAAAGAGAGTAAAAAATATTTTAAGAGTTCTCTGTCTGAATTTGTTTACTATACCAATTATGCCAGGTGGCTTGAAGATAAGGGCAGGAGGGAAACCTGGGTAGAGACAATAGATAGGTTTATGGATTTTATGAAAGAGAATATTGGCAAGAAGCTTAGTGTTAAGGAATACGAG
Source organism: uncultured Gammaproteobacteria bacterium (assembly GCA_964461095.1). Taxonomy (GTDB): domain Bacteria; phylum Patescibacteriota; class Microgenomatia; order UBA12405; family UBA12405; genus UBA1372. The sequence continues at coordinate 7,436 of CAYWRN010000024.1, forward strand.
GAAGTCAGACTTGCTATCCTCAATCAAGAAATTATTCCGTCAATGAGATTGGTGTGGTCAGCAGGTAAGGCGGCCAGAAATTCAAATGTAACGGCCTACAACTGTGCCTATATCGCCATTGAGAATTTACGAGACTTTGGCGAGATAATGTATATCTCTATGTGTGGGGCAGGGATAGGTTTTTCGGTGGAAAGACAAAGTGTGTCAAAGTTACCTATGATTAAGAAACAGACAGGGAGTAGAGTAACAAAAATCGTGGTGGCGGACTCGAAAGAGGGATGGGCAGATGCGTTTATCAAGGCAATGGAGAGTTGGTATGAAGGTAAGGATGTAGAGGTTGACTATTCGCAAGTAAGACCAAAGGGAGCTAGGTTGAAGACTATGGGAGGTAGAGCATCCGGCCCGGAACCACTAATTGATTTAATGAAATTTGCCAAAGAAAAAGTACTGTCAAAACAAGGTAGTAAAATTGGCGAAATTGTAATTGCCGGCGGGGTTAGAAGAAGCGCTATGATATCGCTATCTGACCTGGATGATCTGGAGATGAGAAAAGCTAAAGAAGGGCAGTTTTACCTAACCCAGGGACAGAGAAGCATGGCTAACAACTCGGCGGTTTACAATGAAAAACCTGCTTCACCACAGTTTTTGGAAGAATGGCTGTCTTTGGCTAAAAGCGGATCAGGAGAACGGGGTTTGTTTAATAGAGAGGGGCTAAGATGGCAATTGCCGGAAAGAAGGTGGGCAAAATTTGAAAAATATTGGCCAAATTGTGGCAGTAATCCATGTGGTGAAATAGTGTTGCGGTCAAAGCAGTTTTGTAATCTGGCGGGAATAATTATCCGGGAAGATGATACAGAAAGGAGTCTTTTGAGAAAAATCAGACTGGCAACCATTGTGGGGACGTATCAAGCCAAATTAACCAAATTTGGTTATTTGTCGTCTGAATGGAAGAAAAACTGTGAGGAAGAGGCACTTCTGGGAGTATCTTTTACTGGTTATTTTGATAATAAGATAGTAAGGAAGGCTGAAGTTTTACAAAAAATGAGAGATGAAGCAGTTAGGGTAAACAAAATATATGCTAATAAGTTTGGTATTAACGAGTCGACCTGTGTGAC
>CAYWRN010000025.1:0-914 GCA_964461095.1 uncultured Gammaproteobacteria bacterium
GTATTGATGGAAGATAAAATGGTTGCTTTTGTTAACTTTTTCGTTTCGATAGGTTTTACCCGGGAAAGCAGCTCTGAAGGGTGGTTTTTCTTGTGACAAAAGACGGGCTTCTATGGATGAGGTCTGAGTCCGAAGCAAGATTTCCGGCTCTTCGATATAAATACTGTCTTGTAGGTCTCTGGCCGGGTGGTCCTTGGGAAGGTTGAGACGTTCAAAACAAAATTCATCGGTTTCGATCTCCGGGCCATCGTAGATAGAAAATCCCAGGTCGGAAAATAGGTCATTTAGAGCGTTTTCGGTAATAGTAATAGGATGGAGATGACCAGTTTTGGTAGTTGTAGTAGATAAGGCTGTGGTTGGCGAGGGTGATCTGTGAACTGCCTTATGTTTGTTTATAGGCGATTCATGAATCGCCCTTACAATCTCAATTTTTAGTTGATTGAGTTGTTGACCGTAAGTTTTGGGATCAGATTGATCTTTGATATCCGCAAATAATTTGTTAATTAGACCATTTCGACCAAGATATTCAATGCGAACTTTCTCCAGCTTAGCAGCAGTGTTAACAGCATTTATTTTAGATTCGATATCTTTTTGTAATTTTTTTAAGTCCATATACTAAAATGGCTCCCTTTTTTGGGAGCCAAAAAATTCAAATGACTCCCCTACTCTAGTTAAAAAAGGAAAACCCTAAATGGAGAGATGTTTTGATCATGTGATTATTTTACTGCCTCAACAATTTTTTGAAAAGTAGAGGGATCTTCTAGGGCGATTTGAGACAAGACTTTACGATTTAAATATACTTTTTTATCGGCTAGACTTTTGATAAAAGCAGAATATTTAACTTGTTGAGCTTCCAAAGCTGCTTTGATTCTTCTGATCCATAAAGTTCTTAAATCTCTTTTTCGAAGTTTTCT
>CAYWRN010000025.1:1011-7982 GCA_964461095.1 uncultured Gammaproteobacteria bacterium
GCCGGTTTTAACTCTCATTTTATGCTTTACCTAATAATTTTTTAACTTTTCGGGCCCAACGGCCAGTAACTAACTTTTTACCCTTAAGACGGCGAAGCTGTCTTTTGGTCTTGTTGCTTCTTAGGTGCCTATGGAAAGCTGACTCCCGCAAGACTTTGCCGGTTTTGGTAATTTGAAATCTGTTTTTAACAGATTTTTTAATTCGTAGTTTTGGTTTTTTTGTCATTTTTGGTAAATATCTGAATTAGTAGTTTACCCATTAACTTTGGTTCTGATTCAGGGATAGCGATATCTTCGAGGTCTTTAGCTACCCTATTGGCCAAATCATAGCCAAATTCCTTCTTGGTGATTTGACGACCAAGGAATTTTATACTTAATTTGACTTTATTTCCAGTGGTTAAAAATTTTTGGGCACGTTTGAGCATGGTTTGATAGTCACCAAGGCCTATAAAAGGAGTCATCTTAACTTCCTTTAGATCACCAGATTTTGACTTCTTTTTTTCTTGTGATTTTTTCTTTTCTTCCTGGTATCGAAATTTAGAGAAATCGATTAGCTTAACAACGGGAGGTTTGGCATTTGGGTTAATTTCAACAAGATCAAGGCCGGTTTCTTTAGCCTTGACTCTAGCTTCTTCAATGGACATGACGCCAATTTGGCGACTATCCTCATCTACTAACCTGACAGTGGGATAATTTATGTAGTAATTAGTTTTGTAAAAAATTCTATTTTTGTCTTTGTAACTCAAATTTAAAATAAATTAATAATTGGCCTATTTTATCAAATTTAGACTTTTGGAGTTAACTTGAACGGTTAAGTGATCGATAAAGGTGTTAATAGGCATAGCCCCTAAGTCCTGGCCATCGCGCTGTCTGACGGCCACCTGATTTGACTCGACTTCCCTACCGCCGATGATTAGCATGAAAGGAATTTTTTGATCCTGGGCATCCTTGATTTTTCGTTGCATGGTTTCTGATCTATCGTCCATTTCTACCCGAAAACCTTTTTTAAAAAGTTGATCAAAAACCCGTTTGGCATAAGCATTTTGCTTGTCGGTAATTGGAATAATTTTAGCTTGAACAGGTGAGAGCCAGGTAGGAAAGGCACCAGCGAAATGCTCGATTAAGGTACCAACAAAGCGTTCCATGGAACCTAAAAGGGTTCGGTGAAGCATAATTGGAGTGTGTTCTTGACCATCTGAACCGGTATAAACCATACCAAATCTAGAAGGTAAGTTCATATCAAGCTGGATGGTAGTCCCCTGCCACTCTCTACCCATACTATCAACGGCCTTAAGATCGATGGCCGGTCCGTAAAACTTGGCACCACCAACATCTTTTTGGTAGTCAATCTTTCTTTGGTCGAGAATGTCAGCCAGAGTTTGTTCGGCTAATTTCCAAATTTTTTCGTTTTTAATATATTTGGATTTGTTATCAGGGTCACGCAAAGACAGATAGACATTTAGATGATCGAAGCCTAAAGTTTTGTTCATTTCCAGGGCAAAATCCAAAATTTTATTAACCTCATCGACAAATTGATCTTCGGTACAGATAATATGGGCATCGTCTTGAGTAAAGCCTCTGACTCGAAGCATACCATGAAGTACTCCAGACTCTTCGTAGCGATAAACACTACCCAGCTCACACCATCTAATAGGTAGCTCACGATAGCTTCTAAGACGATTTTTGTATATTTGAACATGAAAAGGGCAACTCATTGGTTTGACGTAATATTCGGTTTTTTCTTCCTGATCTTTTTGGGCCATGGACATGACCGGATACATCATATCCTGAAAATGATCCAGATGGCCACTTTTTTGCCACAAACTGGACATACCCAGATGAGGTGTATAGACGTATTGATATCCTTTTTTACGGTGTTCCTGACGCCAATATAATTCGATTTCTTCCCTGACTACTGATAATTTTGGATGCCATAGAATCAGACCCGGACCGACATAGTCGTCAACATGAAAAAGATCCAGGTCTTTGCCAAGTTTTCGATGATCACGTTTTTTGGCCTCTTCTAGTAACCACATGTGATGGTCGAGGTCCTGTGGTGACTCAAAGGCGGTACCATAGATGCGGGTAAGCATCTTATTCTTCTCATTTCCGTGCCAATAGGCTCCAGCGATAGATAAAAGCTTAATAGCTTTAACTTGGCCAGTAGATGAGATATGAGGACCTTTACACAGATCTACAAATTGATCACCGGTCCAGTAAACTGAAATTTTTTCTCCCCTGTCTTCTATCTGAGAAAGCCACTCTTGCTTGTAAGGATTATCAGCAAATAATTTTTTAGCTTCTCCTATATCGATACTTTTTTGGGTAATAGGTATATTGGCCTTGATGATTTTTTGCATTTCGACCTCGATCTTGGGAAAATCGGCTTCTGAGATCTTGAAGTCAGCTAGAGGTTCGAAATCGAAATAGAAACCATCGTCAGTAGCCGGACCCATGGCCATATGAAATTTATCTTGGCCATATAAATTTTGCATGGCCTGCATAAGAACATGTTCGGCGCTGTGCCTTAAAGCTTTTAAGTTGTCTTGGTTTGGTTGGTTCATATTAATATTTTAACTTATAAAACAAAAAATCTCCCTTTCGGGAGATGATGCTTTGAAGATTTTTAACCACGAGCGCTTCGTTGACATCGAAGAGGTCAGAGGTTCGAGTCCTCTTAGACTCACTTAAACTAGCCGACACTTCGAGCACTGGAGTGTTCGTTACTAAACATATATTGTTGATTGAGGCCTTTTTTGTTTTTGGCTTGATTCCAGAACTTACCACGAGATTTACAGCGGATGGCAAACATGGCAGCCCATTCACCGGCTTCGTTAATATTTTTGGTGACATTTTTTAGATAAGTTGCTAACCTAACTAAAAAGTTGACCTTGTATTGGCTAGGCTCAGGGTTTTCTTCTAAAGCAATTTTTTCGATTTCTTTTTGGGTGTTTTTGGTAGCATGGCTAAGGGATTTGATTTGCTTTACCAGCTCGTCTATAGCCTTTTTTAATTCTTGATTGTCTTGCTTTAATAAAAGTGTAGCTTCGTGTTCAAGATGGCTAGGTTGATAAAGTTCCTTACCAAAGTTTGATGGACCTTTATTAATTTCGGCTGATTGCCCTAAACCTAAAATACCCCTTAGGCCACCGTTGGTTTTAGTTTGCTGACTTTGCTGTTGATATTCTGGAGAATTTTGGCCGGAAAAAAGCTGTTGATTAATTTTCTGTTTTTTCGGATCCTTGATGATCGCCCCACCTGCCATAGTGGATTATTATAACATATATATTTACTGTGTAACTACTTGATTTGTCTTAAAAAATCAAGAGTCTTGTTTTGTTTTAGAAGAAAGTAAAAAAGATTAGCCTGACTAGGGTCTTGGCTATCTTTGGGGATAGTTTTTTGAACTTCGGCTTGTGATACTTCAATTTTAAAATCATGGGCGATTTGATCAAGCGACAAACTGATCTTCCAATCAGTTTCAAAGTTTTTGGCCAGAGTTTCCTGGTATTTATCAATAGTAGTACCCTTGGTTTCTAAAAATTGTTTTAGAGTCATACCGGCCGAACTGGCTGAGTCAATTAGTTGGACCATTCTGTCCTTGACCTGGGTTTCGGTTAAGATCTTGGGAATGGAAACAGTTGATTTGGAAACCAAAAGGTCAATAATTTTTTGGTTATGCTCCTGGGAATCTTTAAACTTCTCTTTGTTAAGCGTTTTTAGAGCAGATGAATAAGACTTGAGGGTAATTTCCGGTTTTTGACATGTTTTTATTTCAAAAAGCCAATCTTTGTCGAGAGTCAGGGGTGGGTTTTTTAGGACTATCTGAGGACGAATTATAGGATTAACCTTAAGTGTGTTGATTTGTTGCTCATATTTGGCTGGCAGTAAATTTTGAATAATTTGTTCGTATATTTTTTGAACGGATAGCTCTTTTTCAACTAAATCTAGAGGGGCTTTACCTTTTCTAAAACCCTTGATCTCTACTTGAGAAGCGGCTTTCTTTAGGCTTTTTTGATATTCAGCCTTAGCTTCTTTTGAAGTTATGGTTAGTTCGAAAACAATGGTTTTGTCAGTTTTTGGTTGGGTCATGGGGTATGATATCATGAAATTATAATATGAAAGGAATCGGGAATAAACTTATTAGAGTAGGAATGTGTATATTGGGTTTTGTAATGACAATATTAGTGGTTTTGGTAGAACTAGTGTCACTAAATGACAGTGGCAACAAGGTGCTTGGAGTCAAACAGGAAGAGACATACAGCCAGATTGGGTTAGGAGAGATAGAAGAAAGAATGGAAGTTGAAGAAACAGTTAGGGCTGATGATGCCAGAATTTTACTAGTAAAAAGGTATCTGGAGCGATATAAGTCTCCACTACTGCCCTATAGTCAGCTAATAGTAGAACTATCCGATACATACGGATTTGACTATAGGTGGATGGTAGCCATAGCTCAACAAGAGTCGAACCTGTGCAAGAAAATTCCAGCAGAATCTCACAATTGCTGGGGATATGGGATACATGCTAAAGGTACACTGAGATTTGAAAACTATGATTTAGCGCTAAGAAGTTTTGCTAGTTATTTACAAAAAAGTTATTTTGATAAAGGCTTGGATACGGCGGAACTAATGATGACAAAATATTGTCCACACTCTAATGGGTCATGGGCGTACGGGATTAATCAGTTTGATGATATAGAAGCAGGAAAATAGGGTGGAATTTTGATTGATTTGTGTGTATTTGATATAATACATTAGATCCCAGGGTGGCTCCTCTTTAAGCATGCTCTGGGATTTTTTTGTCCGGTGTATAAAATGAAACACTTTGGGTTTTTTAGATTTAGGGATGAAATAGTTATTTGTTCAAGATCTTCTGTTAATTTGATATACGGATAAATTCACTTGTATGATATAATTTGTGTAATTTAAGGTAAATAAAATGTATAGTGTGAATAATCCTCTTGACCGAAACTGTTGTGGTGGTTCATGGGACGGTGCTATGCCGGGAGTGATAAATAGTATGTATTTGGGATGGAATGGAATAGGTTTGGTTGGCGTGGACCTTATACCTCCTGGTGGAGGAAACAATAATAGGATAGGTAGTAGGAGGGTAGCTAGAATTTTTGGGATGGATAGGTATGATCCGTCCATAAACAGCAGGCACAGAAACTTAGGTGACACAGGGTAGCCTGGTTGGAATCTGATTGCGGTATTTGGGGTACGGGTTTATAATTGCCAATATGTCAATGATATCAACTGCACAATTTAAAAAAGGAATTTACCTGATGTTTAGGGATGAGCCACATATGATAGTGGACATTGCCTTTGTGTCCCCCGGTAAAGGATCGGCTTTTTATAGAACCAAACTTAGATCTTTGTCAACCGGAAGAATTATTGAATTTACTTTTAAGTCCGGGGAAAAAGTTGAAGAAGTGATTGTAGAGACCAGAGAAGCTGAGTATTCCTATTTTGATGGTAGTAGCTATGTATTTATAGAGCCAAGGACTTTTGAACAGTTTGTAGTGCCAGTTGAAGTGGTGGGTGAAGATAAGGTCTATCTAAAAGAAGGAGTAGCTTATAGAATTAAGTTTTTTGAAGATAAGGTAGTTGGACTTAATTTCCCCAAAGCTATTATTTGCCAGGTGGTAGAAACTGACGACAATGCAATCAAAGGTGATACTGCTACAGGAGCTTCCAAACCAGCAGTTACCGATACCGGAGCAAAAGTACAGGTTCCTCTGTTTATAAAGACTGGAGAAACTATATCTATAAGTACTGAAAACGGAGCTTATCTGTCTAGAAAGTAAGCTCTTCATCAATATTTAGGTCAGGAATTTCTTCAAGTGAGTTGAGTTTATTTTTAATATCATGTAGCTGTGATTGGACGGGATCTCGGGGAAGTGGGGTCGGAGTATCAATCCCGGTTTGAACTGGTTTAGCAGATGGCGTAGTTTTAGGGAGGTTTTGGCTGACAAGTGAAGTAGCAAGGAGAGAAACAAAAATGATAGAAAACAGAATTATCAGGATTAATATCTTGGGGTTAATTTTTTTTGGTGGAGTAGATTTTGCTTTTGCTTCTGGTTCGGGTACAGCAGAAGATCTTTCCTGGGGAATATCTATGTTTTGAATTGTATGCTCCATATGTTAGTAGAATTTTTTGTAATAGCTTTCGATATTATCGACAATTTTTGATAAATTTTGATAGGAAACATCCAGCTCCTGCTTTACGTCCGGATAGAAGTCAGTGAAATTTCTATATTGGCTGGTTGATGTTTTTTGGGCGGTACTGTAAGCCTGAGTAAAAATATCTAAGCATGTGTTTAGTTGACTATTAATGTCGTTTAGCCAATCTTGGTTAGTAATCGGTTTATCTGTATTAGATAAAAATGACTGAAGATCTTTAGTTATTTGGTATTGGTGATTTAGATGATACTGACTTCTGGCCAAAGATATATGTTGCTTGATCGACTGATAGTTTTCTTTAAACTGATTGTTGTAATCCTTAAGCTGATCTTGGTTAGCGATTTTATCAACTAGGGTGGTTTGACTCATAAGCCAAATACTATCCTGACTGAGAAGGTTTATAGTATTTTGAGTGGATTCTTGGTAGTCTGCTTGTTTGTAAATTTCTAGACCAGAAGTGATGAGGTTTAGATAGGAAATAATCAGACCGTTTCGGGCGTTTAGACTTATTTTGATTGCCTCTAGCAACTCTTTTTCAGTGGCTAAACTATTGTATTGAAGATTAATTTGCTTTTTTTCTTGGTAATAACCATAAGACTGGTTATAGACATCAAGGTTGTAGGAAAAGTCAAATTGAGGTGTTTGGACGGTTTGAGAAAACACAGGATTTACAAACAGACCTGAAAAAATCAAAAGAAAAATTAAGATAAACACAGTTAAGTTTAACAAATTTTGTGCCGCAGAGAGGAATCGAACCTCCACACCTTTCGGTACACGGTCCTAAGCCGT
>CAYWRN010000026.1:0-4847 GCA_964461095.1 uncultured Gammaproteobacteria bacterium
ACTGAAGAGAGACAATATGAATTATCGGGAGTGTATGAAGGGATGCCAATTGGAAGCCCGGTAACGGTAACGTTTAGGAATGTAAAGTAGTAATTTGGTTCTCTAGTTTTTTAGAAAAGAGATTGCTTCGCTGTCGTTCGCAATGATATGGACGGTGGAAAATATCCTTTGGAGGTTCTTCGCTATCGCTTAGGATGACTTTGGCAAATGCAGTAACAAAGTTGGGATGATAATCAGAAATTATTGTTTTATTTGGATATATAATGATGTATTAGAAGAAGGTTATTGATATAGATTGAGGTATTTGAGAAGAACCGAGTTGAGCTTGTATGATATATTTACCTGGGGTTGATGAAGATAAATTAAAGACTGCTTGGCCGACTTCGTTGGTTGTGGGTTGGATATTTTCAATGTTTAAATTTGGATGAGGCAAAACCGAAACGGTTTGATTGGCCACGCCAAGACCTTGGTTGTCTAATATAAAAACAGTAACTCTGATTTTTTCTTGAATTTTGGTATTGGCTTGAAGAGGAGAGGCGAAAAGGTAAGAGTTTTTAAGTATGGGAGTATTGTTAGAATAGTAAGCGGCTTTGTTGGAAAAAATAATAGTTTGGAAAACTAAAGTAAGAGAGATGACAAGTGTGAGAAGGAAAAAGATAATAAATAAGATTTTTTTGGACACTGATTTATTATAAAACAAAATTAAATTCTTGTTTTGTTTCGCTTTTTACTTGGTATTCTCGATATTTTGAAGTAGGTAGAAATAAGTGATTAGTAAATAGCAACTAGATTAAATTAGCAAATAGGTAGATATAGTGATAGCAGATAAAAATAGCAATTAGTAATTAAAGATTAATTAAAACTAACTGCTCCATTGTTGTAAATAGTTTGGACTTGTTTGTCGGTTAAGGCGTAGTTGTAAATACGAACGTCGTCAAGTAGGCCAGAATAAAAATTGGTAGAAATTTTACCAAAAATAGTTTGATTGGCGGTAAAAATAGTGCTACCAACTATAGTTATGTGGTGCCAGTTGGTGTCGGGGAAAGAAGTTGATACTGTACCATCAATATAGACAGTAGGTGTACTAAAACCAGTTACTGAAACAACTCCAGATGATAATTGAACATAATTTGATGAGTTTAGTTGAAGAAGATATTGAGTAGTTGAATTGGGTTTGGCCCAAAAAGATACAGATTGGATATTGGATAGAGTAGAGCCAATGCTGATAAAGTCATTTCCATCAAAAGAAGAAGAATTATTTAATTTGCCAGTAGTCCAAGTAGGAGAGGAATCGCCACTACCCAGCGTACTGTGAAGATTGTTACCTGATGAATCGTGAGCAGTGCTATCATCAGTTTCGTCGAGTTTATAGTGAGCAATGGGTTTGCCTCTATTGTAATCCCAGGCGATTTGGGCAGGGGTACGGGCGTAGTCGTAAATACGAACTTGGTCAATGAGGCCAGATAGATAGTCGGTATTAGTGATTTGATGACCACCAATATTGGTAGCGTAAGAGGAATTGGCGCTTGTGCAACCATCTTGTCTCCAGAAAGTAAGGGTTTTTTGTTGGCCGTCGACAAAGATTTTGAAGTTGGGAGCTCCACCATCGCTGACCGCGGCGATATGATGCCATTGGTTGTCGTTGATAGTGAAATTGTCAATATAGGCTTTGTCATCGTCACCAGTGTTTGAATCTCGTTGTTGAAAGTATACTTCTCCGTCGGTACTACCGATACCTGCTGCTGAGCCTAGTCCTATATTCCATCCGTCAGTGAGGTTGGGAGCATTACCTTTGGCGATGATGGTACCGTTTCCGTCTGAGGTTTTAACCCAGACAGAGATGGTATCTCATTATCGGTGCGGGTTAGGTAATCATCTGTGCCATCAAAATTTAATCCATTACCTATTTTTCCCATAGTCCAGGTGGGGGCAGAAGAGCCAGAGCCAAAAACTCCATGATTATTATTGCCAGAAATATCGAAAGCGGTGGTGCCAACCCCTTCATCAAAATTCCATTCAGCTACGGGAGGAGAGCAGGGATCGGTGGAGCCGGGGATACAATATTCTTGAGAGGAAGAACCAGCAGGCGCAGTGGAGCCAGTATTGGAACTGGATTTACCCATAACAGCTGACATACCTTGGTTGTAGTCTTGAAGGATTTCAGAGTCGGAAAGTGTTTGTCTGTAGAGTCTGACTTCGTCGAGAGTAACTGGTGCACACTGAAGCGCACCATTTCCACCGAAATAAACAGTATTATTAAAATTTCGAATAGTACCAACGAAATCTTCTTCACCTGTTTTTTTGCCATTAGTGTAAATTGATATTTTATTGGTAGTGGAATTATATTGACAAACAAGATGGTACCATTGATTTGTGACTAAGCTGGGGGTATATGGTCCATAATATTCGTTTGATGTGTTTATTAAAGCGCATCGAATTTTGTCGGAATTGTTTCCTAAAGTTATACCACTATGAAAACCCGTTTTTCCAATAATCATATCTGATCCTCCCAAATTACCTGTTCTTTTTACCCAAGATGAAATAGCCCAAGAGCCAGCACCTTGGTCAATAAAGTTGGGGACGGTGGCCGTGGCATAGTTAGTATTACCATCGAAATTAAGACCTTTACCAATTTTAGCTTCGTTAATCCAGGTTGGTTTGGTATTGCCAATACCTGAAGCAGTGTAATTATTGGTGGAGGAATCATGGTAAGTAGAGCCGTAGCCTTCGTCGAATTTGTAATGAGCAATAAGTTTGGATTTGAGGGGAGTAATTTGATCAGTTTGGGGACTGTGGCCAAAGGAAGCAGAATAACCAAGATTAATATCTTTTTTGATTTCGGTATCGGTGGGGATATAAGAGTAAAGTTTAATTTCATCAAGATAGCCAGAAAAATAATTGGCAGATACTTTACCTAAAGTCAAATTGCCAACAGCAAAAGAAGTGGAGGAAGTAATGAGGATATGCGACCATTCGTCGGGGTTTAGAGATGTGGTATTTTGACCATTAATATAAATAGTGGGTGAGGAAAAACCATTGGCAGAAATAACATTTTCAGTGATAGAAATGGTTTGGGTGGAATTAAGGCCTAAAACAGAAGTAGTGGTAGCGGTAGGTTTAAGCCAAAAAGAAATAGCTCTTAAACCAGTAATGGTGGGTAAAACCGTGGCATAGTCGTCGGTACCATCAAAAGAAAGACAATTGTTGGAAATACAAGAAGATCCGGAAACCCAAGTGGGAGCAGAGTCGCCGGTTGACAGACTACCATGATTGGAAGAAACAGAATCATTGATAGTAGAGCCAACACCTTCATCTAGTTTCCAATAAGCCACAGGTGGCTGGCCGTCGGTATAACGGCTAGTATAGTCGGTTTGGATTTGGTGAGAGGCGAGACCGGAGTAGTAGAGAGAGGTAACTTCGGTTGAAGAAAGGGCAGAATCAAAAATTCGTAAATCAGAAGTAACTCCATTTGTGTAAGCGCCATAAAAACTGCCACTAGCGATGGTAATGTAATCAATAATTGGACTATCTAGCTCTTGCGAGTCGTCGTCTTTAAAGGATCCGTCTAAATAAAGTTTGACATAGTCTCCATCCCAGGTGCCAACAGCATGATGCCATTTTCCAGGTCCATAAGTGGGTCTTGTTGTTCTGGCTAAATCAGTTGTGGCTCCTCTGATTTCGAAAGCGAAAGTACCGCAATCTTGACCGAAGTGGATACTGTTTTTATTGGTTGAATGAAAAAAAACAATTCCTGGATGTCCAGTACAAGAGGGATTCCATTTGTCTGACATCCAGAACCAGACTGATACTGAACCTTGAGTTGGCGTGTGGCTGTGATTGTATCTAATTGAGGTGGCAGTTCTGCTACTAGTACTTTCATTGGTCGTTCCATTCCAGGTATATCCAACTCCGAGCGAACCATCAGTATAAGTAGTGGTATAAGCATATGAAGTTCTTTCTAACTGGACACCGTCAATATAGACGGTTTTGCCGGATTTGACTTGGACACCGTAGTTTAGAGAACCAGAGCCGGTAGTGGCACCAACGGAAAGGCGCCACCAACCGCCACCGGTATCGGTGTAAGTAGTGCCAATGGCCGAGCCATTAAAGACCAGTTGGGCAACTGAAGAAGAAATAGTACCACCAATATTGCCAGTGGTGTAATCGTAAACATAAGCAGAGAGAGTATGGACGGCAGTAGAGCCGGGGTTAATGGAGGTGGTAACATCAGTATCAGCAGTGGCTATTAGTTTTATGGAATTGTTGCCAAATTTAAAGAATGGAGCAGTGGTATTAACAGAAGCGGTGCAACCGGCACCAATTGACCAATTAGTATCATAAGTAGAATGTTCGAAACTAGGGTTGGTGATTAAGTTGGTGGTGCCTTCTTCTAGAAATATGCCGCCATGAGAGGCATAGGATTGAGTGGGAAGAGTGCCAGAGTCGAGGGTGGAGGAATTGATGCCGACTATGCCGGCAACATATTTAGCGCCAGTTATGGTGCCATGATTATTGTTGCCAGAATCGTCGATGGCTTTGCCGGTGTTTCTGGGGTCGTCACCGTTTTCGTCAAAATGTAAAAGTAATTTAGTAAATTCGTCACGGACAAAAGGAGTGGTTTGAGGGGTAAAGTTGGTGGTGTAACGAGAGATCTTCGATAACCTAAATTCATCTATATGGATTGGTTTACCATTTGTAAAGTAGTGACCAAGATAATAGGTTCCTGTAAGGCCGATGTATTCAGCAGATGTCTTTTCTTGTTTTAAAACACCATCAAGAAATATCTTTGAATTAGTATTAGATCTAGTAATTGCTATATGGTGCCATTGGTTTGGGTTAACTCCTGA
>CAYWRN010000026.1:4857-6540 GCA_964461095.1 uncultured Gammaproteobacteria bacterium
GGTAAGATCACCAGATAAAGGAACGACTGCTTGAGGTACTGTGTGGCGCCATTGATGATAATAAACGGTATTTCCGAGTATATAAAAATCCATTTTGTTTCCGTCTCTTTCAAGTATGCTTTGTCTGGCAGTGCCACCCGTGTCTAATACCTTAAACCACAACTCGATTGTGTATTCTAACGTTCCCAATGTACCGTTTTCGTTAATAGTTATAGAATCGTTATTTCCGTCGAAACTAATAGCCGAGGGGGAGGAGTAGCGGATGGCGCCGGAGGCGGTGGTGGGAGGGACGGTGCCGCCAGTGTTGATACAGGTAGTGGTATTTTTAAAACCACAGTAGAAAGTAGCGTTTTTGTCACCAATGTCAAAAGCAGAAATAGAAGATTCAGAGGTGGCATCAGAGTTGGAGAAATAAAGATAATAATAGGGACTTGTGGAGCCATTGGTGAGATCTGCTTGAAGAGGAAAATGAATGGTGGTGGCAGTGGAAGTGGCACAAGTTTGGTCACTGGGAATTTCAATATAATAGTCAAGTTTGGTAGCAGTAGTACTGTCTGGTTGGTAGTAAAAACGGATATCAGCACAATCTGATTGGATCAGGCCGGAATCATACAAATCTTTGGTGTTTAAAGTGAGAGAGTAAGTGGTATTGGTAGATAGATTGGCGCCGGAGTTGTTGGCAATAGTTAATTGTTTTCTGTTTGACCAAGAGGAGGCAGTGGGGGCCCAGGTGGCCTCAATTGGAGATGGTTTTTGACGGAGACGAGAAAGAAAGATGATAGCAGAGGTGATTAATAGAAGAATGGCAATAAGGATACGGTAGGAGGGATATTTTAACTGACGGCCTGGCATTGGTTAATTATAGAATGAATTAACAATGTATAGGGAACGGAAATTGAATAGATTAAGGAAGGGAAATTATTCAAAACGGGGTTGGTATTTTGTAACAGTGTGTTGCAAGGGTAGAGAGGAAATATCTGGGGAAAATTATTGATTTAAGAATTAAGGATATTTCCAAATTTTATAAAAATATTAAAATTGATGAATTTGTGGTAATGCCAAATCATGTGCATATATTGATATGGGTTAAATTTTCAGTAGGGAACGCATATACGGGTTCCAATGGCAAAGAGGCGAATGGAAATTGGGAGAGGAACGCATATATGCGTTCCCTACTGCCTGTTAAAAGAGCAGATATGTTGATTCCAAAGATAATAGAGAATTGGGAGTGAGAATTTGGTACAGATCTTTTTATGATGAAATAATCAGAGATAAGAAAATGTTTTTAAATATTAAGAAATATATTCAAAATAATCCCAAACTTTGGTATAGGGATAGAAATAATTTAGGTGTTAATAACCATTAATGTTTTGGGATAAAGGGCAAGGACAGAACATTGTTCTGTCCGTACTTGACGGTTTTTGAATAGAAAATAAATAAACAAAGCGAGTGTAATAAAAAACAGGATGAGAGAAATAATGATTTTTTGATAGAGTTGCCAGAAGGAGGGGAGGGATAGATTGAGAGTGTGGGAGATGGGTGAAGGACTGAGGTTGGGATGATGGTTAGTGGCGAAGAATTTGTAAGAAGTAGAATAGGCGGTGGGTAGATTGAAATTAAACAGACCATCTTTGTCTGTGAGGACTTCAAGGTTGGGGAGGGAATAGGCATTGGCGGTTTTAG
>CAYWRN010000027.1:0-1688 GCA_964461095.1 uncultured Gammaproteobacteria bacterium
GGACATCAGCCTTTGGAGCTGAGTATTGTGGTTCGAATCCATGCAGGGCAACAAATGAAAATAAGAAATTATAGGAGTAGTGATTATTCGGAAGTTGTTGCTATATTGAAAGATTCAAAATTATTTGATGAGGTTTGGGATTCAGAAGATAATTTAAAAAGCATGGTGGTTGAGAATCCTAAATTTATTTTAGTAGCGGAAGATCAAGGTAAGGTAATTGGTAATATTTTTATTGTTAATTATGGTAAAAAAGTTTCTTATTTTTTTCGGTTGGCTGTAAAAAAAGAGTTTAGAAAGCAAGGAGTGGCTACTGCCTTAATTAAAAAGGCAGAAGAAACTGTTAAGGAAGAAGGATCAAAAGAATTAGGTTTTTATGTTGATTCTGGAAATCTAGATTTATATGAGTTTTATAAAAAAAGAGGATTCAAAATTTCACAAAAGATGTATTACTATATGTGGAAGGAGTTGTAGTTAGAAGTTAGTGATTCTGTTGTCGGTAACGTCGATAAATTAAGAACAGAATGATGATGGCAACAGGAATAATTAACCAAGGAGATAAATTGAATTTTTGTTTTTTAATGACGATATCTAGTCGATGAATTTTAATCTCTGAATCATCTGAAAGATTGATGTTTTGTTCACCTTGGTAATTATTGTAGCTAATAATGACTTTATGATCTCCGGGTTCAACTTGATTAAATTCAGCAATACCTTCACTGTTGGTCCAAGCTTCTTGAACTTTGGAATGAATGATAACCTTGGCATTTTGAATAGGATTATCTTTAGTATCGACAACTTTGACTTGAACTTTGAGACCAGAGTCTGATACTGATGAAGATTCATCTTTATCCCCTACTGAATGACAATTAATTTTAAGAGTCCATCCGGGTTTAATAAAACTATTTTTTATGGAAGGATATTCATCAGAGTTTTGATCAATAATTTTTTGAAATTGATTACCACTACCAAGTAATTGTCTGGCAATTGACCAGAGAGTGTCACCTGATTTGGTGACATAGGTTTGACAATCTGATGATGGATTTTCTAGAGAATCATCATCAATTGCAGTTATGTCCAAAGAGACAGTTTCTAGTTGATTAAAACCAAGAAGAGTGTGAGTGGTGGCAGAAATTTCATTAGACCAATTACCAGTGGCACAACCATTGGCAGCTTTAATACGGAAGTAGTAAGTGGTATTGGGAGATAAGTGATTGACTAAATAACTCATTGAATCTGAGGAGTTAACTCCAAGATTTTGAGAACCATAGGGATAGGAACCGGATTTAGTGCCATATTGAAGAATGTATTTTTCTACCGGTTTATCAGCTGGACGGAAAGACAAGAGAATACTGTGAGCACCCTTGGTGACAGCACTGTAGATAGCAGGTGGAGTCTTACCTGGAGCTTGATCATGACATCCTGAAGAACTAGAAGAATCTGAATTGGAGGTGGAATTGGAAGAATCAGGAGTGGTTTCTGCTTGTCGAGATAAATTTTGGATGACAGTAGTGGTATTGAGGTGGTCTGATTGAGTTAGGATAACTACGGGTGATTTGTCGATGATATTAGACAGGTTAAAGCTTTGACTCCATTTACCATTGATACAGCTGGGATTTTCTTTAATGGAGACGATAGTAATACTGATTGGATTTAATTCTAGATGAGAGGAACAAGTTCCACTAAGAGTG
>CAYWRN010000027.1:1746-4585 GCA_964461095.1 uncultured Gammaproteobacteria bacterium
AATTAGATTGATTGCTGGTAGTGAGGAGGGGTGGCGTGTCCAGAGTGAGAATTGGGGCTTGGGTATCGGCTTGTAATCCGAAGGTGCGTTCGGTGATGTTGCCATAGGTATCTAGTTGAGAAGCAGTGACATTGATATTGGTGAGGTGAGGATACGAGAGATTGGTAATGGTTTTTTCCCAAGTATTATCAGCTTGACATTCAGTGGTGAAGGTAGAGACAGGATTAACACTGTCATCCCATTTGAGAGTAATGGTAGAGGGTTCGGTGGAAGGACAGGTACCAGTGAGAGTGTAGTTACTTTGGTTGGCACTAGTTAGGTTTTTGGGAATATTGAAAGTTAGATTGGGACCGGTGGTCTTTTTGAACAAAGTTTTGCTGGCAGTGTCAGTATTATTAGCAATATCGGTTTGAGTGATTTCTACGGCGATATCTCCATCTGAATAGGTAGAAAGATCGGCTAATAAAGTCCATTCACCAGTGGCACTGCAAGTGGTAATGTATGGTTGTGTGTTTATGGTAATGGTGGGATTATTATCATCGGCAGTGCAGGTACCAGATAGAGCATAATTAATTTGGTTATTACTACTAATGACTGCGGGATTATCTTCTATGGTGACTGTGGGCGGAGTCTTGTCGACAATAAAATCTTCTTCTTTTATGGAAGAATTTCTAGCTTTATCTTTGGCCTCGATGACTAACTTACCTGAGCTGGTGATAGTTAGAGTACAGTTGACTATGGATTTTTGACTGTCGTCTGTATCGCAGACTATTTGATTATTTTTTATACCGGCTGTTGTGTCTTGATGTATTGAAATATCATTTGCAAAAAGATCAACATTATCAGTAATGGTAATATTGACATCGATATCTTCGTTTTTGATTTTGGTAGGTGCAGAGATGACTATTTTTGGATATTCTCTATCATAAAAATATTTTTGTAGATTTTCTCCTCTTTGGTTATCTGTTTCTGTAGCATAAACTTGAAGCATACCTGTTTTTTGGATACCTGATATCTCACAGGTGATAGGAGAATTGTATGGTGGTCCCTCAACTATATTGTCGTTTTGGTCTTTACATTGAGTAATTGATGCTCCTGTACTAGATTCGCCGGTGAGTCCAATACCAATAACTTGTTTACTTGGATCGGATGTAGTAATTTTTACAGTAGTGTCGTTGATGGGCTCATTACTAATGATAGTGGGAGCATTTATTTCAATTATTGGCGGAAAGATAATTCTTCGAGAGGTAGTGTTACCGGTAGTATCATATGCTTTAATTTCTACCATATGGGGAGTTTCATCAGGGTCTAAATTAAGTGGATGACTTTGAAGATCAACATCGGGATCATCAGGGATTGTGACGGAGGTACCAACACCTAATTCATTTTTGAAGTAAATTTGATATTTATCTACCCCGGTAGGGTCATCAGCCTTAAAAAGAACGGTTGGGTTATTTACACCAGATGCTCCAATACTAATATTGGCTATGGTAAAGGTAGGACCTAATGTATCTATGATGTATCCAGGTTCTTCAGCGGTAGAAGAATAACCAGCCTTATCAGTAGCTTTGAGAACTAAGGTGCCAGAAGTGGTAACATCGAGTGTACATTCTATTTCTAGGTGAGTTTCGGGAGTAGGATTTTCATAACTATTTTCATACGGGAAACCGGTTGATGAAGTGTTTTTTTTGGCTGTACATTTCATGCTTCCTATATCAGCAGCAGCAACACTTGATGTATCCAGTTCCACAGTCTTAATTGAGTATCTGTCACTAACTTTAAATGTTGTTTGTACGGGGCCTTTGGAAACTTTGTTTGCTGGTGAAGTAATTTGAATTACTGGGGCGACATCATCAATGTCTTTGACAGTGATGATAAAGATTTGTTCTGAATAAAGTCCAGTTGGGTCGGTAGCTCGTACTCTAATAGTATATTTGTTTCTGTCACTTGGATTGGCTGAGCCTTGAGGATTTTCAAAGTCAGGTGCTTGAGAGAAAACCAAAAGGCCGCTAGTGGTATCGAGAGCAAATTTGAGATTATCTCCATCACCTTCACCGGAGATAAAAGTATAAACAACAGCATCACTTTCATCAGTTGATGAAATAGTGCCTACTTCGGTGGTATTTTCGTAAATTTCTGTTTTGGATAAAGTTAGGTCTTGTGGTGGACAATTTGGTCCGGCATCAGTAATTGCCCAGCTGTTTGGTGAACTGGTCAAGGTGTTGTGAGCTGTTTTGGCGGCGCAATAGTTGATGCCAGTTGCACCAAAAGTAACGTTTGATTTTATAACAGGCTGTCCAGCCCAACTATTTAATAGAGCATCATAATGTTCGGTGTTTAGACCGGAGTTGTTTAGCATGTTAGTAGCATTAGTTAAGGGCGCCACTACTTTCTCCTGGTTCTTTGCCATTATTAAACTTGGTGGCATCCCAAAACATATAATTCGTTCGGAGCACACTAGAAGTGTTCCAACCCCCTATGGGTTGATTAAAAACTTTGGTACGAGCAAACATATATGTCATATCCGTAACTTTTTCAGTATTCCACTTGCTAATATCTTGATTGAAGGCTTCGGCTACATAGAACGTAGCACTCATGTTTGTAACATTTCCAGTATTCCAATTTTCTATTGGTTGATTAAAGGCTTTAGCACTTCTAAACATGCCAGACATATTTTCCACATTGTCAGTTTTCCAATTTCCGATTGGAGCATTAAATTTAGGACTATTTAAGAACATATTTGACATATCAGTCACATTGATAGTATTCCAAGTATTCATATATTCATTACCAGTAAAGTTAGCCAAACCACTGAAAGCACCAGACATATTAGTGACGG
>CAYWRN010000027.1:4595-6229 GCA_964461095.1 uncultured Gammaproteobacteria bacterium
TAAATTGGGGGCATCAGAAGCAGTTAGTTGCATATTTCTCATGCCATAAAAAGCTGATTCAAAACTGGACCACTTGATATATCCCCATTGTTTGATTTTTAAGAGTTTAGCTTTTTCTTCAGTAGTTAAGCCGGGAGCATAGAAGGCTAAAGGAGATCCTGATCTGATACAGACATTAAAGGTGCCAGTTTTTTGATAATCATGAGTGTATTTAGCCTCATTAATTATTTTATAATTACCATCACATTCCCAGGAAACTTGATAAAAAGCGGCGCCGGTAGCTTTTTGAAAATTCAAGGTAATAGTAGTTGATTCATCTCCATTAATATTGGTCTGCCATTGGGTGACGAAGTCTTGAGAGTCGTAGGCATGGGCGGGGCGGGAAAAATTGCTGATAAAAATTATATAGAAAATATAAATTAAGTACAGTAGTTACTGTGTTTATTCGATTAAAAATAAGTACTTTTTAGGAAAAGTAAATTATTTTGTTTTAGAGGAGTCGGTGGCAGGAATAGGAGTGGGTAGAATCAGGGTTTTACTTTCTAATTTATGAAGAACGTCTTTATCGATACTTTGGTATGACAATAAGCCGGCGATGGCAAGAAGAAAAAATAGAGTAAAAAGTAGGATTAAGCCGATTTTGTCAGGTTTAGTTTTATTCATAATATTTATTTAATTCTGGTAATAGTATAAGTGGTGGGATAATAAAGGAAAATAGCGGGAACTTCCTCCAGTAAATAGGTTTGGAAATCTTGATAAATTTTTTTTCTTTCAATTTGATCATTGGTTTGTCTCCCCTCCTCTAAAAGTTTGTCAATACGAGGGTTGTTGAGTTTGGTAATATTGGTGTTGGTTTGAGTGGAGTGCCAAAATAAATATTGGTCGGGATCTTTAGTAATAGCTCCATAAGTGAGAATAGTGTCGTAGTCGTCAAAATTAGGTTGATTTTCGATGGTGATAGAGACAGGAATTTCTAAAATGTTTTGCCAGGAAGTTTTAATTTCTTCTGCCAGTGGTAATAATTGACGGTCATTAACACTAAGGTTAAGGTGATCAACTTTTTCGTCTTTAAGAAGTTCTTTAGCGCGGGTTTTGTTAAAATTATATTCTTTGATATTGGAATAATAAGCCCAAGAATTTGGGGAAATTGGTCCAAGGGCTCGTTCATTTTTGTCGCCTTTGGGAGTGGCATAAGCCAGGGCTTGTCTGAGTTGACGGTTACCAAGTTTTTGAGTATTAATAAATACGGCGACATATTTTTCAGTAGTTTCGATTTGTTTAGTAATATTGGTTTTATGCCATTCGGTAAACTCGGGTGGGAGAGAATTAATTTTAATTTCGTCGACGTTACCAATCTTGTAAGCATGGATAACATCGGCTTGATTAAAATAAAATCGGTATTCGATTGAACGAACATCTTTTTGGTGCCGAGGTTTAAGATGCAGGGTTTTGATATATCCTTCTTGATAAGTGACATTGGAAACAATGTAGTCTCCTAAACCGTCAAAATTCTTTTTGATGAGGGGTTCAGTTAGAAGTGACATAATAGGGGTAAATTCGGTTTCAGAACTGATTTTGATAGTGGTAGGAGATAAAGGAATAATGGAAATTCCAGGAATTTGGTAATTGATATC
>CAYWRN010000028.1:0-5449 GCA_964461095.1 uncultured Gammaproteobacteria bacterium
TTGAACCAAATTGAATAGCTGAATTAGCATTGTAATCTTGTTTAATTTCGTCGGCGGTAAGAGCCCGGTTGTAGATTTTGAGTTCGTCAATGAGACCATTAAAAGCTGTGGTAACGCCTGGATTACAGTAATTTGTGTATGGATAAATGCAACCAATTGCTAATTGGACATTTGAGTCAGTTACGGACCAATTACTAATATCTCCTGTTCCTGTTTTAGATAATTTACCATTAATATAAATATTTAAATTTTGGCTGTTATCCATGGTAAAACCTATATGGTGCCACTGATTTGCAGATAAAGTATCAGTGGTAGTTATAGAATATGCAGTGGCTCCTCTTATCATTAGAGTTAAAGTTCGATTGCTATTGTAAAGTAAATAATAATTATAGCCACCGCTACCATTCCAGGGTTTACTAATAATTTGACCTGCGTTAGTTTCATCAATACTTGGATTAATCCATAGACTATAACTTAGATTGTTTGAGCCAGTATATTCTAAAGAAGAATTATAACTAGAAGCATAATAAGCTACAGAATTAGTACTAAATGATAATGCTTTATTAAATTTACCAGTAACCCATGTTGGTGAATTGCTGGATCCGATTGAAATATTTGAAGTTGGAGTGGTATTGCTTTTTGTTATAGTGCCATTACCCTCATCAAATTTATAATGAGCAATTAAGCTTGATTTCAAACTGGGGGCGGTGTTGGATTTGACACCTAAATTTACTCCCGACCCGGATAGAGATCCTCGGGAGTTGTAATCTTGTTTGATTTGGTCGGCGGTGCGGGCGTAGGGGTAGATTTTGACGTCATCAATGAGACCGTTAAAAAAATAACCATCTTTTGAATATCTACTACCAATTGAGATTGAGCTACCAATGGAGTGTGGGGTAAAAGATAAATCGTTACCATATTGCGATCCGTCAAGATACATTTTGGCGATACTGGTTGAACCATTGAGTATAAATTCAATATGATGCCAAGTATTAGCATTGGGTGAGTTTCCAAATAATTTCCAACTTCCGTCATATAGACCAATTTTTCCGGCCGTGTCTGATCCCCAACCAAAAAGGAGACGTCCGGACGCAATGTCAAAAAAATATTTACCACCAGTGGCACTGTCTCGTGAATAAACCCAAAAACTAAAAGTATAAGTATTTCCATTACTGGTTAGGTTTGTCAGATTGATATAATCGTTTGTACCGTCAAAACTTAAGCATTTTCCGGAGATACATTGGGATTCGTCGGTCCAAGTAGGGGCGGAATTGCCGGTACCTAGAGTTCCATTATTGTTTCCACTTGAATCATAAACGGTGGTGCCGACGCCTTCGTCGAATTTCCAATAGGCGATAGGGGCGGTGCCGATTTCTTCGGATTGAAGGGTTGGGGTAGGATCGGAAGAGGCGTATTTATGGACAAAGAAATAATCCCAATAGGCGCCGACAGGAGTTTCTCGGTTATCTATTTCAATACCAACTTTCCCTGAGGAGAATGAACTATCAACAGCGCTGGAAGCTACCCCGTTGGCCGTTAGATATTGATTAGTTCCATTTAATGTCCATTGAAGGGAATACCAAGTATTAGTGTCACAAGTCAAGGAATCTTGGTCTAAGTTTGTCCAGCCACTGCCAACTCTTTTTCCTATGTGAGTTTGATTGGCGGTCCAGGCTTCTAGACCAGCAACATATTGATTATTGTCGTCTGTGTATCGGGCGGTTAATCCTTTACCATATGAACTACCACAGCTGGCTGGTTTTAATCTTGATTCAATAATACCGTTAGTGAAAGAAGAACTGTTATTGACAGTATAAGAAGAAAAACGGTTGGAGGGTTCTAGAGTAGTGGAATGGTAAAGGTTCCCGTTGGTGATGGTGAAACCAGTTCCGGTAGCTGTCCAATTTGAGTTGGTTTTATTAGCATCATTAAAATTGTCGAAGTATTCAAAGACATTATCTCCATTCTCATTATTGTTGGCACTAGTATTCCCATAATAAAGATAAACTGTAGCCCCAGAAGTGGGAAGAGAGTTGGCTTTAAGCCAGATTTTGGTGTCAGTAAGTTGATTACAACCGGGATTATTTTCTTCAATCCAGTAGGGCAACAAATTACCATTAATGTCAGTAAGTCTAATATCATCACAATCAGATTGCATTTTACCGTCAGCAATAAGCTGACTGGTACCAATAGAGACAGCCACTTGAAAATCAGTTAAATTACTGCCAGAAGAATTAGTGATTGAGATAGCCTTACGATAATGCCAACTATCATCCCACCAAGCAGCAGAAACTTTAGTAGTTTTACCACCAATTTTAAGAAAAAAAACAATGCCAGCCAGAGCCAAAAAGAGAATGGTAAATAAGGTTTTATAAGAGAGAGAATGAAGACGTTTCACTATATCAGTTTAGCAGTTTTTAGATCTTAGATCTCAGAAAAAAGTGGAAAGTATAAAGCCTGGAAGATAATATGGACTTATACATACAAATGTATTATAATTGTATGTATGAAAAGAAATATTTTACAAATACCAATTGATCCTGATTTACGAGAAAAGGCAGAAAAAGAGGCGGAGGATTTTGGTTTTTCTTCTTTACAGGAAATGATTAGGGTGATGTTGACCCAGATGGTTCATAAAGGCAAAACAAAAAATATTAATACAGATGATATTTGTAGTAAATATGGAATAAATTATTTGGGTGTTTTTGGGTCGGTAGCCAGAGGAGAAGAAAGACCGGAAAGCGATATTGATTTGTTGGTTAAGTTTAAGAAAAATAATAAATTGGGTTTGTTTGAGTTGGAAGATTTAAGGAAAGAGCTGGAAAATAAATTTGGGAGAAAAGTTGATTTGGTAACAAAACTGAATAAATATATTGAGCCGTACGCTAAAAAAGATTTGAAAGTAATTTATGAAAAAAAATAATTTGGTGTATTTAAAACAGATGGTGGATTATATAGAAAAAATTGAGGGATATGTCAATGGAATTAGTTTTGAAAAATTTGAGAATGATGGTTTATTACAAGATGGAGTGATGAGAAATATTGAGTTAATTGGAGAAACAGCCAGAAAATTAAGTCCGTTATTTTGGGAAAAATATCGAAAGGTTTTGCCTTTGGCGGAAGCGGTGTCGATGAGGAATAGGTTGATACATGAGTATGAAGATGTAGATTTAAGGATTGTTTGGAATACGATAAAAATTGATTTGCCTAATTTGAAAGAAAAAGTAGAGGAAATAATTTAAAAATCAAAATCCCGATTTGTTGGGGTGGAATAGTTTTTATTGGAAATTTACGGCTCTCCGAATCGACTAAAGTCTCTCGGAGCGGTGTTAGTTGAAGCTGACACTGCCGCCGTTATAAATTTGTTTTACCTGTTCACTGGTGAGGGCGTAATTGTAGATACGGACGTCATCGATTTGACCTTGAAAGAATCCGAAACCGGAATCTCCACCAATTTTAGTATTTGTTTGATAAATATCTTCGGAGGCAGTACTTGTATTTTTAGGTTGCCCATTGAGATATAAATTAACTTCACCATTTTTTCTGGTTATGGTCCCAAAGATCCACTTATTAGTTTCAGTATTAATTGTTTGACTTTGTGATCCTATCCTGTACCCAAAAGTGTTGTTATATAGGCCAAACCATAATCTACCGTTTTGACTAGATGCATATTGGCTTATTATTGGTTGATAATTTGTCTGATTTGTAGAGTAAAACCAACTTGTGATGGAAAAGTCCTTGTTGGGAATGATTATTTTGTTGGTGTCAATATAATCATCTACTCCATCAAAATTTAAACTGGAATTGATTTTGCCGCTGGCTCCATTAGTCCAGGCGGCGGAGGTGCCGATGGCACAAGTGCCTAAAGAGTTTTGAGATCCGCCGGAGCCAATGTTGATGGTGCCATGGTTGGCGTTGCCGCTCCAATCATAGGAGGTATTTCCCTGACATTCGTCGAATTTCCACCAACCGACAGGGCCACCTTTATTATAATCATAGGCAACTTGGGCGGGAGTGCGGGCGTAGTTGTAGATTTTGACGTGATCAATTTGGCCAGATATGTATTCATTGATTAAAGGGTGTCCTCCTATGAAAATTGGTGAATTGTATGAATACATTGTTCCTGACCCTGGCGTTGATGTGGCTAATCTACCATCATAATAGATATATGCTTTTGAACCATCATAAACTCCAACTAGATGGTGCCATAAATTATCGTTAATAGTAAAGGAGGTTCTTAAATGAGGTATGATATCCCAACTACTTCCATTTCCAGAAATATTGAAATCAATGTAATTGTTGTATAGTTCTAAGAAGAATTTGCGACCAGCGGATACTGACGAGTCGGAGACGGCTCCTATTATCTGTCTATAACCTGATCCAAAATTTTCACTTTTGACCCAAGCGGAAACTGTAATACTTGTAGTAATCAGACTATAATTATTTGTTCCATTAAAACTTAAACTTTTACCAATTTTCCCCTGATTCCAGCTAGCACCAGAAATAGTGCCGGTATTGGAATTGCCCGATGTGTCGACAATACTTGTGCCGACTCCTTCGTCCATTTTCCACTCGGCGACAGGGGAGGCACAAAAGCTAGTATCACCGGGGATACAGTAATCTAGGGATGTGGTGGTGCCACCAATATTCTGAGTGGTGGAACCAAAAGAAACTGCCGATCCTTGGTTGTAATCTTGTTTGACTTCGTCGGCAGTGAGAGCACGGTTGTAGATTTTTGTATCGTCGAGATAACCATTTAAATAGAAGGAACTGGATGTGTCTAACCCACCTATAAGAAGATCAGAATTACTGTCTAAAATTATACCGGTTTTGGCTACTGGAGTAGCTACTTTATTCCCGTTGATATAAAGATTGAGTTGACTTCCATTATAAACGCTGGTTAAGTAATACCATTTATTGGTATCTATGGCTGTTTGGGAGGTAATAGACGTCCCCGAACCGTTAGTATCATAAACAACAAAAGATGGTTTGTTATTGTTAAGTTGTAGTACAAATGATGCCCATGATGGAGTGCCACCGCTATTCCTTTTATAAATTAATTGTTGAGTACTTTTGGCGGAAATTGTCTTAACCCAAGTACTGACTGTAATTTGTGAAAGGTTGCTAAATAAATTAGAGTCAGGAACCCTGATGGTAGTAAATACACTACTGCCGATATCGTTAATGTAGATACAATTATTTGATTTACATTCCTTTTTGGGTGACCACGAAGCACTAGAACTTAATACACCTGTGAGACCAGTATTACCTATCGAATTATATGTATTGTTTCCGTTGCCTTCGTCAAATTTGTAATAAGCGACTAAACTGGATTTTAAACTGGGCCCAGTGTTGGATTTAACACCTAAATTAACGCCGGCACCAGAAAGAGTGCCACGAGAATTGTAGTCTTGTTTGACTTGATCGGCGGTGCGGGCGTAGGGGTAGA
>CAYWRN010000029.1:0-5181 GCA_964461095.1 uncultured Gammaproteobacteria bacterium
GCTGCCAAGTAGGATTATCGGCGCAAATAAAATTTAAATTAATATCAAAATTGGCGGATAGATTTTGATAATCGTTTCCAGCAGACTGGGGAAAGAAAACCGTCCAGAAATAGTTTTTGGTGGATCCAATATCTACCTGACCAAGATTTAAGTTAGTAAAAATTAGGGGACCGGAATATAAAAGGGATGACGAACTAGTGATGGACAAATTGAGCCTATCGGTGCCTTCCAGTAGTAAACTGTCTCCTGAATTTTTAATAGTTTCGGCTTTGAGAAAACAGGGGTTATTGGTATCTTGATTTTCAACTGTAATTAAATGAGGAGGATTGGTTAAGAAACCTGGGATTATATTTTGATAGCTAAACAAAGGTAAGTTGGTAGATTTGGTACAGTTCAAACTGGTAGGAGTGGTTGATATGTCGTTTGGACAGGTGACGGTCAGATCGGCGGCGAAGGTGGGACGGATAAAAAGTATAAGGGCAAGAAAAAGTAATATCATATGTCAAAATATTTATTAATATATATGATTTTTGAGTTTATACGTCCGCTTAAAATAATGTTTATTTTATTATCAACTACAACATCTGGAGTACAATTTTCACCGGGGCTGGTACAGGTGCCCAGATAAAAAGAATCAGACTGATAAGTAAAAGATGGTGAAACGTTAGCAGGCAGTATCGATCCTGCCCCACCCTTTTGGCCATTTGGGGTTTGATAAATAACTTCATATTCCAGAAAATCTGGTGAATCTTGACCAAATTCTTCAGGAATCAGAGAAAATAATATATCAACAGAGTTTATGCTCGGATCATTGGTTAATTCGATGTCAATATCTGGATTGTCTTTAATCAAGGCATGAATAGAAGGATCAAGAGGATTGACTAATAGAGGATCCGGTAATGGTTTGTCTTCTTTTTGATTGAGACTATTGTAGCCAAAAGTAATAAAGTAATAAACGCCATTACCTTGGGGAAAATCAAAACTAATTTCACCAGGAGAATTTGGATAGTCGGTATAATCATCGTCACAAAGCCATGGATTTAAATTAAAAGAGTAGCAAAGGTTGACACGGGAAGCACCACTTGAGTCGTAAGTAATATCCAGAGTGGGATCGGTGTGTCTAAATTGAGTTAGAGTAATATTTGTCTCTAGTGTACTTGAGACAATAGAAAAGTTATCTGAAATTGTTTCAATATCTGTAAAACTTTGATCGGGTAATAAGCCTTGATGCCAGGCAAAAAAAGTAAAGTCAAAAGAGCAAGTTTGAGGATCAGCTGATTGAGGTGGTGTTAAAGTAAAGGATAGTGTTTGGCTGTTGGTAACCAATAGATTTGGGTCTATAAAGGCGTATAAATTGGAGATAGAGTCATCGAAAACAATGGTATCGCCAATAGATATGACTAGTCTAGATTCAAGACATAGATTAGTACCTGCAGTTTTTGTGGCAGTAATTGAATATTCAAAAGCCTCAATTGAATTTAAATTTTCGACTTTAATTTGAGATTGGCATGATTGAACTATTGCTGTAAAGGGATTTTCGAGGGTTACAAGCATGTCAAGAATGGAAGTTGAAATCTGACTGTCTGTAACATTTTCCTGATCGTCAAAAAAGGCTTTTACTGGAGTGGGGAAAAGTAATAAGAAAAATATAAGAATAGGAAAAACATTTGGATATTTTTCTTTTAGACTGAATGGTTTTTTAGATTTTAATTTTTTAATATCAAGGATAAGTAAATAAAGCTGGTGGTAACTGATTGCAACTGCAGGTAGCAGAATTAGAAAAATGCGGCCATTTCTGGAGTTTATAAAGTTGGTAATGTAGCCAAAGTAAGGAATTTTAAAAACTACTTTACCAATGACACTTTTTGCCGGAGTAATAAAGCCGTCGTCGGTATTGTTGGCATCGCCTTTGGTTAGGTAGCCTAAATTTTGGCCATCTTCAATTTCAATAAGTCGATGAGTGGTGGGATAGCGCTGACGGTTGCCATTAATATCGTTGGTATAAAAAGTAATAATGTCCCCTATTTGATAAGAGGGTTGAGATTTGGTAACTACAAAGGTAGAAGCTGGCAAGGTTTTGCCCATAGAACCAGTGGAAACGACAAAAGATCTAAGACCAAAGGCACCCTGACTTCTGGATAAAAGGGAAATGAAAAGGAAAAATAAGATGAGGGCAAAAAATATTATTTGGGCCAAAAAAGCAAGAAGGTTTTTGAGATTTATTTTTTTAAAAATCTTGCTTTTCATAGTTTTTAATTAAACACGACGGATAGTGGTTTACGGCTAATCCGTAAACCACTATCTTACCTGACATCAAATCGTTTACAGATCTGAATCGTAGTAGTCCATTAGACCAGTTTCAAAAAGTGTTTCTGTGGCATTCCATGGGAATAATCCCGCAGATCCACCAACTGTACCTTGTGTGCCTGGTACTAACCAAACTTTGGCATTAGTTAAATCCCTGTTTAGATCTATAGAATCGACAACTGGATTAGTGATATCAGAAATATGAGCAATAACTATTGCTTCATCTCTTTCTTCCCAAATCCACTCATGATCTTCATCTTCCCAAGCAATAAGGGTATAAGCACCACTTATTCCTTCGGTTGTAAGGTCGTAGTCGAAAGATCTATCTCTAACTGTATATCCTAGCGTAGCTGATATACCATCATTCCATAGATGATGAGAAAGGTCTCCATTAGATTCGTATTTGTTTTCTAATACTAATTTAGACTTTCCAAGTTGTTCGGCGTCGAAAACCATATCGAAGGTCATCATGTCACCTTGATATCTGTTTCCAACTTCTTCACCTGGCAAATGGTAACTTTGCATGACTTTCATATACCATCCTGCCGGAATCATACCTAGATATACATTTTTAATATTACTTAATTTGACATTATCACTGTCTAGGTAAATAGTTTCCCACCACACGTATTTGGATTCTTCATCGTCTGGATGAGTTGGATAAAGTTCTACTCTTAGATCATAATTGATTTTGTCATCTAGATTATGAACTTCATTCGGTCTTTCACCTTCACATGTCCCACTAACATACCTTCCATTAGCATCGTATTCAATTGTCCATTCTCCCCCTTCAGCTTCACACTCGGGTTCACTTACTAATAAATCGCTTGTTTCAAAATCTTTAAGAGTTTTGAACAGATTTAGAGGGTTAGTGCCTACATTCTGGACGACGACATTAATATAACCGTTTTGACTTGGTTTAAGATCTTCTAGTTTATAAGTTCTTTCTTGACTTTGGTCAATTTCTAAATCAATTGTACCTGTATCAACACTACTCTCACCAAGGACTTCTTGGTCAGTAAACCAAGCACCGGTTTGACTGATACCATAGACTGATCCGGCTACTAATAAAAGAACTAATAATCTTTTTATTATGTTTGTCATTTATTTTTTCACCCCCTTTTATGGTTTAAAATTTAAATAAAAAAGGAGCCGTTATGGCTCCTTGGTGTAATTACTTATAGTTGTAATTATTTATCACTTTATTTATAGTAGTACTTTTTTAAAATTTATGTCAAGAAGAAGTACTTCTCTTTTGACTACCTTACAGGGGAGGTATCTCCTCCCCTGTAAAAAGACATCTTGATTTTTATTTTATTCCTCAAAAGAGGCAATAAAATCATCTAAAATACTTTTACTACAGCCAAATTTATAGTGGCCTAGTAATTCGTCACCACTTTTGTCATTGATTAAATCAAGAATCTGGGTACAACTACAGCCAAAAGTATTTTCAAGAGAAAATTGTGATTTGACTTCATCAAATTTTCCCTTTTTTGCTGGTACTAAGGTTGTAAAATATCCGTCATCGTACCAAACATAGCGATTAGTACCCAAATTAACGGTTGGCTTATCAGGCTCGGTGCCAGGGCACAGATCTTGAGAATCTGGTACGGTATCATTGTCAGAATCGACCGCTTGACATTGATAAATATCTAGCTGAAGTGAACCAGAATTATCACCGTATGCGGTATCATTGAAGAAGAATTTTACAGGTTCGGTTGCTGAAGGTGTGTATGATTTGGCGTATGTGTGATAAATCTCGTCAACAGGATCTGAGAAGTCTATTTCAACTGCGGCTGATCCGTTCCACATAGCCAGAGAATATATACCCATGTCAGTCCAACCATCTGCACCATAAATTCCATCGTATCTTAACCAATATTCAGCATCACCTAAATAACCGCCTGCATCAAATTCATGTCTCCAGAAACAGGTACCACTGGCTTTAAGAACATAAGGCTGATCTGCGGTAAGTTCAGATGATGATATTTTTTCTCCATTTCCACAGGGAATGGTTAGGCTGTCCATAGGTTCTTCTGCCATAACAAACCCTTCTGGACAAACGTCAGTTTCGTCATCCGGTGGATTAACACATTCGACACTGACATTGTCTAGAAACATACCTAGTTGATCATCAGCACCAGTTTCTCTAAAGGATATGGTTACTCTGTCTTCGGTTGGCCCAGTAACTTCTTGTTGAAAATAATTCCAGCCTAATAATTCAGGAGAAGTGACTGTAAGTATGGTTTCCTCCCCAAATTTAACTTCCATCTGGTTATCTGAATGGTTTGGTCTTGGAGCGTAATAGAAAGAGACATCGTATTTACCACTACTACAAGAATCTATTTCTTGAGTTAGTGTAACTGGATAATAACTATCTAGTTCTACATATTGGTTTCCTTCTTGAGCTGTTGAGCCAAGAGATATGCCATTTTTTTGGTATTCCAAACCTTCAATATCCCCATCGGCTGATGTACCTGTAACAATCCACGGGAAAATGTCTGTACCATCAAATATTTGCCAATAATTTGGATCAGTTACTTCTGGTTCTTCAAAACTTCCATCTTGGACTAGATTTTGAGCATAAGCCGAATTAGCTAGAGATAAGGCTAAGATTAAACATATTAAAAAACTTAATATTTTTTTCATTTATTTTTATATCCCTTTTTGTTATTAAAAAATAATTGTAAAATTTGACGGTAAGACAAACTAGGGTATGTTAATTTTGTGGCAGAATACGGAAATAATAAAACTTTATTTCTTAATTAAGACTACACTAAAGGCATTGCAGACTGTCAAGGGGATAGTGTTATTTATATCCGTATAATTATTGAAAATAACAATAGATAGGGAGTCTTTAAAAGAAGGACTAAT
>CAYWRN010000030.1:0-4901 GCA_964461095.1 uncultured Gammaproteobacteria bacterium
TCTCAAAAACCTATGGTAGCAATATCATGAGGGTTCGATTCCCTCCCTCGGCACAAAAACTAAAACAAATTTTTGAAGAATGTAGTAATTTTTTGGAATATACCAGTTTGGGGACGGAAGATGGGCACTGACTCAATAATTGGTTTGATTTCATAATAAGTGTCAATTCCCTGCCAACCAATTAGAGTTTTAGTTGGAACAGGGTCACTTTTGATGGTAAAAGTAAAATCAAAGGTTTGATTTTGGCCTGGTTCGGTAAAGCTATCAGGGTTGGTACAAATTTGATTTAAAGTAATATTTTGGGTACTTTGAGGATCTAAACAAAAAATAGTTTCATCTCTCGACCAAATAGCTTGGCCAGTGTTTTTAAGAACTACTTTAGCGTGATAGGTATGGTCGGGAAATAAGACCAAAGGTAAATTTATCTTTGAAATGACATACAAGTTTGTTTGGTTGGGACGATTTTGGCTCTTGGGTAGATCAACAATTTGCTTATAGGCAGGATAGAGATTGTTATTGCCATCTAACCAGGAGAAATGATCAAAAGGGACTTGGGGATAATTATAAGTAAAGGGAGTGATAGCCTGGACACGGTCGTCTTTTTGCCAAATGTCTATAGCTTTGATTAGAAAACTAGCAGAAGTATTGGCGGTATAAAAATTAGAAACTGGTTTGATACCTTCACGATGTGGCCAGCCAGTTTCGGTAATGAAAACCGGGAAGGTTTTGGAAATACCAAGATTTTTGATGTAGTCAAGTTCCCATTGGTAACCTTTGATACTATGTCTACCGGTATCAGTAGGTTTACCAACAAAGCCGTGATTTGGATACGAATGGGACGCCAGACCATCTATAGAGTCAAAAAAGGAAGGAGAACTAGCCATGATTTCCTGATAAAAAAGATCGGCACTGT
This sequence comes from uncultured Gammaproteobacteria bacterium, assembly GCA_964461095.1. GTDB lineage: Bacteria > Patescibacteriota > Microgenomatia > UBA12405 > UBA12405 > UBA1372. The sequence continues at coordinate 914 of CAYWRN010000030.1, forward strand.
AAAAGTTTGGAGGTGAATGAGGGGCAGACAGATCTAGACCACCACTGAGGATAAAAAAGTTTTCATCTAAGGATTTGAACTTTTGAGAGGCGTAAATGGCAATATCGGCGTAAAGACTGGGACTAACCTGACCTTGCCATTCGTCTCCCCTGTTCATTTCGTTGTATAGAATAATATGTTTTTTGAGAGTTGGCCAATTTAACGACGATAAAAAGTTAGCAAAATTATCAATATCAGCATGGCTTGGTGCCATCCACTTACCATCCTCGTATTTCGAAGCAAGCCTTAAAATAGGAATAATATGGAAACGGCGGCACTGGTTAAAAAAGTCCTGCCATTGATTTTTGTTCAGTTGATCTACCCTAATGACAATGGTGGCCCAACCCCAATCACCATTGCCTGAATTGATGATATTGGAGGCGGTTTTAATATCTTCAGTTTGGGTAAGATGAAGACCAAAAATATTATTGGCCATGACAGATCGACGGACCAAAAAATAGAAGGTAAAAACAAAAAATAGTAAAATGATTATTTTTTTGATCATTTAGGTACAATATATGATATCAAATGACTAAAGAAGAAATTATTAAAATGCAGATTAGTAGGGTGGAAAAAGAAATCCGCGACACACCCTATGACAAATCCTCAGAACATCACCACGGTGTCCTAAAGGCCAAATTGTCGAAACTTAAAGAAGAGCTGTATGGAGCACAGATGGGTGGAAGTGGTGGGGGTGTCAGCTATGCCATAAAACACAGCGGAGATGCTACAGCCGTGTTGGTGGGGTTGCCATCGGTAGGAAAATCAACACTTCTAAACAAGTTAACCAATGCTGAATCTAAGGTAGGAAATTACGATTTTACAACTTTGGGTGTAATTCCAGGAATGATGGAATATAGGGGAATAAAAGTACAAATATTGGATTTACCGGGAATAATTGAGGGGGCGTCCAAAAACAAAGGATTTGGAAAGAAAGTATTATCAGTGATTAGGGCTTCGGACATGGTGGTGCTTTTAACGGACGTAGACCGTTTACCGTGGTTTGAAAAAATGGAGGGGGAGTTGTATGAGGCCGGGGTCAGATTTAACTGTAAAAAACCGAAGATTAGTATTAGAAAAACAGATCGAGGGGCAATTAGAGTCGTAAATTCATATGGGGGACTGTCTGACGAAACGATAATAAGTGTCTGTAAGGAAATGGGGATCAGTAATGCTGTGGTGCAGTTTGATGAAAGAATTGAGGAGACAGATAAGCTGATTGATGTATTAATAAAATCGAGAGTATATATTCCTCTAGTAAAAATTATTAGTAAAGTAGATCTAATTGATGATAAAAAAGCAAGTAAACTAGAAAAGTATGCCAGAGATAATAATTGTGTGATGGTCAGTTGCCAGAAGGGGGTGGGTATTGATGAACTAAGAGAAGAAGTATGGAAGAAATTAGGGCTAGTAAGGGTTTACCTAAAAAAATCAAGAACAGGTGAAGCCGATAAAAACGAACCTCTGGTTATAAAATCTAATAAAAAGTTAAGTGATGTAGTGGATAGAATTTCAAAAGAAATGAAAAGCGATGTCAAATCAGCTTACATTTGGGGTAAAAATGCCAGATTTGCCGGTCAAAAAGTGTCATTTAATTTCCCGGTGTTTGACGAGATGGAAGTGTGGTTTGGTAGGTAGATGATATAATTTGAGATGGAAAGTGGATTTAAGAGTGCTTATTGTGCTGTTGTGGGATGTGGAATTAGACTTTTTTTTGGTGACAATGTACACAGATGTGCAGGTCATAATAGTTGTTTTGGTGTTTTTGATCCGAAAAGACCTGATACCTGGTCAACGGTGACTTTGACACCAAGAATGTTACCAGGTGAAAAAGAGTCTATGGGTGTTGCTAGTTGTGAGTTTAATAATGAGTTTGGTGCTTAATTAATTGCCTGATTTTTTGACTTCTAAGTTTTTTAGTTAGACTATTAACTTTATTGGGTAGTTGGGCAGCAACAGTATCAGGCCGAGGCGAATAGCGAAAAGTGTGAATTTTAGTAAAACCAATTTGTTGACAGAGATCATAAGTTTCCTGAAAGTCCTGATCAGTTTCACCTGGGAAACCGACAATAATATCGGTACCACATCTAAAATTTTCAATTTTTAATTTACAATTTTTATACACTTGGACTATTTTCTTGACGGTGTAAGGGCGGTGCATTAATTTGAGGATTTTGTCTGAGCCGGACTGGATGGGGATATGGAGAAAATGTTTGAGACGATTTGGATATTGTTGAAATAAGTTTATAAAATCATTATCAATGCAATTAATGGGTATGGAACCGAAACTAATAAGAGGGACTTTGGTTTGGGCTAAAAGGGCTTGTAAAAGATTTATTAGGCCGGGTGTATATTTGTCTAAATTAACGCCGGTAATAATAATTTCAGTAAAACCTAGACTAAGAGCTTTGTTGGTTTGAATAAGGGCGTCTTCTATGGGTAAAGACCAAAGCTGATGCCTCTTGCTAGGGACGATACAGTATGAACAAAATTGATTGCAGCCGGACTGAATGTTTAATAAATAACGGTGATATTTAGATAATCTGTTTGGATTTTTGGGCGTTGGGAAGAAAGAAAACATCTAAATCATCTGGAATTGAGGCACAGCCGGTAACAATAATGACGACCTTAGGATATAGTTTTTTTAGGGATTTAACTTTTCGTAAGGACTCGTTTTGGCCTTTTTGGGTAATGGAACAGGTGTTGATAATAATAAGGTCTGGGGGTTGTTGAAATGATTCATCGGCTTGTAATAAACCGAAGTTAAGGAGAATTTGGCTAATTTGATTAGATTCGGCGGCATTGACACGACAACCAAAAAAAAGAGATAGAAAGTGTTTGCCTTTTAAGTCTACGACTAGTTTTAGAAAATTAGTGGAAGTTATTGAGGTAGACATGTCTGCAACTTTTCCATTAAAAGGGAATAAAACCTGAGATTGTGGATGGTGGCCAGACGACCGGCGGTACTGTCCCCTATTTTAAACAAGTGACATAAGTATGATCTGGTGTAATTTTGGCAAAGAGGACAACCACAAGCCAAGCTTATAGGACGGCTGTCTTTGTAATAAATATCTTTGTCCGGAGTGTAGTAAGAATAAAACTTTGGGTCGTTGATATTTATGTTTTCAATAGAATCGGCATTAAAAACATAAAGACGTTTGTGACGGGCATCGCGGCTGGGTAAGACACAGTCAAAAATGTGCCAACCTCGGATCACTAGATTTTTGATTTCATCGGGTTTGCCAATCCCTAGGCCATAAAGTAGGTAACTATTGGGTGTGTGTTTTTTGATGACATCGGCAGATTGATAATCAAAAGAACCGTCTTTGTTAACTGGCCAACCACCGTACCCTAGACCGTCAAAACCAATATCAACTAGTCTCTGGGTGCATTCCTGGCGAAGTTTGGGGTAATAACCGCCCTGAACGACTCCAATTAGATAAGGAGTTTGAGAGGCAGGTGTGCCCCTAAACTTTTTGACAAAATAGTCTTTACAAATTTTGGCCCATTTGACAGTACGCTCGACAGTCTCCCTGGCCTGAGATAAAGATGCACCTGGTGGGGTGAAATCATCTAAGACCACAAAAAGATCAGTCTTGAGGGTGTGTTGGAGGTCAATAGAATCAGTGGGAGTAAAAATAGTTTTGCCTTTTTTGCTGTGCTTGGTAACTACTCCCCTATCTGAGACTGGGTTTGGGATACCACTGGACTTGGCAATAGACATAATTTGAAAACCACCGGAATCTGAAATGCAGGCCCCACCCCAATTCATAAAAGGTCTAATACCTTTAAAATATTTAATGGTGGATTTACCGGGTTGGTCAACCAGGTGGTAGGTGTTGACTAAAATACCTGGAGTTTTGGTGTTTTTGATGTCAAGGCTGTCCAGACTTTTGACAACAGCCCTAGTGGCGTCGGGAAAAAAGAGAGGCAGAGGTAGTTTGGCACC
>CAYWRN010000031.1:0-3392 GCA_964461095.1 uncultured Gammaproteobacteria bacterium
CAGCATATTGTGGAATATCACCATATTGTTGCTGGGGTGCAAAATCCTCCATCTTATAAAATGTTCCAGTCTCAGGATTTATATACTCCTTTGGGATTTCACTTGAGTATGATTGTTGGGTTTGTGGGGTAGGTTGTGATACGGTTTGAGGTGTAGGTTGTGATACGGTTTGAGGCGTAGGTTGTGATACGGTTTGAGTACTGGGTGCCTGTATAGGGGAATAATCCGGTGCTGGTGTAAAGGAATAATCCGGTACTTGGACATCACCAGTAAATGATTTTAATCTTGTCTTTACTTGAGGAAGAGCAATTCCACTAACAAGTGATTTTAAACTAGGATTAGTTGTTTTTCCTTGTAACGGCGAAGCTGAAAACGACTGAGCTACACCTGACTTATTTCTATTGTATATACTTGAAATTGTTGCCATAAAACCATAAAATTAATTAATAATAATTATACCCACCCGTCAGTTTATTGCTTTTGTTCCACAACAACCCAGCGGTTCTTTGGTCTATGTCTGATAATTTACTCTTCTCCCTTGTCCCATAAAAATCATAAGATGATGGTTTGTAAATACGAGAAGATGTACCTTGCTTGGCCCCACCTTTAGCTACATTGGGGTTATATACATTTGTTCCTAGTCTGTAATAATCAGATAACTTTCTAGCCGCTTTATCTCCATAAGCATATTGATAATCTCTAGCCGTTGCTGCTATATCACCCCCATATAAAGATCTTTGGTAATCTTCATTTTGTTTGTAAGTATCACCTAATTTCTGTAATTTTTGGTATCTCCCCCCGGAGAATAAAACCCCTTGGTCTGCGGAAGTTTGGTCTTGTTGTTCTTTTTCTTTTTGAAAAGCCTCTCGTGCATTAGCCAAGAAATTTTGATATTGTAATTGCCTTTGTCTAAGCATTTCTTCCGTGTTGGCTCTTTCGTATTCAGATAATTCTTCCCAGTATGGCTCAGCTGCTTTTTGGGCTTTTTCTCTCTCTTCTTTCCTTATATCTTCACTAAATGGTTGTTTCTCTTGGGCTAAAGAAGAACTACTTTGAATTTCTTTTGCTTGATTCAAGAAACTATCATAAGCTGCCTTTGTTTTGGGGCCCCATAAACCATCTTCTGCCAAATTGTAACCGTAACTATTTAACATTTTTTGGAGATCTAATGTTGGATTAGCTGATACACTAGCTCTCGTTGCATTAGAAACCATTTGATTGTATGCTGATTCTGTTTCTGGACCCCATAAACCATCAATAGCAACAGGATACCCCATTTTGTTAAGGTATTCCTGTACATCTTTAGTAGTTTGTCTGTTTGAGGTATTCATTGTTTTTACTTTTCTTTATTAATAATTGATATATCCACATAAGCTTTTGCTTTTTTTAGTAGAAAAATAGCGAGTTTTGCTATTAATTTTTTTTCACCATTAGGAAAAACTAGGGTTGGTCTTAAACCAATATTCATTTTTTTAGCCAAAACATCAATTTTTTTAATAAAATCAATTGCTTTTTCTTTTGGTGATTCAATTTTTTGGTTACTTTTTTTTGCCATATTTTTATTGTTTTATTATTATTTTAATTATAACACCTTACGACCAAATTACAAATTACTTTTTAACTTTATTCATACTCAAAAATCTTTCGTTTGCTAAGAACTCGGCCTCACTCTTAGTTTCAAACCTTTTATTCTCGTGACCTTTTCTTTTCCCCCATACTTGATACCCACCACCGGAACACTTTATGTAATGATACGGTGGGGTAGTTACTTCTTCAAACATTGGGTCCAATTTATTCTTTCTTTTTACAAAATCCATAAACCAAACCTCGGGAGATTCCATACAATATAAAGCATTAAATCCCCTAGATGTCGGAACGATGGCTGTTTTGTTTGCGGTTAGGGTTAACTTGTAATCACCGAGTTCAATATAATTAACATTAGGTTGGTATAAATATCCTTGTAGTGTTAAGTTATTTCCAAATTCAGCTTTTGTTGTCCCCCCTCTTTTATAAATAAGTGTTCCGGAACTAGAAGTTCCGATATGTACATTGGTCCTATCGTTTCCCCATATAAAAGTATTATTACCAGAGGATAGGTAAACGGTAGCCTGGAAAGATGTATCTCCAAAAAACTGTGTTTTTCCGCTGTATTTAAAAAGAGCAATTTGAGAATTATTACAGTAAATATAAAGTTCTCCACCAATGGCATTTATCCCCATATAACCATCGTCATCTTCCCATATCTTGCTTCCTTGTTCCCACCTTAATTTACCACTTGTTCCCCTTGTGCTGTTGGCAAGCTCGATATAACTTGGTTCAGATGTTCCACCAACCTTAAGACTTCCAGAGGTAATATTGGAGGCATCTAAATTTATAACACTAATAACATCAGCATCAATAGTTCCAGCGGTTAACTTGCTGGCTGAAACGGAATCTATCTGGTTATTCTTAATTAACCCAATTGTAATTGTTTCAGCGTCAATCGAGCTAATTTGTGTTGCGATAATCTTACCATCAATTTTATCAACTGCAATTTTATCTATTTGAGAAGATAATATCTGACCATCAATTTTATCAGCTGCAATTTTATCTATCTGAGAAGATAATATCTGACCATCAATTTTATCAGCTGCAATTTTATCTATTTGAGAAGATAATATCTGACCATCAATTTTATCAGCTGCAATACTAACAATCTTGTCTGAAGTAATCTGACCGTCAATTTTATCAACTGCAATGTTTTCTATTTGAGAAGATAAAATCTGACCATCAATTTTCGTTGATGCAATGTTTTCTATTTGGTTGGAGGTAATCTGACCATCAATTTTCGTTGATGCAATGTTTTCTATTTGGGAGGATTGAATAGAACCAGTTATTTGGTTTGACTCAATTGTGTCTATCTGGGCAGCTAAAATTAAACCAGTGATTGCATCTGAATTAACTGAACCTATTTGAGAAGCTGTTAATTGACCGGTAATATCAGAAGCGGCGGCGGAAGAACTCCACGCACCTAATGCGTTTCTGTAAAGTTTTTGATCTGTTGTTAGGTAAACAGTTGCCCCTTCTGGAAAATCTGTGTCTGGTAGTGTTGGTAAAACGTCTACCTGTTTAATTGGTCTCAAGTCTTGTGCAAATAGTGACAGGTTGTCTATAATATTATCTGCTAGTTGTTCTGTAACAATAACCCCGTTAATAACACTAGCGTTTATTGAACCAACCTGATCTGCCGTAATGGAACCATTAATTGTCTCAGCTGAGACACTCCCTATTTGTTCCGATGTAATTGAACCAGTTATTTGTTCAGCAGTAATTGTATCTATCTGTTCTGATGTAATTGAACCTGTTATTTGCTCAGCGGTAATTGTGTCTATTTGTTCTGATGTAATTGAACC
>CAYWRN010000032.1:0-2725 GCA_964461095.1 uncultured Gammaproteobacteria bacterium
ATCTCTTAATCCCTTAAGGACAGTTTTTTGACTTTACATAGCCAGCTTCTATGGCTTCTTTTTCTGTACAAAACCATTGTTCACCTAGATGAAGTTCGATAGTAACCTCTTCATAATCTCGACAACCTGATATATGATAGTATTTTTTGCGATCGTGTTTGCCAATATTACCTTTGATTGAGCAATTTGGATTAGTTAAATTTTGGCTTTGACTACAGACATCACTAAAAACACCAATTTTATTGGTCTTAGCTGTGTTTACTATTTTATTTATCTCTTCTCTAGCATCGGTTTTGGTACTGGTGAATATACCCATGCCATTTTCGGCCATAATGGTATTTACCATTTGGCCGTTTGGTAAATAAACCAGAGATAAACTTCTTTTATAGTTATCTTTGCCAAAATGTTTGATATCGACATATTTTCCCAAAATTAAATCAGTTAAAAAATCTGTAGCTAAATCTGCATAACATCTACCTTTTTCGGGGGCATCAATATTGGCTAGCCTGATACTTTGATCTGGAGCAATAAAAAAGCTATCCCCGTCTAATACTTGGGTGACTAAAAATTTACCTTCAGTGCTTTGAAATGTTCTGATTTGTTGGTAGAAGTAGAGGAGGATTGATGAAATTATTGCCAGTAGCCCGAAAGTAATTTTTTGGATTTTGGAAATCATTTGGTAATGATAAAAAAATGTTATCATAGCTAATGAAATTAGTGGTACAAATCCCCTGTTTAAATGAAGAGAAAACATTGCCACTAGTACTAAAAGATATTCCTAAGAAAATTAAAGGAATAGATAAAATTGAAATTCAAGTAATAGATGATGGATCGACCGATAAGACTGTAGAAGTTGCTCAAAAATTTAAAGTGAACCGGATAATTTCTCATGTGGGTAACCGTGGTCTTGGAGTTAGCTTTTCTGATGGGATGGAAGCAGCACTAAAAGCCAGAGCTGATATATTGGTCAATACCGATGGAGATAATCAGTATCCTGGAAAGTATATAAAAGATTTAGTTAGGCCAATAGTAGAAAAAAAGGCTCATATAGTCATTGCCGATAGGCAAACAAAAAAGATTGCACATTTTTCCCCTATTAAAAAGTTTTTGCAAAGTTTGGGAAGTAGCATGGTTAGGTATTTATCTGGTACAGATGTACCCGATGCGGTGTCTGGATTTAGAGCATATTCTAGGAAGGCAATGCTAGAGTTAAATGTGGTTACCAAATTTTCTTATTGCATAGATACTATAGTTCAGGCTGGTAAAAAGGATTTGGTCATTAAATCTATTCCGATTACAACCAATAAACCTACTAGAAACTCTAGACTTTTTAAAAGTATGTGGCAACATGTTAAAAGGTCTACAGCCAATCTTTTGAGGGTTTTTGCAGTCTATGAGCCTTTTAAAACATTCCTGATTATTAGTGCTTTGTTGTTTATTCCTGCAATTGTATTTATGTTTAGGTTTGCTTATTTTTATTTATTTGTACCCAGTGAAGCTCGTGGCCATATACAGTCTTTAGTGGTAGGTAGTGCGTTTTTTATGGGAGCGGTGCAAATGTTTGCTCTAGCTATTATTGGAGATTTACTAAGTGCTAATAGAAAATTAGTAGAAAAACTATTAAGGTATGAAAAGACAAGAAAGCATTAGGCTAGATATTTTAAAAACAATTCCCAGACTTTTGACACAGTTGGATAGAGATCCTCTGTCCCCCACCTATGGGTGCTTTGATAGAAACTTTTGGCATTATAAGATTAGAGATTTTCCCTCTTTTATACTACAGCAAAACACTCTTACTTTGACCTTGCTTTATAAATACAATTTTCTGGGTAACTTTTGTTTTCAAAACAAAAATATTTTAAATTATATTAAGGCTAGTATAGAATTTTGGTGCAAATATCAGCATAAAAGTGGTGGTTTTGATGAATATTGGCCAAATGAAGATGGCTATCCTCCTTTGGTTTTTTCTTTTTACGCCGTTACTAGAAGTTATAGAGAATTGGGTCTAAAAAACAAAAAATATTTAGAGCATTTTGATTTGGCTTACCAAAGATGGCTTATTTACATCGAAAGGCAGGCTTTTAATCAAGAGATGGCAGGACTAGCTGGAGTTTATCAATATTATCTAATAACTGGTAAAAAGAGTGTCAAGAAGAATTTTGATATTAGATTAAAACAGATTTTAAAGTGTCAAAGCAAAGAGGGCTGGTTTCCTGAATATGGAGGGGCTGATATTGGTTATTCCAGCGTGCTATTGCACTTTTTTTCCGACATTTATGAACATACTAAAGATAAGAAATTAGAAAAAGTCATAAAAAAGTTGGTAGATTTTTTGAGTTATTTTATTCATCCTGATGGTAGTATGGGTGGTGAGTATGGAAGTAGAAATACAGAGTATTTTTTGTTAAATGGATTGGTTAAGACCAGTAGATATTCTTTAAAGGCAGCTGAAATGCTAGAAAAAATTGATTGGAGTTTAGATAAGTTTGACGATAGATATCTATTTCACTATGTGTTTATGTCTTGTGTTGAGGGTTATTTAAACTTGGAAAAAACGAGTTTAAAAAAAATAAAAATTAGAGAAGTAGATTATCAAAAATACTTTTCTGAGAGTGGCTTGTTTATTAGGAAGAATAAAGACTTGTATTTTGTAACTAATTTAAAAAAAGGTGGTGTATATAAAACATATAAGGGTGAAAGGTTGGTTAGCCAAAGTGCTGGATAT
>CAYWRN010000033.1:0-1695 GCA_964461095.1 uncultured Gammaproteobacteria bacterium
TTGTGGGCTTTTTTTAGGCAATAATCACTAAAATTACACATTCAAAACACACTAAGGGGGTGAAAAATAAATGAAAAAAATTTATCTAAGTATTTTATCGATTGTGGCTACTATCGGAATCGTTTCCGGTGCCGCCTACGCTTTGTTTACAGACACTGTCACCGTTTCCGGTCTAACAGTCTCTACTGGCAACGCCGATTTGCAAATTAACGTTATGAATGAAAATGTTGATGGTAATTATCTAAACAATATCGATGTTTCATCTCTGTCTGGTTTTTCAATTCCTAGTTTGTATCCCGGACTCAATGCCAACGAAACATTTTGGTTAAGAAACATTAGTAATGGTAGTTTCCACTTAAGGCCATCTGTTCAGCTAACTTCCGCTGGAGGTAATTGGAATGCCCTAAAGGAAATTGTCGAGATAAATATTACCGATTTAAGCGATAATTATAGTTGGGGCTGGAGGACCCTTGCCTGGTGGAATTCAGAAACTAAAACAATTAGTCAAACTCCAGGATTAAATACCGGTACAGCCAATGCTCATCAATATAAAATTGAAGTCAGAGTTCCGACTTCTGCTGACAATACTATATCTGGGAAGACCTTATCAAATGTTACCTTTGTCATTACTGGTACCCAGGTCAATCTCTAAGTTTCTACAGATTGCTTTGCTATAAGCCGAGCAATCTACTAGGATCTTATGAAAACAATACTAAAAATATTATCTAGATTATTCTGGTTAGCTATTTACGCCATCATTTTTATCATCATTTCCCCAATTTTAAAATTACCCATAGATGGTCTACCCAAGACTTATGTTGTCTTAACCGGCTCTATGAATCCTACTATCAAACCCGGCTCTGTATCTATTACTACCCCCGTCGACCCTGTTACTTTATCAGAGGGAGATATTATTGCCTTTGCCTCTCCTGACAATCCCAAAGACACCATAATCCACCGAATTGAATCAATAAAATCCAAGGACCCTTTGCGTTTTTCTACAAAAGGTGATGCCAACGATAGCTCTGATAATTGGGATGTGGTTGATGTTGGAGTAATGGGCAAACACATTTTTTCTATTCCCTATTTGGGTTATGCTGCCGGTTTTATCAAAACACCGCTGGGATTTGCTTTAGCTATTGTCACACCGGCTCTGCTTTCTATTATTAGACAAATTATATACATCAAAAAAGCTATCAAAGAAGAAATTGAAAAACAGGTCAAACAAAAAACACCACCTTCCTCTGGCAATATTTTCCCCCTAGTTTTTATTCTTACTCTTATTAGTTCTTTCATTTCTTCTCAAAAAATTGTTCAGGCCATTTACACTGATACTGTCACTATTTCTGGCCTGTCTATTACTATTGCTGATTTTGATGTTGACACCACCCCGCCTATTACCCAAATCACTACCGATCTTTACTCTCAAACAGATCCAACTTTCCCCATAGACTACACCATCACTGAAGATAACCCCAGCCATATTGAGCTTTGTACATCTTTTAATTTAGAAGAATGGGAGTGTAGCAATAGGGGATTAGACAACCCTATTAATTTCACACCTAGTTTTGGTAAAGGGGTTTATTGCTTTATTACTATCGGCCACGATTTATCAGCAAATGTTGAACCAAAAAAACTTCCAGACCCAACTCTTTTAAACCCCCTTGATCCAGTCAACTATTGTACTACCTTTCA
>CAYWRN010000033.1:1766-2681 GCA_964461095.1 uncultured Gammaproteobacteria bacterium
CGTCACCTGTCCCAATGACGCTTCTTCTACCCCCACTAGTCTCACCTGCACCAAATCGGAAGACCTGCCTTTGTTTAGCTATCAGAATATAGTTCCTAGTTTTTTAACCAATCCACCTCACTTGATAACAGTTGAAAATCAAGATACTGACAATCCCTGTTTTTTAAAGGCCGAAACCATTAAAAACTCTGGCGATGATTTACTTTTGGAGGGTAGTGACAGATTAAATTTATCTATTACTAGCTCATCTTCCCTTTTATATTCCGGCCCTCTTATTTTTACCAATCTAAATCTTGGCCAAGTAGACATAGGTTCAACCAAAAACTTATTCTGGACTATATCTTTTCCGGAGTCTGCCGGAAACGATTATCAAAATTTATCGACCAATTTTGATATTAATTTAAATTTTACCTGTGCGCCTAATTCCACCTGGCAACCCAGCGTCACCAATCCCACAACGGGAGTCTATTTATCAGAATTTATGCCTGATGTTTCTAATCCAGGTAAAGAGTGGGTAGAAATATATAATAATAACGATTTTCCCGTAATTCTCTCCGGTTGGAAAATTAAAGATAATACTGCCACAGCCAAATCTGTTAATGTTTCCATAGATGCTAAATCTTTTTATGTTCTAGAATTTACATCAGCTTATTTAAACAACGATGGCGATACTGTCAATCTAATTGATAATCTAAATCAGACCATAGAAGCAGTTTCTTACCCTAATTCAGACAAAATAACATCTTGGTCCAAGCAAACCGATGGTTCTTGGTGTCAAACTACTCCCAGTAAAGGTGTAGCCAATAATCCTTGCCCTGGAGTTGCTACTGTTTCAACTTCAGAGGGCACTGTCCTTTTCCAAAGCAGTTCTACTTCTTCTACTTGTACCGATCCCAAACCTGCCACCCCCACTGG
>CAYWRN010000034.1:0-2061 GCA_964461095.1 uncultured Gammaproteobacteria bacterium
AACCTGTTATTTGCTCAGCGGTAATTGTGTCTATTTGTTCTGATGTAATTGAACCAGTTATTTGCTCAGCGGTAATTGTGTCTATTTGTTCCGATGTAATTGAACCAGTTATTTGTTCAGCAGTAATTGTATCTATCTGTTCTGATGTAATTGAACCTGTTATTTGCTCAGCGGTAATTGTGTCTATTTGTTCTGCTACAATTGAACCTATAATTGTATCTGCTTGAACTGAACCTATTTTATCAAAAGTAATTGTTGATGGTGCAATTACACCACCATTTAATAACAAAGAGCTTGAATTTAAATCATAAGCAGTGTCACCGGATGATAGTTTGTTTTTATTTTCATCAAATAAATTAGACGCCAAAAGGGAAGAATCTATTTCATCTGTGGCTCCTAAATCCTTGTATAAATATCTATTAAAATTTAATTCAGATAATTTCATTTTAGTTTTGATCTAAACCCTTTTCTTGTAATAATAAAATTCCCATACTCTCAAAAACAACAGGTTCACCCCTGGTGTAACCCCTTATACGAAATCTTATGTGGTTAAAATCATCAGTTTCAATGTTGGGGAAAACCGTGACTTCGTTCTCTGATATTTTGCCTATGTCTTTCCATTCATTTGGACAAGATTTTTGTTTTTGGTATTGAACTTGACCACCAGCACCATTTTCCGAAACAACATACATTCCCGTAATTGATTGAACGTAAGCGGGTATATCTGACCAGCTTCTATATCTATCTATTAATTCATAGTATATTTCATTACCCAAATCAGTTTCACCAGAATCCAAGGAAGCAATAACTCCTGTTTTTCCACCAGCCACCTGGTTTATATTTGAACCATCGTCATACTCTATTAATGCTGTAATGTCAAAACCACGATAATCATAAACCGTCCAAACTTGTGTAGATATTGTGTATCTTAAAACACAATTAGAGTATGTAGTACCCCCAACTTTAACCGAGCCTACGTACCATTTAATTGAATCAAAGTTATCGTAAATACCAACAATTTTCTCATAATTACCTCTTGGTATGGCTTTAATAAAATCAGATATTCTTTTAGATATTTCAACAGGTTGTGAATCATAGGAAAAGTGATAAAAACCAGAGGGGTGGTGAAAATACACACCGTCTTTTGTTTGAACTATTGATTCTTGGGAATATGTTCCAACATTATAAGCTGGATATGGATCAATATTTGTCGCACTATAAATTCTGTAAATATGGTTTTGCTTAAATAAAAGAAGTGCTCGTGGAACCCTGATAAGCCCAGTAATTGATTCACCGTCTTGTGGAGAGAACTTTTCTATGAAATTATTTTCATCATAAGTAACAACAAACGTTGATGGTGGGGTAAATTGAACAATGTCAGAGAAGTACAACGCATCATTTGTTGCATTGGCAACCCAAATCCTACCATCAAAACCAGCCTGAATGAAATCCCCAACGGGTATTGCTGGAGATGGAACAATGTCAGCAACTGCTGAGAAGTTACCACCGTTAGAGGCCTGTAAGGGGTCAACTCCATTAACCATAAATAAATAATTTAACCACTGGGAAAACCTAGCTTTATTGTCAGATGTTGTTGTTCTGACATTTACCCAACTTGAACCATTGTATACATATATATTTTTACCAACCTGTGCAAATAATTTGTGCTGTGGGGTTGAACCTTGTATTGATAGTTTCCCAAGTGATTTTACCTCGCCACCTAATGTTGTTGCGTAGGTAGAAACACCTGGTCTTGTTTGAGCTGTACCGACTCTATCAAAATTCATATTAACGGCTAATTCAACAGATGTTTCTGGGGAAACAGAGTCGTCTAATTGGGCTGTTCTTATAACACCTTCTGTTGGGTTGGGTATTCTAATGTTATTCTTTGTTTTTGACATCTTGTTTAAAATTAACTATTAAATTCTCAACACCCAACTCCTCTTTGAGAGAAGTAGGGAATGAAAACTTAAGCAACTGCTCGGAATACAATTAAGTAGCTGTCATCTGCTGGGTCAGCTGGAAGTGTATCTACAGTTGCACAAGTAGCAACTGATGCTT